>JBGTGT010000091.1:0-36410 GCA_041746575.1 Microcystaceae cyanobacterium
TTGAAATTCTTTGGCGATTTATGAAGTATCAATGGTTAGATGTCGATGCCTATCAAGATTGGACAAGCTTGGTTTATGCTGTCGAACAAATCTTAAAAGATTTTGGAACTAAATATGTAATCAATTTTGCCTAAATACTTAACCTTCCATATCTTTTAATTTATTCCTGAATAGAAACAGGTTTTTCGGTCAAACTAAAAGCGCAAGCTAAAAACCTGCGCCTCACAATCACTCAAAGTGACTTTGAACCTTTACAACAATCCGACAAAATGAAGGGGTCCGTGACCTGTAATCAACTCAATTAATAAAGCCAAAAAACCCACCATTGCCAGTCGTCCATTCCAGACTTCGGCGGCTGTTGTCATTCCCCATTCCCATCGTTCTTGAGGATACATCTTCATATTTTCTTTGGGATGGATTACTTGGTCAAAAGTACAAGGAGACTCCTCTAAAGCGTCTTTGGTCATTTGCGCTAAGGCATTAATAAAGAGGGGATGAGTATTTAAAGCGGGAACACGCTGAAAATTGTGAATTCCGGCTTCTTCAGCAACTTCTCGATACTCGATATCAATTTCCTGTAAAGTTTCGATATGCTCTGAGACAAAGCTAATGGGGACAACCACTAAATTTTTAATTCCCCGTTCTCCTAACTCTATTAAAGCGTCTTCCGTGTAGGGTTTTAACCATTCAACGGGGCCGACTCGACTTTGATACGCTAAGGTGTAATCATTGCCTTTACTAAGGGTTTGCATGATTAAGCGGGTACATTCTTCGATTTCTCGTTGATAGGGGTCTCCTGCTTCGTCAACGTAGCTCTGGGGGACACCATGCGCACTAAAGAAAACGTGAACCTGTTCAGGATGCTCAAATTTCTCTAATTCTTGGGCAATTAAGTCCGCCATTGCCTGTAAATAGCCCTGGTTATGATACCACGAAGGAATTAAAGTATATTCGATCTGTCTTAAACTGGGGTCTTCTTGCCACATTTCCTCTAGGACTCGGAAACTTGAACCACTGGTACTAATAGAAAATTGAGGATATAGGGGTAAAATAACCAATTTTTTAATACCATCTCGCTTAATCCTCGCCATTGCTTCCTCTGTAAAGGGATGCCAATAGCGCATACCAATGTAAACCTGTGCCGTTTGTCCGATTTCTGTCAATTTTTCGGCTAATGCGTCTCCTTGTGCTTCCGTAATCTGTAGTAGAGGCGAGCCTCCACCAATTTGCAGGTAATTTTCTTGGGATTTATTGGCTCTGAGACTAGAAATAAACCATGCTAACGGTTTTTGTAGCCAAGGGAAAGGTAAACGGATGATTTCTGGGTCGGAAAATAGGTTGAAGAGGAAAGGACGAACATCCTCTAATTTTTCCGGCCCTCCAAGATTGAGCAATAAGACCCCTACGCGACCCATAATGTTAGTGTTTCCTGATATCAATTTTCAGATTCTTTACCAAGTTTAACAATATATGGCTTCTTCGTTAAAACAAGTAACAGAAGACACCATTTGTAACATTTATATGGAGAAAAATCAATGGCAACGATTTTACGGACATGGAGTTACCAGTATCCTTGGTTATATGACGGAATCTCTCGTTTAGCAAGTATTAGCGTGGGAGGAGACCGTCGTTTTCGTCAATTAGCCTTACAAGGATTGACCCTTAATGCCCATAGTACCATCCTAGACCTTTGTTGTGGTGGAGGTCAAACCACTCGTTATTTAGTCAAAATGTCTGACCAAGTGACGGGATTAGATGCGTCGCCAGTAGCGTTAAAACGGGCAAAAAAAGCCGTTCCGAAGGCAAATTATGTGGAAGGCTTGGCTGAGGCTCTTCCCTTTGCCGATAACACTTTCGATCTTGTGCATACAAGTGTTGCGTTACATGAAATGACCGAAACGCAATTATCGCAGATTTTTCAGGAAGTTTATCGAGTTTTAAAGCCAGAGGGGAATTTTGCTTTTATTGATTTTCATTCGCCGACTAATCCTTTATTTTGGCCTCCTTTAGCCGTTTTTATGGCACTTTTTGAAACAGAAACGGCTTGGCACTTACTAAAAATGGATTTAGTCCAACAACTACAGGCTATTGGCTTTCGGGACTGTCGACAAAAACTTTATGGGGGAGGAAGTTTGCAAGGGGTTCAGGCTAAGAAATAAGATGATGGGGAGGGGTTGATTTTCAATGCCTACTCTTACGAACTAATATCTGCATATATTGCCAATTTTTTATGACTAAGGCCAAATTGTTACAGCCTGACTTGATTTTGGGGGATACAATCATCCATCTTACCCCTGCTATCTTAAGCCATTATAATCTGCAAGGATTAGTGCTAGATGTGGATGAAACGCTTGTTCCGATGAAGGAATCGATCGCTTCGTCGGAATTACAAGATTGGGTGGTAACAATAAGGCGTTTTGCTTCGATTTGGCTTGTCAGTAACAACATTAGTGGATATCGCATCAAAAAAATTGCTGAATCTCTTGATTTGCCCTATTTTTCGGGTGCAGGGAAACCGTCACGGCGTAAGTTACGACAGGCCATTCGAGCAATGGATCTACCCGTTTCGCGAGTTGCTATGGTGGGAGATCGGCTATTTACTGATGTTTTAGCGGGAAATCGAATGGGAATGTTTACTATTCTCGTTGAACCCATGGTTGACTCTGCTAAAGCCGTTCGTGCTTATCCAATTCGTAATTTGGAGGTTTGGATATCGCAAAAATTAGGAGTATCCCTCAGTCATTCGCAACATAAATTTACAAAACCTGACAAATTTTCATAAATCAAAATATAAAAACATTGTTAAGAAATGGGAAAATTACCCTAGTTTGAGTAATACTATCTATTAGTTCAAATGGGGTCAGCTAATATAAAGACCCTAACTATAAAAAACGTAAATAAATAGCGAATGCGCCAGTAAAGAGAATTTAACTCTAGATCTGGCGTGATTTTAGTTTTTAAAACCGAATTTAGCTAAAAATTAATATAATGACTTAGATAATTAATTATTATTTATGCTCAAAATATTTGTTGATCGCGGCGGAACATTTACGGATATAGTCGCAGTAACCGATCAAGTTAATCTAATTGATCAATTATCTGATCGCCCTGAACGCTTTTTAATTGTTCCCTTGACTGAGCGGAAATGGGTAATTCTCTATAAATTGCTCTCAGAAAATCCCGAATCTTATCAAGATGCCGTTATTCAAGGGATTCGAGACATTTTGGGTTTAAAATCAACCGATAATCTGTCTAGCCAAGAGATTGAAGTGATCAAAATGGGAACAACAGTGGCGACAAATGCCTTACTCGAAAGAAAAGGCGATCGCACGGTATTATTAATAACAAAAGGGTTTAAAGATGCCTTACGAATTGGTTATCAAAACCGTCCCAATATCTTTGCGCGTCAAATTATTTTACCTTCAATGTTGTACGAAAAAGTGATAGAGGTAGAAGAAAGATATGATGCCCATGGTAATGAATTAATTCCCGTAAATATTGCTCAAGTTGAACAGAATTTAAGTCAAGTTTATACAGCAGGAATTAGAAGTTGTGCTATTGTTTTGATGCACAGTTACCGTTACCCCGACCATGAAAATCAAGTCGCTGAAATAGCGCAAAAAATGGGTTTTACTCAAATTTCAATTTCCCATCAAGTAAGTCCACTGATGAAATTAGTGGCAAGGGGAGACACAACGGTGGTGGATGCTTATTTATCCCCCCTTTTAAAGCGTTATATCAATCAGGTTTCCTCGCAAGTACCTGATACCCATTTGATGTTTATGAAATCCGATGGAGGATTGATTGATTCAAATAAATTTGAAGGAAAAGATAGTATTTTATCGGGGCCAGCAGGGGGAATTGTTGGCGCAGTTCAAACCAGTTTAAGAGCCGGCTTTACTAAGATAATAAGCTTTGATATGGGGGGAACAAGCACCGATGTCTCCCATTTTAAAGGGGACTATGAACGACAAATTGATAATGAAATTGCCGGCATTAGAATTCGCATTCCTATGTTATCTATTCATACGGTTGCCGCCGGCGGAGGGTCTCTTTTATTCTATGATGGAACTCGTTTTCGAGTAGGTCCAGAATCAGCCGGTGCTAATCCGGGGCCGGCTTGTTATCGTCGAGGAGGGTCTTTAACTGTTACTGATGCGAATGTGATGTTAGGTAAAATTCAACCTCAATATTTTCCTCATATCTTTGGTGAAGCGGGTAATTTACCTTTAGATAAAGAAATTGTTTTAAAGAAATTTAGTCAACTCTGTCAAGAGATTAACCGCACGACTGACCGGCAAAATGCGCCGGAGGAAATAGCGGCAGGATTTCTAAAAATTGCCGTAGAAAATATGGCCAATGCCCTTAAAAAAGTATCGTTGCAACGGGGTTATGATATTACCGATTATACTTTAACTAGCTTTGGGGGTGCAGGCGGTCAAGTCTGTTGTTTAATTGCAGAAACATTAGGCATTAAGACGATTTTTATTCATCCCTATGCAGGGGTTTTAAGTGCTTATGGGATGGGATTAGCGGATAGTCGTATCATTAAAGAAAGTGCAGTAGAGAAGCCTTGGGATAAAAATTTAGTCTCTGAATTGATTTCTATTTTTAGCGATTTAGAACAGAAAGGCAGAGAAGAATTGACTCCTTCACGGGATATTCACCAAGAAGAAGTGAGTCGAAAAGTCAGTTTAAAATATCAAGGCACCGATTCGACCTTGTTGGTTAATTTCACTGAACTTATAGATAGCATGAGGCAAGATTTTGAAGCTCAGCACCACACTCGTTATGGTTTTATTCAACCTCAAAAATCCCTTATTGTTGAGTCTATATCGGTAGAAATAATTCAAAAAATGGATACCCCCAACGAAGCAAAAATCTTACGAACTCGACCGCTTTCGGAACCCCCACAACCGTTAGAAACGGTACCAATGTTTACCCATCAAACGTGGTATGATACTCCTGTTTATCGGCGAGAAGAATTACAGGCGGGAGACGGTATTAAAGGAACGGCGATTATTATTGAAAAAATTAGTACCCTTGTCATTGAACCTCACTGGCACGTTCAATTGACAGAAGATAATCACCTTATCCTAACTTTTATGAAATCGATTGAAAGGAAATTTTTTGATTGACGCTGGGTTTAGCAAAACGTTTCCACGCATTTCCCCCTCGTAAAAAGAGTTCCATCCAGCGAATTTGAGTTTTGCCGCCATCGACTGACCAACCTGAGCTACCGGGTGCAAAGGCAAGCGTTCCTTCGGGAACTTGAAAACTGCCATCAGAAAAGACAGCATCGCTGACTAAATCGCCAATCCGGATAATAACTTTCGTTTGTGGCTCTAAATGAATTCTGTCAGAGGGAATGGTTGTTTTCAGGTTACCATAGCCATCTACCCAAGCAATGCGATCGCTGGGGGGATCGGGTATAATATCAGGAGAAAGCGGCTCACCGAGAATAGCCTTATCCCCTTGAGCAATCGCCGCCACCGCTTGAGGAAACACATCACGAGAGCGAAACTGAGAGCCTCCACGGGAAACATCAAGATTATAAAAGGATTCAGCCGCTTTTTTGATAAATGATAAACTATAACCTGCCCATACTCCAATGACTTGAACGCCGTTATTGAGCAAGACATAAGTTAACCCTTCCCCTTCATTGTTGGAACGAGATTCAGGGTTATCTTGACGAGGAGCGCAGTTATGATAGATAAGACGAGAATTAGGGCCAGGATTCAAACCCAGTTGAGCAATCCAAAATCCAGTCGCTAAGGTACTAAAAGGCGGCACCGAAAGGGGATAAATCGTCGCAGATGGGATTTGTTGTAACAGTCGTTGGCTAACTTCAGCAAAAGCTGGGTCGTTGTTACCATAGTCGGCAATCAGTTGAATGAGCATAAAAACCTTAAAGATGAAGAATAAAAGACTATTTTAATCATAAGGAGCGGAGGTTAAGAAAAGATTGAGATTGTTAGGAAATTCGGCATTTTAGATGATGATTATGCTAAAATTTTGCCCTTACTGTAAATTCATAATCACTACCCACCTCTAATTGATAGTCGTGGCGTTCCAAAAATCGCCCTAAGGGTTCATAAATTAAAGCACGTCCCAAAGAAGGCTGAACAAATAGCTGTCCTCGTCTAAAATACCATTGAAACTGCCATTCATATTGCTCAGCTTTCACTTCTCCGGCCAACTTACCCTGTGGCCAAGATTGTTGCGTAATGCGAACATAAGCAATTGTATTTGGTAAATAGTTAGCACCCACTTGTCTTTTGATTGACCAGAACGTTTAAATCATAGCAAAATAACCCTTACTAGTACTTAATGCAGTTATTCATACAAGGTAGTAAATTCTCAAGGGCATAGGGACAAATAGTGGGCAGATGCAGGTCCACCCTTTGCCAGTACAATTTCTACAACGTCCTGATAAATTTCTGAAAGCTCCTCTTCTAGTTTGGGTTTCATCGAAGGGCTAATTCGTCGTTTAAGATTCTTCCTTCCTAAAAGCCACCATTTCCGACTTCCAGTGGCGATCGCACTCAGGTCTATTAGCATAGTCTATCTGTGAACGATGTTCAATCTGTCTTATCAGAAGACTAGCAACGGTACTGTAATCACTACGCCCCAACGATTCGCTCTCCTCAATCATGTTTTCCCAGTCCAATTTCTCTAAATTTTGCTCCCGCAAAGCTTGAGCTTGTTTGATTGTCCATTGATAATAGTCCGTCTCGTAAGTTTCTGTCTTCACCGCTTGATTCATCGGTTAAACTCCTAATACGACTAAGATAATCATTATTATGTTTTATCCCTATACAACGGTCATTCTAGCGATAACCTTAGATGGTAAAGTTGCCGATTATCAAAAAAATGCGGCTAGATTTGGCTCAAATAACGACAAATTACATTTAGAACATCAAATATCCCTGAGTGATGCTGTTTTATTCGGTGCGGGGACATTAAGAGCCTATCAAACCTCCTTACCCATTACGACCTCTTCCCTTTTAGAAAAACGACGCCAGCACCATAAGCCCTCTCAACCGATTCATCTTGTTTGTTCGGCTTCTGGTCAGCTTAATCCTCAATGGCGATTTTTTCAACAACCGATTCCTCGATGGCTATTAACCACGCCGGCAGGACAAAAGAACTGGAATCAGCACAATTATCAGGGGTTTGAACAAATTATCGCCTCAGAAAGAGTCAGAGATGACTTTGATTGGTCGCACATTTTTAAACATCTTTATTCATGCCATATCGAACGATTAGCAATTTTAGGAGGAGGAACATTAATCGCTAGTTTACTCGAAGCAGATTTAATTGACGAATGGCAAATTACCCTTTGTCCAGTCATCTTAGGGGGAGAAAATGCGCCAACTTTAGTAGAAGGACAAGGATTTTTGGCAGAAAAAGCTAAAAAACTAGAACTCTTATCCATAAAAACGATCAGTTCAGAAATATTTCTACATTATCGCAAGAGATAACAGTCATTTAAGAATAAAGAATCAATGTGAGCCAACTTCTTGAGATATCTAGAAATCACTATATAATAAATAAGGTTATTGTGTGCTAAATAATAAAGATGAACGAATTTTTGGAAAATGTTTCTCGTTATCCCCGCTATTTTATTACCTTTACTTTAGGAATTTTTTATTCCATTTATGAATGGATTAAACCTTTATTAAAAAATCCATTCACTGCGATCGCTGTCGGGGGGATTCTCATCGGAGGATTCGCTTTTATCTATTTTACCCTCAAAGCAATGCTAGGATTAACCATTTAAGAATTTACCTTCAACAAGGATTTGTCCAAAATTGAAGCTTAACCTTTAACTAAATTTCTATTGAGCGTTATGGCAACCAGTCGTCGAGTATCCCGCATTTCTTCCTTAATTAAACGGGAAGTGAGTCAAATGATTTTATCTGAAATTAAAGATGATCGCGTCGGTGCAGGAATGGTAAGTATTACAGATGTAGATGTTTCAGGCGATTTACAACACGCCACCATTTTTGTCAGCATTTATGGAACGCCTCAAGCCAGAGCAGAAACCATGCAAGGATTGAAATCGTCTTCTGGATTTGTCAGACGAGAATTGAGTCATCGGATTCGATTACGACGCTCTCCTGAAATTACCTTTGTTGAAGATACCTCCCTTGAAAGAGGTGATCGCATGATTCACCTGCTCAATCAAATCAAAGACACCTTACCTGATGATACAGAAGATCATGACGAGGAAATTTAAGGTAGTTTAATTATATTTATCTAAAAATGCCAGATTTAGACCAACTTAAGCAGAAAATCGGTCAAATGATTGTAGTGCGTACCTCTGGTCACTTGTTTGATCATCAAATACGCTACCCCCTTTGGGAAGCCACGCATTTTCAAATAAAACAATGGATAACTGAATTAAACATAGGAGGAGTGATCTTATTAGGGGGGAGTGCCGCTGAAGTCAGTCTTAAAACGCAAAAACTACAAAATTGGGCAACAGTGCCTTTATTAATCTGTGCCGATGTAGAAGAAGGTGTCGGACAACGTTTCACCGGAGGAACGTGGTTTCCGCCGCCGATGGCGTTAGGAAAAATTGCGCAAAAAGAGTTAAACTTAGCACAAAATTTAACCCGACAAATAGGAGAAAGCGTCGCTAAAGAAGCGTTAACAATTGGCATCAATTGGATACTGGCACCCGTCGTTGATGTAAATAATAATCCTGACAATCCTGTGATCAATATTCGTGCTTTTGGTAATGATCCTTATCAAGTTGGTCAATTAGGAAAAGCTTTCATTCAGGGATTACAAAAATATCCTGTTCTAAGCACCGCAAAGCACTTTCCTGGTCACGGTAATACCACGATTGATTCCCATTTAGAATTACCGATTCTCTCGCAAACGTCAGAAGAATTAGAACAAATAGAACTGCCACCTTTTCAAGCGGCTATTACAGCTAATGTTGACAGTATAATGACTGCTCATTTATTGGTAAAAGCATGGGATAATTACCTTCCCGTAACCTTGTCAAAAGCTATTTTAACTGACCAACTACGGAAAAAATTAGGGTTTCACGGTTTAATTGTCACTGATGCTTTGGTGATGGGAGGAGTGACAAAACAGTATTCTGATGAAGAAATTGCGATTAAAGCCGTAGAAGCAGGAGCGGACATTTTATTAATGCCAACCGATCCCGAAGTCGCTATTAATGCAATCTTCGACGCTGTAAAATCGGGCAGACTAACAATAGAAAGACTAACAGAGTCTTCTAGTCGTATCGCTCAAGCAAAACAGAAAATTTCTTCATTTAGACGCCCTCAAGATATCTTTAATTTATCAGAAGAAAAATCAAGAAATCTAGTGGAGACAATCTTAAACTATTCCCTAGAAAAAAGCGAAAGTTTACCCTTAGCTCAATTAGAGAATAAAGAGGGTCGAAATTTAATTATCATTGATGATTCATTGAATTGCAATTTTTTAGATCGTCAAAGTCCAGCGATTACTATTCCCCAGCAATATGGCTATGAGTTACAATTAATAGATCATCATTGTTTAAAGAAAATAACTAAAGATAATAAACCTACTTTATTACAAATTTTTCTGAGGGGAAACCCTTTTCGGGGTCATGCAGGATTAACTCCAGAAGTCAAAAAAGTTTATCAAAAATTAATTAATTCAGATACAATCAAAGGACTAATAATTTACGGGAGTCCTTATATTAAAGATTGGTTTTTATCTCAAATTTCCCCAGAAATACCCTATATTTTTACTTATGGACAAATGCTCCAAAGCCAAAAAATTTCCTGTCGGCACCTCTTTGGGATGGCAGAAATAAAAGACCCTCAGGATTCTAATTTTGGTTTTTAGGGAAATATAATCGAAGGTAAAATAGCATCTAGAGACATTTTCGGAACATCCCTACAGCTATAAAATTCCACATTTGAATGAAGACATTTTTTTATTGAATTAAAGATAATCGGTTAATGGCATCCTTTAAAAATTAAGGTGTGAACTCAATCGTTTTTACAGGTGAAATCGGTTTGTACTACTTCATATTTACCTTGACCACGCGAGTTAATCAGAAAATCTCCGAGACTTCTTTATTTAATTTTTTTGTGCAGGGGGTTTGGGGGGCTAGTCCCCCAATCAAGAATTTGTTTTTTCCTAATCCCAATTAGAATGAACAAAAGGATTGAGATAATTGCCCTCATCGAACTCACGTTTGACTCGTGATTATGAGTTGTCCATCTTAAACAATAAGGATTTTAGGAATCCATTGCCGTTCTAACAGTGCGGCAGAGTCTACAAAAAAATCCCTGATTTCTTCTTTACCTTTAATTCTTTTCGCTGAAATACGCTCTTGAAAAGCCAAACCATACCAGTCGATATCATCGGTAAAATAATCCAGAAAACGCTCGACATCAACCTAATTAATGGCTGAATAAAGCTGTTTAGCAACGGTAATATAAGGATGTTCACTCATTATTTTTTAGTTAGAAAACTAAAGCACGTCGCTAGTAGATCAGATTAAGGAATCGGCGGTGTAATCCCCAGACTTTCCCCCCTTTTTACTTAACAAATGAATCCCTTCAATAATCATGGATTTTTCTAACGCCTTAGCCATATCATACAGGGTCAAAGCCGCCACCGAAACTGCCGTTAACGCTTCCATTTCTACTCCCGTTTCCCCTTTGGTTTTGACAGTGGCTTGAATGTGATAGCTTGATGAATCTGAGTCGGGGGTAATGACGACTTCAATTTTATGCAAAGGGAGAGGATGACACAAGGGAATGAGTTGAGCCGTTTGCTTAGCGGCCATAATTCCCGCCAGTCTTGCTGTGCCTAAGACATTCCCCTTAGGTGTATTTCCGGCTTCAATGGCTTTAAACGTAGTTTGAGACATTCTCACCCGACCAGCCGCAATAGCCTCCCGAATACTCGCTCTCTTATCCGAAACGTCCACCATTTGCGCTTCCCCTTTCGTATTGAGATGGGATAAAGCGGACGTAAAATTATTTTCTTGCATAAGACTGAATCAGTGTGATACGATAGTTAACTGTTGACAAAACAAGGGCTTGTAGCTTAGTGGATTAGAGCGTGTGGCTACGGACCACAAGGTCGGGGGTTCGAGTCCCTCCAAGCCCGTTAAATTTTAAACCTCACTCCACGAACGTTAACAATAATAACCCAAATTTCCTGAACCACATTTTATTCAGAATTTGGGTCAATCTTAGTTTTTTGGGAAACAAAGATAATTGCCGTTGCCTAAAAATCCTCCTTTAGGCTGATTGACATTAATTTGAGGTTAAAAAAATAATAGGTCACGCTGAATGGTTTTTGGGGAAAGGCTCATGTTATATCGCTTATTGTTTGCCATCTCGCTGATTTTAACCCTTATTTTGAGCCAAATTTTACCGCTAAAGGCGAAAGAACCAACTGCACCCCTCTTTTCAAACTTAGGGGATTTCAGCCATAAAATTTCTAGTCAAAACACCCTAGCCCAGACTTACTTTAACCAAGGAATGATTCTGGCTTATGGCTTCAACCACGCAGAGGCCGCCCGTTCTTTTGCAGAAGCAGCCCGACAAGATCCTCAGTGTGCGATCTGCTATTGGGGACTCGCTTGGGTATTAGGACCAAATATTAATGCACCGATGAATGAGCAAGCCAATGATGAAGCATGGAATGCCCTAGAAATAGCCCAACAATTGAGTCAAAAAGCGTCTGAAACCGAAAAAGCATATATAAAAGCACTATCTGCAAGATATGCGCAAAATCCTCCTAAAGATCGCCACCCCTTGGATTTAGTCTATGCCGAGGCAATGCAACAGGTTGCTCAAACCTATCCAGAAGATTTGGATGCAGTGACGATTTATGCCGAAGCGTTGATGGACACCACGCCTTGGGATTATTGGCAAGAAGATGGCACAGCCAAGCCCGAAGGAGAAGTGATTATGAAGACCTTAGAATCGGTCTTAGCCAACAGTCCAAAGCATCCGGGAGCAAATCACCTTTATATTCACGCAGTTGAAAAAGAAAAGCCCGAACTCGCCATAAAATCTGCCGATACCTTACGGGATTTAGTCCCCAACGCTGGGCATTTGCAACATATGCCCTCCCATATTTACATCCGTGTTGGTCGCTATGGGGATGCGAATCAAGCTAATCAAAAAGCGATCGCTGCTGATAGTGATTATATTACTCAATGTCATGCACAAGGGCTATATCCTCTCGTTTATATGCCTCATAATCATCATTTTCTCTGGTTTGGGGCTTTAATGGCAGGACAAAGCCAAGTCGCCTTAACTGCCGCCCAAAAAACGGCGCAAGTGAATCCTGATTTAATTCGAGAACCAGAATTAGCGGGAATTTTACAACATTTTTCGGTGATTCCCCTTTATACTCAAGTTCGCTTTAGTCAATGGACGAATATTCTCGATGCTCCTGCCCCAGAAGCCGACTTAATTTACCCGATGGGAGTATGGCATTATGCCAGAGGAATGGCTTTTGCCAATTTAGGGAAAATCAGAGAAGCTCAAGCAGAATTAGCAGAATTAAACAAGATAGCGACAAATCCTGCTTTAAAAGACCTCAGTATTCTGGGAACTAATACTACCGCTTCCGTTTTAGCCATTGCGACTGAAGTGTTACCAGCAGAAATCGCCTATCGACAGGGGGAGTATAGACAAGCGATCGCCCATTTAGAAACAGCCGTTAAAATCGAAGATAGTTTAGTCTATACTGAACCGGCAGACTGGTATCATCCTACACGACAGATGTTAGGAAAGACATACCTCAAAACAAGTCAATTTTCCCAAGCAGAGGCCGCTTATCGTCAAGATTTAGCGATTTATCCCGATAACGGATGGTCACTCTATGGTTTATGGCAGAGTTTATTCGCCCAAGGAAACGTTAATGAAGCGATGCAAGTGAAACAAAAATTTGATAAGGCTTGGCAAAATGCAGATATTCAGGCATCTTTGACAATGAACTAATATTCTATAATTCCGTCATCACCGCCTGATTGCGCCCTTGCCTTTTCGCTTGAAACAGGGCAGTGTCTGCCGCTTCAATGAATTGATGATGGGTGAGCGATGATCGAGGAATCACCGTTGCTATGCCTAAGCTCATGGTAATATAGGGTTCAACCGGAGAACTTTTGTGGAGAATTTCTAAGAATTTTAGCTGGTTAAGAATTAATTCGGCTATTTTGTTTGCCCCTGCGACGGGCGTATTGGGCAATAAGATGGCAAATTCTTCTCCACCCCACCGCGCGACTAAATCAGCCGGTCGATTCACTTGAGTGGTAATGGCATTGGCAACTGCTTTTAGGCAATTATCCCCTTTAATATGACCATAAGTGTCATTATACCGTTTAAAATAATCTATATCTCCCAAAATAAGCGATAAAGGCTGTTTTTCTCTAAACATACTTTTCCATTGTTGTTTAAAATAGCGATTAAAACTACGACGATTCGCAATTTCAGTTAAACCATCTAAATTCGCCAAACGATATAGCTTTTCGTTGAGTTCCTGCAATTCATAGTTAACCCGCTTTAAAGCCGCTTCATAGCGTTGTTTATCCTGCTCTGCTTTAATTCGCTCTGATATATCAGTTTGCACCCAAATATAATAATCTAGATCTCCCTCATCATTACGAACAGGAGACAAAGAGATTTCATTCCAGAATAATGAACCATCTTTACGATAATTTCTCACCGTAACACAACACGATTCTCCCTGCTGAAGCGTTTGGTAAATTTCTTGAATTCCCGCTTGATTTTTATCTGTTTCTAACAATAAACTAAAATTATTTTCTAAAACATCTGCGGCTTCGTATCCTGTCATGCGCTGGAAACCCTCGTTGGCATAAATAATTGGATTTTCGGCTTGACTTGCATCAGTAATCATAATGCCATTAAGCGTTGCAGAAACCGCTTTTTGTAATAGATAATTGCTAATTTGAGGATGACGATAAAATTGTTGAGCATTTTCTTGTAAATAGAGTCTTTTCTTTAATTTTTCATTTTGAAGCGTCAATTCGTTTTGCAAAAAATTAAAGCGAAGTAAATTATTAGCCTTAGCAATGACTTCTTCAGCGTAATAAGGTTTCGATAGGTAATCAGAACAGCCTAGTTGGAATGCTTTGATTTTATCGTGAATATGAGCAAATCCACTCAAGAAGATGATAGGAATGTTAGCTGTACTAGATTGACTTTTAAGCTGTCTACAGATTTTATAACCATCCTGATAGGGAATATCAATATCTAAGAAGATTAAGTCTGGTGTTAAGGTTTTAACGGCAATTAAAGCCATTTCTCCATCAATCGCTTGACGAGTTTGATGACCCTGACTACTCAAAATTTTCGTTAGAAATCGTAAATTATCAATTTGGTCTTCGACAATTAAGATGTCTCCTGTGATTGAATTCATTTTTTCTCCTTTAATTTTCTTCTTTTTCGAGTTGCGTTATTTTTCTAATTTTACGAAAATTAAAATGATATATTAAATATTTTAGCTGATCAATTAACTCTGTTTGTTCGCTAGGAATTTGTTGAATAAGCTCCGTGAGTTTATTACTATGACCTGCACTAGCCGCCTGATAAACTGAGACTTTCCAACTATCAGATAGATTCGCTAAATCAGCCGAGGTTAACGTTATTTTTGTCTCTCCCGCCCAGTGATGTCTGAGCAAATTTTCTTCAGGTAAAGCATAGCGATATTGAACATGAAGATGGGTGGCAATTTTAGCTAATAAAATCTCTAAATCAAAAGGTTTTCGTAAAATATCATGGCAGTTATTTAATAAAAGATTGGTTTGAGGCGTGTCCAGTTTACCTGAAACAACGGCAATAATAATCGTAGAATGGGATTGGATTTCATTATTAATTTGTTCAATCGCTTGATAGCCGTCCATCTTGGGCATTCGAGTATCCATAAAAATCAAATTGGGTTGCCATTCATGCCAAAGAGTAATCGCATCTTCTCCATTAGTTGCTTCTTGTATTTGGAATCCTAATGGCGTTAACAACCGTTTTAATAATTGACGATTTTCTACTTTATCATCCACAATTAAAAGGCGATAGTCTGGTTGATGAGCGGCTAAACCAACCACTGCTAAATGAGGCGAGGCGAGGGGAATTTCGGTAGTTTCAGGAATATTGACCTCAACTTTTCCCTGAAATAAAGTACCTTGTCCAACAATACTATTTACTTGAAGATATCCCCCCATTAATTGGATGAGTTGCTGACAAATAAATAACCCCAATCCACTGCCTTTAACCATTCCTGAAGCAAAATTTCCCCGCTGAAAGGGTTCAAAAATTTGACTTAATTTCTCAGTCTCCATTCCCATTCCTGTATCTTCTACTTCAAAAAACAAGGCATAAGCATCGTCTACGGAAAAAAGTCCCTCCTCTTCTACACTCCAAAGAGAGTCACTGCCCGCAATTCTGAGGGTGACACAACCTATTTCTGTAAATTTGATCGCATTTTCTAGCAAATTAACGAGAATTTGCTGTAATTTATTCCTGTCTGCTTTAATATATTGGGGAACGTCGGGTTCAATAGACGATTGGAGTCGAAGGCCTTTTCCTTGTGCTTTTACCTGTAACATTTCCAATATGTCTTGTATCAAACATCGTATATTAAAGCAAGTTAACTTCAAACTGGCTTTTCCGGCTTGAATAGACGATATTTCTAAAATTTCATCAAATAATGTCATCAGATATTGATTTGTTCGGGCAATAACCGCTAAATCCCCCTGCTGTTGGGGCGTTAAACAACCGTCTTGTTGCAAAAGTTGACTATAACCTTGAATAACACTAAGAGGGGTGCGTAATTCATGGCTGATATGACTCAGTAAATCACTTTTAGCTTGATTTGAAGATTGGAGTGCTGTAATCTGTGAATTGACTTGATTTTCCGACTCAAACTTAGACTGTTCTAGTTCTAACTGCTGCCGCTTGACTACAGCTTCAAGACGCTGTTTTTCTTTTTGAGAGTAACAAAAACGATAACCCCAAAAAAACGATAATCCTAAACCAGTACAGCCCAACGTGAGGGGAATCCAAGCATTGTTAAGATATTTAGACGATTTAGCACGATTATACACAATTAAGCTTGGTTCGTCTATTGCGCTCCCACCGGTAGCAGGTAAGGCGAAAAAAAGTCCTCCTAGCATTACCATGCCAGACAACAACCGAAAAAGCTCAAGGTTGCCTAACCGGCGATGGGAAATCGGTTTATGGTCAAACACCTGAGACAAGTCAATAATTCCTCAAGAGTAATGAATCTTTCTTATTAAAGTTAAAAGATTCCCTTAGAATAGTGTAAAAAAAATAGAGAAAAATGACCTCTGTGAAATTCGGGATATTGTGTCAATTTTTAGTTTTCCCAAACCCACAGCAGAAATTGATTTTAAGTGAATTCACTTATTTAAATTGATTGGCTATATTTATCTACAAAAAAAGTAAAAGATTTAGCTATTATTAATCAATTAAAACGTCCTCTTGCCCTTCGATAGGTTCATGTTGCCATTCTAAATTGGGCATCGCTTCAAAGGCTTCACGAACATAAGCTTCCCATAATTTACGAATTTTAGCTAAATAAGGATCACCTAAACGTAATTGTAAGTTATTCTGAACCACAAAACTATCCGTTTCATACATAACTAAATTAATCGGTGGTCCTACGGAAATATTCGATTTCATCGTCGAATCAATCGATAATAAAGCACATTTTGCCACCGCATTTAGAGGAGTATTATACGTAATTGTCCGATCTAAAATGGGTTTACCATATTTCGTTTCACCGATTTGTAAAAAAGGGGTTTCTTGGGTGGCTTGAATAAAATTTCCTTGGGAATAAATGCGATACAATTGAGGGTCTTCCCCTTGTACTTGTCCCCCCAAAATGAAATTACAATGACGATCAATTTTATCTCGTTCCAACCATTCGCGATCGCGGTCTTGAATTTGCCGACTTTTTGAGCCAATATAACGGGCAATATCGTACATGCTGCTTAAATTATGCAGGTTAACCGTCACCTCATTGTGAATGTCTCGTTTTAATTCTGTAACAACCCCTTGCGTAATTGAAAGATTACCAGAAGAACATAATAAGATAACTCGATCTTTGACGACCGAAAAATCAAATAACTTGCGATAGACCGAAATATAATCAACCCCCGCATTGGTGCGAGAATCAGCCCCCATCACGATACCAAAGTGATTAATAATGCCTAGACAGTAAGTCATATGCCTCAAAGAACGGTTTTAAGGTAAAAATCCAAGACTTTCACCGATCACTGATCATCTTACTCTTTCGCCAATTGTTGTGCAATCTCTGGGTTATAAATGCGTAAATAATTCCAGTAATTGCTAAAAACCGATTCAACATAACCTTTGGTTTCCTTATAGGGAATTTTTTCGACGAAAACGTCAGGATCTCTCTCATTGAAGCGTTGCATCCATTCTGTCACCTTGGCAGGTCCTGCATTATAACTAGCGACCGCTAACATAGAATTATTAAGATATTCCTGATGGGTATGATCCAGATACCACGTCCCTAAATTGACATTATCATCCACTTTTGTTAAAGAGTAATTTTTTAAGCCAATTTGAGCGGCAACCCATTCCCCGGTTGCTGGCATCACCTGCATTAAGCCCAATGCCCCCACGGGAGAGCGAATTTCAGGTTCAAAACGAGATTCTTGACGAATTAAGGACGTTACTAGCAAGGGATTAAGCTTGCGTTGTTTTGACCAACGGAAAATAGGATCAGCATAAGGAAAAGGGAAGAGAGCGTGCCAATAATCAGAAGTTTGCCGTAATTTTTGCCATTGTTCCTGATTTTCAGGTTCTTCCTTTTGTTTTAACTGCCAAACTAATCCCATTCCTTCTAAATTGCGGCCTTCTAATAAACGCAATAACCCTAAGGTAAATTGTTCATCTACCGTCAAATCATTTTTACCCCCGATTTCTGCGTTAAACAAGGTAATAGCATCTCCATCTTCCCCTAATCGGTATAATTCCCGAAAGGTTTCCGAGCCACCGGCAGGATGAGGGCGTTCAGTCGGTAAGCTGACGTTGGGGGTAAATTCCTTAACGCTGTTAAAATCCCCCACATCCCAGTTCAACATAACGGCTGATCGCCACGCATAGTAAGATTCAGGATAAGTACCTAAAACGTGACGAAAAGCATTTTCCGCCTCTTTTTGCTTACCTAATTGTAATGCCCATTTACCCACCCAAAAAGCCGCTTTAGGAGCAATGGGACTATCGGGGTTTTGTACTGTAATGGGTTGCGCCCATTCCCACGCTTTGACCAAATTTCCCGCATCCACGAAAATTTTAGCAGTTTTCCAACGATATTCCGCACTAGCATCGGATTGGGGGTATTTTTCCAGTAGGGTCTTTCTGAGTTGATTGGCGCGGGTTCTATCGCCTTTTTTCGCCAGTAAATCCGCTTTTTCCAATAGAGCATCGGGGGCTTGCTCAGGGAAATTTTGCATGATTTGATCGAGATAGGCGATCGCTTGAGCCGTTCCCTTCGGCACTATTTTAGGATCGAGAGACAACCCAGCTAAACGCTTCAAAGCCGTTGCTGTTTCAGGATCATTAGGATAGTCTTTCACCATTTGTTGATAAATTTTGAAAGCCGCTTTCGGTTGATCACTCACCTGTAAGCTTCTAGCCCAACGATAGCGATTTTGGGGAGTTGCAGGGGCTTTTCCGTAGCTTTCCGCCGCTTTTTTGTATAACGTGACATCCCAATAGCCATCGGCGATCGCTTGCCAATCTTCGGGGCTTAACTCATTGGCATAATCTTTCCCTAAAACGGCTCTGACTTCGTTTGTTTTAGCGTTATTTTTCTCATATTTTGCCAAAAGTTTCAACAAATTTACTTGATCGGGATTTTTTTCTAATCTTTCTCTGGCGATCTGGTGACTCCGGGGATGACTGGGAAAATCTTTAAGTGCTTGATCCCAGTATTCTGAGTCTTTTTGTCCCAATTTGTACAACGCTTCAACCCTTACAGGAGAATCGGGGTAATCTTCTAAGATTTTCTGCCATGTTTCTCTTGCTTTCGTTGGTTCGTTACTTAATTCATACCCCCGACCTTGTTTAAGCAAGACATAAGGTGCCAGAAGGGGATATTCTTTCTCTAGATTTTCTAACTGCCTTAAAGCCGGTCCTCCTTCGTACTTTTCTAGTAAATCCGTGGCTAACAAATAACGGGCGCGACTGCGATCAAGAGATAAAGTCGGAGAATCAGCGATGGCTTTGAGTTTAGCATCTCGTTGTTCAGGGGCAAGCAATACCAAAGGAAGAACCTGAGAGGGTTTTATCGCTTGTTCTGCAAATAATTCTTCAATTCTCGTCTGATTTCGAGTTTCTAACCAATTTAACAAGGAGGGCGTTAAAGCTGCCGTACCCATTAATAGTAAGACCGCAACCCCAGCCCCGGCCAATAATGACGGATTTTTTTTGATGTTGTTAAGCATGCCAACCCCGATACGATGACGATAGGATGCGATGTTTGTCTAACTTCACTTATAGACGGTCAAGGGATTTTAGACAATCTTGAGATCGATCCATTTTGACTGAATAATCCCCTGTTAAGTTGCCATCATCATTCATCTTGGGGATCTTTCTAGACTTTTTCATTTTGACGCCTTTTCCCCTGCTTCAAATGCTTGACTCTGAAAATCTGTGATCCGCCGTATTTTATCGTTATCTTAGACAAAAGGGAGATAATACAGTGAATCCCACGACCTAAGGCCATGGGATAACGCTTGAAACAATCAGAAGGTAGGCGTCTTACACACCGACAGCAGATAGAGGATGGGCGAAAGCCTCTTTAAGTAAAGCCGCTTTATCTGTTTTTTCCCAAGGCAAATCTAAATCGTTTCGACCAAAATGCCCATAGGCGGCGATATCTTGATAAAAACGACCTTGGCGTTCAAAAGGAAGATGACGCAAACCAAAAGCTTGAATAATGCCTGCCGGCCGCAATTCAAAGTGTTCTAAGACCACTTTTAAGAGTTTATCTTCATCTACCTTAGCTGTACCAAAGGTTTCAAGCATCACGCTTACTGGACGGGCTACGCCGATAGCGTAACTCACTTGAACTTCACACTTATCCGCTAAACCAGCCGCTACGATATTTTTAGCCACATAGCGACAAGCATAAGCCGCCGAACGATCTACTTTAGTGGGATCTTTGCCTGAAAACGCGCCCCCCCCGTGCCGAGAGTAACCGCCGTAAGTATCAACAATGATTTTCCGCCCTGTCAAACCACAATCGCCTTGAGGCCCCCCAATCACAAATTTGCCGGTAGGATTGACTAAAAAACGAGTATTGCTATCGGGTTTAATAGCCAAATCGGTAAAAACAGTTTTAACGACCTTATCCCATAAATCGCTCTTAATTTGGGCTTGAACCGCATTATTATCCGCAATATCACCAATGGTTGCGGTGTGTTGGGTCGAAATCAAGATAGTATCAATGCCAACCGGTTTACCATCTTCATAGATGATCGAAACTTGGGTTTTGCCATCTGGCCGAAGATAGCTCAGTTCGCCGCTTTTCCGCACTTGGGAGAGACGCAAAGAGATACGATGGGCTAAACTAATCGGTAAAGGCATTAATTCAGGCGTTTCACCGCAAGCGTAGCCAAACATTAACCCTTGATCGCCTGCTCCAATACTATCAAGTTCATCTTCGCTGAGACGAGTTCGTTGTTCTTGCGCGCTGGTAACCCCTTGAGAAATGTCAGGCGATTGGCGATCTAGAGCGACTAAAACAGAGCAACTGTCGGCAGAAAAGCCATTATCAGCGTCAGTATAACCGATTTCAGCAATTTTTTTACGAACCAAATCTACATAATTAACATTGGCTTCGGTTGTAATCTCACCTGTAACTAGAACCAATCCGGTATTAACGACTACTTCTGCGGCAACACGACTATTGGGATCTTCTGCTAATAGAGCGTCTAGTATAGTATCGGAAATTTGATCACAGATTTTATCGGGATGGCCTTCTGTGACGGATTCTGAACTAAATAAATAACGACGTACCAATTTTGTTTATCCTCTCTATCTAGTAAATGATTAACTAATTATCTTACACGTTTCGTTACAAATCAGCCTAAAATCATTTCTGAGAATTGATTGATCACCACATCAGCTTTTAGCACCATCAAGGGATAGCGACAAATGCCAACAGTTCCTTGTGCCTGAGCCGATTGAGCCATGGATATATCCCCTTGAGAATCGCCAATCATCAGGGTTCTTTCCACATTAGTCCCTAATTCTTGGCACATTTTAAGATATAAAGCGGGATCCGGTTTAAAGAGATTGACTTCTATGCCCCAGATCAGATCAATATAATCGGAAAGTGCATTATCTTGCACAAATAATTGAATATTGGCAGTTGAATCTGAGGAAAGAATGGCAATTTTAAGATCTGATTGCTTTAAAATTTCTAAAAATGGCTTCACATCCGGAAAAATAGGAGAGTTTTGGTTATTTCGAAAACAGTATTGATCAGCATCTTGAAAAGATTGACGCACAATTGTTAGAGCTTCAAACCACCCTTTTCCTGTTTCTGCCACATAGGCGGCGGCGGCAATTTCATTTTCTCGGCGACTCCCCACTGCCATTAACCCCATGGGATCAAGTTTATTCTCTTGCCAACCGACAGCCATCTGCAGCGGTTCACCCACCCCCGGAATCTGCGCATCTAGCAAACGAGTCCGTTTAAACAATAATTCTTGTAAATAAGGGTGAGAATTTTGGAGCGTTCCGTCTTTATCAAAGATAATGGCTTCGATGTCGTTAAATTGTTGATTTTTACATTGAATTGTGACCATAAGAGTTACAATAAATGAGATATTGATTAACGAAATTATTGTAATTATCCGTGAGAATTGATGTTATCACACTCTTTCCCGACTTTTTTACCTCTCCGCTTCAGTCGGGCTTACTAGGGAAGGCGTTAGCCAAGGAAATTGCCCAGATTAATCTCATTAATCCCCGATGTTTTACTCAAGATAAACATCATAAAGTCGATGATGAACCCTATGGGGGTGGGGTGGGTATGGTCTTAAAACCTGACCCTATTTTTGCGGCTGTTGAGTCTATTCCCCGTTTATCTCCCTCTCAAGTGTTGTTAATGAGTCCACAAGGGAAAACCCTAAATCAAAGATTACTACAAGACTGGGGGCAACACTATCAACAATTAATCCTCATTTGTGGTCATTACGAAGGCTTTGATGAGCGAATTCGTTATCTAGCCGATTTAGAAGTTTCTTTGGGGGATTTTGTCTTAACTTGCGGGGAAATTCCTGCCTTGACAATTATTAACGGCGTAATTCGCCTGTTACCAGGGACAGTGGCTAAGAAAGATTCCTTAAAATTAGAGAGTTTCGAGGAAGGACTCTTGGATTATCCCCAATATACCCGTCCGGCGGTTTTTCGAGAATGGACAGTTCCCGACGTGTTAAGGTCTGGCAATCATCAAGCGATTGACGAATGGCGACGAGAACAACAAATTCAGCGCACCAAAGAGCGTCGTCCGGATTTGTGGCAACAAAAGGAAGAGAAGGCAGCAGAAACTTAGGGCTAAAAAGGGAATTTTAGGACGAGATACCCATTTTAAAGCCAATTCATAGACGGGGTTTCTCCTGCTCCCTGCGATGATTGATGACTGGGGGGTTAATCGCGCACTTTTGATTAATCAACGCGCTGAGGAAAACTCAGACCAACAGGTTTTGGTTGGCTCGGCGTCACTGTTAACGGATTACGATAGCGTTGTAACACACTCACCGCCTGTTTATATTGGGGATCAGCATTTGTTCCTAGTAATGAAGGATCATTGCGAAAACGCAGTTTCTGTTCCATGGTTAAATCGCTGATAATATCAGGTTTGATGCCTTTTTGGTTGATATCCGTGCCACTAGGCGGATAATAACGGGCAATGGTTACGGCTAACCCCGATCCATCTGACAGAGAATGAACCGACTGTACGGTTCCCTTGCCATACGTGGTTGTCCCCACAATGGTCGCTCGTTTGTTTTCCTTCAACGCACCCGTTAAAATTTCACTGGCACTGGCCGACCCTTTATTGACTAAAATAACGAGGGGTAGATTGGTCAATGCTGTATTATTAGCACTAAAGTGACGACTTCCCCCTTTACGGTCAATTGTGCTAACGATTTCGCCATCGGGCATCCATTGACGAGCAATATCAACACTGGCAAAGAGCAGTCCCCCCGGATTATTGCGCAAATCTAAGACATAGCCTGAAACCTGTTGATTACTTAACTCTCCAATCGCTTGCTCCATTTGTTCGGCCGCATGGGAGCTAAATTCCTCTAATTTGATATAACCCACCTTGAAATTCCCTTCTTCTTTGAGGGTATAACTCACTGAGGCGATTTCAATCTGAGAACGCTTCAAGGTGACATTATAGACCTCTTTGTTCGGTCGCATAAGCTGAAGGGTGACTTCCGTGCCTAATTCTCCTGAAATCGCGTCTGAGGCTTGTTCTAGGGACATCAGAGCAGTCGGTTTACCATCTACCCGCAAAAGGCGATCGCCCGGTTGAACACCCGCCATCATAGCAGGAGAACTACGTAGGGTATCCACAATCACAAATTGACTCGTACGCTTATCGAGAGTAAGACGAATCCCTACACCCGACATTTCCCCTGAGGTTTGATTGGTTAAAATTTGAAATTCACTGGGTTCTAGAAAACGAGTATAGGGATCATTCAGATTTTCTAAGGCTTTACGAATCGCTTTATAAGCTTGTTTAGGGTTATCGTAGCTTTCTTTTAGTAAATCTTGCCGAGTTTTCTGCCAATCGGCATGGTGAAAGTCGGGGTCGACATACTCTGAATTCACAATCTGCCAGACTTCATCTACAATGGATTTCGGGCTATCTTCTAGGGTAATTCTTTTGTTCTGTGCTACGGTTTCAACAGGAACAAGAAGAGCCGTAGCAGTGAGTAGCGTTCCGAGGGTTAAAGTCGTGATCGCTCCACCCATAAAGTATTTAGCGAATAAAGGACAACGATTAAAGAACTGCTGATTCATAGAAAACTGAGGCTGTAAGATGGGTAGAAGGATTCATCGGCAGGAGATATTTTTAAGGATAATTCATTTCCTTATTTTTTTACTTTACTCTGGACTTTAAAAAATCGAGTAGAATTTTCTGGTGAACTAAGGCTAGTGGACGATACTGTCGGGCTTTGCTTGAATAACAGTGTCCCGTCTGCAACTTTTCCCTATCTATTAACGCCATATCCCACCCTTCCTGTTGGTTTAATTGACTCAGTGGCACGGTTAATGGGGCATGAAAAACATAACGATAGGCATTTTCGTCGCTATACAGGGCAAAAAGCTTAAAATCAATGATATTGTAGTTAATTTCTTCCCATATCTCTCTTTTGATTGCTTCTTCTGCCGTTTCTCCCTTTTCAAAATGACCACCGAATAATGCCCACTGGCCGGGATAAAGAATCGTGGGAATATCATCCCTTAATTGTAATAAAAACCGATTTTTTTGTGACAATATGGCAATAGCTGCTGTTCGCAAGGGTTTACTTGGCATTTTGCTTATGGGGTAAGAACAAATCATCGGGAAGAAGGGGAGAATTCGCTGGGGGTTGAGGTTTAGAAGACGGGGAAGCAGGGGGTTCTATGATAATATCGTTAGGCGGTTTTACTTCAATTTGCGAGGGAATGGGTGAATTAGGTTCTTGGGCAGGGACATTTGCCACTTTTTCTAATTCAACAAGGTAAAATTCCCCTAATTCTTGTCCTTCTACGGGAATGGACTGATATTCAACTGTGCCTTTTAAGGCAATTTCTTCACCGGCTTGGGGTAAGAGATCTTGGGTAATCACCCACACTTGACCTGTCGTATCTTTCAATAAATAGGCTCCGTTCTCTAGGAATGGAACTTTTTCGGCAACAATTCCACTAACGTATACATTTTCGCCTTTTTCCTTTCCTTGAAGTTGTCCAATGGAGGCAGACGTTGGAAAAGCCAAACTGAGATAGGTTAGAGGTTGGCATCCTAATAAACCCACACTGAGGGCGAAGGAGAGCAAGAAACTGCCTATTTTAGAAACAACCATAGTTCTTTACTGATGAGGGTTTAATGGATCTTAGATCACGTTTCTGGCGTCGAATCACTATTGCGAAATTGCAAAAAAAGTTAGGGGTTATTTCGTCAAATTGTTTATGATGACGAGAGATTCACGGGAAAGTTTCGATCCGTCTAAAATGAAAACAAGGTTTTATGAACTAAACGGGGCTAAATTATGAAAATCTCTGGTAATAAACGCAGTTTTTGGGTATATTTTGGCTTGATTGCCATGGTAATTGCTTTGATTTTATTTTCTATTCTGCCGCTTGTGACCAGTATGATGAAAGAGCAAAATCGTCTATCTTCCTCATCTTCTGGGGGAAATTTGCGAAGAGAACAAGAGGCGATGGGCTATCAATTAGTGATTGAACGAGAACCGGATAATCAAAATGCTTTACGAGGATTATTGAATATTCGCTTGAAACAAGGGGATATTGGGGGAGCAATCGAACCCTTATCCCGTTTAGCGCAACTGAATCCAGAGGTTACGGATTATCAGTTACTTTTAGCTCAGACGCAAGCTCAAATCGAAGATTACAGGGGGGCAACTGCGACCTATCGTCGAGCAATTGAACAAGATCCGAGCAATATGCTCGTTATACAAAGCTGGACAGAAATGCTAATGGGACAAAACCGCTTTGAGGAGGCAATTTCAGTCGTAAAACAGGCTATTCTTAGCAAAGACACAAGGGTTGATAGCACTGCCTTGCAATTGCGTTTAGGAGAAATTTATACCGCCCAAGGACAGCCTCAACAAGCGATCACCCTTTATGAGCAATTAATAAAAACCGCTAGCAAGGATTTTCGACCTATTTTAGCCAAGGCTTTACTACTGAAACAACAGGGCAATGTCACAGACGCAGAACCGCTCTTTAATACAGCTATCGAACTTGCTCCCGTTGCTTATAAAGATCAAATTAAAGCATTAGCGACAATTTCTTTGCGCCCCAAGAGTAATCCGTCGATAGTAAGACGCTCTGCTAAGTGACTGGCATAAATGAACGTTGGAATCTCTCGATTTTTCTGAGGATTCCCGATTCTCTAACTATGACGGCAAAGTCTAGTGATGAAAACGAATTCCTAGAAAGACGTCGTACAAAAAACCACCTAAATTCTTTTTTTCCAGCAATCCCAAAGATTGATCACAGCCTTTTCGATCCAGTAAGGGCTTCATGGTGTGATAGGCTGGCTTGTATTGATACCAAGGAATTGATGGCCATAAATGGTGAATTAAATGATAATTTTGTCCAAAAATCAAAATATTAAGAATAGCGCTAGGATATACCCTGGCATTTTTCCAGCGATTGGTTTCTTTAAACGGACGATGGGGTAAGTAGTCAAAAAATAGCCCTAAAGCCACACCGACCACTAAGGCGGGAACAAACCAAAAATTCATGATATAATCCATGAATCCGTAGTGAATTCCCAACAATACGACCGTAAACAAGAATAAACGGCTTAAAAACCATTCTAATAGTTCATATTTCTTCCAAAGACGACGCTGAAAAAAATACACTTCATGGTAAAAAAAGCGCGTGGCAATTAACCATAAAGGTCCCCCTGTGGAAACAAAATGATCGGGATCGTTTTCGGGGTCGTTAACATGGGCGTGATGCTGTAAATGAACCCTTGTAAAGACAGGAAAGGCAAAACCCAGCATTAAGGCACTGCCATGACCCAAAATAGCGTTTAAGATACGATTGCGATGAGCAGAATTATGGGAGGCATCATGAATGACCGTCCCTGACAAATGCAATGCCAGTACATTTGCTCCGAAACATACCCAAACTGGCCAACTCCACCACCAATAACCGCACACCGAAAGGGTAATTAACGTAAGGGCGGTTAGAAACATTAACACATTGGGATTAAACCCTCCGTGAGGTTTCAAGTATTTTTTAGGGATGGTCAGCACCGTCTCAGCTGACTGCATGGTGTCCGTTTGCTCCTTTCTATGAGTAACTGCGTTCCTCGCGCTAGTTTACACTAATTTGAGGATTTTATAAAGATTTGTAACATTATCTCAGCTTATATAAGCGGATAAGATAGATAACTTCTGTCAGGTTTCGCAGGAGGCAGGATCAGACCGATCAACGTGGGCATAAAAAAAACGCCTGCTTAGTCCAGTAAACAGACGGTTATCAACTGATAATAAATCAATCATTGCAAGACTTATAGAGAAGACCCTAGTCCCGCATACGCACCGTAGAAAAATAAACCGACCACAGCGATAACGCCTAGGCCAGCAATCACGCCGACGACCCAAAGGGGAATTCTTCCTTCTGACAACATGGTTAATAGCCTCCTAATTGCTCCCAACAAATGTGAAATGAATTAATTGAAGAAATAGCTAGAAAAGAGAATGCCAAGGACGGCAATCAACAGTAAACCGAGGTAGAGTGAAGTTCGGTTTAGTTCAACGGGTTGGCGGTTGGGATTGTTATTACGATCCATGATGTACTCCTATCGTTGAATAAATTGCATAGCGGCGATCGCACCGATAAAAAAAACGGTGGGAATGGCTAAAGCATGAACGGATAGCCAGCGAACAGTAAAAATCGGATAAGAAATGGGTTCGTTTGGATTTGCCATGGTTTTTGATGACCTTTTCTCAATTAACTACTTACTAAACTCTTTAATTTGCTGACTCGCACTGTAGCGATCAGTAATAATCGGTAATTCCTGCCGTTCTTGAGTAAAGTATTGGTCAGGACGGGGTGTCCCAAAAACATCATAAGCTAATCCTGTACTCACAAACAGCCAACCGGCAATAAACAGCATAGGAATAGTAATGCTATGGATGACCCAATAGCGAATGCTCGTTACAATATCAGAAAAAGGGCGTTCTCCGGTAG
This sequence comes from Microcystaceae cyanobacterium, assembly GCA_041746575.1. Lineage (GTDB taxonomy): Bacteria > Cyanobacteriota > Cyanobacteriia > Cyanobacteriales > Microcystaceae > JBGTGT01. The sequence goes on from JBGTGT010000091.1 coordinate 28,005, forward strand.
TACCAGACATTGATTTCTCCTCCTAAGGAAACACGGTAATAAACAATACTTTACATCATAAGGAACGCTTGGCCAGACTTACAAGGCGCATTTTTACCCAATTTCTTTTGAGGGATGATATTTTAATAAAACACCATCTTGACCCAAAACAAAGCCTTTTTCGGGGTTGACAAAAATTATTTTATAAAAATTCGAGGCCACCGTTTCAAGGACTCGATCTTTCTGCCACGTTTCGCCTTGATCAAAGCTTACCAGTAAGTTACCACTGCCACCAGATACCCAGAGTTCTTTGGGGGTACGATAGGCTAAGTCTAATAGTCCCCAACTCGTAGCAGGTTCGGGATAAATAATGTCTTGCCAAGCTTCGGTTTCTCCGGGCAAGCTAAACTGCACTTGACCCCCTCTAGCCAATAACCAGAGTTGATCGTCGTCGTTGAAGCCCATGGCTTGTAGGCGACGGGAAGATGTCCGATCATGGAATAACCACTCGGTTTGGCCGGGTTCCCACGTCGAAAAGAAATTGCCTCGTGCGGAAACGGCTACATATCTCCCATCGGGAGAACGAGTAATATTGCGGGCGACGCCGACTGCTCCCTCAACAAGAGCTTTCCACGTTTGCCCACCGTTAGTGGTTTTGTAAATTGCCCCTAAATCGGTCACCATTTCGGCGGTTTTATCCCCTAACGCCACGATACCATAGGGGGCGCCCGGTAATTTTTCGCTGAGGGGAATGCGTGACCAAGTGATACCGCCATCCTCAGTATGGAGTAGGATGGAAGGTTTACCCGTCACCCAACCTTCTTGGCCGGAAAAACTAACTGCCGTAAAGCTAGCTTTTTCTTCGCCTAAGTCTAGAGTCCGCTTTTGCCACGTTTCACCCCCATCAAGGGTTTCAAAAAGGGTTGCTTTGGTGCCGACTAACCAACCGTGTTGACTCTCGTCGGTAAAGGCAAGGTCAGCGAAGGTGGAATCCGTATCTAAGGTAATGGGTTGCCAAGGGTTGTCACTGAGAGAGGGAACTTTACTGCAACTGATACAGAAAAAAGCAATAACGACGAATAGGGCAATTTGTTTTAAGGATTTTGTTAATCGGATCATAAACCGTAATTTAGATTAGTTTAAACCATACAAGCTCAGAAAAAAGAGGATAGCCAAAGCTAATCCGCCAAAAATCAGAAGACTTTTTTGTTTTGGGTTTAGATTGTTTACCCCAAAGCCATAATTAAGATTTTCGGCAAATCCTGAAGGGGCATCGCCTGAACCAGCGTTGACAAACTGATTTTGTTTAGCTCCACACACAGGACAACGCCAATCTTGAGGTAAGTTTTCAAAGGGTGTATCAGGGGAAATTTGGGTTTTCCCGTCCCCTTTACTCGGTTCATAGACGTAACCGCAAACCCGACATTCATAGTTAGCAGGAGCAAGTTCTGCTAGGGTTTGCTCTTTCGGTCGTTCAGTCATGACCAAAAATCCTGCCATTCTTAAAGGAACTGTTACGAATTATATCCTGTTTGTGACATTTCTTAGAATGAGGTTTTGCGCGATTATCTAGGAGCGGGATGAGCGATCGCTGAAGTATTGACACAAGTCTGTTTTTTCGAGAAAAATTGAATTTTAGGTGACGCCTCAGAATAAATTCCCCCACCATCAAAGGTAGGGGAATTGATCTTACTTCAACAAAAGCTTATCTTTAACCGAATTTGCCTGCTGTTGAAGCAATGAGAAAGGCGGCGTAAGTTAAGATGTAACCCACTGTAAAGTGAGCCAATCCGACTAAACGACCTTGCACGATGGACATAGCCACAGGCTTGTCTTTCCAACGAACGAGGTTCGCTAGAGGGGTACGCTGGTGCGCCCAAACGAGTGTTTCAATTAACTCTTGCCAGTAACCCCGCCAAGAGATGAGGAACATGAAGCCAGTTGCCCAAACAAGGTGTCCAAAAAGGAACATCCAAGCCCAAACTGACAGGTTATTCACGCCATAGGGGTTATAGCCGTTGATCAACTGAGCAGAGTTTGCCCAGAGGTAATCTCGAAACCAACCCATTAAATAGGTCGAGTTTTCGTTGAACTGAGCTACGTTCCCCGCCCATAAGGTGAGGTGTTTCCAGTGCCAGTAGAAGGTCAACCAACCGATGGTGTTGAGCATCCAGAACATGGCAAGGTAGAACGAATCCCAAGCAGAGATGTCGCAAGTACCGCCACGACCGGGGCCATCACAAGGGAAGGAATAGCCGAAGTCTTTTTTATCAGGCATTAACTTAGAGCCGCGAGCATCTAGTGCGCCTTTCACCAAGATTAAGGTGGTGGTGTGCAGACCTAAGGCAATGGCATGGTGGACTAAAAAGTCTCCGGGGCCAATGGTTAAGAACAGAGAGTTTGCCCCACTGTTAATGGCATCCAACCAGCCGGATAACCAGACGTTGCCGTAATTAGGATAAGCGGTGTAGGCGATGCTGTCAGGGTTAGACAGTAAGGTATCAAACCCATAAAGGGCTTTACCATGAGCCGCCTGAATCCATTGGGCGAACACGGGTTCAATTAAGATTTGTTTTTCCGGTGTGCCAAAGGCGACAACCACATCGTTGTGAACGTAGAGTCCTAAGGTGTGGAAACCCAAGAAAAGGGATACCCAGCTTAAATGAGAGATGAGAACTTCTTTGTGGTCTAACATCCGAGCCAAGACGTTGTTTTTGTTGGCTTCGGGGTCGTAGTCCCGTACAAAGAAGATCGCACCGTGGGCAAATGCTCCTACCATCAAAAATCCAGCGATGTACTGGTGATGGGTATAAAGAGAGGCTTGAGTGGTATAGTCTTTTGCTAGGAAAGCATAGGGGGGCATGGCGTACATATGTTGTGCCACCAAAGAGGTCACAACCCCTAAGCAAGCTAAGGCTAGCCCTAACTGGAAGTGCAGGGAGTTGTTGACGGTGTCATACATATTTTTGTGACCGTCACCCAATTTTCCGGCAGGAGGTTTGTGGGCATTGAGGATATCCCGAATGCTGTGACCGATTGCCCAGTTGGTGCGGTACATATGGCCAGCGATGATAAAGATCACTGCGATCGCCAAGTGGTGATGCGCCATATCCGTTAACCAGAGAGACTCGGTTTGCGGGTGAAATCCCCCTAAGAAGGTCAAGATTGCGGTCCCTGAGCCTTGGGCGGTGCCGAATACATGACTGGCCGTATCTGGATTTTCTGCGTACACACCCCAGTTTCCGGTGAAGAAGGGTAATAACCCTGCCGGATGGGGAGGCGTGGACAAGAAATTATCCCAACCGACGTGCTGACCCCGGGATTCGGGGATAGCGACGTGAATCAAATGGCCTGTCCAGGCTAAGCAACTGACGCCAAATAACCCTGCTAAGTGGTGATTGAGGCGAGATTCTGCATTTTTGAACCAAGAGAGGCTAGGACGAAACTTCGGTTGTAGGTGTAGCCAACCTGCAAAGAGAAACAGAGAAGACAGAATTAACAGGAAGATTGATCCCTGATAGAGATCTCCATTGGTTCGCATACCAATGGTGTAAAACCAGTGATAAACCCCAGAATAGGAGATATCTACTGGATAGGATGCACCCGCTTGGGTAAAAGCATCTACTGCCCCTTTCCCAAATTGGGGATCCCAGATCGCATGGGCGATGGGACGAATGTTTAACGGATCTTTAATCCACTGTTCAAAGTTACCTTGCCAGGCGACGTGGAACAGGGTGCCAGACGTCCACAAAAAGATAATGGCGATGTGTCCAAAGTGGGAGGCAAAAATCTTTTGATAGAGATTTTCCTCCGTCATGCCATCATGGGTTTCAAAATCGTGGGCGGTGGCAATCCCGTACCAAATCCGACGAGTGGTCGGATCTTGAGCAAGATCCTGGCTAAATTTTGGAAATTTAGTTGCCATAGCTATGTAGGAAATTCTCCTTATTGGGCAATTTTAGCAAGCTATTAGATCAAAATGCTGCTTTTGTCCAGAGTTTGTTAACAAAGATAACTGTTAGGACAGTTACCCTACTTTTGACTGATCAGGGTTGGGAGTGTTAGACAACGAGGGTACGAATACCATCGAAGCCTTTCTACCCCTCCCCTTAACCAGAAGTTTAGCCAATAGATAGGCTTCGTGCTAGGAAGAATGCCCAAGTGGTAACAATTCCCCCTAACAGGTAGTGAGCTACACCTACTGCCCGACCTTGAATAATACTCAAGGCGCGAGGCTGAATGGCAGGTGCCAATTTTAGCTTATTGTGAGCCCACACAATGGACTCAATCAGTTCTTGCCAGTAGCCGCGACCACTAAACAGGAACATTAAGCTAAAGGCGAAGACAAAGTGTCCTGCCAAGAACATAATGCCGTAGGCTGACAGTGCAGTTCCGTAAGAATTGATCACGTTTGCTGCTTGCGCCCACAGAAAGTCCCGTAACCACCCGTTGATGGTAATCGCACTTTGGGCAAAGTTACCCGCCGTGACATGGTTAATACTGCCATCGGGAGCGACGGTTCCCCACACATCCGACTGCATCTTCCAACTGAAGTGGAAAATCACGATGGAGATGGAGTTATACATCCAGAACAAGCCTAAGAAGACATGATCCCATCCCGATACTTGGCAAGTACCCCCTCGACCGGGCCCGTCACAAGGGAAACGGAAGCCTAGTTCAGCCTTATCGGGGACAAGGCGAGAGCTACGGGCATACAGTACCCCTTTGAGCAGGATCAACACGGTAACGTGAATGGTAAAAGCATGGATGTGATGAATCATGAAATCAGCCGTTCCCAAGGCAATGGGCATCACCGCTACTTTACCGGCCACCGCAATGGTTTCTCCACCAAAAGCATAACTGGCAGGGGCTAAGGCTGAGGGTGCTGTGCCGCCGGGGGCAATGGCGTGGATATGTTGAATCCACTGGGCAAAGATGGGCTGAAGTTGGATGCCTGTATCGGAGAACATATCTTGAGGACGACCAAAGGCTCTCATGGTGTCGTTATGAACGTACAACCCGAAGCTGTGGAAGCCGAGGAAGATACAAACCCAATTCAAGTGGGAAATAATCGCATCTCGATGACGAATCACCCGATCCAGTAGATTATTGACGTTTTTCGCTGGATCGTAATCCCGTACCATAAAGATTGCGCCGTGAGCGCCAGCACCGACGATCAGGAAGCCGCCAATCCACATATGGTGTGTGAACAAGGACAGTTGTGTTCCGTAATCGATCGCTTGGTAGGGATAAGGGGGCATGGCGTACATATGTTGCGCCACGATGATCGTTAGCGAGCCTAACAGGGCGAGGTTAATCGCCAATTGGGCGTGCCAAGAGGTGGTCAGGATTTCGTACAGCCCTTTGTGGCCTTCTCCGGTGAAGGGGCCTTTGTGAGCTTCGAGGATTTCCTTCATGCTATGGCCGATTCCCCAGTTAGTGCGATACATATGTCCTGCAATGATGAACAGAACAGCAATCGCTAAATGGTGGTGCGCCTGATCCGATAACCAGAGACTGCCCGTTACTGGGTTTAATCCACCTTTAAAGGTTAAAAAGTCGGAATAAACGCCCCAGTTAAGGGTAAAGAAAGGGGTCAGTCCTTGGGCAAAACTCGGATACAGTTCCGCCATCTTACTGGAATCAAGAATGAACTCATGGGGCAAGGGAATGTCCGCAGGAGCCACACCGGCATCTAGAAGCTTGTTAATAGGCAGGGAGACGTGAATTTGATGTCCCGCCCAACCTAAGGAGCCAAGTCCTAATAAACCGGCAAGATGGTGGTTCATCATGGATTCAACATTTTGGAACCATTCCAGCTTGGGTGCTCTTTTGTGGTAATGGAACCAACCGGCAAAGAGCATCAGCGCAGCCATCACTAACCCACCAATGGCGGTGCAATAAAGTTGATAGCTGTTGGTAAAGCCAGAGGCTCGCCAGAGGTAGAAGAATCCAGACGTGATCTGAATGCCGTGGAAACCGCCACCTACATCGGCATTAAGGATGCCTTGTCCGACGATTGGCCAGACAACTTGAGCACTAGGCTTAATGTGGGTCGGATCGGTTAACCAAGCTTCATAGTTGGAGAAACGAGCACCATGAAAGTACATTCCGCTTAACCAAACGAAGACAACGGCTAGATGCCCGAAGTGGGCACTGAAGATTTTACGCGAAATATCTTCTAAATCGCTTGTTTGACTATCAAAATCGTGGGCATCGGCGTGAAGGTTCCAAATCCAAGTAGTGGTTTTGGGACCTCTGGACAAAGTGCGGTCAAAATGCCCCGGTTTTCCCCATTTTTCGAATGAAGTAGCCACGGGATCGTTATCAACCATCACTTTGACTTTCGCCTCTTTTTCTGGAGGACTGATTGTCATGAGGATTCTCCTCTCTCGACAATGGACTAAATAAAGGGTTTCCTATTTGAGGATAGTTTAATACAAGAACAGCAAAAGTGAGAACTTTTCCCGCTCATTTGGGTTGCTTTATTTGGCTGATTTTCTGAACTTTCAAACCAAAGCATCAATACAAGATGATAAATCTTTGTCTTCGGTTCTGCGAGGAATGCTTAACAATAATTAAAATTCCCTCAAGGCTTGCAAGAACAGCGATCACAGTTTTCCCCACTTTGGACAAAAGTCAAGAAAAATCCGTTTTTCTTTACAAAAAGTAACAGAGTCTTTTCCCTCAAAAAATTTTGACTTTTATCATAGAAAACTATCAATAGTAACCTTAGCTTGCCTTGTATATTTTTTAACAAAACTCAAAAAAATCATGGGATAGAAAAAGGGTTAGATTCTAAGACTCGATCTCAAAAATTCAAAGCCTCAAAAAAGCTAAAATATTCATAATGACCGATTTTCTAAACTGAATTTGGAAAAGTCAGCTACAAATTAATATCACTCCACAAAAGGTTAGTTATGCCTGTCCAAAGTGAGGGATTACTCAAAAAATAGCCAGTGTATAGGTCTGCTGTCTGTTCTCTATTAGCGTTATATTTAATTTTTAACTTGAATTATCCCCTACAGGGGGATAGCATTTTAGAATAGTAACAAGATTGAATTTTGAAGTTATCCCGATTGTTAGGACTCATCTATGGTTGCCATTGAACAACACATCCATTCCCCCTCGACTGATACCGCTAAAGATCGCGTGGCGGTTCTTTTAATGGGTTATGGCGAAGTCGAAAGTTACGAAGATTTTGCCCATTACAACGAGCAAGCCCTAAATTTACTCACTGCTAAGTTCGCGCCGGTTCCCACTTGGGTTTATCCCCCTCTTGCTAAGCTTTTAGCGATGTTCGATCTTCATGAATGGCAACATCAACATGATCACTTTATTTCCCCCCATAATGCCATTTTTGAACGGCAAAGAGCCAAAATTGAAGCAAAACTACAAGAAAAATGGGGCAATCGCATTCAAGTTTTTAAAGCCTTTAATTTTTGTCAACCTTTTTTACCTGAACAAGTATTAGGCGAAATTCAGGCACAAGGATTCGATAAGGTCTTAATTTATCCCTTATTAGTCGTAGATTCGATCTTTACCAGTGGAATTGCCGTCGAACAAGTTAATCAGGCTTTCGGCACAATAACGAGCGATGAGCATTGGGTAAAGGGACTGCGCTATATTCCGTCATTTTACAATCAATCTGATTATATTGACCTAATGGCGAACTTAGTTGAACAAAAAATTGCGCAGAGTCTCTCACAAACTTATTTACCCTCTCAGATTGGCATTATCTTAATGAATCATGGTTGTCCCCATGAAGCGAAAGGATTTACCTCTGGAATTGACGAAAGTCAGGCATTATATGAATTGGTGCGGGAAAAATTAATTCATCGCTATCCCTTAATTTCTGTCGGTTGGCTAAACCATCAAACGCCGTTAATTAAGTGGACACAACCCAACGCCGAATTGGCGGCCAAAAATTTAAGGGATTTAGGGGCCAAAGCACTGGTATTTATGCCCATCGGCTTTGCAACAGAAAATCATGAAACCTTGCTCGATGTTGAACATATTATCGCCCATTTACGCCAGTCTAATCCTGACCTAGCGTGCATTCAGATGGAATGTGTCAACGATAATGATGAATTTTGTCAAATGGCAGCAAATTGGGCAGATCCTCAGATTGAAGCGTTATTAGCCGAACAAGGAGTCAGCGTTAATCCCAGTATTCCCATTTCTCATAATCATACCCATGATCATGATCATTCTCATGGTAATGGACACCATCATCATTAAGGTTTTTTAAGAGTAGGGACGTTTCAGGCAACGTCTCTACAGCAGAAAATGCTTACTTTTTAGCTCACCGCAGAGAAGCCCCGCGCTGTACCCGATAGGGTCAGCGTCGGGATGAAAGGCGGGTCATCGGTACTCCGGCTTGGAAAGCCGAGGCTTCCTCTGACTTCGTCAATTGAGGGGTTCAAT
>JBGTGT010000092.1:0-36639 GCA_041746575.1 Microcystaceae cyanobacterium
TTTAGAAGCTTTTCGTACTGCTATGTCTTTTCGTTTCTTTGATTGGTTAACTCACAATAGGGATGTCTTTGCTAGATACAAAGCTAGTTTAGGCTATGTTTGGGGTTGATTTTTGTTTAAGTCCCACTAATCCCAATGAGAATAGACAAAAGGATTGAGATAATTGCTCTCGTCGAACTCACGTTTTAAGATGAAGAAAGAACCCTTTGAGCATAAAAAAGGGTGAGAAATATCTCACCCACAACTTCCTAAACAAACTTGACGATTGAAGAATAAACCTTAAGGGGCAAGAGCATGACCCCGCAACAAACTACCGACAGTTTTTGCCGTAATTTTCATCTGTACCAGAGGATTAGCCGGAACAACCGTTTTATAGAGATAACTATCAAAGGTCATCCGTTGTACGTCTTTGTCGGAACACATTTCCACAAAGGCTTCCCGACTGGCATCAGAACGGTAGAAAACTCGTTGTAACATATCTAGCACAAGATAGGTCATGCCATATTGTTTATCCCAACGTTTGATATACCGTTTCAAGTCCGCTTCGCTAGGAACACGCTGACCCTGATTACTGGCTTCCACAATGGTTTCAGCGCACATTCTAGCGGATTTGGCCGCAAAGTAGATCCCTTCGCCAGAAGACTTGGTGACTGTTCCTGCCGCGTCTCCAACTAAGGCCACTCGGCCGACCACTCGACGAGGACGGGGATGTTCGGGAATGGGATGGGCTTCCACTTTGATAATTTCGCCGCCCACCAGTTTTGCGGCCGCCCGTTGACGGATTCCCGCCTGTAGGTCTTTAATCATCATCTTATTGACCTTCATGGTTCCTGTTCCCACGGCAACATGGTCATATTTGGGGAAAACCCAAGCGTAGAAATCGGGGGAAACATCATTGCCGACATACATTTCGGCGAGATCATTGTAGTAAGCCATACCGGCTTCCGGCAGACGGATACGTTCTTGGAAAGCGATCGCATAGTTATAATCCCCTGCATCAATGGCTTTAGCAATCCGAGAATTTGCCCCGTCAGCCCCAATCACCACATCCACCTTAAGGGTTTTCATCACCCCTTTGCTTTCTCCATTGGAATGATCCGCATAATGGAGCGTGTAAGGATCGGTGTCATTGGTGGGAATATCGAGTTGATAAACCGTTCCATTGATTAAATTTGCACCCGATTTAGCGGCACGCTCCCGCATAAAACCATCTAGTACTTCTCGACGACACATTCCGATGTATTCATCGTGATTTTCTAAATTAATGTCCACCTCACGGTTAGAAGGGGAAATCATCTTCATTTTTCTGACCCGTCGATCAATAATTTCGGGGGGCAGTTCAAATTCGCTAACCATACAGAGGGGAATCGCACCACCGCAGGGTTTAGCATTATCAAGTTTTCGTTCAAATAGATAGGTTTCAATACCCGCTTTTGCAAGTGTTTCGGCCGCAGATGATCCTGCCGGCCCTGATCCAACCACAGCAACCCTTAATACCAAAGCGTTTCTCCTCAGATTTTTCTAAAAGAAAGCAAGTTACGAATCGCATCGTACCATAGTCTCTGAAGGGGTAGGGTCAAAAAGAAGGAGATTCAACAAAGTTGAAACAGAGCTTAACATTCTTGTAAATTTTCGTTACATCACCCGCCGTGGTTGAAAAATGATTAGCAACCTCAGACAAAATCAACTGCACTGTTGATCTCATTTAAAGTTGCTAGGAATAGAGCGGGTTTGACACCCTTTATTAACTCGCATCTCTCGAACGAGTGGGCAAAATCTTACGGCTGTAACCGACAAGCAGTAAAAGTCCGTAGATAACCAAAAGGTAGAAGGCGGCAACGAGTAGAGTGATGATAGGCATAGGGCAGGTATAATAAGGGCAATAGGGGTGTCCAAAAAAAGATACTAAAAGGCAGCAGAGTTAAGATTAAAAAATTCCTTCCGACTCGGCTTCAAAAAGTTTATAGAGTGAAATTCAGAGAAAAGCACTAAGTCTTTTCCTCAAGGGGCTTTATTTCGATGATTTACCAGAGAAAAATCGCTGTCTCAAGCCTATAATCCAAAAAATCAAAGATTTTCTGATTAGACTTCTTTTATCAACAGAGGAATCTCTCTTTTGTCAGTAGCTTAACGTTTTTCCGAGGGACGCGATCGCAGGCACTGCTTTCTTCCCTCTTTCCTTTTCAGTAAGTACCGAAAGGATAGTTTTGAGGTGACTGATTTAAAATTTCAGCCTATGGGAAATTGTTTAAACTCTTGCCTTTAGTCTAGCATAATATTTAGATTTGTCGACATTTAAGCTCACTTTTTTTGAGTTAATTGACAATGGGATCAAGGAAGTTGGAACAACGGGATAGGGGAATAGGAAGAACAATTCAAGGATACTAGCAAAGAAAAGCCTGAAAAATAAGCTCAAAAAGCTAAACGGCTGTCAGAAAAACTAGATCATCAAAATTTAAGGAGAATAAAATGAGAATTTTAGCAATAGGTGACATTCATGGCTGTTCCACGGCGTTAGATACGCTACTGAATTATATTGATTTACGTCCCCAAGATCAACTGATTACGTTAGGGGATTATGTAGATCGAGGAGAGGATACAAAAGGGGTGATTGACCGTCTGATTAAAATTCATGAAACAGGACAACTTATCTCTCTCAAAGGCAATCATGAAGCCATGATGTTAGAGGCGCGTCGTCACGGTTTTGAAACGTCCTATTGGATACAGTCTTTGGGTAAAAAAACCTTAGCTTCATATACTTCTGCTCTTCATCCACAAATAACAGATATTCCCCAAAGTCATTGGGATTTTATCGAAAATCATTGCGTTGATAGCTGGGAAACCGAGCAGTATCTTTTTGTTCATGCCAATCTTGATCCCTGTCTTCCTCTTGATCAACAATCTACTTATCGTCTCTTTTGGCAAAAGTTTGAAAACCCGTCTCCTCACTATTCAGGCAAAGTAATGATTTGTGGTCATACCAGTCAAAAAGATGGATTGCCTCTAAATGTGGGCTATGCGATCTGTATTGATACTTGGGTTTATGGTGAAACGGGATGGTTAACCTGTCTGGACGTACAAAGCGGGCAAATGTGGCAAGCCAATCAAAAAGGAGCAACTAGAACTACCAATATTGCAGAATTTAGACTTTCTCCTGCGGAATTAGCAACCTTATCTCAAGTGCAAAGAACTTTTCCCCCTAAAGACAGAATAAACAAGGCAGGATAAAGAATAAAAATTTGCCCTGAGCCTGTCTTAAATATTTCCCGAACTTTTACTCATCTTCATCTGTTTTCTGGTTCTTTAGTTAACTTTTAAAACTCTAGTGGCGTTAAGAATGGCTAACAGTGCCACCCCCACATCAGCAAATACCGCTTCCCAAAGAGTTGCTACTCCCAACGTTCCTAATAGAATAAATACTCCTTTAATTACTATTGCCAAAATAATATTTTGCCAAACAATTTGATGAGTTCTACGACCGATATTTATGGCTTCGGCTACTAAAGATGGGGCATCAGTCATTAGCACCACGTCAGCCGTTTCAATAGCTGCATCAGATCCTAAAGCCCCCATTGCTATACCTACATCGGCTCTGGCAATTACAGGTGCGTCATTAATACCGTCTCCTACAAAAGCTACCTTACTTTTTTTATCAGATTTACGAAGATAATGCTCGATCGCTTCTACCTTATCTTCTGGAAGTAATTCGGCTTTGTACGTATCTAAACTAAGTTTCTTGGCAACGCTTCGCGCTACAACTCGACTATCACCTGTGAGCATCACGGTTTCGGTAACTCCCGCTTTTTTTAACTGTGAGATCGCTTTAGCTGCATCTTCTTTGATTTTGTCGGAGATTAAAATATAACCAGCATATTTACCGTCTACTGCCAGATGAACTACCGTACCTTCGACATTACAGGTATCGTGGTCAATTTTCTCTAGATGTAACAGGCGATCGTTTCCTGCTAAAACTTCCCTTTTATCAACTTGCGCACGGATACCATGTCCTGGGATTTCTTTGTAATCGCTAAGATCTGATTCGGCGATCTCGAAGAGATCCGCTACGCGGTGCGCACCATCGTAAGCTTTAACGATTGATCGCGCTACGGGATGATTAGATTGAGATTCGGCGATCGCTGCTACGGTTAATAATTCCTTTTCGCTATAGCCGTTGTAGGGTGATATTTGAGTAACTTGAAATACACCTTCGGTTAAAGTACCAGTTTTATCAAAAATAACCGTTTTGACTGAGCTTAAGGCATCTAAGAAAGTTGAACCTTTAACTAAAATACCTCTTTTTGCCGCACCGCCAACTCCACCGAAGTAACCGAGGGGAATACTAATAACTAATCCGCAGGGACAGGATATTACTAATAAAATTAAGGCACGATAAACCCACTGTTCCCTTGTCGCACCAGTAATTAATAAAGGCGGTAATATAGCTACTGCTAGAGATAAGAAAACTACTATAGGGGTATAGCAATGGGCAAAGCGAGTAATAAATTGCTCAGTGGGTGCTTTTTTACTACTAGCATTTTCAACTAAGTCGAGAATTTTAGCAATCGAAGATTCGCCAAACAATTTAGTAACTTGAACAGTTAAACTCGCCGTTTGGTTAATCGCACCTGCTAGGATAGTTTCCCCTTCTCTTACAGTTCGGGGGATAGATTCACCTGTGAGGGCAGAAGTATCTATTTGTGAATCACCCGATAATATTACTCCATCTAAAGGTACTTTCTCCCCTGGTTTAATTATGACGATATCTCCAACTTCGACTTTTTCTGGGGAAACTTCTCTAATTTCACCATCTACTTTGAGATTTGCCTTGTCGGGACGTACTTCTAAGAGTGACTTAATCGAACGTCGCGATCTGCCAACGGCAAAGCTTTGAAACAATTCTCCTATTTGAAAAAACAGCATCACTGCCACAGCTTCGGGTAATTGATGAATGGCGATCGCCCCTAGGGTAGCAATGGTCATCAAGAAATTTTCATCGAAGATTTTACCCCTGAGAATATTACGTCCTGCACTCATTAAAACACTCCAACCACTGATTAAATAGGCAGGAATCAACACTGCAAATTCGGCGATCGCCCAAGGAGTATCATGTAGAGGCTGATTAAAGATTAACCCAATAACAAATAAAACTATGGCAATACTAAAAGGGATAAGTTCTCGACGTAAATTAAACTCACCGTGGTTATGGTCATGATTTTCATCTGCGGTACAGCAGTTAGCGGAATGTTGATTTGACATTATCTTGACAATTGAAAACTTGAACACTTGTTCAAATGTTAAACTAAAAAAAATGGTTCAGCAACATACAAAAATTTAAAATCGAATTTAAACTTCGTCTAAATGCTCAGCTATCTCCCGATCAAGATTGGCAATATGGACATTTATTTTATTGGGCGCACAGTGGAAAAGCGAGAACGTCAACAGCATTTCGTTTGTGCGCTGTTTCTACCTTAATGAAGTCTTGTCTCGATGATATTTTTACCAATGAAAGGTGAGACACACTTGTTGTAAGCCTCTTGCCCGTTCTCTTGCACCGTAAAACAGCGCAGGATACTCGTCTGCCTCAATCTTTAATCTTTGTCTTTCCAACCTCACAAATGGCTATAGATGCGTAGTTCTATCTTTACTTTTAACTGGCAAATTCAGAATTTACCCAAGAAAAACTAACATAAATGGGAACGTCTTGGGCATGATTCGTTCTAGAAGTCTGAAAAGGTTCTTTATCTTGATAATTATCTTCTAACAGAATATGAGCTAAGGTCGCTTCTTCTAAGATGGCCTGATCTAAGCAGGTATGGGTCAAGTCTGCTCCTTCCAAATTAGCACCTTTTAAGTTGGTATGCGTTAAATTAGACCCTCTCAAGTTAACATTTTGTAACTTTGCTCCTTCTAAGTTTGCTCCTTTCAAGTTAGCCCCTGTTAAATTGCTATTACCTAGGCGAGAATTTTTAAGATTGATCCCTTCTAAATTAGCGTAACTGAGATCCACCTCTTTTAAAAATGTCCCACTGAGATCAGCGCAGTGAAAAGAAGCCTCGTGCAGAATAGCGCAACTTAAGCGCGCTTCTTTGAGATTTGCCCAATTAAAATTCGCGGCCGCTAAATTCGATTCTCTTAGGTTGGCACGATATAAATTAGCCCCGCAACAATTGGCTTGCCGTAAATCTGTCGCCCGTAAATTGGCATGGGAGAGATTAGCCCCACTCAATTGTGCTTTAATGAGGGATGCTTGTACCATGAATGCACCACTTAAGTTTGCTTTGGTCAAATCGGCTTCTACCCAGAGCGTTTGACTCAGTTTGGCAAAGGTCAAATTAGCCCAATTAAGACTGGCTTGACTTAAATTCGATTTGGTCAAAAACGCCCGACTCAGATCAGCCCCTATTAAATTGGCTTGGCTGAAATCCACCGCAATCAGCATGGCACGGTTGAGATTGCCCCCTTGTAAGTCAGCTTGGGTAAACCGCCTAATTCCCTGCTCATATTGTCTAAATAAGTGACTTTCCTTCATGGTATTTTAGACTTCAGTATGGAGAATTGAATGATTCAAGGGGACAGTCTCTGGCGTTAGAGAAACTAACCATTCCTTGCCTGTTTCAGATTTTACTCCTAAAGAATTCAGGAATGGGGTACTTTTGTTAAAAAACTTATCTCTTGAGGCAAAAAATCGAGGGATTGAGGGAAACAGCGGCCGTCTCCTTCCGTAAAAACTTGCATTTTCAATACTGCCTTGGTGAAATTTTCGCGAAAAATCCCTGAGATGATGGCATTCTATAAGTTTCTCCTTGCTAGGGGAATCAAGAAAGATTAAAGGGGGTCTTTTTAGAAGTCCAAATTCTTGACTCAAAAAGAAGAAAAGACAAATCAATATCATTCGATATAAGCTGTAAAAGAAGTTCATTTATTGTTATTTCAGTCAACGCCCATGACCACTTCCCTTGAGACAGACCTCAATACCTTACGAGAAACCGCCATTGCAGCGATCGCCACCGTTTCTTCTCTAACGGATTTAGAACAACTTCGCATTACTTACTTAGGCAAAAAAGGACAAATTTCTCAGATATTACGGGGAATGGGCAAACTCAGTCCAGAAGCGCGACCACAGATTGGTTCTCTCGCTAATGATGTCAAAGAAGTTATTCAAAGTCAACTTGATCAGCAACGACAAACCCTGCAAAACGTCCAATTAGAAAGCCAACTGCTAAAAGAAACCCTTGATGTTACCATGCCGGGAGTCAGTCGAGCATTAGGACGGATTCACCCATTGAATAGCACAATTGACAAAGTATTAGATATTTTTGTCGGTTTGGGTTATACAGTCGCCACCGGGCCTCATATTGAGACAGATTACTACAATTTTGAAGCTTTAAATATTCCTGCCGATCATCCCGCCAGAGATATGCAGGATACTTTCTTTTTATCTGATGGGACATTGATGCGAACTCATACGTCTCCCGTCCAGATTCGTTACATGGAGAACCATGAACCCCCCATTCGCATTGTTGCCCCTGGTCGAGTTTATCGTCGAGATACCGTGGATGCTACCCATTCGGCGGTATTTCATCAAATAGAGTTATTAGCGGTAGATAAAGGATTAACTTTCACGGATCTCAAAGGGACGATTAAAGCGTTTTTACGTCAGATGTTCGGTGAAACCTTACCCGTTAAATTCCGTGCCAGTTATTTCCCATTTACTGAACCCTCGGCTGAAGTCGATGTGCAATGGAGAGGAAAATGGCTGGAAGTGATGGGATGCGGTATGGTCGATCCTAACGTGTTAAAAGCAGTAGGTTATGACGCTGAAGTCTATACAGGATTTGCGGCAGGGTTAGGAATTGAACGCTTTGCAATGGTTCTGCATCAAATTGATGATATTCGCCGTTTGTACAATAGCGATCTGCGATTTTTACGACAATTCTGAATCGGACTGCTAAAAGATTAATTTGATTATTATTTATATATAGAGGTGGGGTGGCAACGGCTCACCCTTTATTTATGGGCAGAGGTAGATTAAGTAAGTTTACATAAATAAACCTAGCAATATGAAGAAGTATCAAGATTGCTCAATTAATGCTGTACTTTTTCTCAATCTCCGCAGTCGACGTTACTTTTGACTCATGACTTAACAGGCCGGTTAATTTTCTTAACATTGCTTTTCAAAACGTTTTAATATTTAGCCATCAAGTTAATTTTTATATTAAAAAGTAAAAAAAATTGCTATTTTACTAAGTTTTTCTATTAAAAATATTGACTTTTTTTGCAATAAAATTCTACTAAATTTCTTAATTTTTGAGACAATTACTGTCAAGAATTTCTTGATAAAATGAGCGTGTCAAGAAAGCTTTTAGTAAATAGGTGCAACGATGAAAACCGATATAAACAAAGAGATTTCTACCATCGGACTAGGGATTACCTTAGTGCTAGGAATAACAATTGGTGCAGAAGCGGCGGTTATTCCGGCTTATACGGTTAGTAACATTACCAGTAATCCTATTACCACAAATCGTAGCACTGCCGTTCGTTTCCAAGTCACAACGGACCTTACGGTTAGAGGAATCGGCGTTTATGTTCGAGGAGTTGATAATGGTGGATCTCTTTCCCTACCGGGGGGATCAGTGATTAATGGTATCAGCCGCCAAGTTGCCCTTTGGAGTGATTTAGGGGGGGCTCCCATATTACAAAGATTCATCGGTAATTCGGACGGACTGTTAGATACTGAGGGGAATTTCCGTTATGTTGATGTGACTCCCTTTACCCTGCCGGCAGGAATTTATCGCTTAGGTAGTCTGACGAACTCTGGGGTTAATGGCGATAATGCGACGTTCTCAGAGGCGAATGTTCTTTTTGCCAATGAATTAACGGTAACGCCGACGATCATTCCTCAAAACACAATTAACTTGCCACCAAATGATCGAGTGAATTCTTATACCATTAGTGGGGGATCTTTAACGTTTCCTACCACTGAGACCACCAGTAGTTATCTCATCTCAGCCAATTTACTTTTTGATGATCCCTTAGACGCCGGGGGAGGCAACCCTGATACACCTGAACCTAATTTAATCGGCGGATTACTTCTCTTAGGCTGTTTAGGTGGACTACGCAAACGCAAAGAAGATTGACTTTTAAGACACTATGCTTATAGGGATTAAACTGAGTGATTGCCGAGGCTTTTCATTTTTATTCTGCGCTCAGCGATCAAATAATACCGTTACCCAAAGGCAGGGAACAAGGAGATTGTTTCCCCTTTTTGATGGGCAAAATAATGCTTTTATTCTTTGTCTAAATGACGAAACCAAATAAAATAAAGGGCAATGGATAATAACCAAAATCCTAAGCCTAAAATCTTTACATTTTCCCAATTCTTCATCATGAACATCATCCCTAAAAGAAAGAGGGATAATTGCCAAGGCACGGCAATGAGCGTTGCCAAAATATCTCGTCTGTGTTCTTTCGTTAATCCTTTACCGTATTTTCCCCAAAAACCAAACGGTTGCGTAATATTATAAAAGTTTGCTACCACTTGTGAATCCGTCGGGGCAGTGGTATAAGTTCCGATCATACACCCCATTAAAGAACAAAAAGCGGGAATAAAGAATAAAATATATTCTTGGATTTGTAGATTGTTGATTGCCGGTAGAATAACGGCTTTTGTGGCGATCGCTGAGATCATACCCGCTAATGTTCCTACTGCAAAACCATACCCATTAAATCGCCACCAATACCACCGTAATAACAAAGGAATCCCTAATCCGACTCCTAATCCTAACGATAACCATCCCCAAATTTCATTAATATTGGTCAAATTAAAACTCAATAACAAACCTACAATCACAATTAGCACAGACGCTAAACGACTTTGAAAAACTAAGGTTCTCTCAGAAGCATCGGGAACCAGATAAGCTTGGTAAATATCCTTTGTCCAATAGGCAGCACTAGCGTTAATAATCGATGAAAAGGTG
Source organism: Microcystaceae cyanobacterium (assembly GCA_041746575.1). GTDB lineage: Bacteria > Cyanobacteriota > Cyanobacteriia > Cyanobacteriales > Microcystaceae > JBGTGT01. The sequence goes on from JBGTGT010000092.1 coordinate 9,978, forward strand.
GACATTGCCGCAGCCATAAAACAAGCCACTAATAGGCCTTTAAGTCCAATAGGAATGTAATGGTTAATGACGGTGGGTAAAATCAATTCTGGGTCAGTAATGGGTGAATTTTGGCTTAAACCATAATGAATTCCCAAAAGAGCAAAAGCCGCAATCAACGGCCAGCGAAAGGACATCATCAAAATCCAAAATAGAGATAATAATCCAGCATCCCGTTCACTTCTGGCCGCAAAATAACGTTGCGCCATGTATCCCCCCGCACCACTACACCCTTCAATCACGGTTTTTAGTAAATAGAAAAGAACGACTCCACCAAACAGATTAAAGATTCCATAATCTCCCGGTATATCTATTTTAAAAGGGGGGAAAAGTTGACTCCAATCTGCAAAATTCCATTCCTTTATAATATAATCTTGACCGTTAGGTAACGCCACGGAAAAAGTATCAGGTAAGGTTACAGTCGTCCAAGCTAAACTACAAATATAAATAACGGCTAAAAGAATCAATCCCCCTTGAAACACATCTGTCCAAATTACTCCCTTAAAACCACTCGCTACCGTATAAGTTGCCGCTAGAACGACTAAAATAATAGAGGCCAAGCGATCGCTAATTCCCATTAATTCCCCCAAGAATTTTCCGCCGCCAATGGAAAAATAACTCATCGCCCCGATAGAAAAGACGATATTAGCAACTGCACTAATAATACGGGCTAAATTGCCTTCTTTTCCAGTGCCAAAACGAAAACGCATCCATTCTGCTGTCGTCATCACCTGCGATCGTCTCGTCCATTTGCCCATAAATGTCATCAAAAAAGCCATAATTAGGACAATTCCGCCGCGAATTTCAATAAAAAAGCCCTGTGTTCCCAACGCATAGACAAGGGAGGCGATAATCATTGTACCTGCAATATCGACATTGGAGGCCATGCCCGATGCCCCTAATGCCCACCAAGGGAAGTCTCCGAGATGAAAATTGTCTAAATCTTCTTCTTTGTTATCTTTTCGGTTAAGCCAGAGCGGAATTAACCCAATCAGTAGGGTTAGCATAAGATACAAGAAAACGATGAGATAATCGAGCGGGTGCATTGGTTTTAAAGGAGAGGGGAGTTAACCCCCTAGGCTACCATTATTCGTGAACCCTTGCCAATGCTTAGACGAAACAATTGAATTTTGTGGCGATGAACGTCTAATTTCTTTAAAGGTTAAACCTGTCTTAGATTAAAGGATATAAGATGCGGTTTTAGATTCACCTATTTCTATCTAAATACCGATAAATCAAGGGCATCAAATCTTTGAAAAAAGGATAATAAACGAGTAGTAATCTGGGAAATGCCTCCTGTCGTATTCGATTCGATATTGAGGGGAATCACCGGATCATGTAAAGACAAACGCAGGAGAAACCATCCGTTTTCTTCAGAAGAAGAACAGGCGACCCGTATTCCTTCATAATTCTGGGGGACAATTGACCAATCTTCTTGCTCTTGGCTAAATTTTTCTAATCTTTCAATCACTTGATTCCCGTATTTTTTAAAGTCAGGATCTTGGATTTTTAAACGAAATTCTTGACTTTCAACAGGTTCTTTTAAATTTGCAATTAAATCGCTTAGGTCTTGATTTTTTAATTTTAAATTAGCTAATTCAATTAATAATTTTGTGACCAAGTAAGCTCCATCATCTAAAAAGTAATTTTCTTGCATTGCACCATGGCCGGAGGTTTCAATGGCTAACCAAGAATCTTGTCCGGCTTGATTCAAGCGAATTGCTTCATTGATTACATTTTTGTAACCTCGTTTAAAGCGGTGATGAATACCTTTTAAACCTTCTTCAATAAATCGAGTCAGACCATCTGAGGTAATAGAATCCGTCACAATGGTTGAGTGGGGATGTTCCTTTAAAACAATTGCGGAAATTAAGGCAATTAGACGATTACGATTCAATTCTTTACCGTTTTGATCGACTGCCGCCCCTCGATCAACATCGGTATCAAAAATGATCCCAAAATCTGCTTTATTTGCTTTAACTGCTTGACAAATGGCCGCCATCGCTTCTTCATTTTCTGGGTTTGGAATATGATTGGGAAACATCCCATCGGGTTCGAGAAATTGACTACCTGTCGTATCTGCTCCTAGCGGTTTTAATACTTTATCGACATAAAATCCTCCTGCTCCATTCCCTGCATCGACAACAATTTTTAAGCCTTTTAAAGGGGTGATAAAATGCTCAGGGTGATTGACTTTATCTTGAATAATCTTGACTAACCGTTCGGCATAAATCGACATAAAATCTTGGGTTTTAATCTCACCCCTCATTGCAGAGAGTTTGAATTGATTCGCTTCAGCTAAGTCTAAAATAACGGTAATATCTTCTTTTTCTAATCCCCCTTGAACGGTAAAAAATTTCAAGCCATTGCGATTGAAAGGTAAATGACTCGCCGTTAACATAATTGCCCCATCCATTTCAATGTTAGGGGTTACTGTACTCATAAACATCGCAGGGGTCGATGCCATGGCAAAATCAAAAACGTGGCTACCTAAACAAGTCATGCCAGACATCACCGCTTGACTTAAAACGTCTCCTGATAAACGACTATCTCTGCCAACAGCAATTTTTAAGTGTTCAAGGGGTTTATGCACTTTTTGTGCCAACCAAGTCGCAAAAGCTTGTCCTAAAAGGGTTACTCTTTCAGGGGTTAAATTAATCAATTCATCAGACATTCCCTCAAGGGCAACCCCACGAATATCTGAACCATTTTGTAATTGTTTCCAGTTAAAATTTGTCATAATCAATTAGAAACTAAGGGTATTCTCCTTGCCAATCAGGACAATTTTCGTCTTCTTGCCATCCGTAGGGATGAAAACCACAAATGAGACGGTGGCGGGACTCTTTAGTTTGACCGTAAGCTTTACCATGATAATAACAACAGCCCACGCAGGTAGCGGGACGGCCAGATTCGGTCGCAGCAAACCCCAATTGCGCTCGCAAAATATGACATCGGGCTTGATAGCGTTGCCATCGTTTGTGCAGCGATCGCTGTCTTAATAAATTAGCTGTCAATCTGGTGGGAACGGGAGGAGATAAAGCCGTGTCGGATAATTCCAGAGACATAGCAGTTAAAGAACGTCCACTTTTCTGTTATAAAACTGATTATAGTTTACTGCTTAATCCCCAAATCTCCCGACGTTGACCTAATTTTATTCTTTTTTCTTTCTTGAATGAGCGATTTGAGGATGAACACAAGCCTTTGACTTCAAAGCAGAGAATACTTTAGAATTTAAAAGCAAAAATCCAAATCTAAACTTTTATGACCGCTTTGACCCATCTTTCCCTCTCTGTACCTGCGACAACTGCTAATATTGGTCCCGGTTTTGATTGTCTGGGCGCGGCTTTAAGTCTCGCGAATGGCTTTCATTTTCGCTTAATTGAAGACGGAATGACCATTTCAGTTCAAGGAAAAGAAGCCAATAAGGTCATTCAGGGCAAAGAAAATTTACTGTATCATTCTTTTGCCTACTTTTATCAGAAAATGGGTCAAAATCCGCCCCCTATTGCCATTGAAATTGAATTAGGTGTTCCCTTAGCAAGGGGTTTAGGCAGTTCAGCCACCGCCATTGTCGGAGGAGTCGTTGCCGCTAATGAATTCGCCGGAAAACCGTTAAATCAAACCGAAATCATGGAATTGGTCATTGAATTAGAAGGTCATCCCGATAATGTCGTTCCCGCTCTGATGGGAGGCTGTCAATTATGTGTCGGTGAGGCGGGAAACTGGCAAATCTGTGAAATTCCATGGCATTCTGAGATTATTCCTGTAGTAGCCATTCCTGACTTTGAATTATCCACCGAAGCGGCGCGATCGGTTTTACCGCTTCAATATCCGCGTAGCGATGCTATCTTTAATGCCGCTCGTTTGGGGTTACTCTTACAAGGATTAAGCCAAGCTCATGCCGAATGGTTATTTATGGCAATGAAAGATAAAATTCATCAACCCTATCGTCAAGGATTAATTCAAGGATATCAAGTCGTACAAAAGGCGGCTTTGGACGCAGGGGCTTATGGGATGGTGATTAGTGGAGCAGGTCCGACCTTATTAGCGTTAACAACTTCTTATTGCGTTAATGGCGTAGTTTCTGCTATGAAAACAGCCTGGGAAAGGGAGGGCATTCAGTCTGACGTTCAAGCGTTAGCGATAGACACCCTAGGCGTTCAGTTTTTGTCAAGGTAGGCTATATTTTTACCTCTAAGTGTATAGTGCGGTCAAAGTTCGTTATAAAAAGTCAGGGCATCGTCCAAGAATACCCCACTTTCTAAGGCTTTGAAGGGAATTTAACGGATATATTCCTTCAGAATGCTATTCCGATTGGGATGACGCAACTTCCGTAAGGCTTTTGCCTCAATTTGACGAATTCGTTCCCGTGTTACATTGAAAATTTGACCAATTTCCTCTAGGGTTTTCATCCGTCCGTCGTCAAGCCCGTAACGTAACCGTAATACATCCCGTTCTCGCGGGCTGAGGGTATCCAAGACATTTTCCAAGTCTTCCCGTAAGAGATTTTTGGAAACCTCATCTTCTGGCGTTTCACCGTCAGCCTCAATAAAATCCCCCAAACGGGAATCTTCTTCTTTCCCAATGGGGGTTTCTAACGATATGGGTAATTGAGCAGATTTCGCAATAAATCGCAGTTTTTCGATGGTCATCTCCATGTGAGTGGCGATCTCTTCTTCCGTCGGCTTACGACGTAAATCTTGAGAGAGAATCTTGGTGGTTTTTTTTATGCGGGAGATGGTTTCATAAAGATGAACCGGTAGACGAATGGTACGCGATTGATCAGCGATCGCTCGGGTAATCGCTTGACGAATCCACCAAGTGGCGTAAGTAGAGAATTTATAACCTTTTTCGTGATCAAACTTTTCAGCTGCGCGAATTAAGCCGAGAGAACCTTCTTGGATCAAATCTTGGAACGATAATCCCCGATTCATATATTTTTTGGCAATGGAGACAACCAAGCGCAGATTAGACTGTACCATTTTATCTTTGGCTTTGCGCCCATGGTAAAGGCGGCGTTTGAAGGCCGGTAAAGCCATATTAACGGTTTCCGCCCACTCTTGGTCGGTCGGAAAACGACCGTTGTGTTCTTTCCACTTCTCATAAATTCGCTCTAAATCTAATAAATCTGCAATTTTACGAGCTAATTCAATTTCTTCTTCTGCACGCAAAAGGCGAATTCTGCCAATTTCTTGCAAATAAATGCGAATTGAATCCTCAGTGTAGGTTTTTTTCTTAGGATCACGACGGCGAGTGGCAGTGATTTTATGGGACTTAGAATCGCTAACTTCGTCATCAATGGGATCTTCGATGGCCTCCTCCGGCACAAAATCTAAATCGTCCATCTCGAATGATTCGTTAATTTGAGGCTTAGTAAGGGTTTCCTGCGTCATGCCGTTTTCCTCTTGCTCCTTCAGTGCAAAACTAGACGTAAATGTTAATTTAAGATGGGGTTTTGAAATCCGTACCGAAAATGCCAAACTAAATTAAATTTGTTCAGTTTTCCGGTTACTCATTCAAATAGCCTATGTTAGGGATGATCCCTGCCGAGAAAGGGTCGCTTAAGACGTTGATTCTTCTCAAGGATGGGATACGATCCGAAAGACCTATCTGATTGTAGCTTCAATGACAAAAAGTTGGGAGTCTTTTTTGCTTAAATGGCCAGTAAGTGATGCTATTTTCCCAAAAAAGGGATGGGACAATATAGCGTTACTAAAAGCATCCCAGCGAAAATCAGTCGCCTGAATTCTACTTTTTATGCTTCTCTGCTTATACCTTAGCAAACTCTCCTTAAGGTGAGACTTATTTGTCGAGAACTTTCCGCCAAAATATCAATTTTTGATGATGGTTGGATAAAGTCATTGCGGTTTGCTCCTTGTTTTTGGGGGTCTTTATCAGAAAATCAGGAAAATTAACAGCTTTTTACGATGACTCTATGCCAATCTTAGGGAAGATCACTGCGATTTTCGTCACCTAACTCCTGTTATTTTTCAATCAAGAGGCGTTGGGTAATCAGTCGCAACCCATCAGGTTGAACCAATAGGGCAGATAACCAGTGACTTTCTGGGGTGTTGGGAGCGGTTGCCCGTTTAAATATTCCCCCTGACTGAAGTAACTGCAATTCAAATTGACTCGGTGCTAAATAAGAATCGGCTTGAGCAATTTCTTCAATGGCTGTTCCCGCTAACAGATTATCCCCTAAAGGTTCTCGTAAAATTACATCAAAATCGAAGGTTTGACCCACTTTGATGGTGTCAGGAAGATTGATTTCGACGTTCGGCGGCGTTTCACCCGTGGTAATATCTGTGCGTTCTTGAGAAATTTCTTGGCGAATCAGTTGCCCATCTTGAAAATACTGGCGAGAGGTGAGGGTGGACTCTAAGGTCATTTCTCTTCCTTTGATGGTATTGCTGCCTTTAATCGTGGTCACCGTATCAGCAATCCATTGATTATCCTTTTGTTCCCATGCGGTCAAATTAATCGTGTAATTTAAGTTAGGATAGCGTTCCCACAGTTGACTGAGTCCTTGTTTGACAGTATCGTAAGTTACCCCATCGTCGGTAACAAAGTTAGGACTATAAAAATCCAACACTTGCTCTAGATTTTGTTGATTAGCGGCGGCTTCTATACGGTCAATTAGACTGCTCAGGGAACTCGGAGCATTACTGGGCGTTGCTGCTTGGCTTGGGGCAGTTAAAGTCAAAGATAACCCCATTGCGCAGACGAGAAAAGCAAAATTGCGTGTTAACGTCATTAGATTCTGATAAAGATCAATGATTTTAATGGTATCTCATGAGGACGTGTCAAGCTCTCATTTTAGCGAAAAGTTTAGGAGTCGGTAAAACGAAAAAAGCACCTGAATAAAAAAACAAAAACAGAATTCAAGAAAAGCTTAATAATCGCTTCGATAACCATCAATGGACGGCTGAAAGTAAGGAGCAGGTCGTCCGTTAATCGTCTGGGGTGAATTCGGCGCAGTTTCAACATTGCCCGTCCGATAGGGATTATTATAAGGCTTGTTAATGGGTGGAACGATATAGTTTTGACCGGATGCCCCTTCATAGAGATTGGACGGCGTAGAGGGGTTATTGGCGGGGGGTTGATAACTCGTCTGGGGGGGAATGGGTTGAGTGGCGTAAGGAGAAGTTGGGTTAGGGCTTAAATTTTCTTGAAAATAAGGATTATTCACATTATTGCGAGGCACTTGGGGATTGAGGGGTGAAGTGATGCCTCTCGATTGAATCGGTTGACGGGGATTGAAGGCTTCAGCAGGTGGTGTAATAGGAGAAGAAGAAGACGTATTAAGATTGCGTCTCACTGCTTTTTGTAATTCACTTTCGCCGTTGGGATTAACTTCAAATTCAGGTAAGGAACTGGGGTTAACGGGATTGGCAGAAGGGGGATTATTTCCTTGTCCTTTGTTATTACTGGGGACAAGCGGTAAAAATAAATTAGGCAGAGAAATCCCCGATCGGTTATTGGGTTGAGTGTTATCGGCCGTTGTCGGATTGAGAGACGGAGCGTTATTAGTCTCTTGATTAAAATTGGGAAGCGGAGTCCGCTGAAGAGGCGGAACCTGAGTAAATGAATCTAAATTATTTCCATTGTCTAGATTTTGCCCCGATAGGTCAGAATCATCGTAAATGCCCGGTTCTTCAAATTGATTGGTCTGCGGTAGCGTATTTCCTGAGGTTCCCGATAACCATTCAGGATGTTGTTGATATTGCCAAACCGTATATAAAACTGCCGCTAAAACCAGTGGAGGTCCCCAAACCATAAAATTTAAAAATCGTTTGAGAGAGGCTAATTTATAGCGTATTGATGAAGATGATTGGGGATGATTAGAAGATTTCATTCGTCTGCCTCGAATGGACTTAGAGGGTAATCGTAACATCTATATCCCTATCAGTCTATCTCAGTTTTTTGATTCCCTCATCTTTCTTTTTTAGGAACAGTCAAGTCAGGAAGGGGGTAATAGGGAAAATTCACGGATAACGGCTTAGCGAAGATAAGTCGATTGAATTAATAATAATCCACCGGCCGCTAACCCTAAAATATTGGGTAACCATGCCGCCAGAAAAGGTGTCAAAATCCCCCAAATTCCCATAGAACTGGTTAAAAATGACAACAAATAATAAGAAAAAATTAAACCCACACAGATACCAAAGCTCGTCGCTTTATTCGTATTTTGGGGTCGAATACCGATTGCCGCTCCCACAATGCCAAATACCAAACAGACAAAGGGAAGGGCGTATTTTTCCTGAATCCGTACTTTTAGCTTGCGAATTCTTTTCTCGTCACTACTCATCTTAACGATATTCAGATATTCTTGGGCTTGACGAATACTCATTTCCCCGTAATCTCGTCCTCTTTGGGCTAAATCAAGGGGAGCTTTCGGTAAATCTAGTTGTTGATGTTGAAAACGAACAATATTACGATAAGAGCCATCAGGAGCAATTAAATAAATCGTCCCGTTGAAGAAATCCCACGCATTTTTCTCAATATTCCAAGTGGCCGCTTGAGAGGTCACAATTTGGTTGACACCATCCTGCGATCGGTCTAGGATAGTCAATCGTTGCATTTCAGTGCCATTAAATTCTTCAGCATAAAAAAGACGGGTTAAGACCGTTTGTTCACTGCCATCTTCTTGCTTAATTTGTCCATATTCTGGATAAATAATATTGCGGTCTTTGAAATTAGGACGCTCTTGGTTAACAGCTTTCTCTAAGGTGATAGAAGCTTGGTACGTCGCCGCCGGCGCAACGGTATCGTTAAAAAAGAAAGCCAATCCCGTCACCGCTAAACTAAATAATATCCCCGGAATGACCAGACGATATAATCCCACCCCGATACTTTGCAGGGCAATCAATTCGCTATCACTGGATAAACGACTATAAGCCATTAAAGCGGCAAGTAACATCGCCATAGGAAATGCCAACACAATGAAACTGGGCATTTTTAGTAAAAATACCTGAAGGGCTACCCCAAGCAACAGGCCAGACTCAGTCACCCGTCGCACTAAATCAAATAAGGTGCCAATGGAAAGCCCCAAAGAGGTAAAAATCCCCATGCCAAAGACAAATGGCAAAAATAATTCTCCAAACAGATAACGATCTACTAAGGATAAGTTAGGAAAAGAGAGATTAGGTAAGAATTTTAGGTTCATAGATGCTTTTCAAGCTCTAAAAATGAGGAATAAAGTTTTATAGGGGGTTTTGAAAGATATGCGCTCTCCTGATTGGGTTACCTAAGGGGGAAGATCTTACCGTTGAAATTGCTCTCCCAGATAATATCTATAGACATCAGGATTATTGTAAAGTTCTTCTCCACTACCGGCCGCAAAAATTTCCCCATCCCGCATAATATAGGCACGATCCGTAATGGCTAAGGTTTCTCTCACATTATGATCAGTAATCAGAATACCCATCGAGCGATCGCGCAATTGTTTGATCATTCCTTGAATTTCGGAGACGGTAATGGGGTCGATTCCGGCAAACGGTTCGTCTAGTAATAAAAATTGAGGGCCATTAACCCCCACTGCTAAGGCTCTCGCCAATTCTGTCCGTCGTTTTTCACCCCCTGAAGCAAATGCGCCTCTAGTATCGCTGATTTTCTCCAAACCAAATTCATATAATAGCTGTTCTAAACGTTTGCGCCGCATCATCGGGGGAACACCCGTTTGTTCTAACGCCAGCAGAATATTCTGCTTTACCGACAAATTACGGAAAATACTAACTTGTTGGGCTAAATAACCAATACCTAATCTTGCTCGCTGATGCAAGGGTAAGGCAGTAATATCTTTCTCATCAAACCAAACTTTTCCTTCATTGGGTCTTACTAATCCTGTGGCAATATAAAAAGTGGTGGTTTTTCCCGCGCCGTTTGGCCCCAATAATCCCACAATTTCGCCGGGAGACACTCTTAAATTAACCCGTTTGACAATTTTCCGTTTTCCGTAGGATTTATGAATATTCTCTAAAACTAAAGTCATCTTTGTGCTGTTTTAATAATCCTCTAAACTTAAGCTGGGTGAAGTCACCTTGTTCTTATTGTTGCTTTTCTTCCTCATCCTCCAATAAATAAATCGATTCGACTTGTTGTGTCTGCTGAGGCGTTGCAATAAAGCGGCCTTCATCAATCAGATAAGTCATGGTTTCGGCTCTCATGCTATTACCATCTTGTAAGACATAAACATTGCCCGTCAACACAAGACGACGCTCTCTACTAAAATACTGTGCTTGCGCGGAAGTTGCTTGCATTTTGCGGGCAGGATAATAGATTTGCACGTTTCCTCTGGCGGTGACGACTCCTGTCTCAGAATTGGCTTCCTGAACATCTGAGCGTACGGTTAGAGGATTTTTGGGAGGCGTTTGTGCATTAACTGGACCGTATATTAAAGCCAGAGCCAGTATTAGCCTTAGAATAAGCCATAATTTTTGATTTTTTCTAAAAAAATTGTATTTTTTAGCCAAATAACTCATAATAATCTATGTTAATATTATTCAACATCTAATCTAGTTTACTCATTTTTCGGTAAATTGGGGGCATAGCAGAAGGATGAAGTTAAATGTCGGCACTCAGCAGTAAATTTCTTATTTTGTTCTATCTCAACGTTCTGCCCTAACGTTTAGGACGAAGGGTTAAAGGAAAAGATCCCTCTTTTTCTAAGGTAAAGTCGTGCCATCGCTTTTTATTGATGTTTGGCAATTAAAAGTTCTTGATGGCGCAGGGTTGTCATCGCGATTTCCCAAGGAAAAGTAAAAGATTGAAAAGATTCTGGAGAAATGAGGTCTCTATCTAGGTCAATAATAACTTTCTCAAATATATCAATCAACTTCTGCCGTATCTGCTCTAATTCGTCTAAAGATTCTACCTGATGAATTTCTCGAATCAGTCGAATGAGTTCTAAATTATAAAGATCTGCCCGATTTTTCTGTTTGCCATTTAACCACATCCGTAGTTGCCAGAGTCCCGAAATCCCTAAAACGACCACGGATATCCCCAAGCTAATCGGTTCAGCATACTCTACAATAAAGCTGGGTTTATCCTGATTATAGTAAGTTTTTGCCCCTTCATGCCGAGAAAAACCCAAATAACTCAGAGAATCAGGCGGTGGGATCATTGCCGCTTGCACATTTTCTTGAATCAAGTCATTGCGAGCTTCGTAAAGAATACGGGTAATCTCGTAAATAATCTCTGAACTGACTTGCTCATGGGTAATTAGGAGAGCGCGAACACCGACAGTCGTTAAATTTTCGTTGGGAATCGGAATCGCTCCGCTATATGTTCCTTTGGGAATTTGGGTTTCTTCTAAGGCGGGTAAAAAAAGCTGTAAGGCCGTTCCTTGGTCAACAGCAACCAGTTTAAGCTGAGAATTTTGTAACAATTGGTTTATTTGCTTATTTCCAAGGGCAATAACCTGAAAAATAGCATCTACTTGACCTTGCTGTAATTGTTGTATCCCCTGCGCTAAGGGCATCGACGTTGCTTGAAAATCTGAGGATTTTAGACCATAATGACGACTGAGAACCCAAAATAAAGGGTAAGATCCACTTCCTTTGGGCATTAAGGCAATTTTCTTCCCTCTGAGATCCTTAAAATGGTTAATATTGGCGGATTGACGCACAATTAAATGAAAAACTTCAGGAAAAAGGAAACTAACGGTTTTAAGCGAAGGACTAAGATGAACATCGCTCTGTACAATGGCTAATTCGACCTTTTTTTGCTGTAGCCACTCAACATTTTGCCGTGATCCTTCACTGGGAATTACTTGAAGGTGAATTTTCGGGTTATGTTCCCCTACCACCTTGGCTAAGGCTTGGCCAAAGGCGTAATATTCTCCGGTTTCGCTGGCAGTCGCTAGGGTTAAGGTCTGGATTTTTTGGTTATCTCGGTACCATAATAAGCTAGATACCCCTACCATAATGAAGCTAGCTAAGACTATCGGTAATGCGATTTTGCGAAAAGGGGATTCTTGCATAACCTTGGCAATTCAAATATGACAGCTAATGGCAATTAAGGCGGCTCACCCTTAACACTAGCAAAGCGGCCTCAAATTTGATCTTGTTATACTCTAATACTCTAATAATCGTCCTCAATGGGATGCTCTTAAATGCCGCCACCACGCTAATAACGAACTAGCCACAAAAATACTGGAATAAGCCCCTGCCGTGAAGCCAATCATTAAAGCTAAAGCAAAATACTTCAGGGTTTCGCCACCAAACAGGAAAATAGCAACCAACGGCAAAATCGTCGTTAAAGAGGTATTAATCGAACGGGTTAAGGTTTGATTGACTGAAATATCAACAATTTCATTAATAGATAAGTTGGGATTTTTAGCTAAATTTTCCCGCACTCGGTCATAAATAACAACAGTATCATTGACGGAAAAACCAATAATGGTCAATAGTGAAACAAGGAATAAACTATCGACTTCTACCCCTGCCACTAACCCTAAAATAGCAAATACACCTGCCGTTACTAAAACGTCGTGAAATAAAGCAACAATAGCAAAAAAGGCGTAATCAAACTGAAATCGCAAACTGAGATAGACAATAATGCCGAAAAAGGACACCAGCAACGCCAGTAACCCAGAAGTAAATAATTCTCGGCCAATCGTCGGTCCGACGGTGTCGATTTGAATCGTTTCGGGGTCAAATTTACCAATTTTTTGGTTTAATTCCTGTTGTAGCTGACTCCGTTGGTCGACATCTAGGGTTTTTGTACGAATGGCCAAGATATTATCTTCAAGGATTTGAACCGTACTGTTTTCTAAACCCTGTTCGGCTAAAATTTGTCTAACTTCGCCCGTATCTAAGTTTTTCTCACAATTGCCCTGTACGGCACATTCTAACTGTAGTTGCAGACGTGTCCCGCCAATAAAATCCAAACTGGGACGAAGGGGAGCTTGTAGCGTATTGTAGGAGATAATCATGGCAATGATGCCCGCTGCCATTAAAGTTGCTGAAATCAGCCACCAAAGCGATCGCCATTTGATCACGCTAAACTTAAGGGGTATCAATGAGTTAGTCATAGTTTTAAAAAACATATTAAGTTTAAAAAGCTTATTTTAAGCTTCTTTGGCTAGATTAGGACAAAACAATTCAGGTTTTTGTCGAATGCTCGGAAAACCCAACACCGTAAATAACATTAACGTTCGACTACAAGTTAAGGCCGTAAACATACTAATCAGTACCCCAATCGCCAAGGTAACGGCAAAACCTCGGACTAAACCCGACCCTAACCAAATTAGTGCGCCACAGGCAATTAAAGTCGTTATATTACTGTCTAAAATACTTGAAAAAGCTCGATAAAAGCCTGATTCAACGGCACGATAGAGGGTATTTCCTGCTCGCAATTCTTCTCTTGTCCGTTCAAAAATCAAGACATTGGCATCAACCGCCATGCCAATACTAAGAATGAATCCCGCAATCCCCGGTAATGTGAGGGTAACCCCCACCAAGGAAAAAACCGCTAGGGTTAGAATTGCATAGATAATTAAAGCAACATTCGCAATAATCCCCGGTAATCGATAATAAATTATCATGAAAATTAACACCAAGATCAGTCCAGCTAGTCCGGCGTAAATACTGCGACGCACACTATCTTGGCCTAGGGTTGCCCCAACGGTACGATTTTCCACGATAGCAACCGGAAACGGCAGAGAACCCCCTCTTAACTGCACTGCTAAGTCATTGGCCGATTCGACGGTAAAATTTCCGGTAATGACGGCACTTCCCCCTGCAATTCCCGTGGCGGCAAATTCGGGTCCCACAACTGGCGCGCTAACCAATTCATTATCAAGGAAAATACCAATTGTTCGACCTGTTCCAGCGATATTTTTGGTTAAATTGGCAAATTTTTCTCCACCCTCTTGATCAAAACGAATCGCCACTTCCCACCCCGTTCCTGATTGGTTAGGACTCGGACGGGCATCTTTGAGATTTTTGCCGCTTAACGCAACGTCGTCGAAAAGGTTTAAGATAGCTTCATTAGATTTTTGAATAGATTCTCTAAGTTCTGCTATTTTTTCAGCATTTTCTGAAGGTTTTGCTTTTAGAACCTCTAACTCCCCTTGCATTTGTCTTAGAATTGTATATTCTGCCTGAAATTGCCCCTCTGTTCCCTGACGTTGTTGTAAAAAGGCCAGTTGTGCCGTTCCCCCTAACACCCGCTCTGCTTGCGCTGGATTCGTTACGCCCGGTAACTGAACTAAAATCTTATCTTGTCCAGCTTGTTGGACTAAAGGTTCAGCAACCCCTAACGCATTGATGCGATTTTCGATCACTCGTTGAACGGCTGTTAAATCCTGCTCGGTAACCTTTTGCTCTGCCGTTTTTTGGACTTGAATGGTTAATTGTGCGCCTCCTTTTAGGTCTAACCCTAATTGTAATCCCAGAGTGGATAAGATAGCGATCGCACCGATGACCAGCACGAAGATAAAAGCAAGGAGACTGCGTTGTTTCTGCATTGTAGATTTTCGGTGTTAGAGGTTAAATGTTAAGGAATTTATCCCTAATTAGTGAATTATTGCATTAGACTTGGAGAAGCATCAGTTTCTTGGCCGCTTCGACAATCTGCGGGGGTTGGACAATGGTTAACCGTTCTAATGCACCATTGTAAGGTGTCGGAATGTCTTGGGAAGAAAGACGAATCACCGGGGCATCTAATTCATCAAATAGTTGATCATTAATTAAAGCCACCAATTCCGCCGCAATTCCTCCTGTTTTCATACATTCTTCTACAATAATAACTCGATGGGTTTTGCGAATAGATTCGCTAATAGTCGCCATATCAAAGGGTTTTAGACTAATTAAATCAATAATTTCAGGATCGATTCCCTCTTTCTCCATTTGTTTTAATGCCTGTAGGCAATGATGCCGCATTCGAGAGTAAGTTAAAATAGTGACGTCTTTGCCTTGGCGGATAACTTCGGCTTTGTCAAGGGGAACAATGTATTCCCCTTCGGGTAAATTCTCTTTAAGATTATATAAAAGAACGTGTTCAAAAAATAAAACAGGATTTTCGTCTCGAATGGCTGATTTTAATAATCCTTTAGCATTATAAGGGGTAGAACAAGCCACAATTTTTAAGCCCGGGACAGCATGAAAATAGGCTTCTAGGCGTTGAGAATGTTCTGCACCTAGTTGTCTGCCGACGCCACCGGGGCCACGAATGACCATCGGAATTTTAAAGTTGCCTCCCGACGTATAACGGAGCATTCCCGCATTATTAGCGATTTGATTAAAGGCTAGCAATAAAAACCCCATATTCATCCCCTCGATAATGGGACGTAATCCTGTCATCGCCGCACCCACCGCCATCCCAGTGAAGCTATTTTCGGCAATGGGTGTATCTAAGACTCGCAAGTCCCCATATTTTTCATACAAATCTTTGGTCACTTTATATGACCCTCCGTAGTGTCCCACATCTTCCCCTAAAACAAATACGGTGTCATCACGACTCATTTCTTCATCAATTGCTTGACGTAGCGCATTAAATAATAAAGTTTCTGCCATTGTCTTGATTTCCAATCTCAGGGCTAAGTGCTATCAAGCTCTCTATTTTACAGGATTATTGTCCCTTCTTGATAACTGAATAATCAAAGTCCTTAATTTAGCCTACCGAAAGCCTACCGAATCCCAGAAATCTTAACAGGAACTATTCTTTGTTAAAAAGAATTTACTAAAACAAAATGGGAGAAATATCTTTAAAGAGTGACAGCAAAAAATGAGGGTGAATTCTAAGTGAATTGTACTTGATTTATTTGACTTGACATGATACTATTTAGATAATGGAAAAAGAGTGCGCCTGTTTATCTCTGTTGCCAAAAAATTTTTACTTAATTCTTCATTTTTTTGCTTAATAATCGCTAATTGCCGTGGGAAAATGCTATGACTTGATCACCCACCCAACATTTACAGACACTATACAATCAAGATTATGATTCTCCGTCTGATTTTGCAACCTTAGAAGACATTCTAAACAAAGATTGGTTACTCTCTCGTACAAAAAATGAGGGTGAATTCTAAGTGAATTGTGCTTGATTTATTTGACTTGACATGATATTATTTAGATAATGGGAAAAGAGTGCGCCCGTTTACCTCCGTTGCCCAAGGATTTTAAGTCAATAAGATTCAATGATAAAAATAACCGAGGTTAGGAGGCGATGAATCCTAAACCGATTTGCCGATTAACAAAGAATATAATACCCTAAAAGAAGGCGGAACAGAAGATCTTGATCATTTGATAGCGTTTTGAATGAGATAAAACAGAAAATTAGGCTTCAAGCTTATGTAATGACAATTTGTGCCGAAGGAGAAACAAGTAATGATAACTTATCCATCTTCGACGTCGAACAAGATATCTTAAGTAGCATTATATCGGAACCTCAAAAAGACAAGTTAACTTCAGAATCTAAGTATCGAATCAAAGGCAAGACAATTGATAACGACTTATTCTGTCTATTACTTCAATTCCTAAATCTTTAGCAACACCTCCATCAATCCAAGCCATCCGCTTTGTTAATTCTAATACGTTGAGTTTTTCGGAGCCATTAAATAACCCTTTGAAAGCTTCTCCTTTTGACATGATTAACCAAAATAAACGCATTCAAACAAGTCTTCTCAAAAAGTTACAGCTACTTTAATCGCCGAATGAACTCTAAAGGTAAACCATCCATATCTGCAATAAAAGCTACTTCATAAACATGATCACCGATCATTTGTTGGGTCGGTTCAAGTAATATTTTTAAAGAGAGAATGGGTTTAGAATCGGTTGGAGAAACGGTCTGAATCTGAAAACGTTCTTTAAGGCAATCTAACCAAGTGGGTAAACTCTCCGTAACTTGACTTAAATCAAAAGAAGGATGATAATAACCGACATAATGCTCATCATTAAAAGCATCTGGCGCGGGTTTAGGTTCAGGAATATCAATTAACTCAATTCTCCCCCCCAATCCCTCCATCCAACAGGCTAAAGTATAACCCGCAGTAAAACGTTCTTTCACGATAAAGCCCAGTTTCTCATAAAAAGCGATCGCTGTGTAAATATTTGCCGTTCGGATAGAAACATGATGTAGCATTGTCAGTTATCAGTAAACAGTAAGCCAACTCTTATTAATTATTCTTATTATTTTTGAAAACCCGTCGCAAAGACCTTTTGATAAAGATAGTGACAGGTAACCTTCGTAAAAGTTGTGGCTTCATTAATTTGCCAATTATCAACTATAATGCCATTAAAAATTGCGTGACTAAAATCTGTTCCTAATGCCTTACATTCGCTTAAATTCGCTTTTTCTAAATTGGCTCGACTAAAATCGGCTTTACTCAAATCAGCACCGGTTAAATTTACACTTTTTCCGTTAATTTTTCGTAAATTTGCGGCAAAACAGTTGGCTTTTCCTAAATCTGCTAACGTTAAATTTGCATTTCTCAATTCCGCTTGACTGAAATCGACTTCTCTTAAGTAAGCCTCATAAAAATTAACATGATGGAGGGAAGCCCGATTAAAGCGAGCCTGATAAAGATAAGCATAGTCAAAATGAGCTTTCGTTAAGGTTGCTCGAATTAAAGATGATTTCAACAGACAAGCATGAGAAAATTGGGTATGAATTAGCAAAGCTTGCTCAAAATGAGTTTCCTGACAATTGGCTTGACTGAGGATGGCTTGACTCAGATTTGCTTCGTTTAAATTGCTGTAACTGAGGTCACTTTGATGAAAATTTACCCGCCTTAGGTTTGCTTTTGCCAGATTAATACCCCTTAGACACGTTTTGCTTAAGTTAGCTTCCGATAAATCAATTTTCGCATGGGGATACTTTTCTCGCCACTGATTCCAACGCTGAACGTTGTCTAGAATTCGCTGAAGCTGTTCTGGGTCGGCCATTGGCAATATAATAAGGCAAATAAAGAAATCGGGGCAAGGAAATAGAAGTAAGTAATCTAGTAGCTGTCAAATTTAGATTTATGGGTAGAGACAAGCAGAGGAAGCAGGGGAAGATTTATTCTTAATTTCTAAATTGATAGCCTACTAGAGAAATGATTTTTGTCGATGCGATTAGCCCCTTACTACTCTCCTTTGCGGGGGGCTGTTGTGCCTAATGGCGTAGCTTCCTCGTGAATCGCAGGAGCAATGGGTTCAGCTTTCGGATTAAGTTGTTCTCTTACAACTTCAGGAGCAGGATTAGGGGTTTTACGAGTTGCAGAAGGAGCAGGGGGGGTATTTTCCTGAATCGGTTGCGGTTTGACTTGAGGGGTTTGCGGTTCAGGCACTTTGCGAATGGCAGAAGGAGCAGGGGGGGTATTTTCTGGCTTTGGTTCTGGTTTTGGCTCAAAATCAGGTACTTTCTGAATAGCCGCTGGGGGATTAACGGGAATCGGTTGGGGCTGAGAGGGATTCGGTTGAGCCTCTGGTACTTTCTGAATAGCCGCCGGAGGATTAACAGGAATCGGTTGAGGTTGAGAGGGATTCGGTTGAGCCTCTGGTACTTTCTGAATAGCCGCCGGAGGATTGACAGGAATTGGTTGGGGTTGAGAGGGATTCGGTGGCGTATCTGGGGCTTTTGGAGTCGGTGCTTGTCGAACTGCAACCGCCGGACAAATTTCATCATTGTAGTTAAAATTAACTGACACTCGATAGGGTTGCACCTGACCACTTCCGTTATCGAATTGTGCCCCTTTAATTTGTTGTAATGCTTGTTGATTGAAAAGAGGATAACCTGAACTTTTAATTAGATAGGGTTGGGCGACTTGTCCTTGAGCATCTACAGAAATCCCATAAACGGCGGTTCCTTCTAGTTGTCGCAAACAGGCCGCTTTGGGATAATTACCGACCAAATTCGTTGATTTTGGTTTAACTGCCTTAACTTTTGCCAACCAAGTGACATCATTGCGCAAAGCCGCATCATTACTGGTATTTTCATTATCATACCGTAAGCTTTCTGCTCCTTGAAGGGTTGAGGCCACTAAACGGCGGATTCGTTGGTCTTGTAACGCTTGCGCTTGTTGTTGAGGGTTTGTCGGTAGCGGTTGTGCGCTGGGAGGTTTTTCAGGAGAGAAAGGGGGCGCAATCGCCACGTCTGGGGACGTCGACGGTAGCGTTGGCACGTTAAATCGGCGATTGATTAACTCATCGGCAGGAATAGGAGGTCTGAGTTCACCAAAGTCAGGTCGAGCTTGAGATTCGGGTAAACCGGGTAAATTCGGGGAGGGAAAGTCCGAGACAGGCGGTAAAGGAGGGCTATAGCTTCTGGGGGTTGGCCAAGAAAAGCGACTAGAAGAAATCGGTGGAATTGAGCGTGGAGTAACGGTAATCGGTAAATTTGTGCGGTAATTGTAGGTCAAAGGGGGTAAAGCGGGGGGAAGAGGCGGCAAGTCGGGTAGGGCCGATTGAAGAAGATTAGCATCAATATCTAAGTTAGGAGAGGGAAGGTCGGGAATATTCGAGACATCGGGCAGAGTCAAATCGTTAATATCAAAAGATTGTGACGATAAATCGGGTAAACGAGACTGTTCTGCTTTATTGAGTTCAATCAAATCGACCGCTTGGGGCCCTGTCGATTGAAGCGTCGGCGGAGACATCAGCTTCGGTAGCACGAGCAGGAGAATTAAGCTATGAATTCCCAAAGACGCAATCAGAAAAAGACTGTTTGAATTCAGTGTCTTAAACGGGGTAGGGAAGACGGCAGGGGTCGAGGAAGCAGAAAAAGTCATGACCGTTGACCAAAGCGACACAATAAGTTTAGGAGCTTAAATAGTTATAACAAATACGTCGGGCAATTGAAAAGTCCGGAAGTGCTTATCAGAAGTGACGATTTTTAGGGATGTTTTGTTCTTTACTTTTTTGACCGAAGTTCGGGATTATTTGCTGGGGTCTAGGTTTTGATGTTAGTAGCCATAATCTATCATCAATTTTTGCGTAATTTGAGTAATCGTTGCTTTTTCGGCTTCCGTTAAAGCGACCTGAGAATTTTTACGAGATTTATCTAAGGGTTTATCTCCTTTTGTATTACCGGGATAGGTTTTATTTTTCTGATGAAATTTATAATATTCTAAGACTTGATCATTCCATTCAAGATTCACAAATTTGAGGATTTTTTCCAACATCTGTGCAGGATTTTCCAATAAGTCTTCGTATTTAAAGTCAAAAACATTTAACCCCTTCTGTTTAAAAAGCGCAATGGCAAGATTTTTATAGAACCAAACATAAGAGCCGAGAGAAATATCATCTAAATTTTGGAGATGGAGAGCATTTATTTCAGGAAATAAGGGACTTAATTTAATTAATTCCCTTTCCGCACATCTTTGTATCCAATTGCCCTCAGCATTTTCTAATAATCTCATTGAGGAAACCACATTATGAGGATGGCGAACCGTCCAAAGAATCTTAGCATGAGGAAAATATCGAGCAATGTAATCAAGATTGGCAATATGATCAGGCAATTTTAAGCAGATTAATTGTCTTTGTAACTGCCGATAAAATAAACTGGGAGAAGAAGGAAAGGGTAATGAATAGGGTAACGCCGTTTCATCTACTCCTTTCACTTTGGAATGTGCCTGTAACATTAATAGTAATAAAGTCGTCCCACTTCTTTGACAGCCCAAAATTAAGACAAGGTTTTTAGACAGCTCAGGTGAAAAAAAACGCAGGTTGACTGCATTTCTGAAAACATCTTTTTGAGTATCGCTCAGGGTGACTTGTGCAACTGCTTTTAAGGGTTGAGCTAAGCGATCAACCAGATTGTAAGATTTTTTCTGGGGAGGCATGGTTTTTGCTTTTACGAATAACGGTCAGATAGAAAAGACGCTTACCTGTTAGAATCATAAAACACTTTACGCCCTCTAGGGATTCTATTGCCACCTTAGGGTTTACAGACTAATATTTTGCTTTAATCCTGCCTTTGATCCCATTTTACTTCCCATCCTGCTTAATTCCGCCAAATAATCCGTTTTCTTTTCTCTATTCTTTCCCTGATTTAAAGTAATATGAGAAAATCTGGATAAAAACTGTCATCTGTCTCGCGATAGATTTTATTGTCATAAATCACACAAACCTGTAAACCCTGTTTAACACCGACCTTTCTCGCCTTGGGAACGGGGAACCCCCTCATCAATAGCGGATTTTTGCAGATCAATAGAGAAGAATTAAGATTTTTGCCCCTATTATTTGCTCCATCCCCTTGCCATCTCCCCCAACATATAGTTACACTTCTTTAAATATTTCTCACTTTCAGGCGATAATGCTATAAGCATTAACAGCCTTTACCTCAGAGCGATCGCCGTTATGGGTGACGACTTAGGGTAAAAAATCTGAACCCCCTTTAACGATAAGAAAGAATCGTCAAACTGTAACAGATTCTTATAACTAGGAGAAAAATAGTCGATGGGACTACCTTGGTATCGCGTACACACCGTCGTTCTGAATGATCCGGGACGACTCATTTCCGTTCACCTAATGCACACCGCACTGGTAGCAGGGTGGGCTGGATCAATGGCACTCTATGAATTAGCCGTTTTTGACCCTACTGACCCCGTATTAAACCCTATGTGGCGACAAGGGATGTTTGTACTTCCCTTTATGGCGCGCTTAGGGGTCACTGGTTCTTGGCGGGGCTGGAGCGTGACAGGAGAAACAGGCGTTGAACCCGGTTTCTGGTCTTTTGAAGGCGTTGCCGCCGCTCACATTATTCTTTCGGGCTTATTATTCCTTGCTGCTGTTTGGCACTGGGTTTACTGGGATCTCGAATTATTCGCCGACCAACGGACAGGTGAACCTGCCCTTGATTTACCCAAAATGTTTGGGATTCATTTATTCCTTTCCGGGCTTCTTTGCTTCGGTTTTGGCGCATTTCACCTTACTGGACTCTGGGGTCCTGGCATGTGGGTTTCTGACCCCTATGGCCTAACCGGCCATGTCCAACCGGTTGCCCCAGAATGGGGACCATCGGGCTTTAATCCCTTCAATCCGGGAGGTGTAGTCGCTCACCATATTGCGGCAGGTATTGTCGGCATTATTGCGGGTTTATTCCATCTAACCGTCAGACCGCCAGAAAGACTTTATAAAGCCCTGAGAATGGGGAACATTGAAACGGTACTGTCTAGCTCCATTGCGGCCGTTTTCTTTGCGGCTTTTGTGGTTGCTGGAACTATGTGGTATGGAAACGCCACCACCCCGATTGAATTATTCGGGCCGACCCGTTACCAATGGGATAAGGGCTATTTCCACCAAGAAATTGAACGTCGGGTAGACACCAATTTAGCGAATGGGGCTAGTTTGGCAGAAGCTTGGGCGACCGTTCCTGAAAAACTCGCTTTCTACGACTATGTGGGTAATAGTCCCGCTAAAGGTGGTTTATTCCGTACGGGAGCAATGGTTAGCGGTGACGGTATCGCTAAAGAATGGCTCGGTCATCCTGTTTTTAATGATAAGGAAGGTCGGGTGTTAACCGTTCGTCGGATGCCTAACTTCTTTGAAACCTTCCCCGTTGTCTTAACCGATGAAGATGGCGTCGTTCGCGCTGATATTCCTTTCCGTCGTTCAGAATCTGACCTCAGTGTTGAACAAACGGGCGTTAGCGTTACTTTTTATGGGGGCGCACTTAATGGCAAAACCCTTAGCGATGCCGGTCAAGTCAAACAAATTGCCCGTAAAGCACAACTCGGTGAACCCTTTGACTTTGATACGGAAACCCTGAATTCGGATGGGGTATTCCGCACCAGTCCTCGCGGTTGGTTTACTTTTGGTCATGCTTGTTTCGCTTTACTCTTCTTCTTTGGTCATATTTGGCATGGTTCTCGGACGCTGTTCCGCGACGTATTTGCGGGAATTGACCCTGATCTGGAAGAACAAGTGGAATTTGGTGTTTTTGCGAAGGTGGGTGACTTATCCAGTCGTAGAGAAGCTTAAGCTTAATTTTCGAGTACAATTCAATTTAGAGGGGAAAGGGTATCCTTTCCCTTTTTTTATTTTTATTAAGATAAGAGTAATTACTCAGGTTTCCCAATTTCTGCTTTTACTAATTCTAAAGGAAGTTTTAACACTCTAGTGATTTGTTCAATACTTAATCCTTCTTTGATTAATTCTGTAGCAATTCCAAGTTTAATTTCTTGAGCAAAATTGGATTGTTTTAATTCAGTTTCTGGCAATTTATTACCTTGATTAATTTGTACACCATTCATAACATTATTATTAGCATAATTATAATAATATCTTCGCAAGCTTGATTTTATATTTGATTTATTAACTTCTTCCCCTAAGATTTCTGATAAGGTTTGCCATAATTTCCCCGCGGTGTCCTTCACATATTTCTCAGAAAGGTGATGATTTTTAGCAATTTCTGCATATTTTTGATGATCAACAACTCCCTCTAAGATTGCGTGCTGAAGATCATCTAAATGTTCTCCTATATGAGAGAAGAGCAGATCATCGGTAGTTACTATCAGGGATTGAATATCGAAGGCGTTCATAGGACTTAACTAAACAGGAGATAGGGATAAGCCTTACATTTTTATCGATTGGCCACAACTTAGTTACTTTCAAAAAGAGAGATAAAATTAACGGGAGTCATAATAAGAATGCCTTGATAAGTTTTGATTATTAAAAAATCGTTGTCACCTATTATTAGATAATCGGCAATCCCAGATACAGCTAACTCTAAGAATTTATTATCGTCTAAATCATAGCAAATCGTCGTTCGATGGGAAATCTCAATCAAAAAACTCTTTTTGCTAAAAGATGACAAAAAATCTAATCTATCCTATTGGCTTAAATATTTATCAAACTTTTTTTCGCATAGTCTTGTCTCTAACTCTTGATAAGTTGTCTCACTTTGGAGGATAATATACTGATGACTAGCTAAATCAATGACTTTTTTGGTGTTCCTTCAGGATTCAGTAAAGCACTAATAAAGACATTAGTATTTATCAGCACTTGATTACGATTCATCCGCTAATAACTCTGCTAGTTTTTCTGCTGTTAGTCCTTTAGCTTGAGCTTTTGCTCCTATTCTATCCATAATTGAGAGAAGACTATCTCGTGTTTCTTCAATCGTTAAATTAACTTCTTGCTCAGGAGAAAATCCTAATTGAGCGATTGCCATCGAAATCTTTGATACTTTAAGATTTTTAATAACTTATTTCATCACTCGATTGAATTTATCTTTATATTATACCTACAACATCTTAAAAATGCTCAGTATCCTCTCCCTCGGCATTCTCATTTAATAGTTGTTCGATTTGCCTTAAACTCTTCAAAAGTCATATTCGCTGCCTCTTGCAAAATCTCGTCACATTAAATCCACTTGATGAGTGGGGTAATAAAATTGTTTGGACGCAAGCCTTATCCTCTACAGAGTTATGGTCATATAAACAGATTTGATGTCAATAGGTTCGATAATATTTTGCCTACGAAGTCGTCAATTTCTAGAAGGCATTAATTACATCTTTTAATACACGTTCTCGTAAATGTTTCTTTTAAGCATTTTGTGTTCCTAGATCAACAGAACATCCTAGAATATTTTTTAAACAAAGCCTTGCTTTTATACACTCAAATAACCCAACGGCTCGATGAAATTCTACTAATAAATCTACATTCCTCTCAAAACGTGCTTTATCCCCAGCAACCAAACCCAATAGAGAGAGATTTGACACCCCGTTTTTTTAATTTTTCTCGATGTTCCGTTATAATTGTGAGTACCTTATGGCGTTTCATGGCTGTTTTGTTGAACTAACTATTAATATTATCGCCTCACAGAGAGTATCTTTTATATGACCGTATTTTTCGAAGAAAAATTGCTTTTTTCCCCTGCCATCTCCCGAGATAATGCCATTCCCTTAATTTTTGCCTTTCCTAATGAGTACACAGTTGGAATTACCAGTTTAGGTTATCAACTCGTTTGGGCAAGTCTTGCGCAACGTTCGGATATTCAAGTCAGTCGTTTATTTACAGATATTCATGAGTCTTTACCTCGGCAAGCCGAATTAGTGGGTTTTTCCTTTTCTTGGGAATTAGATTATGTCAATATTTTAAATTTATTAGAATTTCTGGGAACTCCTTTCCGCGCAAAAGATAGAAAAAATAACGATCCCCTAATTTTTGGTGGAGGGTCAGTTTTAACCGCTAATCCTGAACCTTTTGCTAATTTTTTTGATATTATTTTACTGGGTGACAGTGAAAATTTATTAGATAATTTTATTGAGGCGTATCAACAGGTTCGACAAGAATCTAGAGGCGTTAAGTTAAGACATCTTGCTCAAGTTGATGGCATTTATATTCCGAGTTTATACGAGGTTATTTATAAACAAGCCGATGGAGAGATCAAGTCTATTAAACCCCTCGATTCGGTGATTCCTAGTACGGTAAAAAAACAAACCTATCGAGGTAATATTTTATCTGCTTCCACAGTTGTAACTGAACGGGCCGCGTGGGAAAATATTTATATGGTAGAAGTGGTCAGAAGTTGTCCGGAAATGTGTCGTTTTTGTTTAGCTAGTTATCTCACTTTACCCTTTCGTACCGCCAGCTTAACGGAGTCTCTAATTCCGGCTATTGAAAGAGGATTAAAGATAACAAATCGCCTCGGTTTATTAGGGGCTTCGGTCACCCAACATCCTGAATTTGAAGCCTTATTGGACTATTTAGCTCAGCCCAAATATGAAGATATTCGCCTTAGTATTGCCTCGGTAAGGACAAATACAGTAACCGAAAAACTGGCACAAACCTTAAGTAATCTTCAAACGAAATCCATTACGATTGCAGTTGAAAGTGGCTCAGAAAAACTGCGTCGGGTTATTAATAAAAAATTGACTAACGATGAAATTATGCAAGCGGCGATTAATACTAAAATGGGAGGCTTAAAATCCTTAAAACTCTATGGGATGGTTGGAATTCCTGCCGAAGAAGCGGAGGATATTGAACAAACGCTTGAGATGATGTTAGCTCTTAAAAAAGCCGCATCAGGACTCAGACTAACCGTAGGATGCAGTACCTTTGTACCGAAATCTCATACCCCTTTTCAATGGTATGGCGTTAATCCTGAATCTGAAAAACGCTTAAAATATTTGCAAAAGAAATTGCGATCGCAGGGGATAGATTTTCGTCCTGAAAGTTACAATTGGTCAGTGATTCAAACCTTAATTGCCAGAGGCGATCGCCGTTTATCAAAATTACTAGAATTAACCCGTCATTATGGAGATTCTTTAGGCAGTTATAGACGTGCATTTAAAGAATTAAAAGGTCAGTTACCCAGTTTAGAAGAAACAGTTTTTCAAAGTTGGTCATCTGCTAAAATTTTACCTTGGCAGCATCTTCAAGGCGCATTAACAACTGAAACGCTACTAAAACATTTAGCAGAGGCAAAACAATATATGTAGCATCATTAACTTAATTTAAGTTGTCTTAGACAACTTAAATTATGATTCATTGCCGTCGTTAATCTTGCTTTTTCGATATCAGACACTAAAGCAGAATTAATCTTTTCTTAAATCAACGTGAGTTCGACGAGGGCAATTATCTTAATCCTTTTGTCTATTCTAATTGGGATTAGGAAAGAAAAACAAATTCTTGATTGGGGGACTAGCCCCCCAAACCCCCCAACGGGGGACGGAGTGCCTCCCCCGTACCCCCT
>JBGTGT010000093.1:0-3996 GCA_041746575.1 Microcystaceae cyanobacterium
GGAAAGAAAAACAAATTCTTGATTGGGGGACTAGCCCCCCAAACCCCCCAACGGGGGACGGAGTGCCTCCCCCGTACCCCCTGCACAAAAAAATTAAATAAAGAAGGCTCGTAGATTTTTTGAGGGTCGAACTCACGTTAAATTACTATTCATTGCAGTTTTTGCTTGATAAATTTGATGATTTGCGACAGATTTTTCTTAAGGGTGCTTACTTCTCCTTCTAAAGTCACCACTTGTTTCTTGAGGGATTCGATTTCCGTCATCATCGATACGGTATCTTGAGGGGTGGCTTCTGGAGGAATGGAAGGAGATGGACGGATGTCTTTGGGGACTTTAGTCATTGCCTCTTTGATAGCCGCCACTAATTGACCTTTTTCAAAAGGTTTTTCGACAAAAGCGAAATGTTCAAAGGGTTCAGGAATTTTTTCGACCACCTCTTCTTTTCGCCCTGACATCAAGACAAGCGGAATTTGTCGTAGGGTATATTCTTTTTGAATTTGTTGAAACACTTCCCAACCGCTCATTTTAGGGAGGAGAAAATCGAGCATAATCAGGTTTGGATGTTCTGAGATCATGAGATTATAGCCTTCTAGTCCATCTTTAGCTTCAATAATCTCAAAATTTCCTGCGGGTAACATATCGCGCACTCGCATCCGAATTACTTTACTGTCATCAATGACGAGAATTTTGTGCGTTGACACCTTAACCCTCCTTACCTCGAGAATAGGGAACAATCGGAGAAGTCCTTAGCCTTCAGTCCAGCGAAGACGAAAAACTAAGGACTCAGGGACTCATGACTCTTCAGTCTTCATAATATAGCTTGCCCTAGAATGATCAAAATTAAACAATTCTCTCTAAAAAATTTTAACTTTTGCAAAGGGAGGGAACTTGGTTAAGATAAATACAAGTTGATTTATCTTAATTTACTCATTATGTCCGTTTTGGCCGCCATCGCAGTTTTAGCCCTTTTAATCGTTGTTCATGAATTAGGCCATTTTGCCGCCGCCCGTTGGCAAGGGATTCACGTGAATCGTTTTTCCATCGGTTTTGGACCTGCTTTGGCGAAATATCAAGGAACTGAAACCGAGTACGCTTTACGCGCTTTACCTTTAGGAGGATATGTCGGTTTCCCTGATGATGATCCCGATAGCAAGATTCCAGCAGATGATCCCAATCTCTTGCGAAATCGCCCTGTTTTAGATAGGGTTATTGTCGTCAGTGCAGGGGTGATTGCTAATCTTATCTTTGCTTACTTTCTTTTAGTCGGACAAGCGGCAATTTTGGGAGTTCAAGATGTACAACCGGGTTTAGTGATTCGTCAGGTAGATGCAACCTCCGCCGCTAAGATGGCAGGGATGAAGGCAGGTGATGTGGTTTTAGCCATTAATGGCACCCCTTTAGATACTTTTCCCAATTCCACCACAAATTTCATCGAGCAGATTCAAAATTCTCCCCGCATCCCCCTCGATTTAACAGTTGAGCGTCAAAATGAAACCCTCACCTTAAGCGTCACGCCAGAAAGCAATGAAGCAGGGGAAGGAAAAATTGGCGTAGGATTGCTACCAAATGTAACGGTTCGTCATGCCGAAGGAATTTTAGATATTTTCCGATTGGGGGCGCAATCTTTTCAAAATTATACAAATTTGACGATTCAAGGCTTTTGGCAACTATTGAGTAATTTTCAAGAAACAGCCGAACAAGTAGCTGGGCCGGTTAAAATTGTTGAATATGGGGCGGCGATTGCCAAAAGTGGCTGGGCGAATTTACTGCAATTTGGCGCATTAATCAGTATCAACTTAGCCATTATCAATATTTTACCCCTACCCGCCCTTGATGGGGGTCAACTCATCTTTCTTTTAGTGGAAGGTGTGCGAGGAAAACCCTTACCGCAAAAGCTACAGGAGGGTATTATGCAGACAGGTTTAGTCCTACTTCTCAGTTTAGGGTTTATTCTAATTATTCGAGATACCTTGAATTTGGCAGTTTTTCAGCAAATGTTCCCTTGAGGGGGTGATAGATAACGGTAGAGACAGTTCATGAAACGCCTCTACCCCAACGTTTCTTTTTAGATTTTATTGAGATTAATCCCTGCTTCTTTGGCCATGGCGTGTACCCCTTTCTTTTCAAGGGTTTTGATGGCTTTAGTAGATAAACGTAATCTAACCCAACGGTTTCCTTCTGCCCACCAAATTCGTTTCCATTGCAGGTTCGCTTCTTGTATTTTTTTAGTACGTCGGTGAGAGTGAGAGACAGCGAAAGCATTGTTGGCTTTTTTGCCCGTTAATTGACAGTGGCGCGCCATAAGTTTAACTCCTGATTGAATTCTGATCCTGACATTTTTTGTCCGATCTCTCATTTTACTGTACCCGCTCTTTCTTAACAAGGTTAAAAAGATGTGTCTCAGGACGAAAGAGGAACGCGATCGCACGAAGCATTGAGAGGGTGGACACGTTGAATGCTCGCAAGCGAGTCATCGCAAAGACGTTTATTCTTCATACTCTGTTGAGCTAAATTTAGCATCGTTCTTTTCCTATTCTCAGCGCAGACGTGGTTTAATAAAAAATTATCATTCATTCTTTAAAAATGTCTCAAGAATCGATTGGCAGACAGCTACACCCTTTAATTGGAGACTTAGCGACACTCATTGTCAAGTCATGGCAAGAAAAATTAACCATTGCTCCCTATCAATTACCCGAAGAATTTGGTTATGTAGAAGGCAAATTAGAAGGGGAAAAATTAGTTATTGAAAATCAATGTTACCGCACGCCACAACTGCGAAAAATGCACTTAGAACTGGCTAAAGTGGGAAATCAATTAGATATTTTGCACTGCGTCATGTTTCCTGATTCTGATTACAATTTGCCCATATTCGGCTGTGATGTTGTAGCCGGACGAGGGGGAGTTAGTGCGGCCATTGCTGATTTATCCCCTGCTAACCCAGAACGTCGTTTACCTGATGCTTATACAATGGCTCTTTCTGCCTTATCTACACCAGAATTCAGTCAAAACCGTGAGCTTCCCGAATGGGGTCATATTTTTTCCCCTTTTTGCTTATTTATTCGTCCTAGCACTCCTGAAGAAGAACAAGCTTTCCTAAAACGAGTGGAAAATTATTTAGACATTCACTGTCGACTCACCAATCAAGCAATAGAGGTAACTAACTGGCAAGCACAAGCGAATACAGAAGGACAGCGTTATTATTGCACCCAACAGCAACAAAATGACAAAACTCGCCGCGTTTTAGAAAAAGCGTTTGGGGTAGAATGGGCAGAAAGATATATGACCCAAGTTCTCTTTGATTTGCCAAAATGAGAATTAAGAAATAAAAAAGCGATGGCTTAGCTACATCATAACAAGTCAGCCAAGCGCAGATTTGCTCAAGAACAAATCACCCGAAAACCAAAAGAATAACTGAATAAATCTCGCCAAGAATTGACATAACGAGTAGCGGAACGACAATTATCAGGGAAAGTAATCCAAGATCCCCCTCTTAAAACCCTTTTTGTCACAGATTCCGTATTTTCATCCGTCCAAGGAATATCATCTGTCGGCGCACCCTCGTAGGTATCGTGCCAAGTATCGGCACACCATTCCCAGACATTTCCGTGCATATCATATAAGCCGAATAAATTAGGGGGAAATGAACCCACTTCGGTTGTTTGTTGACGATAATCCCTTTTTCCCCTCTATCATAGACATAGTTGCCGTCATAGTTTGCTAAATCCGTTGTGATGGTTTTACCGAAATGAAAAGGAGTCCCCATTCCTGCACGACAAGCATATTCCCATTGTGTTTCACTAGGTAAATAAAAACGGATTCCTGTTCGTTCACTTAATGGGACTTAAACGAGAAAAAGAGCAAGAAAGGGGTATAATGTTTACGGCGTAAGCTTTTCACGTTGAACTAAGTATCATGAGAGAAACGACTCCTGCTGCTATGCCCCCATGTTTTGAAAAATGGTGCAAAAGATTTGATAATTGTTTCAAAACGAAAGCA
>JBGTGT010000094.1:0-42317 GCA_041746575.1 Microcystaceae cyanobacterium
ACCTTTGTAGCCGATGGACAGTCGGTGATACTGCCTGTGGAGGAAGGTTGCTTGGGAACCCCGATGAAGCAGGAAAAACCAACCGCAAGGAAGGGAAGCCAGCACCGTACCCGTTAGGGTCGGTGTCTGGAGGATGTCACCGCTTAAAGCCATTTGCTCGGTACAATAGGTTAAGTTAACCTCTGGTAATCTTGATTCATACAGCAGATACAGACTGCCCCTTAATTCAGTATAAGTAAAGATGGCATCGGAACGGCTTTCATTCTTCATGTTTTTTTGGAAACGATTGTTTAACAACTCTGAACTGACTTCCTCTTCGGCATCGACCCCCTTCGATGGAGAATATTTAGAAGTGACTCATTCTGCTTTGGAAACTTCCCGCATTTTTTTTAGTGTAGATCGCAGTATTGATTTATATGAACTTGAAGAACTCTGTGATGCCGTAGGATGGGCGCGTCGTCCGTTGCGGAAAGTCAAAAAAGCACTAGAACACAGTTTTTTGGTCGTTTCTCTTTGGGATGTGCGAGGGGCGCGTCGTCAGTTAGTGGGATTTGCTCGTGCTACTTCTGATCATGCCTTTAATGCTACGATTTGGGACGTGGTGATTCATCCAAAATACCAGAAGTTAGGGTTGGGCAAAGCTTTGATGAAATATATGGTTCGTAAGCTGAAAAGTCAGGATATTAGCAATGTGACACTATTTGCCGATCCCCAAGTGATTGAATTTTATCGTCGTTTAGGCTTCGTTTTAGATCCTGAAGGCATTAAGGGAATGTTTTTATATCCCGATTAGCGGATGCGACACTCAAATTAGAGCATTAAAAGAAGGCAAAAGGCAATTCCCCCTAGACGACTTGCATCCTTAGCATTTTCCCCAATTTTATTCCTTGTTCTCTCTCTGATAGGGATTTCAACAAAATTTCTGATTTCATCCCAAGATTTAATATTAGAATGCTCTCAAAGCTCTCTTGGTTGACGATATTAATATTAGGATGACAAAAATAATGGGAAACTCCAAGCGAACCCCTGTAGCGATTATTGGTGCATCAGGTTATGGCGGCGTGCAACTCGTCCGTCTTCTCTTAGAACACCCTAACGTGGAAATTGTTTATCTCGGCGGCGACAGTAGTGCCGGAAAGGCTTACACAGAACTCTATCCCCATCTTAGTCCTTGGATAGACCTGACGATTGAAGCTATTGATTTGGATGTCGTTGCTGAGCGCGCAGAAGTCGTCTTTTTGGGGCTTCCCAACGGATTAGCCTGTGATATGGCGGCAAAATTGCTGGAAAAAGGCTGTAAAGTTCTCGATTTGTCTGCGGATTACCGCTTTAAAGATTTAGAAACCTATACGGCATGGTACAAAAAAGAGCGAACTGACTCAGAAACTGCCACCCAAGCGGTCTATGGCTTACCTGAATTATATCGTGAGGAAATTCAGTCAACCCGACTGGTGGGGTGTCCGGGCTGTTATCCCACGGCAAGCTTACTGGCTTTAGCCCCTTTGCTCAAAAATGGCTTTATTCTCTCAGAAACAATTATTATTGATGCAAAATCTGGTACATCGGGAGGGGGACGCCAAGGAAAAATCAATCTTTTATTGGCAGAAGCAGATGGTTCTTTTTGCGCCTACGGAGTAGCAAAACACCGACATACCCCAGAAATTGAGCAAATTTGTAGTAATTTAGCAGGTCATGAAGTTAGGGTTCAGTTTACACCCCATTTATTGCCGATGCCAAGGGGAATTCTCTCAACGGTTTATGCGACGCTACGAGATCCCGGCTTAGTAAGAGATGATTTATTGACTATCTATAGTGCTTTTTACCGTTCTTCCGAGTTCGTCAAGATTTTACCCAATGGCATTTATCCTCAAACGAAATGGGCGACGGGGACGAATCTTTGTTATATTGGCATTGAAACTGACCCCCGTACTGATCGCGTGATCGTCATGTCAGCGATTGATAATTTACTCAAAGGACAGGCAGGGCAAGCGTTACAGTGTCTCAACTTAATGATGGGATGGCCAGAAACCTTGGGACTCCCTCAACTCTGTTTTTATCCATAAATTCAGGTGTCTTAAAAGGGATAGGTCGGATAAACTCTGCCTACCCCCACTGAGCTTTATAATCCCCGTTCAACCGCATTGGCCGCTTGTTTGAGTTCTAATTCAAGGCGTTTTTTCAGTTTTTCCGGTAAAGGACGCACTCCATAAGAGGTATAGTAACCGGCAATCGCGTTCAAGGCCGTTTGCATTGTCGTAAAGGAACGGAGTCCGCCGGATTCGCCTTGACGACGGTAGCGAGAAATGTAGTCGCTAATCTGTTTACGGGCTAATTGTTGGACTTCTGACTTGTTTTCGGCATTATCTGCTAAATTCATGGCTGTGGTTAAGGTTTCGATCACTGCTAAGGTATCGCTTTGATAATTACCCGTTAAGCCGGCTGTACTCGAAGAACAACCGACTAAGGTGATGACAGCTACTAAAATAAGGGCAAAAATGCGAGAAAGAGAGGATTTAATTAAAGACATCATTAAGGCTTCCGAAATAGGGTTGTGTCTGAATTTTTCCTATCCTATCAGGAATTGGTCATTAATCTCGAAAGCAAAGAAAGCATAAGGTCAATCGGTTAGGTGGGTAAAGACTCAGAAAGATTTTAAGATAGTTGATAATGGATATTAAATTTTTTCATTACTGATACCAATTTGTTCGTTGTTTATGTTGATAATCTAATCGTTGATTAGTCACTTTAATTTTGAATTCTGTACATAAGTCACGGCTCACTGATAAAATGTTAAAAAGAGATTCTGCAAGATGAGCGGAATCCTGATCAAGGAGGGTTAAGAGATTGTCAAATTCATTGCGAGTCGCTATTTTAGGTGCAACGGGTGCGGTAGGAACAGAATTATTAGACCTATTAGCAGAAAGAAAATTTCCCTTAAAAAGCTTAAAATTATTAGCATCAGAGCGTTCTGCTGGAAAAGAGATGGCTTTTCAGGGGCAAACTCTCAAAATCGAAGCAATTAACGACAAATCCTTTCAAGATGTCGATTTAGTGCTAGCGTCTGCTGGCGGTTCAACCTCTAAAAGGTGGGCGCAAGCCATTGTCGAGTCGGGTGCGGTTATGATTGACAATTCCAGCGCATTTCGCATGAATCCCGATGTTCCCCTCATTGTCCCCGAAATTAACCCCCAAGAGGCGATAAATCATCGAGGAATCATCGCCAATCCCAATTGTACAACCATTTTACTAGGTGTCGCTATTTACCCCTTACATCAAATTCAACCGATTCAACGAATTGTCGTTTCCACCTATCAATCAGCGAGTGGAGCAGGTGCAAGGGCGATGGAAGAAGTTAAACTGCAATCTCAAGCAATTTTAGACGGAAAAGAAGCGATTTCCGAAATTCTACCCTATCCCTTAGCCTTCAATCTCTTTCCTCACAATTCCCCGATCACGGAAAGTTTCTATTGTGAAGAAGAGATGAAAATGGTCAACGAAACCCGCAAAATATTCAATACTCCCAATCTACGGGTAACAGCAACCTGTGTTCGAGTTCCTGTCCTACGCGCTCATTCAGAAGCAGTCAATCTTGAATTTCAAACCCCTTTTCCGGTCGACAAAGCGAAATCCATTCTGCAACAAGCAAACGGAGTAACCGTCGTTGAAGATTGGCAAGGCAACTATTTCCCCATGCCGATAGATGCAACCGGTAAAGATGATGTTTTAGTGGGGCGCATTCGTCAAGATATCTCCCACCCTTGTAGCCTCGAATTATGGCTCTGTGGTGACCAAATCCGCAAGGGTGCTGCGCTTAATGCCATCCAAATTGCCGAATTACTGCATCAAAATCACTGGTTAAAACTCACAACGACCCCCGTATCGGTATAATGATAGAAACAATGGAGTAAATTGTCAAATTCATGAGTCAAGCCATTTTTGGACGGGTAATCACCGCCATGGTCACCCCCTTTGATGAAGCAGGAAACATTAACTATGCCGTTGCCGAAAAACTTGCCCTTCATCTGGTTGAACACGGCAGTGATGGTCTTGTGGTTTGCGGTACAACGGGAGAATCGCCGACTTTAACCTATGCTGAAGAATACGAACTTTTTAAAGTCATTAAGAATATAATCGGAGATAAAGCCAAGATTATTGCTGGAAGCGGCTCAAATTGTACCAGAGATGCCATTAAAGCCACCCAAAAAGTCGCTGAATTAGGACTAGATGGTTCACTGCAAGTGGTTCCCTACTACAACAAGCCCCCCCAAGAAGGACTCTACGACCATTTTAAAGCGATCGCTCTGGCTTGCCCTTCTGTTCCTTTGATGCTGTACAATGTACCGGGACGAACCGGACAAAACTTACAAGCAAGTACAGTGGCGAAATTGGCTGAAATTCCGAATATTGTGGCGATCAAAGAAGCCAGTGGCAATCTAGACCAAGTGGGGCAAATTTGTCGCTCAACTCCTCCTGATTTTGCGATTTATTCAGGTGACGACGGACTGACATTACCCTTATTAGCCATTGGGAGTGTGGGTGTTGTGAGCGTGGCAAGTCACTTAGTCGGCCAGCAAATGAAAGAAATGATTCAATCGTTTGAGGCTGGAGATGTTAAACGGTCAAAAGAGATTCATTTACAGTTATTGCCTTTGTTTAATGTTATTTTTTGTACAACAAACCCCATTGCGATCAAAGCGGCCTTAGAATTACAGGGTTGGTCAGTTGGAGTCGGAAGACCCCCCTTATCTCAAATTACGCCCGAAGATAAAATGAAATTAGAATCGGTTCTTCAATCATTATCTTGATCCGCCTCAAACATTATGTGTTAGGATCACAATGTTTAGTCTCGACAGAAAAAAGATTATCTTTATTCTATTTATTGATAATAAACGACGAAAAAATAATTATTTATTTATAAGAATATGAAGAATATGCTATAATTATTGAGGAAGTAAAAAAAACAAACTATTGGATTATTTCTGATAATTTAAAATCAACTCTCGCTACTTTATTAGAACGGAAAACGCTAGACTCAATTAACCTTCAATATTTATAAATAACTTGAAAAACGGCCGACAATAATACGATTTTTAAAATTAAAAAATCTATTTTGAACTTAAAATAAACAGCTCATCGTTCCTCAAAAATTCCTGATTATTTTTAAGAAGACTCCCTTTACAATTGGATACCTTAACCAATGCCGCTATCAATCTATTATCGTTGCTCCAGACTAAGGTTTAACAAGTTTCAATGCCTGAGCAATACTCTGCCCACAACCCATGATTTAAAATTGTGACCGATTATTTTTCTGGCAATCTGCTCAAAAAAACAAAAAAATTCTGAGCAAATCGCTAAGATTAACTGTGTTCAAATATCAATGCAAAATACTCAATCAAACAATTACTCCGAGGAGGAAAATGAGTCAAGATCAAACGAAATCCATCCTAAAAATTATTCCGCTAGGGGGACTGCATGAAATCGGTAAAAACACTTGTATTTTCGAGTACGAAGATGAAATTTTACTCCTAGATGCAGGCATCGGTTTTCCCAGTGACAATATGCACGGCATTAACATCGTGCTACCCGATATGACTTATCTACGGGAGAATCGCCACAAAATCAAAGGAATGATTGCCACCCACGGTCATGAAGATCATATTGGAGGGATTGCCTATCATCTTAAACAATTTGATATTCCGATCATTCACGGGCCTCGTCTAGCGATCGCTCTATTACGGGATAAATTAGACGAAGCAGGAGTACTTGAACGCACCCAATTATCAACGGTCGGACCGAGAGAGATGGTTCGCATCGGCCAGCATTTTGTGGTGGAGTTTATACGTAATACCCACTCCATTTGTGACAGTTTCACCGTTGCTATTCATACCCCGATTGGGGTGGTCATTCACACCGGGGATTTCAAAGTAGATTACACCCCGATGGACAATGAACCCTTTGATTTTCAGCGACTGGCCGAACATGGCGAAAAAGGGGTGTTGTGCTTACTGAGCGATTCTACGAATGCAGAAGTGCCTGGACAAACCCCGTCGGAACGTTCTGTTTTGCCCAATTTAGATCGTATTTTTTACGGAAGCAAAGGCCGAATTATGCTGACGACCTTTGCCTCTTCAGTTCACCGTTTAAACATCGTGCTACAACTGGCGCAGAAATATCGCCGTAAAGTCGCTGTTGTGGGACGTTCGATGCTCAACTTAATCGCCCATTGTCGTAACCTAGGCTACCTGAAATATCCCGATAACTTATTTGTTCCCCTCAAAGCCATGCGCAATATTCCCAATGAGGAATTAGTGATCTTAACCACAGGGTCACAAGGGGAAACTTTTGCGGCAATGACTCGTATTTCGCGAGGAGAACACCCCCATATTGCCATCAAACCGGGTGATACAGTGGTTTTCTCAGCCAACCCTATTCCGGGGAACACCATTGCTGTAGTGAATACTATTGATCGCTTGATGATGCAAGGAGCAAACGTTATCTACGGTCGTCATCACGGTATTCATGTATCGGGTCATGGAGCGCAGGAAGACCAAAAATTGATGCTAGCCCTGACTAAACCGAAATTCTTTGTGCCAGTGCATGGAGAACATCGAATGTTAGTCAAACACGCTCAAACCGCTCAGAGTGTGGGCGTTCCGGCAGAAAACATGGTGATTATCAATAACGGTGACGTGGTGGGCTTGTCGGAGGATAATATTGGCATTATTGATCAAGTTCCCTCTGGCATTGAATTGGTTGATCAGGCTGGCATCGTTCACAAGCATATCATGGAAGAAAGACAGCAATTGGCGCAGGATGGGGTCGTAATAGTCACGGGAATCGTGGATTATCAAGGAAAACTCCTAGCCACGCCTGAAATTCGTTTGAGAGGCTGTGTGACCACCGTCGAGCGATCGCTGTTAAATCAGTTAGTTATTCGGGTGGTAGAACGCCTCCTAGAAGAACAATGGGAAGATTTTGCCGAGCCGACGCAGGGATATGCCAAGATTAACTGGTCAGGTTTACAAACTGAACTGGAAATGGCCATTCAACGCTTAATCCGGCGAGAATTACGCAGTGAACCCCTTGTGATGGTTTCTTTGCAAATCCCTGGCGTTGTTTTAGAGAATGACGAGACGGGAATTAACAATGACGAGGAGGATGGCACCGATGAAGGGAATTCTGTGAAAGCGTCACCCCGTCCCGTTAAAACCTATCGCAGACGGCGTTCTACTGCTTCTGCGCTTTCTTAATCCTTCCTGAGGGGAGGACAAAAAATCTGGGGAATTGGGGAACAGTAAACCGTAATGCTGACTCTCCAATTTCTTCGATTTAAACAGATTGACCTCTACTCACTAACAGAGGGGTAATCTGAGAAACCGATAAGGGGGGGGAAAACCAATACCCCTGTCCATAATGACATTGATGTTGTTGTAATAATTCCAATTGCTCGCACGTTTCAATTCCTTCTGCCACCACATCCAAATTCAACGTTTGTCCTAAATTAATAATCGCTTTGACAATTTCGATGCTTTCGGTTGCCTTATTGAGATTGGCAATAAAAGATCGATCAATTTTTAGTATATCTACGGGGAAACGATGTAAATAACTCAAAGAAGAATAACCCGTGCCAAAATCATCGAGGGATAAACGAATGCCTAGATCTTTAAGTTGTTTCAAAATAGCAGTGGCCGCTTCAGGGTTGCGAATTAAAGCTGTTTCGGTGATTTCTAAAGTAAGATGGCCAGGCGGGAGTCCGATATCTTGCAGGATTTTGGCGATTTCTTGCTTAAGATTAGGGTGAAAACAAAAATCACTCGACAGATTGACACTCACTTTCTTTAACGAGATTTGCTGATTGAGGCTTAACCACGCTTTCATCTGACGCGCCGCTTCCTGTAGTACCCAGCGATCAATATTGCTAATTAAGCCCGTTTCCTCAGCAATCGGGATGAAATGGGCAGGGAGGAGTAAATTCTGTTGCGGATGTTGCCAGCGAACTAAGGCTTCAACGCCTGTAATCTTCTCCGTCCTAAGATCTACAATGGGTTGATAATAAACGACCAATTCATTGCGTTCGATAGCCCCTCGCAGATCATGTTCTAGGCGGGAAACTGAGATCACTTGTTCGCCGATCGCCGGATCAAAAACTTCGTAACAGCCTCTGCCTTTTGCTTTGGCGCGATACATAGCAATATCGGCATCCCTGACGACATCTTCTACCGATTCATAGCTCAGAGAACTTAAAACAACGCCAATACTGGTATTGGTAAAGATTTCTTGGCCGGCGATGTAAAAGGGAACGCGAATGCTTTGACTGAGGCGTTGGGCGACTTGAATAGCTTCCTCAGGGGATTGTAAATGTTCAAGAATAATGGCAAATTCGTCTCCGCCAAACCGCGCCACCGTGTCAAGGGTACGAACCACTTGCTTAAAACGTTCTGCCACGGCAGTTAAGAGATAATCCCCTACTTGATGACCTAAGCTCTCATTAATCACTTTAAAACGATCTAAATCCAAGAAAAATACGGCAAATAGGTAATTAGGATTGCGTTTTACCCGTTCGAGGGCGTCAATCAGCCGTTCCATAAACCAAACGCGATTGGGTAAATTAGTGAGGGAATCGTAAAAAGCTTGACGATGGAGTCTTTGGGTAACGATTTTGTGTTCTGTGATGTCGCGGAAAATTAAAACAGCCCCAATACAGTTGTTTCTGGTATCTTTTAGGGGAATCGTTCCTTTATGATTATTGATTGGAGCGGCACTGTCACCAATGGGAATTTCTTGCCCATCTTGGCGAATTAAGAGAGTATTGGGATCTAAACTCGTAATTTCCCCCGTTTTGATTGCTTTTGCCACAGGATTAGCTACGGATTGACGAGTCGTTTCATTAACGATTTTTAACACGTCGGCAATCGGTTGTCCAATCGCTTCGACAAATGTCCATCCGGTTAGTTGTTCGGCTACTGGGTTAAGATAGGTAATCTGCTGATTGATATCGGTGGTAATGACACCATCTCCCACACTATGAAGAATCGTTGTCAGCCATTGTTCGTTATTAACTAATTTTTGTTGAATTTCGTATTTGTACAAAGCAATTTCAATTGTAATACGCAATTCTCGTTCAGAAAAGGGTTTAATTAGGTAACCAAAAGGGGTGGTTAATTTTGCTCTTGCTAGCGTTTCTTCATCCCCATGTGCCGTTAGATAGACAATCGGAATATTGACCTGCTCGGTAATAAAAAAGGCGGCTTCAATCCCATCCATTTCCCCCAAAAGGCGAATATCCATTAAGATTAAATTGGGTTGCAAATTAATCGCAACTTGAATGGCTAATTCCCCCGAATCAGCAATGGCGACCACTTGATAACCCAATTCTTCTAAGGTCATTTGAATATCTTGGGCAACAATACTTTCATCTTCAACAATTAAAATCGTAGCAGTCATGAAGTTTCAAGATTAATTTTTACGAAGAACGGGAATAATTTATAATGACTATTTATTGGCACTTACGCGAGTTAGCGTAATATAAAATTGAGTGCCTTGTTGTCTTTCAATTATAACGGTTCCTCTCAGTTGATGACTTAAATTTTTAACCAACCGTAATCCGAGGGTTTTGACGTTATCTAGCTCGATATCTCTCGGTAGTCCTTTACCATTGTCCTTAAGAATTAAGACTAATTGCCGCTCGGCATTGATGAATCCTTGCAAGGTGATTTCCCCCTGACAGTGAGGTTCAAACGCATATTTACAGGCATTAGAAATTAATTCATTCAAAATAAGTCCACAGGGGACGGCAGTATCGATATCCAAAAAAATCGTTGGTTCAATCTGAGACTTAAAGTGGACTTTTCTGCCTACTATATAATAAGAACTAAGCAAATTTCTGACTAAATCGTTCACATAATCTTCTAAATTAATACTCGCCAAATTGTGAGATTTATACAACTTTTCGTGAATAATTGCCATAGAACGAATTCGGTTTTGACTATCCTTTAAAAGTTCTTTGATTCCTGCATCTTGGACAAGGCGGGATTGTAAGTTAAGAAGGCTATAAATAATTTGTAAATTATTTTTAACCCGATGGTGAATTTCTTTGAGTAAGACTTCTTTTTCTTGCAACGAAGCCGCTATTAAATCTTCGGCTTGTTTGCGATCGCTGATATCGACTAAGTAGCCCAAAATCTCTTTTTCTTTGCCACTTTCATCACGCATTAAGCGAATTTGTTCCAATACCCAGCAGTACGTCCCATCCGCTTTCAAAAAGCGGAATTCTTGTGTTAAAAGTTCTTGTTCCCAAAGTTGAGGAATTTGGGCTAAAATGCGTTTCAAATCCTTAGAATGAACCCGATCTATCCAAAATCGAGAATCCTCCAGAAAAGCCTTGGCAGGATAGCCTAGCACATTCATCACGTTATCACTGATGTAGGTTGCGCCGAAATCGCCATCGGGTTTTGAGCTAAAAATGACCACTGGAGAGGAGGTAATGAGATATTGCAGTTTTTCCTCGCTTTTTCGCAGTTCATCTTCTATTTTCTTACTATCATCAATATCTTCCTGTACGGCCACCAATACCGTACCATAATCAGGATGATTAAAAGAGGAGGTAGTGGCACGGCACCAAAAAGCTGTACCGTCTTTTTTGACATTATAAACTTCGTAGCTATATTCGCCTTTATTCAGAACATTGCTTCTGATTTCTTGGTTAACGTCTTCTGCACTTTTCTTTTCATCAGAATAATTCACAATGGAAACGTGTTTTCCCGTTAATTCCCCTGCCTCATAACCGAACATTTGCTCAAATTTCGGATTGGCATAAACAAGCTCTCCCGTTTTCATACTCACGAGACAGATGCCTTCTGCCATATTTTTAACAATGATATCCTGTAATTCAAGTTGTTTTTGTTCTTTTTTGCGGACTGTAATATCTTCAGCGATGCCCGCAATGCGATAAACTTGGCCATTTTCATCAAAAACAGGAAAACTGCGAGACCAAATCCACCGAATTTCGCCGTCAGGACGGACGATTCGATATTCTTCATCAAAATTCGCTCCCTTAATTTTATATTCAAAAGCCATTTTGATTTTTTCTCTGTCTTCAGGGTGAACCCTTTCTATCCAAGCAAGGGGATTTTGATAAACTTGTTCACAGGGAATTCCCCAAATTTTCTCGAAGGCTTCATTGAGATACAGCACTTGAAACGTTTTAGTATCAATAATATATAAAACATCCCGTACATTATCAATAAGTTGGCGAAATTTTAGTTTGCTTTCCGACAAATTTTCTTCAATTCTCTTTATTTCTGTAATATTTCTAAGACTGACAACGACACACACAATATTTTGGGCGACTTCGCTGTTTTGTTCATCATCACCATAAGGAGAATAGGTGGCACTGATGAATTGTCTGCCCCCATTGGGTAAGTCAAACCAATTTTGAAGTTGTACCGTTTCCCCTGCCAAACTGCGGTCTAAATAAGGTTTTATTTTGGTTATAAATACGTCTTCTCCAAACAAATCAGCAACCGAATGCCCAATTACTTCCTCTAGCGTTTTCAGGTGCCAGTTTAAATAGGATTGATTCACCAGTTGATAGGTGTATTGATTATCTATCAAAATAATCGCATCACTGGTAGCAGAAACAATGCGTTCATAACGACGTAAGGTATCTTCCGCTTGTGTTCGTTCAGTGATATCTCTTAGAAATACGGTAAAAAGGGTTTCTTCAGGTAGTTCTAGTTTAGAAATAGAAGCTTCTGCTTGAAAATCTGTATTATTTTGTCGTAGTCCCCAAATTTTTTGCCGATTCTCCATTTTTTTACTATAGAAATATTGCTGATAAAGGGAGCGAAAACGAACAGGTAACAAAGTATCTAAGGATTTGCCAAGAACTTCTGTGGTTTTCCAGCCAAAAATCCGTTCTGCGCCTTGATTAAACAGCGTTATTTGTTGATGTTCATTAAAAGAAATAATGGCATCATCTGCCATCTCTAATATTCCCCTTAAACGCACTTGAGATGTGCGTAATTCTGTTTCTATTTGATGACGGCGTTGAATTTCTTGTTCTAGGGTTTTAATGCTAGGTAAAGCTAATACTTGAGGGATTATTGGGATGAGGGCAAGGGCGGTATAAAGAGAGATGGCAGCCGTTATTATTTTGATAAGGCCTGAAAGCCAGTAATCAGGATGCCATAGTGTCCAAATTGCCATTAAATGGGTTGTGCCACAGGAAAGAATAAAGGCACTAAAAAGAATAAGTATCCACGAATAGGGAAAATTGGGTCGTTTTTGAACAAAATAGAGAAGAATAATGGGAATTGAAAAGTAAGCAAGGGCAATCAGTCCATCTGACCCCACATGAAGCCCGATTAAGCGGGATTGCCATAAATAACAATGACCGTGGGGAATATAAGCAATAGTTGAAGAGGTGAGCATTTTTTTTAAGCAAGATTTCGAATCATAACTCTATGATATTAATAGAGAACCCTGTAGGGAAATTAATGGGGAATTTTTTATTTTTTTAAGTTAATAAGCCGAAAAGACAAATAGAGAGATGGAAATTCCTAAACTGAGACCTACTATTACCTGAAAAGGCGTGTGTCCTAATAATTCTTTCAGTTTTTCTTGGCTAATTTGATGATCTTCTTGTAGTAACTCTTCGACCAATTGATTGAGAATACGGGCTTGTTTTCCGGCCGCCTGACGAACCCCTGCGGCATCATACATCACAATGACAGCAAATAGACAAGCGATCGCAAATTCAGGGGATGACCATCCCTGAGTTAACCCAACACCCGTGGCTAACGCCCCAACGAGGGCAGAATGGGCACTCGGCATTCCCCCCGTCGTTACGAGATAGCGTAAATCGACTTTCCGATTGCGAATTAATTCCACAATCACCTTGAATCCCTGTGCCGTAAGACAGGCAAATATCGAAATTAACAGGACATTATTCTGTAAAACCGTGGCAAAATCTTGCATTTCCCTCGTCTTTAATGGGTGCGATTAACAATATAGTCAGCGATCGCCCTTAAGGGATCAGCTTTCTCATCATAAACCGTTAGTTGCTTAATGGCGGCATCAATCAAAGATTGTGCCTGTTGACGAGAAGCCTCAATACCCCACAAACGAGGATAGGTCACTTTTTGGGCGGCGACATCTTTGCCAATACTCTTGCCCAATTCTGCTTGGGTGGAGGTAATATCCAAAATATCATCGACAATTTGAAAAGCTAAGCCAATATTTTGGGCATATTTGCTTAAGCGTTGAATATTTTGTTCATTTGCCCCCGTTAAAATTGCCCCTGATACAACAGCCGTTTCGAGTAATGCCCCCGTTTTATGGGTGTGAATAAAAGTTAAGGTTTCGGCGGTGACATCGGATTTTCCTTCCGATTCTAAATCGAGTACTTGCCCTCCTACGAGTCCTTCTGCTCCTACGGTGCGGCCTAAACGGGCTACGACTTGAACTAATCGTTCGGCAGGAACGTGA
The DNA here is from genome assembly GCA_041746575.1 of Microcystaceae cyanobacterium. GTDB lineage: Bacteria > Cyanobacteriota > Cyanobacteriia > Cyanobacteriales > Microcystaceae > JBGTGT01. The sequence goes on from JBGTGT010000094.1 coordinate 13,489, forward strand.
CGGGTTCGGGTAGCAACAAACTCAAAGGCGTAGGATAATAAGCCATCTCCCGCCAAAATTGCAATATCTTCACCATAAACCTTGTGATTGGTCAGTTTTCCTCGCCTATAATCATCATTGTCCATGGCTGGCAGATCATCATGAATGAGGGACATGGTATGAATCATTTCTAGCGCACAGGCAGTCGGCATGGACATTTCAGACGTTCCGCCCATTAATTCACAGGAAGAAAGACAAAGAATCGGTCTGAGGCGTTTTCCACCTGCTAAGAGCGAATAGCGCATTGCTTCATAGATTTTCTCTGGTTTGGTTACCACCAAAGCGGCATCTAACGCTTGTTCAACTTCTTGCTTTTTCTGAATCAAGTAAGTTTTTAAGTCGAATTCTTGATTAATCTTACGTTTAATTGCGGTTTCACCAAAGGTCGCCATATTTTAACCCGTTTTACCTACCGACTATCCTTTCCTATTTTACAGGGAACGGGCAACAACGGGACTTTTAAAGTGAAGAGAAAATTTAGGGAAATTCCTTGAGGAGAGGCAAGAAGAGGGTGACAAAATAATAGACCAAAGGAGCCGTAAAAACATAACTATCAGTGCGATCCAGAATGCCACCGTGTCCGGGAATGAGTTGGCCAGAATCTTTGACCCCTGCGTCCCGTTTCATCATGGATTCGGTTAAATCTCCCAAAAGACTAACAATTCCAATTAAAACCCCTAAGAGTAATCCGGCAACTTGCCAGTACGGCCAATCTAGATACCATGCTCCCCATTCTGCCACCAAAATGCTGCCTAAAATGCCAAATAAGGCTCCTTCTACCGTTTTTTTCGGACTGATTGAAGATAATACTGTTTTACCTAGCCATTTGCCCATAATATAGGCCCCAATATCTGCCGCCCAAATACAGCCAAAGGCCAAAAAGGTGACGGTTAAAGCTGAAGGAAATAACTTCGGTTCTAGCCATGTTTCTGGCCAATATCCCATTAGGGGTAAATTATTAGTGGCTACATCTACCGAAGGAATGAGATCGGCAAACCCTACCCGCAGACGCACCCAATAACTCGGCAAATAACCCAGATAAAATAACCCTAAAATCGAACTGGAAATATCGGCAATAGTGGCTAATTTAGGCTGAAATAGCAAATAAAAGCAAATTAACGCCCCCGTTAAGGGAAAAATAGCATCGGCTAACGAGGGAGCAAGAGCAGAAGTTACAAGGAGTAATTGAGAAACGACAAGGGTGGTTTTGGACGCAGGAGCGATTCCTTTAGAGAGAACTAATTGAAAATATTCTAATTGAGCCAAAAACACTAAAACGCAGATTCCAATGGTAAAATACCATCCCCCAACAATCATTAATCCAAGAGCTAGGGCGATCGCAACAATAGCACTAATAATACGAGTCCAAGGCATAGGTTTTGACAATAAAACGGGGGAGAATGAAAAAAACAGAGGGACTGTTCCCTTAATTTAAGATTAACAAATCTTTTAAACTCTATTTTATTTCTTTCAGCTTTTTTTCAAATCAAATAATGACTGAGTTCGTCCCTGTGAAGCAGATTGCGGTTTGAAGGGATAAAATTTGATTAATAGCGATTTCTATGATTTTTTGGCTTTCTTTAGGCAATGAAGTGAGTTGATTGTCTAATATTAAATTCTCAACCCATCAAAAATTTCTTGAACCGTTAACTGCCAATCTTCAAAAATATCTAAAACGGGTAAAATGGTTGATCCTGAAACAATTTCAGGTAATTGATGGGGTTGAAAAATAATCACCGACTCATCTTCTGGATCTAATAACCAGCCTAATTCTGCACCTTGTTTAAGACAAAATAAAATCTTATCTATCACTCGATTGGCTGATTGCTCAGGTGACAAAATTTCAATAATCCAATCAGGATGAATATTAAACTGATTAGCGATTTTTCCGGCTGGAGTTTTCGGAATTCTTGACCACCGAAATAGGGCTAAATCTGGCACAATTGAACGCCCACCAAATGTACAACGTAACTCAGGAAAAGCATAGGCAATTTTAGGAGGGATTGCTAGATAATTAATCGCTGTCCCCAGTTGAATTTGTAAAATACTATGTTCTCCTTGAGGCATCGGTTTTTGATAAATTTCTCCGTTAACGTATTCGTTGGCCGGTTTTGTTGCTGGCATTTTTAAAAATGCTTCAAGGGTTAATGAGGATTCAATCTTTTTAGCAATAATCATTGTTGTTACTCCTTAATTGCCATTAATAATGAGAAATAGAAGAAATTAAAGCTTTTCACCACTTAAGATAAAAACCGGATCAACGGCGGCAAAGGTTTGTTGAATGCCTCTGGTTTCTAGACGGTTTACCCCTGCTTGTACGACTTCAAGATTACGAGCTTGTAATTCGGCAAATCCTTCAGAAACTTGATAAAGGGTTTCTAGGGTGCCTGCTGTGGCGATAATTCGACCATCAGGTTTTAAATAAGACCATGCGGCTTTAAGAATCTCTTTAATGCCTTTTCCTCCTTCAATACAAATTCTATCGGGTAAAGGTTGTAAATTTTCTAGACAATCAGGCGCACTCCCTTCAACAATTTGTACATTTTTCACGCCAAAGCGATCGCAATTTCGACGAATCAAACGCGCCACTTCTTCATCTCTTTCAACAGCGATAATTTGTGTTTTTGGGCATAATAACCCCACTTCAACGGGAATAGTGCCTGTTCCTGCCCCAATATCCCACAAAACTGAACTCTCTTGTAATTTTAAAGCAGAAAAGAGCAAAATTCGCACTTCCCGTTTACTCATTGGAATACCGGGTAAGCAGTCAAAGAGAGAATCAGCAATACCGGGAGTCACATAAGGCCAAAGCATAGATATTCGCCAACAGATGATAGTAAATAGCTTAACAAAGAAATTAAACCTTACTTAAGAAGCAGGACATCTCAGAACAATAAGGCTAGGGTTATTGAGTAAGATTATGGTGCAAATTATCCCCTATAGACACAATATCGGCATGACTTTCTTTATTCCTTATTTTGCATTACACATTCCCGATGGGTTTTTAAATTTTCCCGTGAGTTTAACGACGTGGATTGTCTCGTTTATTTTAATTGCGATCGCCTTACAACGAGTCCAAACGGAATATCAAGAACGAATCATTCCCTTAATGGGCGTCTGTGCGGCCTTTATTTTTGCGGCACAAATGATTAATTTTCCGATTCCGGGGGGAACATCTGGGCATTTACTCGGTGGAACACTCGCTGGCGTGTTATTAGGACCTTGGGCAGGATCTTTGGTCATGACAGTGGTGTTTATTGTACAGAGTCTTCTTTTTCAAGATGGTGGTTTAACGGTTTTAGGCGCAAATATTTTTAATATGGGCTTAATTGGAACATTCGGCGGCTATTATCTCTATAAAGCAATTCGTCACGCTTTTGGGTTTAATCGTTGGCGAGGAATGGCCATGGGAGTAGCGATCGCCGCTTGGTCGAGTGTAGTGATTGCCGCCTTCGTTTGTGCGATACAATTAGCCCTATCTGGGACTGTTCCTTTACAGGTTGCCTTAATTGCAATGTTATCGTGGCATTTCATTATTGGCATCGGTGAAGCATTAATTACGCTTTCCGCCGTGAGTTATATCTGGCGCAGTCGTCCTGATTTGTTGTTTGATCCTCCCCTGTCTCAGCTGTCACGTATCTAGGAGAGGGAAATCAATACAATGGGGAAGGGGGTTTACCCTTGGCTTATCCTTATAAAGAGCGAAAATTGACAACAAATGGCTTATTATATCCCTAAGCTGTAGTGCTACGATACAGCCTTTTCTGTCTATCCCTTATGAAGTTACAAAATATCAAGGAAGGTATCAATGAATCGTCCAAATTTAAGCAATAAAACCTTTTTTTTAATTGGATTAACCACTTCTCTAGGTATTGCGGCTATTGTTTCCTCTTTTGCAAGTTCAGATCCTGATGGACTGGATCGGATTGCGCAGGATTTCAAGTTTGAAAACAAGGCAGACGAAGAGCCTCTTGCTCATAGATTGCCATTTTACTCAATTTTTGAAGAATACAGCCTAAGAGGTGTACCTGAGAAACTTTCAACGCCTTTAGCAGGAATTATTGGCACGTTAACGACCTTTGGGTTAGCGTGGGGACTGGGTAAAGTGGTTACCCGCAGAAACAATCATCATAGTTAACCCTTTTACCGGATTCCCCAATCGCCCCGTTATCCAATACCTGACATGATTTTTCACGTTAATACCTTCCAAATAGATGTAGATAGCCATTTAAGTACATTTTGGCATAAGCTTGTTCCCAAAACGAGAGTCCTTTTTGCTTTACTCTTTGTTTTTGCTACTTCCTTTACGCCCAATGGTCACTGGTGGACGTGGGGCATGTATAGCCTTGGACTGAGTATAATTATTATTATCAGTCGAGTCCGATTGGCAGTCTTAATCAAAAGAGTCGTGCTAGAAGCCTCCTTTGTTAGTGTCGTTTTACTAGGAACATTGTTTCGTGAGGGAGGGCAAATTTTATGGCAATGGGGTTGGTTTCGCGTGACAACGGAAGGATTAACGGTCTTAGGCAGTGTGAGTTTCAAGGCAATTTTATGTCTTTTCATGTTAAATGTTCTCACCTTGACAACCTCGATTACTGATTTACTTCAAGCATTAGCGGCGTTAAAAATGCCTCCTCTGTTGATTGCGATTTTTAATTCTATGTATCGCTATCTTGGCGTCTTAATAGATGAATTTGAAACCATGAGACGGGCGGCGATGTCTCGTAATTTGATGATTAATCGTCGTTGGCAACGCATTATTATTGGTAACATGATAGGATCGCTTTTTATTCGGACTTATGAACGAGGAGAACGGATTTATCAAGCTATGTTAGCCAGAGGTTACACGGGATTACTGCCTGTTAGTCAAGTTCCTCAAGGAAATTACACCGATCTCGCCGCCTTAATCGCACTTATTCTCTTGATTAGTCTCGGACAAGGGATATATTTCATTTTTCTTCAGTTATGACGCTTCTCTATGCACCACAATCCGATTTTAATTCAGAATCTCAGTTTTATCTATCCTGATCAAACTCAAGCTTTAAGAGGTATTAACCTATCAATTCGAGCAACAGAAAGCGTCGCTCTAGTGGGAGCAAACGGTTCAGGAAAATCCACATTATTGCTTCATTTTAATGGATTGTTGTTGCCCCAAAAGGGTCAGATTTGGGTGGGAGAATCCGAAATTACCCCCCAAAACTTAAAAACCATCCGCAATGACGTGGGTTTAGTCTTCCAAAATCCTGATGACCAGATTTTTATGCCTACCGTTTGGGAAGACGTTAAATTTGGACCGATGAATCAAGGAATTGCTGAAGATATCTTAAATTATCGTTGTTATCATGCTTTACAAGCAGTGGGGCTTGATTCCGCTATCTATGGTCATCGTAACGCCTATAACTTATCAGGAGGAGAAAAAAAACGGGTGGCTATTGCCGGCGTTTTAGCGATGCAACCTCAAATTTTAGTGTTAGATGAACCGTCCGCGCAACTCGATCCCCGCAGTCGTCGTCAACTGATTAATCTTTTAAAAGGGCTTTCTTTGACGCAATTAATTGCCACCCATGATCTAGATTTGGCCTTAGAATTATGCGATCGCACCGTCGTTTTAAGTCAAGGTCAAATTGTACAAGACGGTTTAACCGAACAAATTTTGAGCGATCGTTCATCTTTAGAACAATACCATTTAGAATCGCCGTTAAGTTATCGTCGTCCCTATTGTTTAATGGAAGATTCTCCCTTTTTAGAAGAGAGGAGAAAGCATCAGTCTGTTCAAAATCCGGTCATCGAATAACCTGTGGTTTACACAATATTAAAAAGGGTAAAATGATAATTAATAGTAACAAGAGTAAAGTCCCTCAAATCTTCAACCTTCGGGCTTTCTGTTTGTCATAAATCGCTGTAAAAACAATTGTCAACTTTCAAGGAATAAAGATCAATGATAGTAACGACTGCCCATCATATTGATGATAAAAAAATCGTGGCTCATTATGGGATTGTTGGTGGTGAAGCAATCTTGGGAACGAATATTTTTCGGGATATTTTTGCTGGAATTAGAGATATTGTTGGAGGACGTTCTGCCGCTTACGAAAAGTCTTTAAGAGAAGCAAAAGAAACAGCCATGCGGGAAATGATCGAACAAGCACGAGCTTTAGGGGCAAATGCGGTGATAGCTGTTGATATTGACTATGAATCTATTAACATGGGGAATGGTGGCAGTATGTTAATGGTCGCTACCAATGGCACGGCTGTGAGATATGAAGATAGATGATCTTATGTTTCTAAATAATAGAAAGAAAAGTCCGCAACCGACTGCCTAGCAGTTGCTATCGGGAGCATATCACAGCGTTTCCTATCCGAAAATAGTGATAACTTCTTAGTTTAAGAATACTTGACCATCGGGTTGAATACGGATACTTCCTTGAACACTATCAAAGGACGGATCTTCTTCTAAAATAACATTTAAGCGATCAGTATCAGAACTCATGGGGATGACCTTGAGCAGTCCTTGATCTTCTCGAACCAAAGTGACAGTAGCCGGTAAAGGAATATCCTTCAGCATAACCTCTTGATTTTTTTCAATTTGTTCTTGTCCGGTGTGTCCAATGACTTGATAGGTAATTGGAACATTCGTTTGATTTTTTAGTTGAATATCGACTGTTTCATCACTGGGATTGATCGTAGCACTAGCCTTAATTTGTTTCTCTGGTAAGGGGGTAGACGAAGGCGTGGGCGCAACAGGAGGAACTTGCTCCGGTTTTTCTTCGTACAGAGAATTATCTTTCGCGGGAAGATTTTCCATCTGAGCTGACGTGGCTGACGATAGAAGAATGAGTCCGACAACCAGACTGCCACCTATCCCTAAAATTCTAATATTTTTGCGACGTAACCATTGATGTAAAAAATTCATAAATGCCTCAAAAATTTGATGGGTCCACGCTCCTATTCTGATTAATAAAAAAGATTTACCTCATCTATCAAGGGAACGATTTGTTTTTTTGGTTTCAACTTTTGAAGTATTTTTTAAGATAGATATTTGGAGTTCTGCCGAATCAAATCCGGTAAGCTATTCATTCTTTAGACTGATTTTGCATCTGTTATTCTTCTCAATTTAAGGAGAAAAATTAGCTAAAGGAGATATGTAGACCCGATTGGTTGTCACTCCCCAAAAATATCTAATTGTTCAACCCATTGCATCTGAGTTTGTTTATCTTGAACAGGATTGACCTTTTGTATCCCTTTACGTAATCCTAGCGCAATTTTACTATGTTTTTCGATTTGTCCCATTACCTGTTTGGCGCGTTGAATCACGGAAGGCGGAAGTCCTGCCAATCTCCCCGCCTCGATACCATAAGACTTATCCGCGCCACCGGCTTGAACTTGATGCAAAAAGACGATTTTATCGGGAAGTTCCTGCACCGTCACCTGATAATTGGCAATATTGCTTAAAATTGAGGCTAACTCATTTAATTCATGGTAATGGGTCGCAAAGATTGTTCTGGCTTGAATTTCGGCAGCTAAATGTTCTGCTACTGCCCAAGCAATTGATAAACCGTCAAATGTCGCTGTTCCTCGCCCAATTTCATCTAATAAAACCAAAGATTGCGGAGTCGCGTGATTGAGAATATTAGCCGTTTCGTTCATTTCCACCATAAAAGTGGATTGTCCAGTGGTCAAGTCATCCACTGCCCCAACACGAGTAAAAATACGGTCACAAATAGGCAATTTCGCTGATTTTGCGGGAACAAAACTACCTGTCTGTGCCATCAATTGAATTAATCCCACTTGCCTTAAATAACAGCTTTTGCCACTGGCATTGGGACCCGTTAAGATGATTAAATCAGGATGGGTTGATTGTTCATTGAGGCTGCCTAAACAAGTGGAATTTGGCACAAATAAACCTTTTCCTAACGATTGCTCCACTACAGGATGACGACCTTCAAAAATCTCAATTTTACGACCGTTGATCATTTCGGGACGACAATATCCCTGAAAAACAGCCACCTCTGCCAATCCTGCCAAGGCATCTAGGGCGGCCACTGCTTTAGCAATCTGACGAATTTTGGGCGATTGTTCGGCAACTTCTGAGCGTAACGCCGCAAATATTTCGTATTCTAAACGATTTAGGTCATCTTCTGCCGTTAGAATACGGATTTCTCGTTCTTTCAATTCAGGGGTAATGTAGCGTTCTTCGTTAGTTAAGGTTTGCTTACGAACGTAATTATCGGGGGCGAAATCCGCCTTAGAGCGAGGTAAACTGATGTAGTAACCAAAGGTTTTATTGTATCCCACCTTTAAATGAGTAATTCCTAGCTTTTCTCTTTCTGAGACTTCTAAATTTGCCAACCATTCCCGATCTTCCTGTAAGTTTTGCCGCATAGCATCCAATTGTGGGTTAATGCCATCTCGAATCACTCCCCCATCCTTAAGATGTAAAGGCGGCGTTTCCACTAAATGATCGATCACGTGGTGTCCTAATTGTTCTAATTCAGGAGGAACCACTTGTAATTTGCGTAAATAGGGGGAATTGCCCTGATTGACTAATTCTGCTAAGTCGTTTAATCGTACTAGCGACTCTGCTAACCCCAATAAATCCCGCGCGTTAGCTGTACCTGCCCCAACTCTACCGCTAATTCGTTCAATATCATAGATACTGCGGAGTAATTGACGAATATCTTGTCGTAAAGTCGGATTTTCTTTGAGTTCTACAATTGTTTCCTGTCTGGCTTCAATTCCTTTAATACTCAACAGGGGTTCGAGTAACCACCGTCTTAAGGCGCGTCCTCCCATTGCCGTTACGGTTCTATCTAACGCCCATAATAGCGAACCTTGGAAGATCCCATCTCTAACGGTTTGAATAATCTCTAGATTGCGGCGGCTTTGGTGATCTAGGATCAGAAAATCTGTTAAATTGTAGGTGCGCAGAGGTTCAATGGGGACTTTATTTGCTTTTTGGGTATCTTCAATATATTCTAAGAGTCCGCCCGCCGCACGGATAGCCAATGGTAACTGTTCGCATCCTAATCCTTCAAGAGATTTGACTCCAAAGCTTAAGAGTAACCGAGGCTTGGCTTCGTTGAGAGAAAAGGGAATCTGCGATCGCAGAGAATAACATAAGCTTTCAGGCAATTCAACGGGTATCGCTTCTGATTTTTGATTAGGACGCAGAAAACTTTTTAAGTCGGGTGCATTTGTTGGAATTAAAACTTCAGAAGGTTGAATTCGTAGTAATTCACTGGTGAGAACCCCCAAATCCTGTGCTTGAGTCGTCCAAAATTCCCCCGTTGAGATGTCTGCATAAGCCAATCCCCAATGTTCTCCTGCTAAGACGACTGAGGCTAGATAATTATTGCGACGTGCTGGTAACATTCCCTCATCAGTGATGGTACCGGGGGTGAGTAATTTGGTGATTTGACGTTCTACCATACGTCCAGCGGCGGCCGCTTCAGCAGAATCTTCTACTTGGTCACAAATTGCTACTGTATAGCCTTTTTCTACTAATTGTTTCGCATAGCGTTCAAGAGCATGATGAGGAACGCCGGTCATCGCCACTCGTCCAATTTCTTTACCTCCTTCTTTACTGGTTTGTACTAACTCTAATTCCCGCGAAATAATAACCGCATCTTGAAAAAAACATTCAAAAAAGTCTCCCACTCGATATAACAATAAAGCATGGGGATTTTGTTCTTTAACCGCTACGTAATGCTGAAACATGGGGGTTAATTTATCACGGTCAAGATGATGGTAATCGGGATGAGGGTCGTTACGAGTTGCTTTATTTGTAGAGGGAGAGGTAAGGTCTTCAGGGGTCATGATGGGTCAATGAATAAGCAGCATCTTTCTTTCTAATTGTATAAGCGCACAGCATTCTCAATCATATTTTTAAAGCAAACCCCTCAACGCCAAACTTTTACCGAATCTTTACCTTCATCTCCCCTCATCTGAGTTAGGCTTACAGAAAAGAGGTCTTGCCTTTTGCAGAAAACCAGCCCGATTCCTATTTTTAACCGTTATCTTGACAACTGGCTTCAAGGACTTGTCTCATCCCCTTTAACCTTGACCCTTTCTCCTTTACCCTATTAAACATAGCCTATAGTTAAGATAAGGAATAAGCATTATGGCAACTGCCGCTAGTAATATCAGTCCCCTTGCCGGACAAACCCCTTCCAATGATGCCCTCATCGATGTTGCCCAATTGAAACAAAAATACTATACCTTACATCCCGATCCTGAAAACCCCTTAGAACAAGTCAGTTTCGGCACATCCGGCCATCGGGGATCATCTGCCAAAAATACCTTCAATGAAGAGCATATCCTAGCTGTTTCTCAAGCTGTTGTTGAATATCGTCAAAACGCAGGAATTAATGGCCCCCTCTATATGGGAATGGATAGTCATGCCTTATCTTCTCCCGCGCAACGAACGGCCTTAGAAGTGTTGTCCGCAGGAGGTGTAGAAGTTTTTCTAGCTAAAGAAGAAGGAAATAGTCAATATACCCCGACCCCAGCTGTTTCCCATGCTATTTTGACCTATAATCAAGGAAAAACAAGCGGATTGTCCGATGGCATTATTATCACCCCCTCCCATAACCCACCCACCGATGGTGGGTTTAAATATAATCCCCCTTCGGGAGGGCCGGCGGATGTCGATATTACCCAATGGATACAAAACCGCGCCAATGAATTATTAAAGGTGAAACTGCAAGGTATTAAGCGCATTCCTTATGAAAAAGCGTTAAAAGCAGACAATGTTCACTATTTTGACTTTATTACCCCTTATGTCAATGACCTAGAAAATATTATTGATGTTGACATTATTCGCTCCTCTGGGATTCGGATGGGGGCTGACCCCTTGGGAAGTTCCAATGTGGGTTATTGGCAACCGATTATCGAGAAATACGGCTTAAATATCGAAATTGTTAACCCCAATATTGACCCTACCTTCCGTTTTATGACCTTAGACTGGGATGGCAAGATTCGCATGGATTGTTCTTCCCCCTATGCCATGGCTAACCTCGTCAAACTCAAAGATCAATATGATATTGCCTTCGGTAATGATACCGATTCCGACCGACATGGTATTGTCACCCCCAGTTCAGGATTAATGAACCCGAATCACTTCCTCGCCGTTGCAATCTGGTATTTGTACCAAAATCGCACAAATTGGCCGAGTAACGCCACGATTGGCAAAACATTGGTCAGTAGCAGTATTATTGATCGCGTGGCTAAGGAGATGGGTCGTACCCTATGCGAAGTACCAGTGGGCTTCAAATGGTTTGTATCAGGCTTATTAGACGGTTCAATGGGCTTTGGTGGGGAAGAAAGTGCCGGAGCTTCGTTTTTGCGAAAAAATGGCAAAGTTTGGACAACCGATAAAGACGGCATGATCATGGATTTACTAGCCGCTGAAATAACAGCAAAAACCGGCAAAGATCCCGGTCAGCATTACCAAGACTTAACCGCTCGATTAGGGCAATCTTTCTACAATCGCATTGATGCCCCCGCCACCCCCGCCCAGAAAGCCAAGCTCAAAAAACTTTCTCCTGAAGACGTTCAAGCGAGCACCCTTGCTGGGGAAGCCATTACTGCAAAATTAACGAAAGCCCCCGGTAATCAAGAGGCAATTGGGGGCTTAAAAGTCGTCACCGAAAATGGTTGGTTTGCAGCGCGTCCGTCGGGGACAGAGAACGTTTATAAAATCTACGCTGAGAGCTTGAAAAGTCAAGAACATCTAGATTCTATTTTGCAAGAAGCCCAAAAAATTGTGTCAGATACCCTTTAAAAATAAGGAGGTGTGAGGGATAAGGCATGAGCTTTAATTGAGGGGTTAGAAACTTCAAAATTAAAACGGGAGACCTATCCCTAGACCTTTACAACCTAGCCCCTCGCCTCTAAAAACCAAAACCTAAATTATGAAAGTCGCTGTCTTCAGTAGTCGTTCCTATGATCGCCAATTCTTCGATTTTGCCAATCAAGCGGCAGGAAATCCCCACGAATTGGAATATTTTGAACCTAAGTTACAGACAAAAACAGCCCCCCTAGCAGCTGGATTTCCCTGTGTTTGTCTGTTTGTTAGCGATGAAGCCCACGCCGAAACATTGAAGATTTTGGCACAACAAGGCACACAATTAATTGCCTTACGATGTGCTGGCTACAACCTGATTGATCTTAAGGTAGCCCATGATTTGGGGCTAAAAGTCGTACGAGTTCCCGCCTATTCTCCCTATGCCGTGGCTGAACACGCGGTTGGCTTAATTTTGTCCTTAAATCGCAAGTTAAATAAAGCCTATAATCGGGTACGAGATGATAATTTTACCCTTGATGGTTTATTAGGATTTGACCTGCATGGTTGTACCGTCGGTATCATTGGAACGGGAAAAATAGGGACAATTTTTGCCCAAATTATGCACGGCTTTGGTTGTCATTTATTGGGGTATGATACCTATCCGAACGAGCATTTTTCTTCTTTTAAGGATGCCCGTTATGTAGATTTACCTGAATTGTTGGCAAGCTCTGACATTATCTCCCTTCATTGTCCGTTGTTAGATTCAACCTATCATATTATTAATAAAGAGTCCATTGACCAAATGAAAACGGGGGTGATGTTAATTAACACCAGTCGAGGACAATTAGTAGATACCCGCTCAGTTATTGATGGGATTAAAGCGGGCAAAGTGGGTTACTTTGGTTTGGATGTTTATGAACAAGAAGATGAACTCTTTTTTGAAGATCATTCTGAAAACATTATCCAAGATGAAACCTTTCAATTACTGCAATCTTTTCCCAACGTGATTATTACTGCCCATCAAGCCTTCTTTACCAAGGATGCCCTCACGGCCATTTCCCAAACCACCATTGCGAATATTAGCGATTTTGAACAGGGCAAGGAATTAAAAAATGAAGTTAAATGAGTAGCAAAGGCAGGAGATACAAGGCATAAGGAATGAGGGACGAGGTGTAAGGCGCAAAGTTGATACCTAACCGTTAAAACCCAAAACTTGAAACCCTCAATCTCTAGAACCCAAACGTTAAAACCCAAAACCAAAACCTATGATTATCAAAGAAATTGTCGCCGCCGAAATGATCGATTCCCGTGGAAATCCCACTGTTGAGGCCACCGTTACCCTAGAAGATGGGACAGTAGGAAGTGCGCTTGTTCCCTCTGGGGCATCTACAGGCAAAAAAGAAGCCGTTGAACTACGAGATGGGGATAAATCTCGTTATGATGGTAAAGGGGTCTTAAAAGCGGTAGAAAACGTCAATAAAACCCTTGCACCGGCTCTAATTGGCATGGATGCCTCTGAACAACGGACGATTGATCACACCATGCTTGAGGTTGACGGCACACCGAATAAAGCCAATATGGGGGCAAATGCGATTCTCTCGGTTTCCTTAGCAGTCGCTAAAGCGGCGGCAAATTATTTATATATGCCTCTTTATCGTTATATTGGCGGAACAAATGCCAGTTTACTGCCTGTACCTTGCCTGAATGTCATCAACGGAGGAGCGCACGCAGACAATACGGTAGATTTTCAAGAATTTATGATTGCTCCTCACAATGCCCCCAATTTCACAGAAGCCATTCGTATGGGAGCAGAAACCTTTCATACCCTCAGAGGATTATTGAAAAAGAAAGGACTGAACACCGGAATCGGGGATGAAGGTGGATTTGCCCCTGATTTAAAATCTGATGAAGAAGCAATGGAACTGATCATAGAAGCTATTGTCGCCGCCGGCTATAAACCGGGGGAAGATATTTCTATCTGTTTAGATCCTGCCACTTCTGAATTGTGGAACGATGGAAAATATGTTTTTAAAAAATCGGGTCAATCCGCCAAAACCCCGGCAGAAATGGTGAAATTATGGAAAGATTGGGCAAATAAGTATCCTATTGTTTCTTTAGAAGACGGCATGGGGGAAAATGACTGGGAAGGCTGGAAGTTGCTGACGGATGCCCTTGGAGACAAGATTGAATTAGTGGGAGATGATTTATTCTGTACCAATCCCCAAATTTTAGCCCAAGGCATTGAAGCCGGAATTGCCAACTCAGTGTTAATTAAGGTCAATCAGATTGGTAGCTTGACCGAAACCCTTGATACTATCGAGTTAGCTACCAAAAATAACTATAAATGTTTCGTTTCTCACCGCTCTGGCGAAACAGAAGACACCACCATCGCTGATCTCGCTGTTGCTATCGGTGCCGGTCAAATTAAAACGGGTTCAGGCTGTCGGGGTGAACGCATTGCCAAATTCAATCAACTCCTGCGTATTGAACGTCAATTAGGCAAATCGGCTCGTTTTGCTGGAAAATCTGCTTTTATGTAACGACGCATAGAGGCAAATTCCTGTTCGGTGGGTAACGCTTGAACAGGTTTCACGATTACCCACCTCTTATTTCAGTTCAAAATTGAAAATTTACCCCAAAATCTTTATGAATCTCTGGCAACGTTACCAAGACTGGCTCTATTATCACGAAGGACTGGATCTCTACCTCGATATCAGTCGGATGCGTTTTGAAGAGAACGTATGGGAAACCCTCAAGCCAAAATTTGCTCAAGCTTTTCAAGAGATGGATGCCTTAGAAGGCGGAGCGATCGCTAATCCCGATGAAAATCGCATGGTAGGACATTATTGGCTGAGAAACCCTGATTTAGCTCCTCCAGATCCCAAAAAAGAGATTATCGAAACCCTAGAAGCCATCGAAGATTTTGTGCAGAAAGTCCACCAAGGAACGATAAAACCACCAGAAGCAGACAAATTTACCGATATTCTTTCTATTGGTATTGGAGGATCGGCCTTAGGACCTGAATTCGTTGCAGAAGCCCTCTCTCCCGATTTTCCACCTTTAAACATCTACTTTATCGATAATACCGATCCGGCCGGCATTGATCGAGTGTTAAATCGTCTTAAAGATCGCCTAAAAAGTACCCTCGTTATTGTCACGACGAAATCTGGGGGAACACCAGAAACCCGTAACGGGATGCTGGAGGTTAAACAGGCGTATGAAGCGTTAGGCTTAAACTTTCCTGCTCATGCCGTTGCTATCACCATGATTGGTAGTAAAATGGATGAATTGGAGCGAATGGAGGGCTGGTTGGCGGAATTTCCCATGTTTGACTGGGTGGGAGGGCGTACCTCGGAAATGTCTGCTGTCGGTTTACTCTCTGCCTCTTTATTAGGGGTTAATATTCGGGAATTGCTAGCAGGTGCGAAAGAAATGGACGAAGCCACCCGAATTAAAGAAATTAAGAAAAATCCCTCTGCTTTACTTGCTTTGGCTTGGTATGTCAGTGGTAAGGGCAAGGGGGAAAAAGACATGGTGATTTTGCCTTATAAGGATAGTTTATTGCTGTTTTCTCGCTATTTACAGCAATTAGTCATGGAATCCTTGGGTAAAGAAAAGGATTTAGACGGTAATATTGTCCATTAAGGAATTGCGGTTTATGGCAATAAGGGATCAACTGACCAACACGCCTATGTACAGCAACTCAGAGAAGGGATTCCTAATTTTTTTGCCACTTTTATCGAAGTTTTACAAGATCGTCAAGGAAAATCCCTTGAAGTCGAACCGGATGCTACCTCAGGGGACTTCTTATCAGGTTTCTTACTAGGAACGCGTCAAGCCTTATCTGAAAATCAGCGCGATTCGATTACTATTACCGTGCCAGTGGTCAATGAGCGTATAGTAGGGTCGTTAATTGCTCTTTATGAGCGGGCAGTGGGGTTTTATGCTTCTTTGGTTAATATTAATGCTTATCATCAACCCGGTGTGGAGGCAGGAAAAAAGGCGGCGGCTTCTATTTTGAGCTTGCAACGGGATATTCTAAATGCCCTGAAATCTACGAAAAATCCTTTAACTATTGCGGAATTAGCTGAAAAAGCAGGTTCATCTGAAGAAATCGAAACGGTTTATCAGATCGTGCGTCATCTCTCTGCCAATAATCGAGGGGTTACTTTATCAGGCGATCGCCATCAACCCGCTAATTTAACCGTCTCAGCCAGTTAAGTTTAAAATGAGAGATGAGGACGGCATAGGATAATTGAAAAAGAGGGCAATAAAGCAAACATTGCTCATTTGATATCCCTTAAAACTCAGCAAAAGTACATTGCTCTTAGGTGTCTATGGCTAAAAAGCTAGTTATTCAAGCAGGACGCACAGAAAGGGAGTATTGGCAAGATTTATGGCGATACCGCGAGTTATTCTATTTTTTGGCTTGGCGGGATATTCTGGTTCGTTATAAACAAACGGCTATTGGCATTGCTTGGGCGTTATTGCGTCCCTTTTTGACCATGATCGTTTTTACAATTGTTTTCGGCAAATTAGCACAATTACCTTCAGATGGTGTGCCTTACCCTATTCTTGTTTTTGCCGCTATGTTACCTTGGCAATTTTTTGCCAATGCCTTGGCAGAATGTAGCAATAGTGTGATTAACAATTCTCAGTTAATTAGTAAAGTTTATTTTCCCCGTTTAATTGTGCCAACCAGTTCGGTAATTGTCAGTTTTGTTGATTTTTTGATTTCCGGCATCATTTTATTGGGTTTAATGGCATGGTATAACTTTATTCCTAGTTGGCGCATTGTGACGCTTCCGATTTTTGTCTTAATCGCCTTTGCCGCCGCAATGGGAGGCGGATTATGGTTTAGTGCGTTGAATGTCCAATATCGAGATTTTCGCTATCTTGTGCCGTTTGTGGTTCAATTTGGCTTATATATTTCTCCGGTTGGCTTTAGCAGTAATATTGTCCCTGCTCAGTGGCGTTTATGGTATTCACTTAATCCGATGGTGGGGGTGATTGATGGGTTTCGCTGGGCTATTTTAGGAGGAAACAGCCAAATTCATTGGCAAGGTTTCGCCTTATCGACGGGGTTAGTACTGTTATTATTGATAAGTGGAATTGCTTATTTTCGTCAGATAGAACGGAAGTTTGCTGATATTATTTAGCGGAAAAAAGGAATTGAATAAATCATTTTTTGACCCCTAAATTGGCTTAAATTATTAACGACCGCTAAAGGGTATCTGTATCGCCAAACCAAAAACCTTGGTGTATAATGACTATTATCGCTACTTTTTAAAAATGAATTATTTTCCCACCCCCAACTTGATCGAATTATCAGCGATCGCCGTTTACAATTAGAACAGGAACGTCAAAAGTTGTTAACGAAAACCCTAGAATGGTTGGATCAATTTGCTTCAGATTATGGTATTAAAAAAGCCTATATTTTTGGTTCAGTGATTCGTTCGGGAAAATTTTACTTAAATTCTGATATTGATATTGCGGTTAAACAGATTAATAATCAGGATTATTGTACTGTCATTAGCCTACTTTCGAGCTATTTAGAAAGAGAAGTTAATATTATTAAACTAGAGAATTGTCATTTTGCTCATCGGATTCGAGAAAATGGAATTTTATGGACAAAAAAACCTTGATTATACTTCAAACAGATTTAAACGCTCAGTTAGAACTCATTAAGCTTATTGATCAAAAATTACAAGATAGAGCAGAGGGATTAACGCCAGAAGATACAATTCGTTTAGAAAGTACAGCTTATCAAATTTATAACTTATACAACGCTGTTGAAGACTTACTCAAAATTGTAGCAACTTATTTTGAGAATAACATAACAGATACCGCACATTATCATACTGCTTTACTAAGGCGAATGACTCAAACAATTCCTGATATTCGACCTGCGTTAATCTCTGCCGATGCCTTTATCATTTTAAACGCCTTACGAGGATTTAGGCATTTTTTTCGTCATGCTTATGGTACAGCTATTGAATATGATCAACTAAAAATTAACCTAGATAAAGCACTCAATTTATCTCCTCTACTGGATAGAGATGTAAATCATTTTCTACAACAACTTACTCCAACTTAAGCAAAGTGGGTTTCAAATTGAACTTAACCTTCTGTAACAGATGCGATCGCTTTTCCCTTCAACTTGGGCATACTGCGGATAGAAGCCTTTTCAGGCAGGATAATCTTAAGTAATTCTACAGAAGGGTTTATTACTCCCCGAAACCGAACAACTTACCCAACGGGCGATGTTACTTCCTACTGGTACAGCAATGCATGGGGAAGGAATTTCGAAAATTTGCGATATTATTCGTTTTATTGTCCAAAATGCCCATAATATTGATCGAGCTTTAGTCAAGAATTCGTCAAGCGAAATTGAGCAAGAAGTGGCGGTTGCCCCGACCTTTCCGAATAAATAATCTACAATGAAGTTGCTAATCAACGTCGGAATTTTATGCTTGCTCAATCCGTACAACAATTGAAAAAGCTCTATGATGAAGACTTTGTTCTATGGTTAGATAAAACAACTGAGCAAATTCGTCAAGGAAATTTGAATCAACTAGACTGGGAACATCTTTTAGAGGAATTGGAATCGTTGGGAAATGAACAGCGACGCAAAGTAGAGAGTTATTTACTTCGCTTAATGATTCATCTGTTGTTATATCAATATTGGTTAACGGAGAGAGATGGGTGTGGAAAAAGATGGGAAAAAGAAATTGATAATTTTAGAATTGAGTTAGATTCATTGTTTGAATCAAAGACCCTTTATAATTACGGTTTGGATAAGATAGATTTTATTTACCGAAAAGCTAGAGAGAAAGTTATCCAAAAATCCAAGTTATCCTCGGATGTTTTCCCGAAAATTTGTCCTTTTTCGATGAAACAGTTGTTAGATTTTGGTTTCTTACCCGATGCGTCAGACTCAGCGATGAACGATGAAAACCGATAGCTTATTTTACCGACTGTTTCAGAATTATCCCCAGTTACTCTTTGAATTAATCGGGTTTAATCTGAATTCTCCTCAAGATTACCATTTTCAGTCAGTAGAAATCAAGCAAACTGCCTTTCGCTTAGATGGGGTGTTTGTTCCCCTAAACGATAACCGTGAATTACCTTTATTTTTTATTGAAGTCCAATTTCAAAGCGAAACAGCGTTTTATAGTCGTCTTTTTTCAGAAATCTTTTTATATCTGCGGCAATATCAACCGATAAATCCTTGGCAGGCGGTAATTATCTATTTCAGTCGTTCCATAGATATAGGAGACACCCCTCATTATCTAGACCTTTTAGACAGTCCCAGAGTCACTCGAATTTATCTAGACGAAATTCCAGAAAATAACTAAAAAAGTTTGACCTTTCAGCTATTTTTCTTAATTATCGCTCCAGAGAACCAAGCTATTCCTCAAGCTAGAGAATTAGTCCAGCAAACCAGAGAGAGGATGGAAGAGAAAAGCCAACAACTCCAGTTGTTTGACTTAATCGAGACTATCATAGTGTATAAGTTGCCTCGTATCAGTCGAGAGGAGATTCAACAGATGTTAGGTTTAACCGAGATAGATTTACGACAAACCCAGTTCTATCAAGATGTCTTTAGCGAAGGTCGTCTGGAGGGACGTGAGGAGGGAAGAAGGGAAGAAAGCATGAATTTGGTGCTAAGGCTTTTGCATCGTCGGTTTGGGGTACTAGAATTGTCCATAAATGAGAAGATTCAATCATTAACCCTTGAACAATTGGAACAGTTAGCTGAATCTCTCTTAGATTTTACCTGTCTGGAAGATTTAGAAACTTGGTTATCTAACCCAACGTAAAGATTTGATGAAGAGGTGATAGATTTACGGAGAAATATGGGTAAGTTAAGAGAGTCAATCATTTGATGGATTATTGTACCGATGTCCGACGCAATCATTAAGGTCGAAAATTTAGGGAAGAAGTACATTATTGGGCATCAGCAACAAGGAAGCTCTAATTATGTGGCTCTGCGGGATGTGATTGCAGATGGCGCAAAGTCTCTCATGAAAAGTTTCCAAATGCTTAAATCTCCAATCCCAAAGAATACGGAAGAATTTTGGGCGTTAAAGGATGTATCGTTTGAGGTGAAGCAAGGGGAATGTATTGGCATTATTGGGCGCAATGGGGCAGGAAAATCGACATTATTAAAGATTTTAAGCCGAATTACTGAACCTACAACGGGACGGATTGAGATTGGGGGACGAGTAGCAAGCTTGTTGGAAGTAGGAACAGGTTTTCATCCTGAATTAACAGGACGAGAGAATATTTACCTCAATGGGGCGATTTTGGGGATGAGTCGCGAGGAGATTAAGCGCAAGTTTGATGAGATTGTTGCCTTTGCGGAGGTGGAGAAGTTCTTAGATACTCCTGTGAAGCGGTATTCGTCGGGAATGTATGTACGCTTGGCGTTTGCAGTGGCAGCACATTTAGAACCGGAAATTTTAATTGTTGATGAGGTGTTGGCGGTAGGAGATGCGGCGTTTCAGAAAAAATGTTTAGGGAAGATGGGGGATGTGGCGACAAAAGAGGGAAGAACGGTTTTATTTGTCAGTCATAATATGGGAACGATTCAGAAGTTATGCCAACGTTGCTTGTTGCTTAATCAAGGAAAACTTATAAAACAAGGTAAAGCAGAAACGGTAGTAAAAATGTATTTTCAAGAGAATGATTGTTCTTCACAAACAAGTACAACATCGTTGAATCTTCATCAAGGAAGAAAGTCTATAAAGCAAGCTATTTTAAAAAAAATTGAGATTTTTTCAGATAATTTTCCTACAACAACCCTAAGAATGGGTGGGAACTTGAAACTTATCGTTTTGTTTCAGTCAGAAGTTCCTATAAGCAATTTACGGTTTGGGATTTCTATTGAAGATTATACAGGTCAGAGAATTTTGGCATTAACTCCTTCTTTTCAATCTCCCGAATTATTCAAAGATAAAATCTATAAAGAAGGTAAAATAATCTGTGAAGTGCCTACCCTTTGCCTCGTAGCGGGATTATATTACATAACATTAATTATAGGAAACGGGCATTCAGATTTAGATTATATTGAACGTGCTGTTGAGTTAAAAGTAGAACCGTATGACGTTTTTGATACTGGTTATGTTCCAGAATCACAACATGGTTTTTTCTATCAAGATGCAAAATGGTTATTAGATTCTTTAAATTAGGTTTCATGAAAAAAGTATCAGGTCAAGACTATTTGAAGCGCATAAAACATAAGGGAATTAATATTACAGTATCAGATGATTTTACTGTATATAATGGTATTGATAATATTTATCTGGGTAGCTATATTCATCTAGTAGATGCGTTTATTAATGCTGGTACATTAGAAGGTAAAGTAGTTATTGAAGATTACGTTTTTCTAGGTCATAGAGTTATGATTTTAGCTCGTAGCCATGACTACACTCAATTTGACTTAGAAAGGCAACTGAGTATTCTAGAACAGCCAATTTTTATTAAAAGAGGAGCTTGGATATGTACCAACTCGGTCGTTTTGGGAGGAGTAACTATTGGTGAGCATTCAGTGGTAGGAGCAGGTAGCGTTGTCACAAAAGATGTTTTACCTTATACTCTGGTAGGTGGAAATCCAGCTAAGATTATTAAAACTATTACTCGATAAGAGACCCCCAAAAAATTATGAAGCCAAATGATACTGAATTAACAAAAATGTATTTGCAGCGTGGCATCAATAAAGAGAGAATAGAAGCAATCAAAAAATATGCTGGTCATTCGATCCTCGATGTAGGGTGTGGTAATGGAGCGTATATTCTAGAGTTGTATAAAGATTATGATATATATGGAGTCGATTATCAATATTATGAATCTTGGGACACATTATCTGAGAGATTTTCCATCTCTGATGCCACAGATTTAGATTATGACGATTGTAGTTTTGATACCATTTTATCTTTTGAAACTCTTGAACATTTAACTGATCCTTATAAAGCTCTAGACGAATATTATAGAGTCAGCAAGAAAAATATAATTCTTACAGTACCGAATTGTAGTTTGACGTCCGGAATGAAAGAAAGTCAATTAATTTATTATCATTGGATTGATAGAACACACATCAATTTTTTTGATATTGAGTCCATTCAGGAATTAATTAAAAAAAGTGGCTTTAAAATCATTGATTTATACTTTATCAACCAAATTTCCTTATTACCTCTTTTCAAAGAGTCTTTCGGCTTAAAACATTTACCTAACGAAATTTTAAGAAAAGCTCTTAATATTCTTCAACAGAAACAATACTATTTAACTTGTATGATTATAGGAGAAAAATCATGAAAATTTTGCTCAATTATTTTAAACAAAAGAAAAAACGATACGAAAAATAAAATTCTTAAATCAAGTCAAAAAATAATATATACAGAGTTTCTCAGAAACTAAAAAATGAAAAATAAATTAGAGAAGTTGAAACAAAAAACACTGAAAGTCGTTGAGATATTTCCTCAAGGATTTAAGGTTAAGTACAAATTTGCTTATTTGAAGGCATGGCTTGATAAAAAGCAATTATCTTTCAAAAAATTTTCTTCATCTGATAATCAGGATGAATATGATTTAGCGTTTGTCAATTTAGAAAAAGAATGGATTCTTGATGGGATTTGCCAAGAGATTAATAAATATTGTGATAAAATAACTTATTTTCATTATTCTTTATATAACATTCCTAAAGCAAAAGCTTATTTTTTTGCTCACTATTCTTTATTTAAAGAAGCTATTTTAAAAAATCCACAAATTCTTGGTCAAGTGAATTTAGTATTTTATACACATTCTAGAAATATTGGCGTTATGGAGCAGGAACTTGTCTACTTTTTGAAAAAAGGTACATATATCTTGACGATGAACACTGCTTGCGAAAAAATGTTAATTGAAAAAGGTGTGGATTCAGCTAAAATCAAGACAGTTTTAGGAGGCGCAGATGAAGAAAAATTTAGTAAAGTGGAAAAAATAAGAGGAAAAAAACCATGTATAGGTTTTTCTGTAAGATATAGTGATCAATCATTATATGATAGAAAAAATTATGAGTTAGTTATTGAATTAATTAAAAAGTTAGATTTTAGTGATATTATTTTATTGGGAACAGATTGGGAAAAGCACAAAGAATTTATCAACGTTCAATCTCTTTCTTATTTTCAATATGTTAATGTTTTTTATGATGAATATCCAAAATATTATCAAAAAATGGATATTTTTGTTTCAGTGTCTAAATTGGAAGGCGGTCCCATTCCTCTAATAGAATCAATGATGTGTAACGTTGTTCCAGTAGTGAGTAATACAGGATTTGCTCCTGATATTATAGTGAATGGAAAAAATGGGTTTATCTTCGATGTTAATAGTACCGCAGACGATATTATTAAAATCATTAAACAAGCATTAGAAATAGAGACTGATGTTCGTGCTACTATTCAGCATTTGACTTGGAGAAATTTTTCAAAAGAAGTTCAACAACTAGCAGGACTACTATAACTTTGGATTTAGATTATGAAAATTCTTTTTATCGGTCACTCAGCATCACGCACAGGCGCACCCATTTCCTTACTTCGGATTATACGATGGCTTAAACAGGAAAAAGAGGTTATACCAAATATATTACTTGCTCAAGGAGGTGAATTAGTTCCTGAATATGAAAAATTAGGCAAAACTTATGTTTGTCAAAATACCTGTTATTCAACACAATCAATAGACCTTAGGCTAAGAGCTTTCATGCGTCGTTGGCTTAATAAAAAATTGAGATTACACTTAAACAATTTGCTCATGTTAGAACTTAAAAAAGTATATCATAGAGCTAATTTTGATGCTATTTTTTGTAATACTTCTACAAATGGTAGATTACTAGAATCACTGATATTTTTAAATACTCCTATTGTAACGCGAATTTCAGAAATGGAAACTGTTATAAGACAATATGATATTGAACATCAATTTGATATTGTCAAAAAATATACGAAGCTTTTTATTGCTGTATCTGAGTCAGTAAAAAATGATTTAATTAACTCTTTTAACATTGATTCTAATAAAATTAAGGTTATACATGGAGCAATAGAACCCATTCAAGAAATTCCGAAAATTAATCTTCGCCAGAACCTAGGACTGCCTTCAAATATATTTATAGTAGGGGGTTCAGGAACAGATTTGATTAGAAAAGGATTTGACTCATTTATTCATCTTGCTCACACACTTAATAACCAATCTAATCTCGTTTTTGTTTGGCTAGGTGCAGAAAGAAATTTTAATTTTAACCTTTTCTTGAGTGATATAAAAAAAATGAATTTAACAGATAGATTTTTTATCTTAAATCAGCAATCTAACCCGCTATCTTATTATCAAGAGTTTGATGTATTTATGTTACTTTCTCGCGAAGATCCGTTTCCCCTTGTCGCCTTAGAAAACGGAATGTTAAGTAATCCCATATTAGCATTTAGTCAATCAGGGGGTGTTGAAGAACTTTTGTATAATACCAATATGCTTGTTCCATATTTTGATTTTTCTGCTTTGTCAAAAAAAATTATTAATTACTCTGCTAATCCAGAACTGCTAATGAATGATGGTAATCTATTAAAGAATAGAGTCATGAGTCATTATACAATTGCTCAATCTGGAGAAAAATTTTACAAAGCTATTACATCTTTATTATAAAATTTAATCCTCAATTACAAATTGATCTAAAAAACACTCAATTTTTCTGAATTCGAGAAGCTTGGTTAACCCTTAAATCTCATATGAAAATAAATTTTCAGCGTAGATCATTACACAACTAGCAAAATGTATTTTTTTATTAAGAAATTGGTTGAATATTACCAAAGAAAATATACTAAAGATAATATGTCAAACAACTCACTTACTCACTGACTATAAATTTTCTGTAGAATTTTAAAGCAAGAGTAATTAAAAATGTATAAAGTGGCTGCGTATATTACCGCTTATCAGGATTTAGAAGCTTTACAGAATTGTATCCTAGCAATTCAAAACCAGTTTTATCCTGTACAATCTATCTACATTATTGATAACTCTTTTCAACTTTTATTACAGTCTAATTCTTCTAAAAATATCATTGTTAATCACTATCCTGAGAATATTGGAATTTCAGGCGGTTTAACGATAGGATTACCTTGGGCAATTGAACAAGGTTATGATTTTTTGTGGACATTTGATCAGGATAGTAAACCTTTACCTGATGTCTTAGAAAAATTAATATATTACTATGACTTTTTAGAAAAACAAGATAATAAAATTGGTATTATTGCCCCCCTTCCTGTTGACTGCATTACAGGACAAAAATGGCATGGAATTATATTTGATAAATATCGTTTTATTGAATCTCCTCTAAGTCAAGAAACCTCCAATGTTTATAAATGCGATGCGGTGATTACGTCAGGTTCTTTAATTTCTTTATCAGTTGCTAAACAAATTGATTACCCTGAAGAGGGATTATTTATCGATGCTGTTGATTGGGAATATTGTCTAAAATTCAGAAAGCAAAACTATTATATATATGTTGTAAAAGACGCTATATTAAATCATCGCTTTGGCTCATCTCGATATCTTAAAAGTATTTTTAGAAAAAGAGAAATTACTGTGTATGATTATTCTCCTTTACGTTATTATTATATGTGCAGAAATCATACCTATGTGGAAACTCGTCTTTCTCAAAAATATTTAATTAGATCAATTATCCGAAGGTTTGAATTTTTGTTTATTATATCAACCAAAATTTTTCTATTTGAATCCAATCAAAAATTCCTTAAAATTTGGGCTTGTCTGAAGGGAACTTTGGATGGTTTCATCGGAAAATTAGGAAAAACATGGTAATATTTAAGACTATCAATTAAAATCTGATATGTTTATTAAACATAGGAGTTAAAGTAATGAAAAAAGCGATGCTCAAGATTCTTAGATTAGCGGGTTCAAAATTATTTATATTGGCTGATTCGGCTAAATCTGATAACACCAAGGCGTCGGAGTTACTAAATCAATTTATTGGGGAATGTCGAATAATTGAGAACCCTGTCGTTTTAGAATTAGGAACTAAACGATCTATACCCGACCGTTCTACTAAACATCGTGAATGGGTTCCTCATTCATCTCAGTTTTTAGGTGTTGATATTTCAGAGGGAATTGATGTCGATATCGTCGCTGACGTGCATTCCTTAAGTCAGGTTTTAGGTCATGAGTTTTGTGATATTGTTATTTCTTGTTCTACATTTGAACATTTGAAATATCCTCATCTTGCTGCACACGAACTCATGAAAGTTTTAAAGATAGGTGGACTATTTTTTATACAAACTCATCAAACCTTTCCTTTACATGCTTATCCCTACGATTATTTTAGATTTTCTAAAGAAGCGATCGCTGGTTTATTTGGCACAAAAATGGGTTGTCAGGTAATTGGAACTGATTACCAATACTCTAGTAGAATCTTTTCTTATGAAGTTCCCGATGCTTATAAATCTCCTTCATTTCTGAATGTTGTATTATTGGGAAAAAAGATTGAAAAGACACCTAGCAGTTATATGTACGAATTTGATGGTGATGCTGAGCGACTACAAAAGTAAAAAGAAGACGAGATTCTAAAATAGAAAATTCATTAAAGCTCAAAAAGAAGATTCAAAATAGCGATCGCCCTATCTCAATTCGGACTTGCTATAATCTCAAATAAACTTAGCTTAGGAAAAAAGAATGACAGCTACATTAACTCAACCTCTAATCTCAAAAAACTGCTTTTGAGTTATAATAAACCAAATGAACCTGCAATTTGAATGGAATGAACAAAAAGCCCAAAGTAATCTCAAAAAACATGGTATCACCTTCCAAGACGCTACAAAAGTCTTCCAAGATCCACTAGCTTATATTTTCGATGACGAATGGCATTCAACCGAAGAAAGACGAGAAATTATCATTGGACATGATCAAAAAAATCGTCTCTTATTAGTTAGTTTTACTGAACGAAATCAAACTATACGCCTTATCAGCGCACGTCCAGCTACTAAAAAAGAACAAAAAAATTATGAACAATATACACAATTCTGAAACGAATCCTAATTCTGAAGATGACTTACTTCCTGAATATGACTTTGATTATAGTAAAGCACATTCTAATCGTTTTGCTGTCCCAAAAGAGGCTGATGTTATTGTAAAACTAGAACCTGATATTGCCAAAGTGTTTAAGACTTCTGAAGAAGTAAATAAAGCACTGCGAGCTATTTTATCTGCCATTCCTCAGCAATGAAGTTCAAATTGTTAAATTATAACCTTTGATTCCTAACCCGTTAGGACAAGAATTCCTCCAGAAGATTATTTTCCCGTTCTTGCTAAAATTAACATGATGAGCGGTTTTGCGAAGCAAGTGCCATGGCATCGCTGGGTTGACTTGAAACCGATTGAATCTTTATAAATGATATAATAATTCAAATAATAAATAATTCTCTGATTAGAGCTTTTATGATGGTGAATCCTAAACAAGTGAGACATTATCTGACAACTAAAAAAAACGCAAAAACGGCTCAAAGACTGGCTCTGTGGAAAATAGCTCAACAAGATGCACAAAATATTATAGAAATGATCATCGAAAAATATCAGCCTACCCAAATTATTCAATGGGGATCATTGTTACAACCTAAACACTTTTCTGAAGCATCAGATATCGATCTGGCGGTTGTCGGACTAGATGCGATCACCTTTATGCAATTATTAGCCGATGCCGAACAAATGACCCAATTTCCTTTGGACTTAATACAGTGGGAAAATATCCATTCCTCTTTTCAAAAAATAATATTAATGAAAGGAAAAATTATCTATGGATAACGAAGAACTATTCTTGTTAGTGGGTGAGATCAGAGAAAGCTTAGTTGTGCTTGATCATATTAATAACCTGTATGAATCTTACCATCAAAACTTTATCAAAGTCGAGCAACGGGAATTGCGAGATGCTGTTCTCTTAGCTGATATCCTCTGCAATACTTATACCTGTATTGAGACAATATTATTTAGAATTTCTCGGACATTTGAAAATCACCTTGATTCTCAACAGTGGCATAAGGAACTCCTACGAAAAATGCACATTGATATTCCCAATATTCGCAAAGCCGTTTTGTCGAAAGGATCGTATCAACTATTAGATGAATTGAGACGATTTCGACATTTCAAGCGATATTATTATGATTTTGATTATGATTGGCAACGATTAGACTACCTAAGAGGAATTTACGAAAAATTATTTCCTTTAATCAACAATGAGCTTAGTTCTTATATTGATTTTCTGCTAGAATGTGCTAAAAAAGATGAGGACTAGATATTTAGAGATTTAGATATTTTAATCCTTAACAATACCGTACAGATGAGTATTTTAGATTATGCCAAATTTACTCCTGATCTTTAAACAAAGTAATAAAACCTGCTGGTTGAAAGTGTTTATCGTTAGCGATCGCTTCGGTTAATTGTAACTGTTCCATAATTAAAAACGTTTGAATTTATCTTTAGCCCTTAATCATGCTGTAAAATCTATCAATTGCACCAAAAACAATCCGAAAAATTAACCACTTTTTCGATGGTTTTAAATCTTTAATCGTCGGTAACTGAAACAATTGCATCACTTGATGAAACTCTCTGAATCTCCCTAGACGTAACATCCGAAACGCACCCGCGAGAATAAATTGATGAAAGAATTTGGCTTGACAATCTTTTAACTCTGATGGACTGAGAATATTTAACGAAGCTACTCGTTCAAAAAATCCCAGTAGTGTTTTTACCGTATTCTTATTAAATACCCCCATCGTCAAAGCATGAGAATGAAGTGTAGAAGCACAAGTCACAATACACCCCATAGCGACTGAATAGCCGAATCCACATCTCAATATCTGTTGGTTTACCCCATTGGGGATCAAAGGAACCTACTTCCTCAAAGGCTTTGCGTTAAATAGCGATCGCTGGTTTATTTGGCACAAAAATGGGTTGTCAGGTAATTGGAACTGATTACCAA
>JBGTGT010000095.1:0-2296 GCA_041746575.1 Microcystaceae cyanobacterium
GAATCTATGGGCAATTACAAGGGATTTAGCCATTAATCTGTACCGAGAAGCGGGTTTTACGAATATGGCGCAAGCACAACGATTATGCAGTTATGGACTAAAGCAGATTTTGGTACTTTTTAGAATGAAATAGCCCTGGTGTAAACCATTGTTTTAGGAGTCTCATAATCATACAAAGTTATCCCTCAGAAATTCTAAGAGATTAAGTTTTTCAGAAAGGGTTTGGGTATTCTCTCTATAGAAATGCCAGAAAAGGGGGTTTCCCTTGAATACTTCTCAGTGCCTAAACGAGTTGTAGCAAATATAATGGTAATAGTAATTTGAATTAAAAGGAGACAATAATGAGCATTATAGATGAATTAGATGATTTTCTTAATTAAACAAAAGATGCCAGAGAAATAAAAAGAGCCTTGGCTGTCAAAATGATTTTACAAGGGAAATCATGCTATGAAATCCAAGAGTTATTACAAGTTTCACGTCAGTTTATTAGCAAATGGAAAAATCAAGTTTTATTTGAGGGAGTAGAGAGCTTAAAATTAAAATATAAAGGAAGTAAAAGTGAGTTAAGTGTTCAAGAAAAAGAGAAGGTAATTAATTGGTTAAGAAATAAAGATTATTTGATGTTATCAGATTTAAAAATCTATTTGGAAAAAGAGTATAATCTAATTTATAGTTCAAATCAAAGTTACTATAGTTTGTTAAAAGAAGCAAAAATAAGTTGGAAAAAGACCCCAAAAAAGAATCTAGCAAAAAATGATAGATTAGGGGAGGCAAAAAAAGAGGAAATAGAAGAAAAATTTAAAAAATGGGAAGAAGAAATAAAGAGTGGAGAGCTTGTAGTGTTTATGATTGATGAATGTCATTTGTTATGGAGAGATATTTTAGGTTATGTATGGGGAAGGACAGATATGAGAATAGAAATTCCGATAAAAAATGGAAAAAGTAGAGCTACATATTATGGAGCATTAGATTATCAGACGAAAGAATTTATTGTGAAGGAATATGCAAGTGGGAACACAGAAAATACCATAAAGTTTCTGAATTATTTACAAGCCAAAAAAAAGGGAAAAGATTAGCTATATTTTGGGATGGAGCAACCTATCATGATTCACAAGAATTCAGGGAATACCTAACTAAAGTTAATGGAGATTTAGACAAAGAAGAATGGTTAATTAATTGCACAAAATTTGCTCCTAATGCCCCTGAGCAAAATCCAGTAGAAGATATTTGGTTACAGGTTAAAAATTTTATGAGAAAGTTCTGTCATTTATGTAAATCATTTAAAGCAGTAAAGTGGTTGTTTGACTTTTTTGCTAATAGTCAAATATTTGATTTTCCAAAACTGTTTCAATATGGAATTTTGCCACAACCTATTTAGGATTGCTATAGCTGTATATTTTGAAAAAATGCCAGATAAAATACGTCATTATCATCAAGATCATCATGCTTCTGTAGCAGAAGCTAAAATCATCGCAAAATATTATTTACAGAGGTCTGATCAAGCAAAAACAGTCAGAACTCAACAGGATCTGAAAGATTTTATTAAATCAGTTGAAGAATTAAAACAGCAAGTAAGTCATTATAATCATGAGAGCTATAAATACCGATGGTCAACAGGATTAGACAAAGAAGTTTTAGATAAATTAAATCAAAGACTTTTAAGAAAGTGACTTAAATCACCGACACCACAACTCACAGAGCAAAAAATCAAGATAAGTTAATCATTTTTTAAGAAATACCAGAGATGAACAACGGTGAAGACTCAGAAGTTTTAGCAATTTATAGTGAAACAAAAAGTCTAGAAGTAGAAAAACTAGATGCTATCTGCAAACAACTTCAACAATTAAATAAACATAATCAAGAACTCAATGAATATAATGTAGAACTTCTTAACGAAGTTAAAACACTGAGAAAACGACTAGAAGGAATAATTACTAGAGCTTTTATATCCGCATCTATTATTCTAGGATTATTTAAAGTGTACCCAATTGTCTAGACAAAAAATCCACTAAATTAAGATAGAAGGCTGCAAGCTTTTGACCCGAACAGATTTGAGACTTTTATTAATTTTATTAAACCACCTCCTTAAGCTTGAAAATAGACAGTAGCTGGGCATTGATAATCAAGAGATTGATGTAGTCTATGGTAGTTGTAAAACTCAAAGTAATGGGTTAGGTTCTCAAGAGCGATCGCTACAGTTGAATAATCCTTGAGATAAACTTCCTCATACTTGAGAGAACGCCATAAACGCTCGATGAAAATATTATCAAAGACCCGACCTCTTCCATCTTGGCTG
>JBGTGT010000096.1:0-3237 GCA_041746575.1 Microcystaceae cyanobacterium
ATGGCAGAGAAATTGGGCATCAGGGGGGAGAGAGGTCAAATAAAACTGAATATCATGGGTAGTTTCGTTCCAGAGATGGCGAATGCGTTCAACGATGACGATGGTTTGCAAACTATCCCATTGCTGTTGTTGATAAAGACCATCAAAAGCTTGGAGAGGAACTGCCCAAACGTAGCGTTTCTCGGTGCGATGATGACCCTTTTCAACAGAGGTGTAGTAATCGTGGTCGATTCCCACGAAATTACTCGTTATTTTCTCAGTAAACCACTGTTTGACCTCAGAAAATAAGGTGGGATGATTGGCTTTGAGAGTCACAATGTAGTCAGCTTTCTTCTCACAAATCTGCTGAATAATCTTGGTTTGAGTCCCTATAGCGTCTAAAGTAATAATTGCGCCCTCTACGTCTAATAGCTCTAAAAGTGCAGGAATAGCTGTTATTTCGTTAGAATGGTCTTCTACTTTCACCTGTCCTAACACTAAACGTTGCTGACTTGCCCATGCTGTCACCAGATGTAGTTGTCACCGACAAACTCAAGAGTTATCAAGCCGCAATGAGAGAATTAGGATTAAAGCCAGATCACAGACAGCATAAAGGATTGAATAACCGAGCCGAACTCTCTCATCAATGGACAAGGGTTAGGGAGAAAAAGATGCGAAGGTTTAAGTCGGCGGGTCAGGCACAGAAATTTTTATCGGCGGCGGAAATGATCTATCAACATTCCCAGCCCAAAAGACATAAACTCTCCGCTTGTGTAACTAGAGAGATTATTAAGAGCAAAATAGAAGATTGGAAGAATATCACTGGGATTAATCTGTCTAAATAAGGGAATAATTGCATATTAAGCCTAAAATATTGTCTTTTCAGTTTTGGCTACAGTTAAGTTGACAATATCATCAATTCAACTCCATCAAATTGAAGCGGGAACAGTTTGGGCAAATGGCAAGTATAAGAATGATTGTCCTGAATGGGAGAAAGTGGAAAAGGCAGAAGCTAAAGCTAAGAAAAAACGCTTAGGATTATGGAAAAATGGTAAAGCGATTCCACCTTGGGACTATCGCAGACGAAAGTAACGATTATCAAGGTAAAATAAATACATCCATTGAGGTCATTAATGATGAAACTAAAAGTTACCGAACAAGGCGTATTAATTCCTAAAGAACTCTTAGGAGATAGTCAAGAAGTCGAGGTAATTCAAGAAGCCGAAAAAATCATTATTAACACTCAAAAGAAAACTTCTTCTATTTGGGACTTAGGGCAAAATCCTGTTGAATGCGATGTTACCGATGCCGCTCAAAATCATGATACCTACTTATATCGTCAATGAAACCCATTTATTTCTTAGATACCAGTTATATTATTGCGCTAGAAATTAAAAATGAACAAGACCATCAACAGGTATTACAGCATTGGCAAACCTTAGTCTCTCTTCAACCTTTTCTCCTCACAAGTACCTATATTTTTGATGAAGTGGTTACTTTTTTTAATAGTCGTCGTCTCCATCAAAAAGCAATTGAAATTGGCAATCGTTTACTAAAAAGCCCCGATATTGAACTAATTGACATTGACCAACAATTATTTAATCAAGGTTGGCAATATTTTCAGAAGCATCAAGATAAAACTTATTCTTTAACGGATTGTCTATCTTTTATTATTATGCAAAATCGTAATCTTTCAACCGCATTAACCCTAGACCATCACTTTCTTCAAGCCGGTTTTCAACGACTCCCTTATCTGGAAATACCATCATGAGTGAAACATCCCCCAAACTTTTATCAGAGAAAATTAATCAAGGGGTACAAAAAGCCATCACAGAAGCCATTAAAACGCATCGAAAATTAGGTGAATCTATTGCTATTTGGCAAGATGGGAAAGTCGTTATTTTACCCCCTGAAAAAATCCCTACCCTTGATAATAAAATAAACAAATTAACCGATTGAGGAGATTAATAAAGAAACGATCTACCCCCATCGCCTCCCACACCAACCCTCTCAAATCAGCAAAATCTTAAAAATTAAGAATTGCTGTCAAAGCACGCTAAGACATCATAAATATCAAAATGAACCCTTATCAACTTGTCATTGATACTAACGTTATTTTATCAGGACTCCGTTCTAACAAAGGTGCATCTTATAAACTCTTAACCCTTCTCAATGACCCTCGTTTTGAACTGAATATTTCAGCTACTCTCATTTTTGAATATGAGCAAATTCTCAAACGAGAAAAAGAAAGTATTAATTTAAGTTTAGAAGATATTGATAATGTCATTAATGGCATTTGTGCTATTTCTAATCATCAAAAGCTTTTTTATCTTTGGCGACCCCTCGCCCTTGATCCCAATGATGATTTTCTGATAGACTTAGCGATTGAATCTCAAGCTAATTTTATCATTAGTTATAATAGAAAAGACCTAAAACCTGTTGAAGCTTTTAATATCTTTATTTTGACCCCCAAACAATTCTTGCAACGCCTTGGAGAAATTAAATCATGAACCTCAACACCCAAATTCCCGATACTTTATATCAACAACTGGCAACCCTTGCTCAACGAGAAAATATATCGATTGAACAATTAGTGAATATTGCTCTCTCTGCTCAAGTCTCCGCATGGATGACTAAAGATTATCTCGAAGAAAAAGCCAAAAAAGGAAGTATAGAAAAACTGCAAAAAGTCTTAAGTAAAGTGTCAGATAGAGAACCTGAAGACTATGATCAACTAAGCTAAGAAGCATTTAGTTGACATCTTCGGCAATGATGCCAGTGCCACCGTTGAGGTGAGAACCCGAACTGAATCTAATGATATATTGTAGATTTAATTCTCCAAATCTCAAAACCCTTTGATAAAAAAATGATGAGTTATCTTTTATCCTTTCTACTCTCAGCACTGATTTTATTTAGTCATCCCATTTTGCTCAATCTGAAGTGTACCCAATTGTCTAGACAAAAAATCGACTAAACTAAGATAGAAGGCTGCAAGCTTTTGACCCGAACAGATTTGAGACTTTTATTAATTTTATTAAACCACCTCCTTAAGCATTAAAATGTATCGTAGCTGGGCATTGATAATTAAGGGATTGATGAAGTCTACGATAATTGTAGAACTCAAAGTAATGGGTTAGGTTCTCAAGAGCGATCGCTACAGTTGAATAATCCTTGAGATAAACTTCCTCATACTTGAGAGAACGCCATAAACGCTCGATGAAAATATTATCAAAGACCCGACCTCTTCCATCTTGGCTG
>JBGTGT010000097.1:0-7931 GCA_041746575.1 Microcystaceae cyanobacterium
ACTAATGAGTGTCTTCTGCCTTGCCTGCGACGATAATCGGGCATTCCCTCAAAGGCTTGAACAATTGCTATGTCAGACATTTATTTAGTTTGATTCTATGTTACCACATCCATTCTACAGAGTAGAATGAAATAGCCCTGGTTTGAGTGCAAGTACAAAAATCTTCGAGGGTAAGATATTTTCCCAGTTTTAAAGTGAAGTTAAGGGTCATACGTTGAAAATTTTGAATATTTGTCATTTATTGTTGGGATAATTCTTCTTATAGAATCTAATCTGAAATCATATGGTTCTTTTAAGGTTTATTCTTCGCACTGCGTGCTGGGATAATTTTTTACAGAAAGCCATATTTATTACCTTAATTTCACTTACTTGTCAAGCAAATGCGATCGCACTTTATTTCTAGATTTTTTCCTTATTTTGCTTTAAAGACAAAACATCAGGATTTAGCGAAGAAAACGACAATATGCTTAGATTGCAATAATGAAAAATTATTTTAGGTCTTTTAAGGGTAAAAATTCTGAATTTTATAGAATCAAGGTTATTTTTAGTGAATTATATGTTGGGGAAATTTCAGATAAACGTTTCTATTTTAAAATTTTATTTGCCAAAAATTCAAGATGAATGTAGCTTAAGATTAATTTCAAATTCTTAAGATAGTTAGTTACATGAGAATCCTAGTCACAGGTGGTGCGGGTTTCATCGGATCCCATCTAATAGATCGCTTAATGGAACAGGGACACGAGGTCTTATGTCTCGATAACTTTTATACCGGCCACAAACGAAATATCGAAAAGTGGCTAGGTCATCCCTATTTTGAGTTGGTTCGCCACGATATTACCGAACCAATTCGCTTAGAGGTTGATCAGATTTACCATCTTGCCTGTCCTGCTTCCCCCGTGCATTATCAGTTTAATCCGGTCAAAACGATTAAAACGAATGTTTTGGGAACGCTGTATATGCTAGGTTTGGCCAAACGGGTTAAAGCTCGTTTTTTCTTAGCCTCAACCTCTGAAGTTTATGGTGACCCCGACGTGCATCCCCAACCGGAAGAATATCGCGGCAATGTCAATTGTACTGGCCCTCGCGCTTGCTATGATGAAGGAAAACGGGTTGCTGAAACCCTAGCCTTTGAATACCATCGCGAACATAAGGTCGATATTCGAGTTGCTCGAATTTTTAATACTTACGGTCCAAGAATGCAAGAAAACGACGGTCGAGTGGTCAGCAATTTTATTGTACAAGCGTTAAAAGGAACTCCCTTAACCATCTATGGAGATGGCTCTCAAACCCGCAGTTTCTGCTATGTTCCTGACTTAGTAGAAGGCTTTATTCGCTTAATGAACAGTGATTATATTGGGCCAGTCAATTTAGGCAATCCGGGGGAATACACTATCCTAGAATTAGCGCAAATTATTCAAAAACGGATTAATCCCTCGGCGGAATTAGCGTTTAAACCGCTTCCTCAAGATGATCCTAAACAACGGCAACCCGATATCACCAAAGCAAAAACCTATCTCAATTGGGAACCGACTATTCCCTTGCAAGAGGGGTTAGAAAAGACGATTGAAGATTTTCGTCAGCGAGTAATCAACTAATTTTTTTACGATATTGATTCAATTATTAACGAAAGGAAGGAACAGCAATGCGTGTTTGTGTTATTGGAACAGGATACGTGGGTTTAGTCACAGGGGTTTGTCTATCCCATATTGGTCACGATGTAATTTGTATCGATAATAACGAAGAAAAAGTCAAACTGATGAAAGCGGGACAGTCACCTATTTACGAACCCGGCTTATCAGAATTAATGAAATCTTCGATGGAAGTCGGACGGTTACACTTCAGCAGTGATCTCAAGGCAGGAGTAGAACACGGGGAAATCCTCTTTATTGCCGTTGGAACGCCACCTTTACCCACAGGAGAAAGCGATACTCGTTACGTTGAAGCGGTTGCCAGAGGCATTGGGACGCATCTCAATGGGGGTTACAAAGTGATCGTCAATAAATCTACTGTTCCCATCGGTTCTGGCGATTGGGTCAGAATGATTGTCCTCGATGGTATTGTGGAACGCCAGAAAAACCTCGTTCCTGCCGGAGGCGGTGGTCAAATTGCAAGCGAAATCAAGGCAGATTTTGATGTTGTAAGCAATCCAGAGTTTTTACGAGAAGGTTCGGCGGTTTATGATACGTTTAACCCTGATCGCATTGTTTTAGGTGGCAATAGCGAAAAAGCGACCAGCATGATGAAAGAACTTTATGCCCCTTTAGTGGAGCGTAAATTCTCCGATAATCCGTCTTTGAGACCTGTTCCTGTGGTTGTTACGGACTTAAGCTCAGCAGAGATGATTAAATATGCCGCTAACGCCTTTCTTGCGACCAAAATTAGTTTTATTAATGAAGTGGCTAACGTGTGCGATCGCGTTGGTGCGGATGTTACCCAAGTGGCCAAAGGTATTGGCTTGGACTCTCGCATTGGTGATAAATTCTTGCAAGCTGGCATCGGTTGGGGAGGCTCTTGTTTTCCCAAAGACGTTTCAGCGTTGATTCATACTGCCGAAGACTACGGTTATGAAACAGAACTTCTCAATGCGGCCGTGAACGTTAACAAGCGTCAACGGGTTATTACGATTGAAAAACTGCAAAAAGAATTAAAAATCCTTAAAGGAAAAGTGGTCGGTTTACTAGGATTAACGTTTAAACCCGATACGGATGATATGCGAGATGCACCGGCGTTGAATATTATTGAGGAACTCAACCGTCTGGGTGCGAAGGTCAAAGCTTATGACCCCATTGTTTCTCTATCTGGATTAAGTCACGGTTTATCGAATGTAAAGATTGAAACTGACCCTGAAATGTTAGCCGATAGCTGCGATGCTCTCGTTCTCGTCACTGATTGGCAAGAATTCCAGAAATTAGATTTAAACAAAATGTCTAAATTAATGAATAATCCTGTGATCATCGATGGACGCAATTTCTTAGATCGATCTAAGGTAGAACAAGCGGGCTTCCGTTATGTAGGCATCGGGCGATAAATGGCTTCCTAGCAACTTAACAATCAAATTAGGCAAAGGGCATACGTTTGAATGCCCTTTTTGGTATTTTTAAAAAAATTAAAGTTTATTAATTGCGGAATAAAAAAAAAAAAACGATAATAGTTTTAGAGTAGTCAAGCGTTAATTTTGTTCTATTCGTAATATAGACAAAAAATGGTTTTCATTTTGATAAAAGTCAATGAGCAATCCTATTAAGATTTTATTCCTTGCTTCTGATCCAAGTAACATGGCTCGCTTAAGATTACAAGATGAGCATCGAGAAATTCAAGATAAATTAGAAAATAAAGACCGCTTTGACTTAGATGAACGTTTTGCCGCCCGTCCAGACGATCTCATCCAGAAAATTAACGATATAAAACCCCAAATTGTCCATTTTGCGGGTCATGGTACTGAGAAAGGGGAATTATGTCTGCAAAATGATCAAGGAGAAACCCAAGCAATTCCACCGCATTTTTTAGCCAATCTTTTTGAATTAGTAGCTGGACAGGTGAAATGTGTCGTGCTGAATTCTTGCTTTTCTCAGGAACAAGCTGAAGCAATTGCTAAACACGTTCCCTTTGTCATTGGTATGAAAAAAGCGATTACAGATAAGGCGGCGATTACCTTTGCGACAGGATTTTATTCAGCGATCGCGAGTGAACAAACAATTGATAATATTATTGAAGATATTGAAGTAGCTTTTAAAAGAGCTTGTCTTTCGATTCAAATGAATAGTAAGCCGAGTGAACTATCCACAGAAGAATCAACACCAATTTTAATTTATGGTGATCCTCGGAGTCGCTTTCGCTCGCAAGTGGAACAAATTAAAGCAAAACTTGAACAGCCAAAATCTGTTAGTGCCACGATTTATCTCAAAGCGTTACAAGAAAAAGGCAAAAGCATGGGATTATCCCCAGATGAAATTGATGCGATTACCAGTGATATCATTCGAGATATTCAACAATCAAAAGAAAAATTTGCTCAGTATGAAAAAATCTATCAAGATGCTCTAAAAAAAGAGTGGCCAGTTTTAGAGGAATCCGAAACCAAAAAGGCTCTAGAATATTATCAGAAAGAATTAATGCTCACAGACAAAGACGTTGAATCCATTGAAAAGAAAGTTACAAGTGATCAACGTTGGCGGAGTCATACTGCCTTTTTTGATCGAGGAATTGCTAGTCTTGATTTAGCAGAATATGAAAAAGCGACCGCTTATTTTGATCAAGCTATTGAGCGGCATCCTAACTACTCTGGTGCTTATCTAGAACGCGGATATACTTACTTCAAGCTCAATGAAAAACAAAAAGCCTTTGATGATTACACGAAAGCGATTGAAATCAATGATTATTGGGATGGAAGAAGCCTTTCTACTGCTTACTTTGAGAGAGGATATGTGGCTTTCGACTTAGTTAATACAAATAATAAGGTTGAAACAATGGAGCTGGCTATCCAAGATTTTACAAAAACGATTGACTTAAGGCCGAATTATTCAGCGGCCTATTCTAATCGAGCTTTAGCTTATTCAGGGCTAGAAAGATGGACAGAAGCAATTGCAGATTATACGAAAGCATTAGAGGTCAATGCCGGTTGGGGAACACTTACACCCCCTCAAGTCTTGTATCGAAGAAGTTCTTTATATTCAAAAATAGGAGAAAGCCAGTTATCAGAGCAAGATGCGAAAACTGCCTTACAAATGTTAGCCGAAAATCCTAAATACTTGTCTCAGCTAGGACTAGCTAATAATTTCAGTAATTTAGACACTAACTTTACACAACTTTTAGAAGAGTTAGGTTTATCGAGTTTAAGCAACGAAGAGAGAAATGACGAAGCAGAAAATATTAACAATGAAGAAGATAAAGAATCCGATGATAGTGAGGATTGATTTCGAGAGAAATTTTTAGTTTGAAATAAACACTTTAAGGGGTGAAAATTATTCACCCCATATATAGAATTTACATAACCTTAAGCCATCCATTCCGTATGGAAGAATTCCCCGCTCGGTTTGTCGGTTCGTTCGTAGGTATGTGCGCCAAAGTAATCCCGTTGGGCTTGGGTGAGATTTTGCGGCAATCTGGCACGACGATAGCTATCAAAGTAATCCAGGGAAGAACTAAAGGCAGGAACGGCAATTCCCGTCTTATTAGCCAAAATTAGCACTTCTCGCCATGCGTCTTGACGATCTAGAATACTTTGTTTAAATTCGGGCGCAAGAAGAAGATTTGCCAAGTTAGGATCTTCCTGAAAAGCATTTTTGATTTTATCTAAGAATCCTGCTCGAATAATACAGCCTCCTTTCCAAATTCGCGCTGTTTCGGGTAAGTTGATGTTGTAATTGTATTCGGCCGATGCTTTGGCAATTAAAGCCATTCCTTGCGCATAGGAACACATTTTTGAGCAGTACAGCGCATCTCGTACTTTATCAATAAACGCTTTTACGTCTCCCTCAAAATGAAGGGAAGGGCCAGATAATACTTTAGAGGCCGCCACCCGTTCTGCTTTATAGGCAGACATCACCCGTGCGTTAACGGCGGCATACATAGTCGGAATGGGAACTCCTAGTTCAAGGGAACTTACCACTGTCCAGCGACCTGTCCCTTTTTGGCCGGCAGAATCCATAATTAAATCCACCAAATGAGTATCGGTTTCCGGATCAATTTGTTGAAAAATATCAGCAGTAATTTCAATTAAAAAGGAATTAAGCTCATCTGTGCTGTTCCATTGGCTAAAAATCTCATGCAACGCTTGATTACTTAATCCGAGGCAATTTTTCAGAATATCATAGGCTTCGGCAATTAATTGCATATCGCCGTATTCAATGCCATTATGCACCATTTTGACGTAGTGACCAGCTCCCCCCGGCCCAATATAGGTGACACAGGGACCATCGTCGACTTGGGCGGCAATTTTCGTTAAAATCGGCTCTAATTCTCGATACGCAGATTCAGTTCCCCCCGGCATTAAACTGGGCCCATGTAATGCGCCTTCTTCGCCACCACTCACTCCCATGCCGACAAAACCGAGGCCGGTAGATTCTAAGGCTTGTGTTCGTCTTTCAGTGTCTTCATAAAGGGAATTGCCTCCATCGATGATCATATCCCCTTCTTCGAGTAGAGGTTTTAATTGCTCAATGACTGCATCAACCGGGCTACCTGCCTTCACCATCACCAGTAATTTACGGGGACGTTCGAGGATTTGTACCAATTCTTCAAGGGTTGTTGCCGCCTTGATATCTTTTCCTTGCGCTCGCGTTGCCATGAATTTGTCGGTGGTTGCCGTGGTGCGATTATAGACGGCAATCGGAAATCCTCTACTTTCTACATTGAGGGCGAGGTTTTCCCCCATTACCGCTAACCCAATTACAGCAAAAGTTCGTTGTGTCATACCATTTCTGCCAATTCGTTTGCATCTCATCGGAGAGATTACCCAAGATGTTAACCTGATTTTTAGAGCGATCGTATGAAGAAGAAATTAAGAGTTGAAAGTGAAAAGGGAAATTAAGTCAGCTAAAGACAGAATTAATAGACTTATTCTCTAAGAAGGTAGTCGAAAAAAACAAAAAGTGTCAATAAATCTTGACAGGATGATTTGACAAGGCGTAACGAAACTCAATTTTTTAAATTTATCTGTTGGAAAATCTGGAAAACTTTGTTATGTTACCTATGCCATACTACAAATTTAGATCAATGAAAGTTAACTGAATTAGGAAAAGAGATTACTCAAATTGACTCTGAAGATTTAATCCTTCAAAGTATTAAAAAAGGGGAAACCAAAAAATCAAAAGCGATTTTCGAAAAATATGATGATGGCTGGCGATCAACTGAACTCAAGGAAACTTACTATGTGATCGCTATTAAATTGATTTTTGCTGAATAAGGGAAGAGGTTTTTCCGAAGTCTTGATTCCCTAAAAGAAGGTAAAATCTCAAGCATTTGTGAATTAATAGTTATAATTTGTTAACACCTATCGGGTTAATTTTTGTAAACCTACTTCTTCTATCCCTAACTTATTTAAGATGGGTTTGGCGTGTTTTTCAAGGATATGGGTGCTTGATATTAAGATAAGGCGCATTACATGGACGTTTTTGCACCTGAAAGAAAAATCAATTATAATCTTCTCAGTCAAAATGCAATTTGTACCATTATGTTGACACTTGATCAAATTGAATCTGCTATTTTACAACTTCCGTCTCATGAGGTTCAGCAGTTGATAGAATGGTTGTCTGATGTAGATTATCAGCGTTGGGATAAACAATTAGAGGAAGATATTAATAATGGTAAATTAGATGATTTAGCAGCAGAAGCGATCGCAGAATTTGAAGCAGGAAACTGTCAAGATATTTAATGCACTATACCACTCGTCGCTTTTGGCAATGTTATCATACTTTACCGCAAGAGGTTCAGAAAACGGCTGATCAGTGTTATGATTTGCTTAAACGTGTTCATCTCATCCATCGTTGCATTTAAAAAAAGTGGTTCAATATTGGTCGGGAAGAGTAGGAAGGAATTACAGAGCTTTAGGAGTGGAAGTCAAAGGGGGAATTTCGTGGTTTTGGATTGGATCTCATGCAGAATATAATAAATTGATGGGGATGTAGTTTAACTATTCCCCTAACCTAACCTGTTTAAGATGAATTTGACCGATTTTTCAAGAATCTGGTCTAAGATATAGCAAATCTAAATCATTTAGATAAATGAGAATGAGATGATAAAATCAAAAAAAGATTCACCATCTTGGAGAAAAAAGAAAAATGGAAGACTCTCAGCATTCGTGACAACTTAAGAGAATAAAGTAGATGTCAAGAACAGTTTTCCAGTGATTGGAGGCGGATGGGAAAGAAAGGACTCGCTTTATCCTAAAATAAATCAGAATAAACTATGATTAACTTTCAATGAGTCGAAAAACC
>JBGTGT010000098.1:0-168728 GCA_041746575.1 Microcystaceae cyanobacterium
CCGAATCTATGGGCAATTACAAGGGATTTAGCCATTAATCTGTACCGAGAAGCGGGTTTTACGAATATGGCGCAAGCACAACGATTATGCAGTTATGGACTAAAGCAGATTTTGGTACTTTTTAGAATGAAATAGCCCTGACAAGATAGTGAGCAATGAATATATAGTAAAGTTGTTAGGGGAAATAATTGAGGATATTGAGTGTGTTGTCTTAAATGCTTGCGATACTATTAATTTAGCTAAAGAATTGCACAAAAGAATCAATTATGTCATTGGGATGAATCGAGCGATTAAAGATCAATCAGCGATCGCCTTCTCTGAAGGATTCTATGATGGAATTGGAGCAGATTTGCCCTTTGAAAAATCGTTTAAAATGGGAAAATTGGCAATTTTGGCAATGGTAGAGCGTCAAGATACACAAGGACGAAAATTTATCTTAGCGGATGATCAGAAGAAAATTATTGACCAACAAGGAAATGAGGTTCAAGATATAGAGTATCATATTCCTGTTTTATTTAAAAATACTATAGTAGAAACCTCCAAGGCAGCGGGATATTTATCGAATTTACAAGAAATCCTTTTAGAAGGATATGAAGATGATTTAAAAGAAGAAATTGAGGAATCTTATCAAATTGTTCTAGGGGAATTAAGAGCAAATAATCGAATTATTGAATCTTTAAAAGGAATGTCTGAATCAATTTTGGAAGAAATGATTTGGCAATTCTATGAACAAAAGCCAGTTGATTTAGGGGAAAATTTACAACAAATCTCATGTTTACAATTGTTTATGGCTTTTTTTGTTGTTATTCTCCAGCAGAAAAAGCAACGTAAAAGTTATCGACAAACTTTAAAAAAGTGGCTGAAAAAAGATGCAAAGGATTTAAGCAAAGTTTTAATAGCAGTGGTTGAGCAGAGATTTAGTCAGGCAAATCAATCGTCACGAGTCTTAGATGAACCTTTGCAAGTCTTATTATTAGTGGTGACAGAAATACAGCAAGAATTTAAACTAGATGCTTGGTTAATTAAAGATATTAAAAAGTACCAATCTATGACCGATCAAGACGAAGCATCAATCCTCTGTCAAAAATTAACAGACAAGGAAATGCTTAATTTAGGTAAACCCTTAAATCTGGAAATACTAAAAGATTTTATTTTAAAATACAAGTTCCATTCATTCAAGCAAATAAAAATATTTTTACCCTATCAAGTTATTGCCAACATAGAAAAGGAAACAAAAACGATAGATTTGTTGGAAACTCCAACCGCAATATCAAGACTTTCTCCTGTTCCTTTAGGAAGGGATTACGAAATTGTCTTAGGGATTTCAGAGCGATTATCTGATAATGAACAGCATAAAAGATGGCTAGAAAAATACAAAATGTTAATTCCTATTCAAGAAAAATCAATAAGGCAATACATTATTTCTGAATCTGAATTACAACAGAAAATGGAAGCGGGGGAATTATCGCGTAGAACCCCCTTTGTCTTGTGTAAAAAGTTAGAAGATTTTAATATTGATACTTTGTATAAATATCATAATTCAGTTGCAGTAATCGGTTCTCGATTAACCCATTTGTGTTTATGTAGCGATCATTTAGAAACGATTTTACCAATCATCTATTATACTGGAGTCCCCTTAATGCTCTGGATTCGTTCCCATGCAGAGGAAACTTTACATTCATCAGCAGATTTTGAGAACATTTGTGATTGTCAATTTAAAGATTTACCTCGCATAATTAAAGCGCAACGGGAATCTGCTTATGGGATAACCTCCCATCTCGGCCATCATTTATCATTAATCTTAGATGATGCGAACTTACTGCCACCTCCCTATAGATTAAGGATGGCCTAGTGTATGGGAGAAGTTAGAAATCAG
This sequence comes from Microcystaceae cyanobacterium, assembly GCA_041746575.1. Lineage (GTDB taxonomy): Bacteria > Cyanobacteriota > Cyanobacteriia > Cyanobacteriales > Microcystaceae > JBGTGT01. The sequence continues at coordinate 1,877 of JBGTGT010000098.1, forward strand.
AAGTCAGAAGTAAAACTTATTGAGTTCAATTTTTCCGATCATTAACTTAACTGATTACATCAGAAACCGTTATCAACTCTATTAACTTAAAGTAAATCCTAATTATGACTGATGCTCAATGGCAAATTTTTACGGGAGAACCGAAGAAAACAGGTGATGCTCCACCGAAACTCCCTTCTGCACCGAGTTGGCGTTCTTTTGGGAAAAGTCGTCGTCAATCGAAGGGAGAAAAATTTCAAATTATTGATGATACGCAAATAAAAATGGTGAATGCGGCGTTATATTTACGTCGTCCTTTATTGGTCACAGGAAAACCGGGAACGGGAAAATCTTCAATTGCTTACAAAGTGGCGGAAGAACTCGAATTAGGAGAAGTCTTATACTGGCCGATTACAACTCGGACGACCTTAAAAGATGGACTATACAATTATGATGCCATTGGTCGTTTACAGGAAGTAAAATTTAGAGAACAAGTTGAAGGGAAATTAACCCAAAAACAACAACAAGAACAATTAAAACAGATTGGCAAATATATCACACTGGGTCCCCTTGGAACAGCATTATTAAAGTCTAAAAAACCAAGGGTATTATTAATTGATGAAATTGATAAAAGTGATATTGATTTACCCAATGATTTGTTAACATTGTTTGAGGAGGGATTTTTTGAAATTCCTGAATTAGAGAGAATCAAAGAGGAAGTGGGAGAAGTAAGGGTAAGAACGGCGTATAAAGATGAAAATAATGAAACAACGGGAAAAGATCGAGAATTTCCAATTGAAGAAGGTTTAGTGTCTTGTGAAGAGTTCCCTTTTGTTATTTTAACCAGTAATGGAGAAAGGGATTTTCCGCCGCCATTTTTGCGTCGTTGTTTGCGTTTAACGATGAAACCGCCCAATGAAGATGAATTAAAGCGAATTATCACAGCGCACTTAGAAGAAGAGATTACTTTAAGGGAAGATGTTAAAAAATTGATTAAAGCTTTTCTGGGAAAACGAGATAAAGAAACGTTGGCAACTGATCAATTATTAAATGCGCTTTTTTTAGTAAAAGAAGGTAAAATTCCCACTGATGAAAAGTTAATCGACTTAATTCTCAAAGATTTGGGGGCAATCGAAGATGACCTCTAATGCGCATATAGACATTGATAAGCTATTAAAAGTCTTGAAGCGGACGGGATTACTTCAACGATGGAATGCAGATGAAGAAGATATTTTAGATAGTCTATGGTTAGCCGTACAAATGGGGGATACTGAAGGGAAAAAATGGGTAAAGACGCAAAAGATAGTTATTGATCTCCTCAATATTGAAATTTTTATTACTTTCGCTTGGTTATATATTCAACTGACTTTACTGATTATTAAAGAAATTCCCCGATTATGGTGGTTAACCCCTAAACGCTCTGTTTCCCAGACTATTTCTGATCAGGTGGCAGTGATCACAGAAAATGTGTCAACCCCAGAAATAGGTAAATCAGCCTCAAATCAACCAAAAGGTTTACCTTTTCAAGTTCCTGCGGCCTCAGCGATTCAAAATCCCCTTGTTTTGAGTCGTGCCTTACGAGGGTTAAGACGAAAAGTCCCCTCGATGACTAAAACCATGATAGATGAAACGGCAACGGCTGAACGCATTGCGGAAAGGGAAATGTGGATTCCTGTAACGAAACCCCAACCCGAACGATGGTTAACCCTAGAATTGGTCATAGAAGATACGAGATCCAGCTTTATTTGGCGAGAATTGATTAATGATTTACAAAAACTCTTAGAAGTACAAGGCGCATTTCAAAATATTAGGACATGGCAGCTTTTTACCCCCGATCATGAAACCTTAAAACTACGCCGTTATCGTCGCAAGGGAAAAACCAGTCAACGGGAATATTTCTGTCGAGAGTTGCTTCATCCTCAACAACGGGGATTAGTGTTGCTGGTGAGTGATTGTGTCTCCCCGTTATGGGAGTCAGGATTAATTCATCCTTATCTTCAAAAATGGTCAGAGAAACAACCCTGCGCTATCCTACAGCTTTTTCCCGAAAGATTATGGAATAGTACGCAATTAACACGAGGAACGAAATATACCGCTATTTCAGACCGTCCAGCAGTGCCTAACCCTAAATTAACCTTAATTAATCATCCGCAATGGTTGCCGATAGATTGGAATGATTCTGTGTTAGTACCCATTATTACCTTACAACCGTTCGTCCTTAAGCAATGGAGTGGTGTGATTGCTGGAAATGGAAAAGGACAAGTCACTTCTATCCTGTTCAATCTATCCTTTATTAAAGAAAAAGCACAAGAGAAAGAAAAAGACAATTCTGTAAAAGCAACTGAAAATTCAGAATCTGAACTGAAAACCGATGAAGTAACCGAAAAAGCTAATGCAATTGTCCAACAATTCTTTAACAATGCTTCCGAGAATGCGATTGAATTAGCCACAGTGATGGCAACCCTTCCCGTCAATATGTCGGTGGTTGACCTTGTGAGAAAGAGCTATCAAGGGGAAATGACCACAGAACCTGTTCATGTGGCAGAATTTTATATGGGAGGATTATTAACGCCGATTGGAGAAAACAAAGAGGGATACGATCAAGGGTATGACTTTGTGACAGGGGTGCGTCGGGTACTGAATAAAAGCATTAGTTCACGGCGCAATATCCGCATATTAGACCGAATTTCTGAGCAAATCGGCAAGGAAATTGATCGTCCGATTCGCAGTTTTAGAGGGCTTCTGGTTTATTTAGAAGACTATCCCGAAGATCAAGAAAAAGTGTTACCCTTTGCTCAAGTCGGGTTAGAAGTCCTGAAAAATCTGGGGGGAGATTTTGCGACCTACGCTGAAGAAATAGAAAATAGACTTAAACCTTTAACACAACCGAATGAAAATGATAATATTAACCTAAAAATCGCTACTTTTGAGGTAGCAACGATAGAAGTCATCGAAACGCAGATATTTACCTTTACGGTGGCAACGCTACAATATCATTCCTCTAGTCGTTCTCTCCGTTCGACAAGAAAAAGACGATGGGAGATAAAACACCAAGAAAAACAAGCAGAAGGCATGATAGAAGCCTTAGATGACCAAGTTAACCTAGAATTAATGGAAATCCCCTCTGGAACATTTGTGATGGGGACACCCGACGAAGAAATTGAAAGATTGGTGAAAAAGTTTAATTGGGACTATTTTAGAAGGGAAAAAGGGCAACATCTTGTAACTGTTCCCGCTTTCTATATGGGGCGTTATCCCATCACCCAAGCACAATGGCGTATTATTGCTGAAGATACATCATTAAGGGTAGCAAGGGATCTCAACCCTGACCCATCAAGCTTTAAAGAAGACTATGAAGGAATAGATAGATGGCAAAGACCCGTAGAAAGCGTATCATGGTATGATGCCATTGAGTTTTGTGCCAGATTAAGTAAAAAAACAGGCAGAAATTATCGATTAGCCACCGAAGCAGAATGGGAATACGCTTGTAGAAGTCGGAAGTTGGAAGTCGGAAGTCGGAAGGAAGCAAACAATGTAAATGTAGGGGAGCAAGGTTTGCGCCCAAGTAGTAAAGCGTTAACGATAGAAGAATGGAATCGGAATTATCATCAACCGTTTCATTTTGGGGAAACCATCACAGGAGCGTTAGCGAATTATAATGTGACGTATCTATTTGCGGATGAAGAAAAAGGTACATATCGAGAACAGACAACCCCTGTGGGATATTTTAAGGTAGCCAATGAATTTGGGTTGTATGATCTGCACGGCAATGTCTGGGAATGGTGTTTTGATCCTTGGCATGAGAGTTATGAAAGAGAAGATGTACCAAAAGATGGAACGGTATGGAATGAGAATAAGAATCAATATCAAGATGTTTTAATCAATACAAGTGAACTGCTTAAGAGTGTAGATCGTCGTGTAGTACGAGGTGGTTCTTGGTTCGTCTTTCCTTATCTTTGCCGTTCCGCCTACCGCGACTCTATCAATCCCGTTGTGGGCTACGATCTTCTCGGTTTTCGTGTTGTGTGCGCCTCCCCCAGCACTCTTTTGTACCAGAACTGACAAATGGGAATTTGTCGGGTGCGTCAAGGAAGAGTCCAGTTTGCTCCTGTGATGCTAATCGTATCCGAAAATAACCCGAAGTCAGTTAGCCTAGTAGGGAAACCAAACCGTTAGCTGGCTTCATCCTCAAAATGGTTAAATTAATTATCCGAAAACGACAACGACAGGCACAGTCTTATTATCAGAAGTCTTGACAAGTAACTTCGCAATTTGCTAAGATATAAATGTCCAATAATCTAGAGGAAGTAAAACAAGGATTGATAAAAAAATAATAACCTATGCACGTTATATCACAGTCCACCTTGAAAAAATTCTGGAAAATTCACCCAGAAGCAGAAGTTGGGTTACGCTATTGGTATAAGCTTACTGTGCAACATCAGTGGCGACATTTAGAGGATGTAAGAAATACATTTCCCTCAATTGATCGAGTTGGTAACTTTACTGTCTTCAATATTTCTGGTAATCACTATAGACTGATTACCTATATCGACTGCCAAAACCAAAAAGTTTTTATCAGAGCGGTATTAACCCATGCTGAGTATGATAAAAATAAGTGGAAAAAGGATAGCTGGTATTAGTAAATAAATTATACATTAACCCCTTAAGTTAAACTGTTAATTTAATTAAATCAAACTTGTCCACTTTTACTTAACTCTAGATTTTTAGAATTTTTTTTAAGGCTATGCTAATTCAAGACCATTATACCCAATTATTACAGCAATTTCCACCTCGTCTTATTAAGTCAGATAAAGAGTTAGAAATCATGCAAGAAAGAGTTTATTCTTTTCTAGATAAACCTGAATTGATGCCAGATGAACAGGATTATTTGGATCTATTGGGTACATTAATTTATCAATATGAACAAACTCAAGACCTTATTCCTGATATTTATGGAGTAGAATTGTTAAAAGTTTTGATTGAAGAAAGAGGGCTAAAACAGAAAGACCTTGTTCCTGTTTTTAAAACTGAATCTATTGTTTCTGATGTTCTCAATGGCAAACGAGACTTAAATAAGAAACATATTCAAAGATTAGCTAATTTTTTCAATCTATCTCCTGCTGTTTTTTTCCCTAAAGTTAATTAGTTAGAACATAATCTAGTTTAGATTTGATTAAATCTTGGGTAATTTGTTCTTATCAATTCCAAAATGGTAAAAATCCTGATCCGAAAACGACAACGACAGGCACATTATTACACCGAGACATTAGGTAATGGTGTCACCCTCGATATGATGCAAATCCCTTCTGGGATGTTTTGCATGGGAACGCCTTTAGCAGAAATTGAACGATTGTGTCAAGTGTATGGAGAGGAATGGTTTAGGGCAGAACACCCTCAACATTTGGTTACTGTTCCCTCTTTTTTTATGGGAAAAACCCCTATTACACAAGCCCAATGGCAAGCGATTTGTGAAGCAGATGCGGATTTAAGCATAGCTAAGGATCTGAAACCCGACCCATCATCTTTTAAAGAAGACTATAAAGAAATAAATCGATGGCAAAGACCCGTAGAAAGTGTATCTTGGTATGATGCTCTCAAATTTTGTGCAAAGCTATCGAAAATAACAAAAAGAAATTACCGACTACCTACCGAAGCCGAATGGGAATACGCTTGTCGCGCTGCTCCAATTCAAAATTTAGGGGAGCAGAATTTAAATTCAAGTGACGAAAAGTTATTAATAGAAGAATGGAATCAGAATCGCTATCAACTATTTCATTTTGGCGAAACCCTATCAACAGATGTGGCAAACTACAGGGGAACAGATTGGGAATATGAAGGAAAAACCTATCCCAGTAACTTTGGAAGAGGGTTAAAAGGTACATATCGAAAACAGACAACCCCTGTGGGCTATTTTAAGGTAGCCAATGAATTTGGGTTGTACGATATGCACGGAAATGTCTGGGAATGGTGTTTAGACTCGTGGCATGAGAATTATGAAAGAGAAGATGTACCAACAGACGGAACGGTATGGAATGAGAATAAGAATCATTATCAAGATATTTTAGCTAATATAGATGAACTTCTCAGCATCAGTAGCTCTCATGTAATACGGGGTGGTTCTTGGTACTACCTTCCTAATCGATGCCGTTCCGCCTACCGCAACTATTACCTTCCCGATGTGGTCAACTTTAATCTCGGATTTCGTGTTGTGTGCGCCTCCCCCAGCCCTTAGCCCTTTACACTCTTGCCCTCCGGCCAATTTTATGAATCTTATAGTACATATAAACTTATCAACAAACCCTAATTTCATCTGATAATTTGGATTTCATTTCGACGAATTTTCCTGAATGGTTAGTAGAACGTCTTCGTGATTATTCCCAAATTCTGCAAATCCTTTTAGTTGAAGCCAATGCCCTTGATTCTACTTTACAGCAAGTTCCCGAACCCGATCTGATTTTAGGCATGGCGATCACCTTTGCTTTTATCGTCAGACAAGGGGGAAACGTCCGAAATTTGACCGCAAAAATTATGGCTTATTGGAGATTAATTCATCATTTTATGTCTCTAAAATTGGGGGAGATTATTGATAATCTTCCCTCTAATAAATTAAGATTAAAGATGGTCAACATTAGGGTGCTTCAGATCCTCGAAGACCGAGAGCTTTAACTCAAGGAAATTAGAGATTGCCAGCAAAAATCATTGGTAAAACCCATTGAATAGTGATTTAATCCCTAAATATGTCACAGACTTGGTTGACATTTACGGCACTCCTAGTCAGGAGGGTTTTGGCAGTGCCGTTTTTTACGAAAAAATAGGCAAAAAAACGGATTTAGAGCAAATTGCTCGGCAATATTATCAGTATTTTGTCGGGGATCTTTGGACTCGTTTTGGTGAAACGGCTTGGCTGAGTGGTTGGAAAGAGGTTTATATTCGTAAAATCGGTGAAAAATCTGATATTGTGGCTGAACTTAAAGCCATTACTTTTCAGAATGCAGCTCAATTTGTCCCTATTATCTTGCTAAATGATACCGAACAGAGCGAAAAAGCGCACAAAACTTTATCTAATGCTTATGATGATGCAAATATGTCAGATTTACGGGTTTATACGATTGGAGATGGCGGAGCAATGGCAGGCTTATTAATTATCGGTTATCGTACGACAGGAGAAGTCACTGTTTTGATTTCGCTGTTAAACTGAATGCTATATTTATTCAATTTTTAATTTTGCAAGAAGTATATGTTAAAAGGATTTTATCTTGTCATTGCTCATCAGATTGCAAATCGTCTAGAACCTATTGTATCTGATATCTATATCCTCCCATCAAAAAGAGTTTGATTAGGTTAATTTTTGGGTAGAGTATCATTCACTCTCCAAAAAGGGTAGAAGATAAATTTACTGATTCCCTGTTAATCCTCAGTAACCCGATTTAGTCTATAATTGCCTGAAAATCTAAGGACTTCATCCCCTATCAATCTTTATGGCTATTTTTCACTTGGCGGAATTAACCCAATATCCTCAACTTATTTTCAATGGCATTGCCGTCGGTAGCATCATCGCTTTAGCCGCCGTTGGACTCACATTGACTTATGGCATTTTGCGTCTATCTAACTTTGCCCATGGGGATTTTATGACTTTGGGGGCGTATTTTACTTGGTTAGCTAATACAAGCGGCTTAAATCTTTGGTTCTCAGTTATAATCGGTATGTTTGCAACAGTGTCCGCTATGGTAGTCTCAGAATATTTGCTTTGGAAACCCATGCGGAATCGTCGGGCAACCGCCACAACCTTAACGATTATCTCAATTGGACTTGCGCTATTTATTCGTAATGGTATTTTATTGATTTGGGGTGGAAATAACCGAAAATATGATATTCCTATTGTTCAAGCTCCAGAATTCTTCGGTATTCGAGTTCCTTATGACCGCTTACTGGTGATTAGCTTAACGTTTTTGGTGATTATTGCGCTTCATTTTTTTCTACAAAATAGCAAAGTGGGTAAAGCGATGCGAGCAGTGGCGGATAATATAGATTTGGCAAGGGTTTCGGGAATTGATGTGGAGCGGGTGGTGTTATGGACGTGGCTCATTACTGGCATATTAACGGCTTTGGGGGGAGCAATGTTTGGACTAATTACCAATACCATTCGGCCTAATATGGGTTGGTTTTTAATTTTACCGATGTTTGCTGCCATTATTCTGGGGGGAATAGGCAATCCTTATGGCGCAATTGCGGGCGGATTAATCATTGGAATTGTACAGGAAGTCAGTGTTCCTTGGTTGGGTTCAAACTATAAGTTAGGTGTTGCTTTATTGGTCATGATTCTAATTTTACTTCTACGCCCTCAAGGGTTATTTAAGGGCATGAGTTAGGGAATAGAATTCTCACAAAAAAAGGTCACAAGCAGTCGCCTCGTTTAAGAATTTGCGAAAATAAAACAGAGGATAACTATCTAGTATTCATCCACTGAATACACAATGGTTTTTTCAGGTATTGAAAATCTTAAAAATTTTAGCGACGATGCTGTAATTTATTTACTAAATCATTAAAGGGTTGCCAATTATCATCAAAAGTAATTCGTTCCCATACTGATTCAATGATAGGGCGTAATAAAACCGTTTTCGGATTATAAAATTTTAAGCGATGGCTAATAATTTCTATTTCCTCCATCGGACAATCTTTTAATAATTGGTGATAGGCTTGTTTCCACGTTGACCAATCTGCTTTTGGCAAAGAGAGATTTTCTAAGATGAGGTCAGGATTCTCCCGCCATCCGATGTTAAATTGTTCTCCTAACTCGGTAAAAAAGCCATGATAACTTACTTGGGTTTCTTTCAGAATTTCAAGCGTTTTATGGACAAATTCTTGGGCAAGTTTAGAAAAAAGCGATTCAAAACCTAACTTTTGTAACATTAAAGCGTAATAGGCTTGATGGTAGTAGTCATCAAATAGAGCTAACCCTCCCTCTAAATCAGCGTGAGAAATGAGGGTTGCTAAGGGAATTTGTAACAGTTCAAGGTTCAAACGACAAATAGTGGGTTGATTACCATAAGCGTATCGACCACTGTAATCAAAATAAGCGGCGGTGAAACTCGGATTATAGGTAGGAATAAAGGCATAAGGTCCATAATCAAAACTTTCGCCTGTAATTGACATATTGTCAGTATTCAAAACCCCATGACAGAAACCTGCCGCCATCCATTGAGCGCACAAAATGGCTGTTCTTTGGACCAATTGGGCGTAAAATTGACAATAACGATCATTCACGGGGTCGATTTCAGGATAATAATAATCGATCACATGGTCTAAGAGTTTTTGGCTCAAATCAGACCGTTTAAGATAATGTAGCCGTTCAAACGTGCCGAAACGAAGGTGAGAACAACTCATCCTCACCATCACAGAAGAACGGGTAGGAGAAGGTTCATCGCCGCGCCACAAGGATTCCCCCGTTTCAATTAGACTCAAACAGCGAGAGGTATTCACCCCCAGAGAATGTAACGCTTCTGCTGCCAAAACTTCTCTAACGCCGCCTTTTAAGGTCAAACGACCATCTGCTTGACGAGAATAGGGAGTTTGTCCTGATCCTTTGGTACCTAAATCATAAAGTTGACCATCCGTTCCTCGAATTTGACCATACAGAAACCCTCTACCGTCTCCTAAAAAGGGGTTGTACTCCCCAAATTGATAACCATGATATCGCAACGCTAAAAAAGGTCGAACACCAACGAATTTGCCGAAAGCTTCGATAAAATGGGAATTCTCTACCTCATTAGGATTTAAACCCAAACGGGATAGCAAGGCATCATTGCGAAACCGCAGAAGATGTTGAGGAAAGTCGGCGGCAGGAACTTCATCATAATAATCGTTTCCTAGGGCTTCTATGGCGATTTCATAGGTCAGACTCAAAAAAGGGTTAGCTGAGTTGGCTTTCAAGTTCATTGGTCAAATATGTGTAGGTATAGGGAACAATAAGGATATCAAGGTAGGGAGAGTATGCCTTTTAGCGATCGCCACTCTACCTATTCTGGCAGAAAACAAATCACCTAAATTCCCTAAGACTATTATTATCTTTTTTGGGCAAAGAAAATGGATTTTTAAAAAAAGTCGTTTTTTCCCTTTTATTTCTCTCTCAGTACCTAAGGAATTTAGTGAATGACGAAAATATGAACTTAAAATAAGAATGAAAATATTAAAATTGAAAAATAAATGCTAATTAATTAAGTTGCTGTTTTTAGTAACTTTGTTTTTTGATGTTTTATTAAAAGTAAATAATAATCATGACTTTTGATACAATTTTATTTAAATCGCTGTTATTGTCCCTTACAAAAAATCCTTTTTTTCAAGATTTTTCTATTTACAATTTTGATATAATTTCCTCAACGAATCAAATTTTATGGAATTATTTAAAACAAGGAAAAACCGTTCCCATGGTAGCAGTAGCAGAAGAACAAACGGACGGAAGAGGACAATGGGGAAGGGTTTGGCAGTCTAATAAAGGGGGACTTTATTTATCTTTACTTTTACCTTTAAATCTTCCCCTTAATTGCATGGCCCATTTAACCTTGATAAGTGGAGTCGGCATTGCTCAACAGTTACGTCAATCTAAAATTCCTGTTTACTTAAAGTGGCCGAATGATTTAATCTTAAAGGGTCATAAATTAGGGGGCATCAAAACAGAAACTCGGATTAAACAAAATCATCTAACTTATGGGGTGATTGGCGTAGGAATTAACTGGCAAAATGCCGTCCCTTCTGTCGGTATTAACTTGAAATCTTATTTTGAGAAACAATCTTACTCGACGATTACGTCTCTCGAAGCATTAGCCGCCTTAACGGTAGGCGGTATTTTGATCGCTTATGAACGCTATCAAAAAGAAGGGATTGAGCCTATTCTAGCAGATTATGAGCAACTTTTTCGGCAATTAGGGAAAATTGTGACTATAGAGGGTTATCAGGGGCGAATTATCGGCATAACTCCCGAAGGAGAATTAAAGGTTCGTTTGGTGTCTCCGGGGGCAAAGACGGACATTTGTCTATCGCCGGGTAGAATTTCTCTGGGCTATGACGAAGGCTCATCAATTGACTACAATCAATAGAGGTATTTAATTGTGTGAGGTCATCATGAAACCGAAAGGGTTAGAAAAATCCCTATTGTGGCTTAGAAGTAGCATCGCCGTCCTTGGGGGATTAAGCTTGTTGGGCAGTGGCTTAGGATCGTTCAGCGCAACGGCAACCACTCAGTCCTTTGTTATTGACGCAACGCCTGCCGTTTCCACCCCCGTTGAAGCCAGTTCTCCGGTAGAAGCCCCTAAACCGTCTGTTCAGCCGCAGATTGCCCCTAAAGCCCCTGTTACTAAGCCTATTGTCAGAAAAGAACCCGTTAAACCCGTTTACAAAGTCTCTCCCAAATCTTCGGTAACCCCTGCCGCTAGAACAAAATTAGGCGCACCGAAAATCTCAGTTCCTCAGAAGAAAATAACTGTTTCTTCTCCTCCTGCTGTGTCTCCGTCCACCGAAATTCAATTTGAAAGTAAAAATCGCTATATTGACCCCACCAATTACAATATTAATCAACCTGCATCCCCTACGGTAGTAGTAACAGAACGCAAGACGGGATGCCAAACTATTGCTCAAAACGGTCAAGTTAGCGGAAATTGCGGTGTTTCTTTGCAAAAGCCTGTTTCTCTCGCTAAGGCAAAGCCAGAGTCTTTCAATCGTAGTCGTACATCTGTGTCTGTTGCAAAGGGACGTTCACTCAGAACGCTTACTCAAACCCATCAAAATCGTCAACCTATTGCGGTTAAAACGGTTTATCGCCCTACTTCGGTTCAATCTCAAGTTCAATCTTCCTCGTATTCGGTTTCTCGTCCTGTCACAATTCGCTCTCAATCAGTGGTGAATTTACAGCCGATTCAGCGTCAAGGGGTTTCTATTGCCCTTGAACCCGTTGCTCCCTACAATCGAGCCACAACGCTTTATAGTAAACCCACTTCCCCCATTCAACCACGGACGACGGATTTAATCTTTCCCTTACCGATTATTGGAGAACTGACTTCCGCCTTCGGTTGGCGACAACATCCGATTTATCAAACGCAACGCTTTCATGAAGGTACCGATATTGGTGCGGCAATAGGAACACCTGTTTTAGCAGCGTATCAAGGACAAGTAGAAACGGCTGACTGGGCAGGTGGATATGGTTTAATGGTGACGATAAGTCACTTAGATGGCGCACAAGAATCCCGTTATGCTCATTTATCCCAGATTTTCGTACAACCCGGTCAATTGGTAGAACAAGGAACAGTAATTGGTCGTGTCGGTAGTACAGGATCTTCCACTGGGCCACACCTTCACTTTGAATGGCGACATCGGACGGATGAAGGATGGGTGGCGGTTGATGCGGGGTTACATCTAGAGTATGCCCTTGATAAGCTCATTAACTCGTTTAATTATGCCCGAACCGTAGAAAAACCCGAAAGTTAAGCAGTTAATCGTCGGAATTCAGGGGGCGCGGAGTTTGCGCCCTTCACTTTTCGTAAAAAATTAGTTAATTTTCAAAACATTTTCTGACAACAAATTGGGGTTTCCTTTGGGAATAATACCACCCGGATTTAAAGAAAAAAGATTGGTGTAATAATCTTCTTTCACTTTCACTAAATCACAGGTATCTGCAATTCTCGGTAAATGATAAAACCTTTGAGTATAAGTCCAAAGATGGGGATAGTCTTGAATGCGACGATAATTACATTTAAACAACTGATAATAAACGGCATCAAAGCGAAATAGCGTAGGAAATAATCGAACATCTGCTAGGGTAATTTGCTCACCACAAAGATACTGACGAGAAGCCAAACGGATTTCTAATTCATCTAAAGTAGCAAATAACGCATCAAAAGCCTGTTCATACGCCGTTTGACTTTGAGCTAATCCACAACGATAAACCCCGTTATTAATGTGAATATAAATTTGTTCATTGAGTTGATCAATTTCCGCTTTTAAAGAAGGGGGGTACAAGTCTAGTTCAGGATTTAATGCCCATGAATTAAACTGATTATTGAAAATTTGAATAATTTCTGAACTTTCATTATTGACAATGGTTTGACTTTGGGTATCCCACAAAACAGGAACAGTGGCACGTCCTTGATAATCGGGATGTAACTTACGATAAACTTGAGCGAGGGTATCACAATCTTGCGTCGGTTTTTCTAATACCCAACCTCCCTCCGTCGCTTTTGCTACTACCCAAATGACAGGAATTGCCTCTTCTAAGCCCTTTAAAGCCCGCACAATTAGGGTTCGGTGCGCCCAAGGACAACTTAAACCAACATAAAGGCAATAACGTCCTTTTTCGGGAGGATAGGGGTTATTTTCTGTTGCATTTATCCAGTTTCTAAATTGACTTTGCGGACGGACATAGTCTCCAGAAGGGTTAGGGGGAGCTAAACGGGACATCATTTGTTGCCAGAGGGTTGTCCACACCCAGTGACCTAGTTTAATAATAACGGATGAAGGAAGAGACATGGTTCTATTTTAAAGTGTAGTTTTTAGATTAATAACATTCAATTAATCTTGTATAATTTGTAAATAACCGACAAGCCAAGTTTATTGGACTAACGCCTGCCCAATCTTACTTAAGTCGGCAATGAGGTTAAAATTGGGAAATCAGTGGCAAATTTGAGGGTGAACGTTGTTTGAGCGGCTTGACTATGAACTTGAATCGTTGCGCCTAAGAGAGACACCAGTTTCTTCACTAATGCTAACCCTATTCCTGTTCCTCCGTACTGCCAAGGGTCATGGCAAGGAATACGATAAAATTTCTCAAAAATCCGTTCTTGTTCTTGAGGGGGAATTTCTACTCCTGAATTACTAACACTCAAAATCACGTTTTTTTCAGTTTCTTCGGCTGTAATCATAATTATACCTTGGGCAGGCGTGTATTTACAGGCATTATTAAGCAGTTCGTTGATCACTCGTTCTAGAACTGCAACGTCCGATTGAATCAAAGAGAGCGTCTGCGGCAGGGTAACCTCCTGTAGATCAATCCATTCCGGCATTAGGGGGATGTTTTCTGCATCTACATAGCAGAGGGTGAGCAAGTCATTAACCAACTTACTTTGTTTGTGACAGGCACTTTTGAAAATCTCAAAAACCCGTTGAAAATTCGGGGATTTAATGGCGCGGATGCCTTGGGTTTCTACCAGTTTCTCTAGGGTTTGAGAAGCAACCAAAATACTACTCATCGGCGTCCGTAATTCGTGAGAAATTGTTTTAAGAAAGTCATCTTTGAGGGTATTTAGCTTCTCTAGAGCTTTAACTTGGGCTTGCGCCATTTCATAGAGTCTTGCTTGACGAATAGCAATCGCACATTGACTAGCTACCTGTTCAACTACCCGAATCTCTAAGCGATCAAATCGCTCTTCTTTGGGTCTAAATAGCCATAAATTACCTAAAATGCCTTGATTATCGAAAATAGGACAGACCAATCGAGTAACAAGCGGTTGACAGGGATTGAGTTGGGGAATCAATTCAGCAAATTGTAATGATTTTTTCTGAAGCAAGGGTTGATAAATCTCAGGAAAATCAGCAATTTTTCGAGAAATTTCTGTTGAAATAAGTTCAGTATGAGAATATTCGTAGCCAATCGTGCCAATCGTCTGCTGAGCATTATAAAGTTCAATTTTACATCGTTCAATTTTAAGAAACTCCCTTAGTTCTTGGGTAACAGTCTGTAATATCTGTTTTTCATCTAAACTATCCCGCGTTTTTTCGATAATTCGTCGAATCATCGCTTCAAACTGTAAGGCTTGTTTAAGATTCGCAGTACGCTCTCTGACTTTTCGCTCAAGATAAGTATTCAAACTCTGCACTTGTTGGTATAATTCGGCCTGTTGAACGGCAATCCCCACCTGATTGGCAAGTTGCTTTAGCAGTTCAATTTCGGTTGTCTGCCAATGACGAGGCGATTGACAATGTTGCGCAATTAACAACCCCCATAATTTTTCTCCGGCACTAATCGGAACAACCAGATTGGCTTTAACGGATAAAGTCCTTAGTAATTCAGCATGACAAGGGGTTAATCCAGCCATTTCTATATTTTTCACCACTTGAATGCGCCCTCGTCTATATTTCTCAATGTATCTCTCGGTAAAACAAGGATCTTTAATCTTTGTGCCAAAAACCACCTTCCAAGGGGTAATAACCGCCTCAGCCACGATTAATCCGCTCCAATCTGGCTCAAAGCGATAAACTAGCACTCGATTCGTTTGCAGAAATTGCCTGACTTCCTCTACGGTTTGATTTAGGATAGAGTGTAAATCTAAGGACTGCCGAATCCGTAGAGCAATTGCTCCTACCAATCTTTCCCGCTCAACTTGAGATGCAGACATCGCTGTAGGAAGGGCTAAGTGATCTGAAGATAAATGATAAATAAACGATGATAATCCATCTTTATAAAAATTTAATATTTTTTTAAGGTTTTGTCAATCTAATCAAGCTTTAATAACGGAAAAGAGACCGATCTTAGAGAATTGTTAATAAAAGATTAAATAAGCATTTATACTTAAGACTTCATGTTAAGTATTGTTAACATAACTTACCGCTTAGTGACACGCAGACGATGAAAACAGAGGAACTTTTGCGACAATATCTTTTGGGAGAAAGAGATTTCAAACAAATTAGCCTTAAAAACAGAGTTCTTTGTCAAGAAAATTTATCAGGCATTCATCTTCCCCAAGTTAATCTTGCTCAGGCTAATCTTAGGGAGATTAATCTCAGTCGCGCAGTGTTAACGGAGGCGAATTTAACCGAAACCTGTTTAGAAAAAGCCATTTTAGTCAAAGCGTCTCTGTCGTTAGGAAATCTGAGTCAAGCCATCTTAACAGAAGCCGATTTAAGAGAAGCAAACTTGAAAGAAGCCCTGCTTTACCAAGCTTCTTTGCGAAAAGTAAATTTAGAAGCAGCCAATTTGACTCGTGCGATTCTTCAGAGAGCATTTTTACGAGAAGCTAATTTAAGCCATGCCATTTTGTATCAGGCAAATTTACAACAAGCCAATTTAACTAATGCCGTATTAGAAGGCGCAGATTTAAGAGAGGCTGATTTAGAAGGAGCTTTCTTGGTAGAAGCCAATTTATTTAAGGCAAATTTACAAGGTACAAATCTTAGGCGAGCAATTTTGACAGGAGCAATTATGCCAGAGGGACAGATTTACTCAGAGGATAAGCCATAAAACTTTTGAGAAATTGCCTAAAGTCATCAACGCAAGGAATTTAACGTTGTTCGGGGAATTGATCTTGGAAACCAAGATTGCAAAGCTGATTGTCGTTCTTTTGGGGTTTCTTGGGCTATATTCCAGAGACTTTCATAGAAGAAAAAAGAAAGTCCCGCAAACTTTTGTTGACGAGTATAGTTTAATTGATCTTCCATCATTTTAAGAGAAGTAGGACGACCTTTTAAGCCACTTAAAATACCAATTCCGACGGGGATATGGGTTTTAGCTTCTTTGACTTCGGGTTTATTTAATTCTCCTTGAAAACTATTTATATTATCTCTATAAACTTGAATCATCAGTTCTTCAATTAACCCCATTTTTTCCCATTGTTGCCAATCAAGTAAATAACAATTTTTAGAAAAAGTTTGAGGATTGGGGGAAACAGATATAATAACGTTAGGCTTAATGGCTTTAATAGATTTAAACAGATCGTTCATGTAAGCAGTGATTTTTTGCGATCGCCAATTTGTCCATTCTTGCCACGCTTCATTTGTAATTTTGCAACTTTGACCTGTATTGAGTTTTTCGGTTAATTTTGGCGGTAATTTCCCTTGATGTTCTTGTTGATAAAGTTGCACAGTAACTGCATCATAACCGAAGTCAGCAGGATAGCCAAAATGATCATCAAATTGTATGCCTTCGATATCATAATTTTGCACAATTTCTGTGACCAAATCGGTAATAAATTGCTGAACATTGGGGTTGAGGGGATTTAACCAAACCCGTTGATGCACATTTCCTTCCCACCAAATCGTATCTTCATTCGCTTTTTGAGTTAACCAGTCGGGGTGACGTTTTGCCAATTCTGAATCTGCTGGTGCCATAAAGCCAAATTCA
Organism: Microcystaceae cyanobacterium; assembly: GCA_041746575.1. Lineage (GTDB taxonomy): Bacteria > Cyanobacteriota > Cyanobacteriia > Cyanobacteriales > Microcystaceae > JBGTGT01. The sequence continues at coordinate 18,957 of JBGTGT010000098.1, forward strand.
AACCAAGGAATTACGGCTACGTTTTTTTGATGACTTTGACGAATAATGTCTTTTAAGATATCACGATTTTGTAAGCCTTCGGCGGGGTCAATTTTGTTTCCTGTTACGTTCTCGGCAATTAGACTAGGATAGAGGGTATAACCCCAATTCCAGACGGTAGGATAAAGGGTATTAAAGTTATGTTTTGCGAGGGTATCGATGGCTTGAGATAATCGCTTTTTATCAAAGAGAACGTCACTATCAATGTTCGTTAACCAAACCCCTCGAATTTCTTGAAAGGGTTGATTGAAAGCAACCGATCTAAAACTCCAAAAAGGCAGCGCGACTAAAATAATGCCAAGACAGAATAGGGTTAATCTTTTAAAGAATTTCGTCATGGGTTAACAATTAGAAATAAAGTGAGCGAAGTTAAAATTTGAATTCGTTGATTTTACAATGTCCAAAAGACGGATTAAGAAATCTCATAGACTCTTCCTTTCCATCCCCCTCCTTTGCCTTGCCAATGACGATAAGCAGAATCAAAGGTCATTAAATTATATAATAAAGCGATCGCCGGTAAACTCAAAGACCAAAGCGGAGATAATTGATACAGTTTCACGGTTGGATAATAAGAAATCGCCATCAAGATCCAAAGGATTAAACTTAAGCCTAAAATGATTATATTATGAGTGACCAACCCCATGATCAAGCCGACAGGTGCCAGTAGATAAACAAGCATCATCCCTACTAATGTTCCCAGTAATAATAAAGGAGAATAACCCAGTTGAGTGTAAGCGGTTCTGGCGATCATATTCCAGATCGTGTCTAAGGTTTCGTAAGGTCGTAAACTGATCACTTTTTCGGTTAAACCGAGCCAAATTCCACCTGATTCTTGGGGTAAACTCGCTTTGACTTGTGCCGCTAGAGAACAATCGTCAATTAAGGCTAAACGAATCGCTTCTATCCCTCCAATTCGAGCTAAAGCCTGCCGACGAATTAGAATACATCCCCCTGCCGCCGCCGCCATTTTACGATTGATATTATTGACCCAAGGAAAGGGATAAAGTTTCTCAAAAAAGAAAACAAACGCCGGAATTAAAAACTTTTCCCAAAAACTTTCACAGCGTAATTTAACCATCAAAGACGTTAAATCTAAATGATGCTTCTCTGCGTGATTGACTAATTCTTTTAAATTTGTTGAATGATGATAAATATCGGCATCAGTAAACAGTAAATATTGAGGTTTAAAGGATAAGTCACTTGTTGATTGAATTCCTTGCTGCATTGCCCACAATTTACCAGTCCATCCTTGCGGTAACGGTTGCCCTAAAATCACATTTAAACGGGAAGATTGGTCTAATTCTTGAGCTATTTCCCTTGCAACTTTGCCTGTATTATCTTCACTTTGATCATCAACTAAAATAATGGAAAATTGTCCTGTATACTCTTGAGTTAATAAAGATTTCAAGGAAATGGGTAAGACATCTGCTTCATTACGAGCGGGAATAATTGCACAAACAGAGGGATATTCAGTAATCTCTGCTTGATTTTCTGCAATTCGCTGATTACTTAACCAAAATCCTCCCCTCAATCCTAGAAGATATAACCAAATGACCAAAGATAAGATTAATAAACCCAGAAAAATGTACATAAGTTGCTCTAAAATAATTGATCATTTAGCTCATCAATTAACCTGAATTAAATAGATTAATCGTCAATTATAAACGCTGACGTTCTGCTTCTTTTTGATCGTCTTTAAAATTGAGTTAACTTAACCCCATTTTGCTTGACCGATGGTGGTTAAATAAATAACAGCTTCATCGGCGGGAATGCCTAAAACTTCATTGACTTGATTGTCAAAAAAGCCAGCGATGCCACTTACTCCTAAATTAAGGTAAATTGCGGCTAAATTAAGCTTTTGTCCAAGATGTCCTGCGTCCAGATGTAAATATCGGTAAGCACGCTCTCCATATCTTGCAATGGCTTTTTTAAGGTCAGCCGTATGGAAAATAATAACCGACGCATCTCGCCCTAATTCTTGACCTAGGCAAAGATAATGGAGTTCCCGACGAAAATTTTTAAAGCGGATTTGTCGCAGTTCTTGGCATTGGGGAGAATAATGATAACAGCCTTCTTCTAATCCCTTGACTCCAGATACGGCAATAAACGTTTCTAATAAACTCAAATCGCAGTAATCTGGCTCACTATCAAAACCTTGTTTTGAATAATCTTCGGGATGATAAGTAAAGTGCAGTAACGCTTTTAATTCCTCTATTTTAATTTCACCGCCATTATAGGCACGAGTGGAGCGACGTTGAAGAATAGTGCGCTCTAAACCTGATAACTGCTCTCCCCAGTCGATTGAATTGGTTTTTACTGAAATTTTTAAACAAAATGGAAAATTATAGTTATCTTCTAAGCTTTTTTGCTGATTCTCTTTAAAGGTTTGTAGCCTGTCTTCAATATCAATAATTTCTGAGGCGTTGTGCAAATAGCTGAGTAATTCACCCTCAGCAATGTCTTCAGGATATTCTGTTTCAATATCGGAAGGTAAAGCCGTAATAGGGGCAGGAAACGGGGGAAAATGATGTTCTAAATCTAGTAACGGAATAACCGTAACCACCCCTTCTTGTTCAGGGTCAAGATACAATAGATCATTAAGGGCTAAATCCTGAAATCCACCGATTAAATAGGGGCGATACGCCGTCATTGCACCGAAAAGCTCAATATTGCCCAACAAATGCCCTGTATCAAGGAAAATACGTCGATAAGCTCGAGCTTCGTATCGCCAAGCTGACCGTTGAAAAATAGCCGTGGTAATAATCGCTAAATCTGTTATTTCGAGAATAGATGGCTCAAAACAGGCTTCTTGTAGGGATTGCCAGACCTCGTTTTCCCAGAAATGCACTAATGTGTGAGTTTTGGGCTGATAGCTATATAAACCTGCGTTTAAAAGGGGTGTTCCCTTAGAAAGAAGATAGACTTCTGCCGGATAAAGTCCCCCCGCAGAGGGAGCGGCACGAAGATAAATAGGGTCACCCATTGCGGTAATTTTTGCGGTTAAACCGTAACTGTAGGCGAATAATCGAGATAAACGTTGCCATTGATGATTCTCAGTGGTTACATCTTGATCGAGCGGGCTGTTAAGATAGGGTTTTAAATCATAAACTGTCCCAATTTGATAGGATTTGAAAGGAGACGGTTGATTCGACCAATCTAAGGGTTTATTGCGCGCCGCAATGGTGTCGGGATGGTATTTGGTTCGTTCGTGATAATGAATGGCAAGGGGAACGGACGAGTCTGACATAGTTTTTAGAAGACAGTGAGGCTATTTTCCTTCAATTTAAGCCAGTAAGTTCCTTGGCTGACTTTTGAACTGTAGGGCTATCTAAGTAAGCTTAGACCGTTTTATTCATCATACCTAAATCTTCTGCCGACCTACTCAAAGAAAAGGGGTTGGGCAAATTTAGAAGGAGGAATTCATTTTATTTGTTCTAAATTCAGGACAAATAGCAGAGTAATCTCTTTTAATCTACTTCCTGTTCTTCTTTACCTCTTCTCTATCTTTTTTGCTACACACTAAAAACCAAATTTACTATCATTTCTACTTTTTTCCACTTCAACATCGAAAAGGGAAACGGCTAAAACCCTTAATTTCCAATGGTTTTGGGACTGACATACCCCTTGAATACCCGATATTCTAAAAGGGCCAAGAGGAAAAGGAGTTAATCATGTCTCACACCACCACCACCACTACTGCTATCCGCAACTACTTTATTCTCGCTACAACAGTAATTTTAATGAGTGTCGGCTTAACCGATACCTTTACCAATCCCCATCGAGCTGCACAACAGGATAAATTCGACCAATATGGTCAATATGTCGGCGTCGGTTTAGTTGCTTTTTCCCAAAAATCTCTCCGTTAAGATTTTAAGCTTTCCTCTTGCTGTAACTCTGCTGTTAAAGCAGGGTTTTTTTTGCACCTGTCTAATGAGTCGTAATCGGTTACCAATACTGAGCCACTAAAAAGGAGGGTGGGCAAATCATTCTAGCTAGATGATTAGTCTCAAAGATTCTCTCATTGACCTACCTGACAAAATGTTAAAAAACCGCTTGAATGCGTTTCATCGCTTCTTCCACGTTTTGACGACTATTAAAGGCAGAAATACGGAAATAGCCTTCACCTGCCGCTCCAAATCCTGACCCCGGTGTCCCAACAACATGGGCATTTTGTAATAGTTTATCAAAGAAATCCCAACTGGATAAACTATTAGGGGTTTTCACCCAAACGTAAGGGGCATTGACGCCACCATAAACGCTTAATCCAGACTCTTTGAGCTTTTCTCGGATTATTTGGGCATTTTCAAGGTAAAAAGCGATTAAAGCTTTCACTTGTTCTTGTCCTGCTTCAGAATAAACTGCCTCTGCCCCCCGTTGTACGATGTAGGATACCCCATTAAATTTAGTAGATTGACGACGATTCCACAACTTCCAGAGTTCAGCATCCGAACCAGCCGCCGTTTTAGCGGTTAATGTCTTGGGAACAACCGTTAAGGCGCAACGTGTCCCCGTAAAGCCCGCATTCTTGGAAAAAGAGCGAAATTCTACGGCACAATCCCGCGCCCCTTCAATTTCATAGATAGAATGAGGAAGACGAGAATCCGTAATAAAAGCTTCATAAGCGGCATCAAAAAGAATAATTGAGCCGTTTTCTTGGGCATAGTTCACCCATTCTTGTAAATGCGCTTTGGTTGCTGTTGCTCCTGTGGGATTATTAGGGAAACATAGATAGATTAAATCTACTTTTTGCTGAGGAATCGGAGCCGTAAAGTTATTTTCTGCCGTAATCGGTAAATAAACTAACCCTCCATATTCCCCCTTGTCGTTGGCTTCGCCGGTATGACCTGCCATGACATTTGTATCGACATAGACAGGATAAACAGGATCAGTGACCGCAATCGTGTTATCTTTAGCAAAAATATCAAGAATATTGCCCGTATCACACTTAGATCCGTCAGAGATAAAAATTTCTGAGGCATCCACGTCACAGCCTCTCGATTGAAAGTCATGAGTTGCGATTTTCTCCCGTAACCAAGCATAACCCTGTTCGGGTCCATATCCTTTAAACGTCTCCCGATTGCCCATATCTTCTACCGCTTGAATCATCGCCGTTCGACAGGCTTCAGGTAAGGGTTCGGTTACATCACCAATGCCCAGTTTAATGATAGCGGCTTGAGGATTTGCGTCTGCGAATGCGTTGACTCGACGGGCAATTTCTGGGAAAAGGTAGCCCGCCTTTAGTTTAAGGTAATTATCGTTAATTCGGGTCATGTCTCGATGATCAATACGCTATTCTTTAGCTTACCGAAAAAAGGGACGCAAAAAATTTTAGATTGAATTAGGGAATAAAAGCGTAAAATAAAAAAGTTCATAGGGGTGAGAAGTGGGCGTCCGTCAGCATTTATTACATAAATGTTTTAGGGTCTAAAAAACGGACAGCAAACCTTTATTTATCGTTATCCCCTCTCTCAAAATTACGCATCAAGAGTCAAAAAATGTCAGATTTTCTTCATTCCCTTGACCCTAATCTCCGTCAAGAATGGCAAGCGAAAATTGAAACAGCTAATCAACACAATATTTTCTGCCATTGTCACCGTTGTGGACAAGAATGGATTGATTCAACCTTTTCTGTCATCTGTCAATGTGGCAGTTCAGCAGTTGAGACAATTTCTTGTTGGCAATTTCCTGATGATTAGGAAGTGAGTCAAATTTTCAAATAATTCCTGCCCTTTTTAAAAAAGTTTCAACGACTGCTTGAACCGTTTTCGATTGATTATCTACTTGATAGTTCAGTTGTTGCATTTTAGCCGCCGAAATTATACCGACTAGGCGATTGATAGCCTCGTTTAATTGAGGATATTTATTGAGTATTACTTGATTAAAAACGGGAACCGCTTCATAGGGGGGAAAATAGCGTTTATCATCTTCCAAAATAACCAAATCTAAAACAGGAATCAAGCCATCAGTTGAATTTGCCGCAATTAAATCAACCTGTTTTTCAACCAGTGCTTTATACATCAATCCTAACTCCATTGTTCTCGGAAACGTAGCAAATTTTAAGCCGTAGGTTTTTGCCAATCCTGTATAACCATCTTTTCTTTCCAAAAATTCATGACCAAACCCCGCTTGCCAGTTTGATGTATATTTTGCCACGCTGGATATCGTTTTTATTTGATATTTTTGGGCATCGTCTTGGCGAATAATAATAGCATAAGTATTTTCAAATCCGAGGGAAGGAAAAACGTTAAGATTGAATTTTTCTTGATAATCTTGCTTTACAATCTGAAAAGCTTCTGTCGGATCATTTAGAGGATTATGTCGTAAAATAGAGGTTAATGATGTTCCCGTGTATTCCACATACCCTGCAATCTGTCCTGCTTTCACCGCTTCATGACAAATAAACGTCCCGCCTAAATTAAATTTTCGTTCAACCTGTAAATTCGTCTTTGCTTCAATAACTTGAGATAAAATTTCACCTAAAATCACTTGTTCTGTAAAGTTTTTTGAGCCAATTATCACTTTAGAGGGAGTAGAAAAGGGATTTTGTTGATAAAAAATTCCTAAACCCATAAATAATAATAATCCCAAAATTGCCCAACTTATAAAACGTCGTTTTTTCGTTCTCAATGGAGTTTGGGGACGACGCTGAGTCATTTGTTTTTCTAACCAACCAATACCCCAATCTGCTATTAAAGCAATAAGCGTAGAAGGAATCGCACCCGCTAAAATTAATTGATGATTAACCGTTGTAATTCCCCTAAAAATAAAGACCCCTAATCCACCTCCTCCAATAGCCGCCGCAATGGTAGCAACCCCTACACTAATCACGGTTGCCACTCGAATACCGGCTAAAATAACGGTCAAAGCAAGCGGTAATTCAATTTCTTTAAGCACTTGTCGTGGGGTCAATCCTAATGATAAACCCGCTTCAATTAAATTGGGGTCAACCTGTTTAATGCCAATATAAGTATTGCGAATAATCGGCAGAAAAGCATACAGCGTTAAAGCTACAATAGCAGGAATTTTTCCGATTCCTCCAATCAAAGGAACAGTAATTAAAAAACCAAAAATGGCCAAGCTAGGAATTGTTTGAATACCGTTAGCAATCCCAATAATTAATTGAGCAAGTTTCGGTTTACGACTAATAAAAATACCTAAAGGAATCCCAATAGTAATTGCTATTCCCATGGAGATGGCCACTAATACAAGATGTTCTCCCGTTCGCAGTAAAATTTCTAACCCATAGCGTTGAATAAAATTCATATTTAATGCTTTATCAGTTTCCCGTTTTCTAATGTTTCTTTATATTTAAAGTCAAGCTGAGACTCTATCTAAAGGAGTATTTTCTAAAATAATTCCAGTCCCTTAGCACAAGGTCAAAAGCTTAATCTATCCGCCGTTGACCCCCTAAGCGATTCCACTGTATCACTGATCCGTGTGATTAAGATCACTAGATGAAGAATAACAAATCACCTTGAGTATATCCACAGAAAATTACAATATACACAAAATATATAAAGCACGATATTATGGCTAAAGTTTCTAACAGTCCATTGAAACCGAATCCTTATTTAACCTACCGTAATCCTGAAACGGGGGTCTGGCAAGTCATTTCTGTCCATTCACTCACCAACTCCACAGAAAAATCCCTTTCTCAGAGCGTTGGTAACGTCTCTTAAGTTGTGTAATGGTAATGGTACGGAATGCTTCATAGAATCTTGATAAATCAATTATTCAAAAGTGTACCAGCCTAACTAAAAGCTTATTGACTTTGCTGTCTTAACCAACTTTGAATTTCTTGGAGTAACCAATCGCTTTCAGCTTGAGAAATAGAAGGGAGAAAATAAATTTTCTTCTTTGTGTTGATACTCAATTGATATTGATCTTCGTTTTGTTGATGAGCAAAAATACCGATAATATCTTGTAAGTTTTCTTGATTAATTTTATAGGGAAACAATAAAAATTTATGATATAGCTTTAAAGACTGATGGTCAACATGAATGGACTTATTTTGGCCAAGTTCAGCAATTTTAAACGCTAGCAAAACGGTAACAATTAAAAGACCATAACCAACGCTTTCTGGTTGTATTTTCCATACAATTAAGCCAAATAAACTCATTCCTGATAATCCCAATAAACTTAAGGTTATTTTTATTTGCCACGATTTTCCCTGTAAAAAGTGAGGTAAAAAAAGCGGTTTAGCGGGTAAATCAATCGTCATGATCTCTGACCTTTGCTCCAGTTTAATCTCTGTTTTTGTCGGTGAGATTTTAGCAGGAGATGGCTTAATTCTAGAAGGCGAGGTAAAAAATTTTAGACTCGGAATCGAGAGGTATTGTAAAGCTTGTAACGCTTCTTCTGCACTTGAAAAACGCTGTTCTGGTGTCAGAGCTGTTAAGATTTCTAACCATTGGATAAACCCTTGAGAAAACGTCAAGCGATCTCGAAAAAATAAGCGAGAATTCTGTTGAGGTAAATCCATAGGAGCAATACCCGTTGCTAAATGAATTAAGGTTGTTCCAAGGGCATATAAATCTGAAGCAGGAACCGCCTTTCCCCAAAATTGTTCTAAGGGAGCGTATCCCCCTGTTCCAACGATGGTAAAGGTTAAACCCGTTACTGATGGCTTTGCTTGTACTGCCCCAAAATCAATTAAATAGAGTTGATTATCCGTTCCTAAAATGAGGTTACTAGGCTTAATATCTCGATGCAAAATCGGTGGATTTAAACGATGCAGATAGATCAAAATTTCTAAAATTTGTTGGGCAAAAGAGCGTAGTTGTTTTTCACTCAATTTTTGTCGTTTTTGAATAAACTCTCCTAAGCAATATCCCTCAATATACTCTTGAACTAAGGCAAACCAAGTCACTGCCTCATCAAGGGGAGATGTGGCTTCAAAGAAATCTCGGTAACGGGGAATTTTCGGATGATTGAGAGTCCGTAAGACCTGTGCTTCCCGTTCAAATAATTTGAGTTCATCCCATTGAATTTGAGGACTAAAGGCTAATAATTTGACCGTTACTTTGGGTAAAATGGGGGGATCAAATAGCGTAATCGGTAGTCGTCGTCTAACCTGTTGTAATAAAAACCGTTTTAATTTTTGAGGAGGTAATTCAACGGCTAACCATGTTTGATGGTGAGTGTTGGTTTGTCCTAAGCGACACTGTAATTGATAGCAATCCTTTAAAAGGTGGTAGGGTTCAAACATTCGAGTTAAGAATGGGGCTAATTCTCACATTTCCTAAATCTATTGTAATCATTTCATTGTTCATCATTCTGTCTTTTGTTTGCTAAACTAAAAAAAAATAAGCGGGAGACAAATGTCCGATGCAGTGGATTCTAGTGGGTTTATTCATCGTTGTCAGTGGCTTACTCTGCGTCTTTAACTGGCAACCGATTACCCTTTATTTTTTGGGAAATAGCTCTAAAACAGCTTTTATGACGGTATCTTTACCTTTAGCGGTGTGGATTATCCTGTTTACTTTCAACGGTATTCTGACAGGCTTGATTCTACAGATTTTAAATCGATTCTCTTCACCTCCCTCATCCCCCCGTCGTCCTCGTCAGTGGTCTGAACCCCCTTCTGCTCCCTCACCCCCAAATCCACCCCTCCGTGAACCCGATTGGGAACGTCCTGTTCCTAAGGAATGGGATATTGAAGAGCCACCCCGAAACGTGGTAAATCCTCTTCCTAATCCGCCTGAAACACCTCAACCAGAAATTAAAGATAGTTTTACGGCTGAATCATCTACTTTTCAACCCAAATCCTCCGAATTTGAAGCTCCTCAACAACCCCTATCTTCCTCTCGTAAAGGTTCGGTTTATACATATCGTTACCAAGATAAAGACAAAACGTCTGCAACCCGTCGTTCCCCGTCTTCCTCAGTCTATGACGCAGATTATCGTGTCATTCAACCTCCCTCTCCAGAATCAGAAAATACTGAGCTTTCAGAAGAGAATAAAGAAGAATGGATTTAGATTGGGTCACCTCAATAGAAGAAACTAAAAGACTTTTAAAAGCGTCCCATCATTGAGTAAAATTTTTTTTGACACTGAATCTTACGGTCATAACTAAAATCATTCCCCTCGTTTTTAACTATTTAGGTCACATTATGAAATTTTCAGTCCCTGTTCGATGGATGGCGTTAGCAACGGCAAGCTTGGTCAGTTTAGCCCCCCTCAGTCGTGTAGAATCCGCTTCTTTTGAAGAAACAGATATTGACCAAAATGAAGTCATTGCGGTGGCGAGACCTTATGGAGAAAATAAATTTGACTTCTTCATTATTCAACAAATCCCCGGAAAAAATAAGTGTTGGGAAGAAAAAGGCACGAATCCAATAATTGTTGAGCCTTTGCTTTTGAATTTTAACTTTTCGGGTCATTGTAACCGTGCGACCGATAGTAATGGTTACTCTGTACGCATTGATGGCCAAGACTACGGTCTGGATTTATTGTTGCGTCTTGTTCAGCGCAATGGAGAATTAGTCCTCGTCGCAGCACCGAGAAAAGGGGTCGGTTCTGAGGTTGTTGTGGGACGAACAAGCGGACTGACAAGAGATTTTATGAAAATTATCCTTGATCCCGGTTGGAAATACACTAAACGAGCCTACGAGAAGAAAGTATTAGGGCATTTCTACTTTAGTGGCAATCAAACTGAGATGACGGCGGGGTCAACGCAAACCCCTGAATCCCAACCCTTGTCTCCTTCTGAGGTAATTCTTTCGCCAGAGAAAATGGAAAAGCTTGAATTAATTCCTACTCCTGAAGAGATGGAAAAACCAACGGAATTACCTGTACAATAACCTGAGCAAATGTTGCAGGAAAAAAACCGTTAATTCTACGAAAGATAAGGATGAAGTTTGGCGATTAATACCCTGAATAACGGTGAGTGAGAGATAGCCAGTCCCTTTTAAGGGCTGGTAGTCGAACGAATTAGGGAATTTATTCCCGTGTATCTTTTGAATCTTACACACCCATGTAAGATAGTGTTATAATTAAATCATGGTTAATTTAACCCTAACGCTTAAGCTTCCTTTTTATCGGTTAAACCAGTGCAAAGCACAAGAATTTAACCGATTGACTGAGTTGAATACAGGTATTGCGAATCAACTTTTAGAAATTCCTAAAACAGATAGAAGAAAGTTAACCAGCAAAGACTTCAATCATCTTGAAATTGGGTCAAACTGGATAAATCAAACCATTCGTAATACTTGTGCCGCGACTAAAGTTAAGAAGTTTAAATGTTTGCCGCTTGAAGCCAACAACCAAGGTTGGTGTATTGAGAAAAATGGAAGCACTTACTCTGTTGCTTTTTCAATGGTAAGAGGGGTTAAAAAGCGTATTCCTCTGGCTATTCATCAATCTAATCATGCTGATGTCTTAGATAAAATCATAACGAAAGAAGCCCAAAAAGGCAGTCTTAAGCTATGGAAATCTAGAAAAGATATTTGGTACGTCTTAATTAGTGTCTCAATGGATGTTCCTGAGCCTAGTAAGATTAAAGGTTGGATCGGAGTAGATAGAGGTCAGAACCGTATTGCTGTTGCTTCATTGCCCAAAAGCTTTGGAAAGTTCTGGGACGGTCGTCAAGTCAAACATTTAAGACGGCGGTATCAGAAAATTAGAAAAGCATTACAAAAGGCTAAAAAGCACCAAGTAATTAAGCGGTTAGAATCAAAAGAAAGACGAATCATGACCTATATTAATCACTGCATCTCTAAGCAGTTGGTTCAGTTTGCTAAGGATTACGATCTGGGATTAAGATTTGAGGATTTATCTGGCATTAGGCAGACCTCAAAACAATCCCAGAAAGTCAAGTCTGATGCAGGTAATAACCGTGACAATTGGGCTTATTATCAACTTGAGCAATTCACTCGATATAAGGCTATTCGAGCAGGTATCAAGTTTGAATCAATCCCCGCACCCTACACCAGCAAATCAGACCATAGGAACGGTGTGATTGGTAAGCGTAATCGGCACTGGTTTAGAGGTTTTGACGGTTATCATTGTGATGCTGATTGGAATGCATCGCAAAACATAGGTCAATGGTTAGGTTTTTCATGTCCTCTCAACCTTCAGAAAATTGTATCTGTAATGGATGCAGACGGTTTAGAGGATGGGGTAAATGGGAGTCCCCTTAACTAGAGTAACTCTTCAAAAGCGTGGATTTATCCCGCTTTTTGAAGACCTCTAGAATCCCTGTCACTTTAGTGCAGGGAGTCTCAACTGTCTCATCCTTTTTTAGATCCTTGCTACTTCTCTCGACGATGAAAGGGAGATTTTTCGCCCGTTTAAGATCAATTTAACCCCTCTGGCTGGGGTCAGGGTTAATCCTCGTCGTTGTAAGCGTTCGGGTTTAGTTTCAGCTAAGGCTAAGTCGTAATAAGAAAGAATCTGAAAAAGGGCTAATTTCATTTCAAATTGCGCTAAAGTATCTCCAATACAGCGACGACTGCCATTGCCAAAAGGGATAAATTCATAGGGAGAATATTTTCGTTCTAAGAACCGTTCGGGTCGAAATTGCTGGGGATTTGGATATAAATCTTGCCGTCGATGGGTTAGAAACATACAACCTAACAAAATCGTTCCTGCCTCAAGGGAATAACCCAAGAGTTCCACGGGTTTCTGAGCCACTCTAGGGAAGGTGAGCATGGCAACAGGCGTTAATCGTAAGGTTTCGTTGCAAAATGCGGTTAAATAGGGTAATTTTGCAATTTCCATAGGGTCTGGATCATTGCCCAAAGATTGAAATTCGGCCAGCAACCGGCTTTGAGCGTCGGGTTGACGATAGACCCAATATAACGCCCAAGCGATCGCTGTGGCGGTGGTTTCATGACCGGCTAGCAGAAGGGTCATTAATTCATCCCGTAGTTCGGTGTCACTCATAGCACTTCCGTCTTCGTAACGGGCTGACATCATGAGAGACAAAATATCTGTCGCATTAGGATCAAGATTTTTTCGTCGTTCTGCTAATTCTTCATAGATCAAAGCATCGATTGACTGTTTTTGTCGCTGAAAGCGTCCCCATGGACTCCAAGCTCCCCAATCTTTCTGTAAAGCCGGAACCAGTAAAAAAGCAGAGTTTAAGGGGGAATCAAAGGAATCTAACATTTCAGTTAGGTTTTTTTGGATTTTTTGATATCTTTCTCCTTCATAAATGCCAAAAACGACTTGTAAAATTACCTGTAAGGTGATCTTTTGGGTGAGGCGACGGCCGACAAAAACGTGGTGGGGTGGAATTGCCCGCATAACTTGTTCTGTAGTGTCTAGGATGGCCTGACCATAGGAAAGTAATCGTTCTCCATGAAAGGGAGGAGCTAATAATTGTCGTCTTTGTTTGTGTTGTTCGCCACTCAGCAGAAAAAGCGAAGAATCACCCGTAATTGGCCGTAAAGTTTCATTCATGTCTCCGGGCGCACTGAATTCCCGACGATCATTGGTCAATATTTGTTGTAGTGCTTCAGGGTGACTAACGTATATGGGGGAATAGCCAAAGCCTACTGATTTTGTGATAAAGAGATCGGGATATTGCTGATGATTTTTCTGGAGATAAGCAACGGGATCTAAGATCCATTCCAGTCTTTGGCGAAAAGCAGAACCTTTGGCAACGGGTACAGTTTGAGTCATTTGACAAAAATAAAATTGCTAGGGATAAGGATGAGGAGAGCTTTTATTATTCTCTTGTGAGATATTGTACTTTATCTCCGAAGAAGCGTTTGAGGATAAGTATCGATGTTCTTCCCTATGAGACAAGATTAGGGTGAGGATTAAATTAGAATGAGCAACAGATTGAAGTCATTTTGACAGGAAATTTGGCACAATATTTTCAATGCTGTCTAACCAAAAATGACTGAATTAACAGAGTAAATAAGGTGGGCAATGAAAACCCACCCTAAGAATAACCCTTAACTTCCGCCGATTCGGGCAACATCACGGGCATTTTCTTCAAACGCAGCCGTTAGCGCATCATCTCCACTTAAACCTGATTCTAGGGCTTTTTTGAGACAAGCTAGCACCCGTTTGTAATCACGCGGCATGACCTTGACAAATTTACCTACATAGTCTTTCCAATTAGCCAAGACTTTAGCCGCCTTTTGACTTTGGGTGTATTCAAGGTGTTTATCAATCATGTGACGGACTTTATCGAGGTCTTCCTCGTCCAAGGGTTCAATATCGGCCATTTGCTGGTTACAACGGGTGGCAAAGTCTTCTGCTTCATCGAGGATATAAGCGACACCCCCGCTCATTCCTGCGCCAAAGTTGCGTCCGGTTGCGCCTAAGACCACCACGTTACCTCCCGTCATGTATTCGCAAGCATGGTCACCGACTGCTTCGACAACAGCGTTAACCCCTGAATTACGGACACAGAAGCGTTCTCCTGCGACGCCATAAATATACGCTTCCCCAGCGGTTGCTCCATAGAATGCCACGTTACCGATGATAATATTCTCTTCAGGAATAAAACTGGAGACTTTGGGAGGATAAACGATAATTTTCCCACCGCTTAAGCCTTTTCCGACGTAATCATTGCCGTCGCCTTCTAATTCCAATGTCATTCCCTTGGGAATAAAAGCACCGAAGCTTTGACCTGCGCTACCTTGGAAGTGTAAATGGACGGTATCTTCTGGCAAACCTTCCCAATGGCGTTTGGTAATTTCGTTACCGACAATGGTGCCGACAACACGGTTAATATTCGTAATGGGTAAAGTAGCCGTAACTTTCTCTCCATTTTCAATGGCTGGCTTGCATAAATCAAATAAAACTGTCATATCTAGGGATTTTGCTAAGCCGTGATCTTGAGGAATTTGGCAATAACGTCCGACTTCTGGCGCAACTTCGGGTTGATAGAGAATGGGAGAAAGGTCAACCCCTTTTGCTTTCCAATGAGAAATCGCTTTTTTTGGCTCTAGGACATCGGTACGCCCTATCATCTCGTTAAGGGTACGGAATCCTAGCTGTGCCATAATTTCCCGTAGTTCCATGGCAATAAACTTCATGAAGTTGACCGTATAGGCAGGATCACCCATGAATTTTGCCCGTAATTCGGGATCTTGAGTTGCTACACCGACAGGGCAGGTATTTAGGTGGCAAACACGCATCATAATGCACCCTAGCGTGACCAATGGTGCAGTAGAGAAACCATACTCTTCGGCACCCAATAAAGCCGCAATGGCGATATCTCGGCCGGTTTTGAGTTGTCCATCGGTTTCAACCACAATACGCGATCGCAAGTTATTCAGCACAAGGGTTTGATGGGTTTCGGCGAGTCCTAATTCCCACGGTAATCCGGCGTGTTTGATCGAAGTTTGAGGCGACGCACCTGTACCGCCATCATGTCCTGAAATCAGCACCACATCAGCGTGTGCCTTAGCAACCCCTGCCGCAATCGTGCCAACTCCAACTTCTGAGACTAATTTGACGTTAATTCGCGCATTTCGGTTAGCATTTTTGAGATCGTGAATTAACTCGGCTAAGTCTTCGATGGAGTAAATGTCGTGGTGAGGGGGGGGAGAAATTAAACCGACACCGGGGGTAGAATGACGCACCTTAGCAATCCAAGGATACACCTTCCGACCGGGCAGTTGTCCGCCTTCACCCGGTTTTGCGCCTTGTGCCATTTTAATCTGTAATTCCTTTGCTTGGGACAAATAAAGGCTGGTTACGCCAAAACGTCCCGATGCCACCTGTTTAATCGCACTGTTTTTAGAATCCCCGTTTTCGTTTGTCCAAGTATAGCGTTCGGAAGCTTCTCCTCCTTCCCCCGTATTAGACTTACCGCCAATTCGGTTCATCGCAATCGCTAGAGATTCGTGAGCTTCCTGAGAAATTGAGCCATAACTCATTGCTCCTGATTTAAAACGCTTCATAATGGCTTCAATCGGTTCAACTTCCCCTAGAGGAATAGGTTCACGGTCTTTAAAGCTCAATAACCCCCGTAAGGTAAAGAATTTTTCGTTTTGTTCGTTAATTTGCGTTGCATATTTCTTATAGAGTTCATAATCTCCCGTTCGCGTCGCCTGTTGTAAGCTATGTATGGCAAGCGGACTGAGTAAATGTTCCTCTCCATCCTTGCGCCATTTGTATTCACCCCCGACATCGAGGGTGTGACCGTTAACCTCACGGTCTGGGAAGGCGTGTTCATGACGTAGAATAGCTTCTTGAGTAATTATGGCTAAATCTGACCCTTCAATACGTGAAGCTGTCCAAGAGAAGTATTTATCCACGACAGATTTATTTAAGCCAATTGCCTCGAAAATCTGCGCGCCTCGGTAGCTTTGCAAGGTAGAAATGCCAATTTTAGAAGCAATCTTAATGACACCTTTGGTGGCGGCTTTGATGTAGTTCTTACAAGCGGTTTTGTGATCTACATTCAAAACTGATCCTTCTTGGATCATTTGATCCATCGTTGCAAAGGCAAGGTAAGGGTTAATTGCACCGCAACCATAGCCTAAGAGGACAGCAAAATGATGGACTTCGCGCGGTTCACCCGATTCGAGAACTAAACCCACCTTAGTGCGAGTGCCATTGCGAATGAGATGATGATGCAATCCTGCAATTGCTAAGAGGGCAGGAATCGCCGCATTTTCCTTGTTAATATCCCGATCTGAGAGAATAATGATATTATAACCCTCTGCGATCGCTTGATCGGCATTTTGGTAAAGGGCAGTCATCGTAGACTCTAATCCTTTGACTTTTGCTTTTGGATTAAAGAGAATGGGTAAGGTGATAGATTTAAAATCGCCCTTGGAAACATTTTTTAACTTTGACAACTCTTCATTACTGATAATAGGCGTATTCAGCTTAATAAGGTTACAACTCTTGGGAGTCGGTTCGAGTAAGTTGCTTTCTGCTCCTATCGTTGTAATGGCAGAAGTGACAATTTCTTCTCGAATCGGGTCAATGGGAGGATTGGTGACTTGGGCAAAAAGTTGCTGAAAATAGTTATAAAGAAGCTTAGAACGCTCAGAAAGTACCGCTAACGGGGTATCTGTTCCCATTGCGCCTGTTGCCTCTACTCCATCCCGTGCCATCGGGGTTAAAAGCAATTGCAACTCTTCAAAGGTATAACCAAAGGCGGTTTGTTGTTGGATAATTGAAGACAGTTTATTAATGTCAACCGTTTCTATTTTGGGTTCAGGTGTGGGTAAATCCGCCAAATTCACCAGATTTTCCTTCAACCACTGACGGTAAGGCTTTTCGGTAACAATTTTCTGCTTAATTTCTTCATCGGCAATGATGCGGCCTTCCTCCATATTAACCAAAAACATCCGTCCGGGTTGTAATCGTCCCTTAAATGCCACTCTTTCAGGTTCAATCGGCAAAACCCCCGCCTCTGATGCCATTATCACTAGATCATCTTTAGTGACATAATAGCGCGACGGACGCAACCCATTCCGATCTAAGACAGCCCCCATCATCGTACCATCCGTAAAGGCAATAGAGGCAGGACCATCCCACGGTTCCATCAAACAGGAATGATACTCATAGAACGCCTTTTTCTCGTCACTCATCGATTCATGATTTGCCCAAGGTTCAGGAATCATCATCATAACGGCGTGAGGTAAAGAATAGCCCGACAAAGCCAGTAATTCTAAGGCATTATCAAAAATAGTCGAGTCACTGCCCTCAATATTAATCACCGGTTGCACTTTTGCTAAGTCATCCCCAAACACGTCAGAGTGAAATAACGCTTGACGCGCGTGCATCCAGTTAATATTACCTCGCAAGGTATTGATTTCACCATTATGAGCAATGTAGCGATAAGGATGAGAACGTTCCCAACTGGGGAAGGTATTGGTACTAAAACGAGAATGAACCAAGCCTAGCGCGCTTTCCATGTCTGGATCATGCAATTCTGGATAATAATCCCCAACTTGTGCGGTAGTCAGCATTCCTTTATAGACCATCGTACGACCTGATAAACTGGACATATACCAGTAACTATCCACTTCAGGCACACGAATCGCGACGTGAGCTTGCTTGCGAATGACATAAAGCTTTCTTTCAAAGGCTAAATCGTCTTTCAAGGCAGGATTTCGGGCAATAAACACCTGTTGCATAAAGGGTTCACTGGATTTAGACGTATTCCCCAATGTTGAGTCATCAGTAGGAATATTGCGCCACCCCAAGACAGTCTGTCCCTCTTTTGCGGCAACCTTCTCAAAAATACGCCGTCCTTCTGCTCTTTCTTCTGCATTGGGTGAACCGTAAACCATCCCAACGCCATATTCTTCGGGTTCAGGAAGAGTAATATTTAGTTCTGAAGTGACCTTTTTGAGGAATTTATGGGGAATTTGCATTAAAATCCCAGCTCCGTCTCCTGTATTGACCTCACAGCCACACGCACCGCGATGTTCTAGGTTAACGAGAATCGTTAATGCTTGTTCAATAATATCATGGGATTTCTGTCCTTTTTGATGTACGATAAAACCGACACCACAGGCATCATGTTCATATTGGGGATTGTATAAGCCTTGTTTTTCGGGAGTTTGGCTATTTTTCATCATTTAATGAACCTTATCAGAGAAATAGGGATAGGATGACAGAAGGGGACACTTTCCCCTTGTACTAACTTTCCATTGTGTCTTAGGATTCAGGAAGCGGCGCAGATTTTAAAGAATTATTTAAGTCTGGGTTAAAATAATTGGTACACTTCGCCACGAGAGGCAATCAATCAAATGGTAACTCTTTTAGCTTGTTCATCAATTTTAAACACAACTTGCCAGTTTCCAACCCGATAGCGAAATTTTCCTGCTAACGAACCTTTTAAGGATTTAATATTAGGATGTTGCTCAGGATTTTGGGACAATTGCTCAAAACAACGATTCAACTGAGATGCTCATGAATTATCGGCTTTTTGCTCAAATCTTTGTGCTTTACAGCTCAAAACGAGTTGCTTCTTGAGCAAGCAATAATTACTTGGGCGCAAGCCTTTCGCCCCGACAGGGGGAATATATTGGGTTTAAAATAAGAAATCAATCAAACAGCCAGAAGAGCGAATAGATGGCTTTTGGGGATCATCTTGCCATCGCAAAGGATTATGATCAATATATTGCCGAATTCGATTTAATTGTTGTTCGTTGCGTATCACTGTTTCGTAATAATTACGTTGCCAAACCAACGGCTTTTCATCCCCACAAATTCGCTTAATCTTCTTTGTCACCGATGCTTTAAAACCCGCCACAAACGACGACAAAGACTTCGGTTTCCGTATTGCTACCCCCGTTTTCTGCAGGGGCGCAAGGCTTGCATCCACTGGGAGAATGATCACAATCCCATGTAAATGATTCGGCATAATCACCCATTCATCCAATTCAATTTCTTGACGTATATCTACAGACTTCAACCATTCATTTTTAACCAATTTACCCACTTGATTTAAAATCATTTTGCCCCCATCAATTTCCCCAAATATACATTGTTTCTGGTAAGTACAAAGGGTTATGAAATACATACCCTTTTGAGAATAATCATAATTCTGGAGACGAATTGAACGACGATTATGATAGGACGGATGGTTATTAATAAAATATTAGTAGGAAAGGAATACACGACACGATCAACCGTAGGGGCGCAATGCTTGCGCCCTTGCTTGCGCCCATAAAATTGTGATTGGCAATGCAATAACCCCACATTCACGGGCGTAATCAATACATTTAGGGGCGTAAGCCTTACGCCCGTACGAAATAAAAAAGGTGAAGTGAATCAACCACCCCACCCATTTATTGTCTTTATTCCCGTACGAGCGATACTAAGCCATGCCCAACGGATTATTTGACAGCTGTTGTGTTATTGCCGCAATCAACATTATTAGTAGCTTGTTCACCGTAGTCTTTGACGTTAGATGCCGCGAGAGTGGCATCTTTATCGCCCCGACAAACAACAGTAGAAAACGCCCGGGTGCCAGTGTTGTAGGAAACACCTCCGAGAAAGTCTCTTGTGCCATTTTTACTGTTAGCAGCATCGTCTGCTAAGATGACCCCTAGAGCAGGCATCGTATAATCATAGTATTTGCCCTTTTCTAAGGGAACTTCTAAAGAAGCCGCATCATTTGCGAAGGTGGTATATTCAGTGTAGTAGGCTTGTTGTGCGCGGTTAACTGCACCCACTTGAGATTTTGCTTCAGATTCCCGTGCTTTACCGACTTGTCCGAGGAGGTTAGGAAGAGCGATCGCGGCTAATACCCCAATGATAATAACAACAACTAATAATTCAATTAAGGTGAAACCTTTGTTAGCTTTTTTGTTGGAGAGTTGGTTGAGAAGGTTGAGTTGGAATTTAGCGTTCATAATTGATTTTTTTCCTTGCGGTAGGGGTTTGTTTTTTTCTTTCTAGCATCAACATACCCACATCGATTCAGTTTGATATCACCCCCAGCAAAAATTTTTGGGGATTAGGATAAAGAAGCGGAATCCAAATTCAGTTTACGTAGGGGCGTAAGCCCTCTCTCTCAAAAAAAATTGACGCCCCCCAAAATTCACACCCCCAAACGTCCACGAAATGTTCACACCCCCAAAATGTCCACGAAATATTGACACCCCCAAAATGTCCACGAAATGTTCACACCCCAAAAATATTCATATTAAATCCGTTTGATTAATCATGAAATGGGATGACGCCAATATACACTTTTGGGCGCAAGCCTTGCGCCCCTACGGAATTACGGAATTATGGAATTATGGTTATTTAAACGCATTGTATATTACATCTGAATGTACCCACACAATGTTCATCCCCCCAAAAATATTCATATTAAATCCGTTTGATTAATCATGAAATGGGATGACGCTAATGTACACTTTTGGGCTTTTGGGCGCAAGCCTTGCGCCCCTACGGAATTACGGAATTACGGAATTATGGTTATTTAAACACATTGTATATTACATCTAAATGTACCCACGAAATATTTACACCCCAACGCGCCTCAAAAAGGTTGGGTTTGCCGTGCATTATGGTTCACTGTTCAACGTTTCTGCCTTGAGATTAACTGTTTTAACCTCCCCTGATTGGCCAAGCTGTTCAAAAGGTTCTTCATTAAGAGATATCTTCACACCCCCTGCATTCCCCGCCAACAGACGAATTTCTTCTTTTCCTGTCCATTTTTGTTGGTCACCTGGCAGTAAAATCCCTTCATAGACCGTTTTCCCGTCCGCCGTAACTCTTACCCATGCCCGTTCCGTAATTTGTACCGATAGAGTAAGAGGACTATCCTTTTTCAGAGGAGAAGGAGATGGAGAAAGCGTCGGTGACGGCAGAGGAGAAGGAGAAGCAATCACAGGAGAGGGTTCAATCAAAGGTGAGGGTTCAACCTCAACAACAGTTTCAGGTACAGGACGACGCATATAGAGATAACCCGCTAAACCGCTAAGAGCCGCTAGTACAATTAATAAAAAAGGTAAAAATTTGCTCATTCCTCCTGATTTTTGCCCTGCAGAGCGACTTGTATAAAGGGGAGTCGTTGGGGGTGGCGTTAAGGTTTGGGTGGAATTATTGTTAGATAGTTGTTCTTTTTGTAGAGAGAGATGTTTCTTAGAATTGGGGGGAAGCGTGTCTGGAATTTCGCTGAGGGTTTTCGCCAGTTCTGCGCCATCAATGCCCAATAAATCGGCGTAACGACGAATAAACCCTTGCACATAAATTTTTTCGGGCAGTTCATCTGTATTTCCCTCTTCCAATGCCCGCAAGACGGTATGACTAATAAAAGTTCTTTCAGCCACATTTTCTAAAGTTAAAGAATGAGCGAGGCGTTGCTGTTGTAAGTAATTGCCAACATCTTTAATTTGGGCGATTTGTTCGGGGTTATAGTAGGTCATAAGTGTATATTAAGATTGAATAAGGGGAATTTTTGTGATTTTTGTATTTTCAAGCGTTAGGGACCCATAATCACTGTAAATACGATACCCTTATCTTGCCATGTGTTCCCTTCAAAGGGGACTCTGCCAAGAGGAATACCAAAATCTAATCTAGCACTAAAGGCATTTCGGTATCGCCATTGCAGACCCAGACCAACCGACGCTAAGGTATTAATGCTAGGGGTGAAGTCACCATTATTCCAACCCGTGCCAAAATCAACAAAGGGAATCAGATGAAAAGCCACTTGTTGTTCGAGGTTGGTATATAAAGGAATCCGCAGTTCTGCCTCCGCAAAAAAACCATTATCCGTTAAAAGGGTATTTTGACGATAACCGATAACACTTCCCAACCCTCCCAACGCAAATTGTTCAAGGGGAACAATCGGACTATTTGCTAACTGTAAGTCTCCTCTGAGGATAAACAACATTTCTGGCGCAAGGGAACGCACCCATTGAGCTTGTCCGCGCCAAAAAAAGGCTGTTGAGTTAGGCGCATCAGGATTTAAGCGAATATCAAAGGGAACTGTGGTGCCAAGGGCATCTATGCCTTGATTGAACTCAGAACGGACAGCAATCACCTGTTGTTCCTCCCGTTGTGTCCATTCTTGAAAAAAGCGAATTGTGGTAGCACGAGTGTATCCCGCCGCATCTGAGCCGGGAGAAGTGATTGGAAAAAGGGGAGTGCGGGTATAATTCGATTGGTAATCAAAGGTAATGCCGAGAACAAGGTCTTTATTCGGGGATTGCCAAACAGGTTGCTGGAAACTCAGCGCGTATTTTTGATAATCCGAGGACAAATCCAGAACATTAAAGGGTTTTTCGACGATTTTCCCTGTTAAATTCCGAAAATTCAAATCAACTTGGCCGTTCCGCGCATTGACAGGAATATTATAAGACACTTCAATATCATCGCTGCCATCGGTATTGCGGTAACTGGCTTGCAGACTATCCCCTAACCCCCCAAAGTTATCATCGCGAATTTCTGCACCCCGTCGGAAACTGCCTACTTGAGGATTGCGTCCATTATCGAGTAAAATTTTAAAATGAAAAGAATTGGCGGTTACTGCCGTTACATTAAGAATACTTTCGCCTGGTTGAATTCCTGTCGATAAATCGGCGGAAATACTTTTAATTAAAGGATCCAATTGCAATAATTGTAACGATTTGAGGAGACGTGGCACATTAAGAGGAGGAGTGGTAGCGATCGCAATGCGTGAGCGAATATAATTAGGATTGAGTTTTCCTTCAACTTCGACTTGAATTTTGCTGAGTGTTCCTTCAACAATGGCAATGGTTACTTTCCCTTTTTTAATGGCTTGAGGCGGAATATAAGCCCCAGAGGTGAGATAACCTTTACTAATATAATATTGAGTAATATCAAAACGAGCCTGTAAGAGTTCAGAAAAAGAAATAGGACGATTGGTATAATTTTGAATCACGCCGGCTAATTCTTCGCTGGAAAAAGCCGTATTTCCCTCAAACTGAAAGCTTTGAATAATAATCGTATCGGGAATCTCAGGAATTTCTTCAGGGATGGGTGGAGGAGAAACAGGGAAATCAGTCCATTCTGGCGAGTCAGATAGGGTTTGTCCCTGTGCAAAGCTCATAAAATAGCAAAAATTTCCTAGTAAACTCAGCAAAATGACGATAATCAGCGAAGATAGCCACCTCAATGAGACTAAAAAAATAAGGGACGAATAAAAGAACATGGCAAACGATGCAAACCATAGGAAACAACTCAACGCAACCGTTGTGGGCATTTTAGCTCAATTTTTGTCGGGCATCTTCACGTTTAGAGACCCATTTACCTGACTAAAGTTTAAATAGGTTTGTTATTGGTGAGTAGTATATAAAGTTTCGTCAATTAAGTTGGGATGGATAAAGGGCTTACAATAACCCCATCATGCTCATTAAATCATAGATCTCAAAATAAAGCCAAATGTTGCCAAGGAGAGGCCAACGTATTGGCGGTAATCATGCCACTGGCGGCAACGGCAGGAAGACCGATACCAGGGAAGGTAGAATCCCCACAACACCATAAACGGGGGATAGAAGTGGCTGAAGACGGAAATACCGCTTCTCCTGCCCAAATTGCCCCGCCATAACTGCCTCGATGTCGTCGTAAAAAGCGTTCATGGGTTAGGGGTGTTCCGACAAGGGTAACCTCACAACGAGACCGAATATCAGGGATAATCCGTTCTAAACCTTTCCACATAATTTCGGCTCTTTCTTGCTTTAATTGCTGATATTCTGCACTATTTCGCTGTATGCCTTGCCACAGTTCATAAGGTTCGTTGGCAGGGGTATAAACATGAAGGGTTTGTTTACCCGCAGGAGCGAGAGAAGGGTCAATTAAGGAAGGAATCGAAAGAACAACCACATTTTGTGGCGCATTAATTGGTTTTTGCCAATCATTGACTACTATGTAATGACAAGCCAAGTCTGAGGGTAAATTTTGCCCATCAAGTCCCAAGTGTAGGTGCATAAAACTATGGCAAAGGGGCATTTTTCCGCGTGCTTGCTTAAAAGATTGGGTGATAGAAGTTTCGGGCAGTATCTTCAAAGTGTCCCCAATAGAAGCATTAGAAACAACGGCTTTACGAGCTTTGATGACGGTTTGGTTACAAAGTTGAACCCCAACTGCTTGATTATTTTCGAGCAGAATTTGCTCAACATGGGCATTTAAAAGAAATTTTCCCTGATTTTTCTCAATCCCTCTGACTAAAGCATCGACTAAAGCCCGACTGCCTCCAATAGGATAGTCTAGCGTTACATTGGGACGGTACCAATCGCCAAACATAAAAGCCATCTCTGCGGCACTTGTCCCTTCCGCCGGTAAACCAGACAGCAAAAAACAGAGTAAATCTAACCAATGACGAACAAAGGGGTCACTAATGACATTATCCATGATTTGAGCAAAATCGCCCGTTAATTGAGCAATACTGAATCCATGACGTAAGAGAGTGGGCAAAAAACGACCCATCGTTAATCCTGCCCAAGCATCTAGACGAACAGCAGAGGTCGGCAGAGCATAAACCGCATCTGCATAGGGTTTCATGATCTTTTGTAATTTTCGCCACTGTTTAACTGCTTCTTGTCCCCTTAATTGCGCCAAGATTTCACAAAATTGATCAGCACCAATAGATGTATTGAAATTTCCTTCCGGCAGACGACAGCCCCATGTGTCGTAATTCACCCAAGCGACATCTTCATCAATGGCATCTAAAACCTGTCTAAGAGGGTTAGGGGATGGACTGTAGGATAAACCGGAATAAAGCGAGGGACCAGAGTCAAAAATAAAGCCATTTCGTTCAAATCCGTGAGCCGCACCTCCAGCAATAGTGTGACTTTCGCAAACAACCACAGAAAAACCATATTTTGCCAGTAAAGCCGCACAACAGAGTCCGCCGATGCCGCTACCAATAACGATAATGTCTGTTTCTTGAGAGGGCATTATTTTTATAATACAATTGTTGCTTGAACCTCACGTCATTCTACATTCTACAAAATTTTCCTCAAAATTAGCAACCTGACAAAATGATCGCAAATTGCGAGTTAATATCATACACTTTTGAGCGCAAACTTTGCACTCCTACCATCAATTTCAATATATACCGCATCAAGTCTAAGGAAAGCATCGTAATTGAAATCACCTTCCTATCGGCTAATTATCACTGCTCTCGTTTCTTATTAAAATGCACATTTCTCTTTCCCATTTACGGAATAATTTAGTATTATTCAATTCCCCAGAAAATATCGGGTTACTGTGTTATTTAGAATGGTCTTTAAACTTTTTAATACATCAACTGTCTGGTCTAACTCATGGTGAACTGCTGATGCCTTATATTAAGGAAGAATTCCTTGGGGATGATGAGGACAACGGCTGGGATACTTCCCCCACTATTCCTTTGAGGCAGGGAGAATTAGATGAGATTTATCAAATTTAGAGACCCGTTTATCTGCTTGATTGCAGAATATAAGAGGGATTTTTCAAGAGGTTTTATTTAAGAGTAGCTTTCAATTTTCTCAGTAGGAAGTTGGTGATAAATCCCGATAAAACCCATTTTTTTCTCACATAATTAAAGATAATAATACGGATTCCCCCCTTCGACAATTTAGCCACTTTTTTGGCCATGCGATTGGCAATGGGGAGAGAAATTTTTTGATTAATCAGATTAGTTGCCCCAATATCATACAGACAATCGAGGATCATTTTAATGGTGGCCTCTTCTCGTTCAAACAGGTTTTCAATAAGAAGTTGCACCTCTTGTTTCCGAGATTCTTCCAGTTGCTTGGCTTCAGAGAGGGCGGGAATAATTTGGGTCACATTGAGGATGTCTTGGCGAGTCGTTAACATTGCTTAATATTAAATATACTTGAAGATATACTATAAAGGACAAATGACGAAATGACTAGGTAATTTTCAAGAATAAGGTTAGATTTTGCCAAAACGTCGTTCCCGCCGTTGATAAGCGAGTAAGGCTTGATGCAATTCTGTGCGACCAAAATCCGGCCAAAGGGTTTCCGTCACATACAGTTCGGCATAGGCAATTTGCCAGAGTAGAAAATTACTCACCCTCATCTCCCCACTAGTCCGAATTAAGAGGTCAGGATGAGTTAATCCAGCAGTATAAAGATGATGTTCGAAGACCGATTCGTTGATTTCTTCCGGTTTAAATTGTCCTTCTGCCACTTTTTGGGCAATCATCCGACAAGCATTTAGAATTTCCTGTCTGCCGCCATAATTGGTGGCTACGGTAAATTGAATCCCGCGATTGGGTTCTGTATCGGCCATTGAACGTTGAATTTCCGCTTGTAGAGAGTCCGGTAAAGCCGCTAAGTTGCCCACAAAACGAATTTTGACATTTTCTGCCATCATTTCCTTTAATTCCCGTCGTAAGACCCGCTCAAACAAAGTCATTAAGAATTCCACTTCTTCAAGGGGACGACCCCAATTTTCCGTTGAGAAAGCATAGGCCGTTAAAGCCGGAATGCCCCAATCCCGACAACAGCGCAATAGGTCTTTGAGCGTATCTACGCCCCGCTGATGCCCCATAATACGGGGTAATCCTCGTTTTTTTGCCCATCGACCATTACCATCCATAATGACGGCGATATGCTGAGGTACACGCTGTTGATCAATATCAGTGGGTAACGCTTGTAAGGCAATGGGTTGAGCAGTCATTTTTTCGTTTCTTGCGAGTGGGATGAGGGAAGATCAGAGAACGGCCACCAAGGGAAACGTTGTCGACCAATGGTACGGCTTAGGATTCCCCAACCGGGGGCAACGGTTTCTCGTTCCATTAACGGGGCAAATTTGTTCTCTAATAACTCTTTTAGTTTACTGCTAGTGAGGGGACGATTTAGATTTCCCCTTTCTGCTAGAGAAATTGACCCCGTTTCTTCAGAAACCACAACACAAAGACAATGATCAACTCGTTCGGTAATACCCATGGCAGCGCGGTGGCGAGTGCCTAGTTGTCGAGAGGCGGTACGCTCCGAAAGCGGTAAGATTACACCGGCTGAAATAATACGAGAGCCGCGAATAAAGACTGCACCATCATGAAGAAGCGTTTTGGGCTGAAAAATCGTCTGTAACAATTCTTTGGAAACCTCTCCATTCAAAATGACACCCCGATTCACAAAGCATGACACTTCCACACTATTAAAGGTTTCGATCACCATTAAAGCCCCAGTCCGATTTTGTGAGAGTTCTCTGACAGCATCTACAATTTCATCAATTACACTATTCGGCTTAGGAGTCGGTCGCTGGGGTTGAAACAGTTGCAAAAGATTGCCTTGCCCTAATAATTCGAGAAAACGGCGGAATTCTGACTGAAAAATCACTGCCATGGCGACGGCAGCCCCTAAGACAAGTTTATCTAAGACAAAGTTTAATAAGGTTAAGTTTAGAGTTTCGCTGAGGACAGAAGCCAACATTAAGACAATCAATCCCCTGACCATCCATAAGGTACGACGCTCCCCAGTGATGAGGAGCATGGTATAGGCCAAGATAAAGACAAGACCAATATCTAGACTACGAATCAGCCATTCTGGAAGCCCAGTAATCGTACCCGACATGGGAGGTTATTCATTCAATAGATAGGGAGTGGATTCGGTCAGACGGAGGGTAAAAGTCTTTGGGGGAAGCGATCTTGACGGATCAAATCCTCGTAAGATTCTCGCTCAATGATGAGGTTTGCCTCTCCTTCGTTGACTAAGACGGCCGCTGGCCGTGGGAGTCGATTGTAGTTGGAGGCCATACTATAGTTATAGGCACCGGTGTCTAACACTACCAGAATATCCCCTGCTTGAGTTTCAGGCAACTGAATATCTTTGACTAGAATGTCCCCAGATTCACAATGTTTCCCTGCAATAGTGACGGTTTCGCTAGCCGATTCGTTCATGCGATTGGCAATCACGGCTCGATAAACGGATTGATAGGTAATCGGACGGGGATTATCGGACATTCCACCATCAACGGCAATATAAGTCCGCAAATTGGGAACAACTTTCTTAGAACCAACAGTATAAGCGGTAACACAGGCATTAGCAATGAGCGATCGCCCCGGTTCGGCAATCAATTTGGGCAGGGGAAGATTCTGCGCTTGACACGCTTTAACCACCGATTGGGCGGCGGCTTTTACCCATTCCTCAATCGTCGGTGGATCATCGTTTTCGGTGTAGCAAATGCCTAATCCACCTCCAATATTGAGTTCTTTAATGATTAAGCCGTAAGTCTGCGCTTTTTTGAGCCAATCAACGAGGACGAAAGCAAGATCTTGATGGGGTTGACGTTCAAAAATCTGTGAGCCAATATGAGCATGAAGCCCTAAGCAGTGCAAATTCGCTTGTTGACTGACAAAAGTGAATACCGCTTCGATTTGTTGAGGATCAAAGCCAAATTTACTGTCTAGACTACCTGTGCGGATATATTCGTGGGTATGACATTCAATACCGGGAGTGAGCCGGAGCAAAATAGGAATGGGTTGAGAGGTAGGAATTTTAGCAAGGGTTTCTAATTCTCGCCAATTATCAACAATAATGCGACATCCCACTTCAACAGCGTAGGTTAACTCACTGAAGGATTTGTTATTGCCATGAAAATAAATCTTTTGGGCAGACTGTTCCTTTGTCCAACCCATTTTTTCTAAGGCGGTTAGGGTGGTGTAGAGTTCTCCCCCCGATACCACATCAAACCCCAATCCTTCGCTGGCAATGACGCCACAGACGGCGAGGCAACTCCAAGCTTTTGAAGCGTAGATAATCAGACTTTCGGCCGGATAATAGGTCTTAAATGCGTCTTGATACTGACGACAGGCGGTACGCAGGGTAAATTCATCTAGAATATACAAAGCAGAGCCGTATTGTTTGACAAGGGTGGTAACTTCACATCCACCGATTTCTAAGTGATTCTTTTGGTTTAATTTAGCGGTAAGAGGTAATAATTGTTGATTAACTGAAGGCAATACTTGATTATTCTCTATTTGTGGCAAATATTGTCTGCCTGTAGGGGGGGATAGGGATTCAGTCATTAACATAGGGAGTATCAGTCGTCAGTAGAAAAGGGCTATCTAATTGAGTTAGTGTTCGATTTTGGATATTAAATATTTAGATGAAAATGCTTAAATTAAGCCTATTTATCCTGTCGAACGGGGATGGCTCGCGCTTTCGTAACTTTGAAAACAGTCTCAAGCCTTCTTTTCAGTGTACTATACACGGTTTGCAAGTTAGTATTCGATTTTTCAGCGAAGGTTGACACGTTACGAAATGGGGAGAGGACAAAGCGACAATAACTTGAAGAAAGTCCAGCCAATTCAAGGAAGGTTTAAGGCTGAAATTGTGCGTTTTTGATAGTTTCTCAAATGCTACATAACCTTTATAATTATTTTAACCCTCTTTCAAGGTCAAGGCTGATGAAACTGCTTTCTGTTAATGTCGGACTTCCCCAAAACGTTTCTTATCAAAAGAAAACCACAACAACGGGCATTTTTAAAACGCCTGTTGAGGGTAAAATTATGCTGAGAGCATTAAACTTAGAAGGCGACGGTCAAGCAGATTTAGACAATCATGGTGGCATAGATAAAGCCGTGTATCTTTATTCCTACGATAATTATCCCTATTGGCAAGCAATCTTAGGACAAAATACCCTCCCTTTGGGACAATTTGGCGAAAATTTTACGGTCGAAGGACTGTTAGACGCTCATGTCCATATCGGCGATACTTTTCAAGTGGGAGAGGCTGTCATTCAAGTCACTCAACCCCGCATTCCTTGTTATAAATTAGGAATTCGTCTCGAAAAACCAAATTTCCCTAAGCAATTTCTTGACAGTGGTAAAACGGGATTTTATGCCAAAGTTTTACAAGAAGGATGGGTCGAAAAAGGAAACAAAATTGAGCGTATGATTTTAGATTCTCAGCAAATTACTGTCTATCAAGCCTTTCGCTTGCTTTACTTTGAGTCCCATAATATAGAAGGCATTAAGCAGGTATTAGAAATTGAAGCGTTATCGGATTCATGGCGTAAATCCTTTGAAAAAAAGTTAAAATCTCAACCTTAACGAGGAGCATTACTGATATTTTTGGACGCTTCCGACGCTCGCTTAAAAATAATGGGTCTTTCCTTCCCAATGAATCAACAATTAATGCAAAAATAAATCCTCTTAATTTAAGAGTATCTTTTTGAAATCAAAAAAAAGAATTAGAAATTAAGCAATATTAAAGAAAGTTCTTTATATTTTGTTTTTTATTCGTTATTTAACATGCCCCCCTGCGATTGAAAACAATGATGATCGTCGTTATCATCAACTTCAAATCATACCAGATTGACCATTTTTGCTGATATCCTAAATCTAATTGGATAACTTCCTCAAAATCTTTAATTTTAGACCGTCCTCTCACTTGCCATTCTCCTGTAATGCCCGGTTTGACTTTAAGCCGTTGGTAGTGATGAGGTTCATACAATGTAACTTCATCGGGGGTCGGCGGACGAGTGCCAACCAAACTCATATCTCCCATTAAAACATTCAGAAATTGAGGAAATTCATCTAAACTGGTGCTTCTTAAGAACTTACCTAGGCAAGTAATTCTAGGATCATTTGTATTTTTAAAAAATTGACCTTTAACTTCGTTTTTAACTAAATGCTTTTGTTGTTCTGCCTGAATAATCATGGAACGAAATTTCCATAAGCGAAAGGACTTTCCCTTTAAGCCACAACGGATCTGAGAATAGAATAACGGACCTGGGTCATCCCACAGCATAGCGATCGCAATGGGAATGATTAGACAGATGGTAAGGGACAATCCAACCAAAGCACCTATTATATCAATCAAACGCTTCACGGGACTATAAACGGAAGGATGAACCCTTTCGTTACCCATATTTGTGGCTGAATGAGGGAAGATAACCCCATCTGATGAAAAGTCTTTAGACAGCTGATGAGTAATAATCACAGTTACGGCCTTTACCAAACAAAACTGAATAGGGGTAGGATTGTTCCTCTTAAATCTTAGAGGCAAGTTGCAGAACCGAGATGATTCTTCCAAATGTCTTCCATCTTTGGGATGAAGAGAGAGGACATCTTTATCAAAATTAGCCCAGATTTTTGGGTTCGTCATCCCTTGAGGGCAAATCAGATCGGTAATTTTGACTAAGTATTCTATGGAGAAACCTCAATCTCAATCTCAGTTTTCCCGAAAAATATCTCAAAAGCTCAAACACTTCTAAAGATTTAAATCATTGAAAACAGTAAAAAAATGATACTATTGACAATAATTAATGGTATAAGCACAAATTAATCAGTTATCTTGTTCTTTATCTTCACAAATGTTTTTCTCTATTCAACAGTCTGAGGGAGTAACCGCTGTTACTGAATAATACTGATCTCTGTGTTATGAAATACAAAATTCTCAGGTGAAATAAGGATGTTTAATTTAAAAGACGTTTTCTTTGCTTTTACCATCGTCGCCATTCTGTTGCTGGTAGGACGTTGGCTTAAGCACAAAATAGGCTTTTTTCAACGAATTTATCTTCCTTCGTCCATCATTGCTGGCGGTATCGCCTTACTGCTTGGCCCTCAGATCTTAGGGGCGATCGCTATCTCTTTAGGTTATGATGGCACATTTATTGCCGAAAATGGACTTTTTCCTGAAGCCATGCGCACAGTTTGGCAACAGTCTCCCGGCATCTTCATCAACGTGGTGTTTGCCGCTCTTTTTCTCGGTGAGATCATTCCTAGTCCTAGAGACATCTGGCGTAAAGCCGCTCCACAAGTTGCTTTTGGGCAATCTTTGGCATGGGGACAATATGTCATCGGAATTTTACTCACTATGTTTGTCTTAACCCCTATTTTTGGCTTAAATCCGATAGCAGGGGCATTAATTGAAATTACATTTGAAGGAGGACATGGTACAGCGGCCGGCATGGGAGAAACCTTGACCGAATTGGGGTTTCCCGAAGGGGCCGATATGGCCTTAGGATTAGCCACAGTAGGCATTGTCTCTGGGATTATCGCTGGAACCATTTTAGCTAATTGGGGACGACGCAAAGGCTATATTGCCTATCAAGAAGCCCCTCCCTCAGGAGAAGAGGATGAACTGGGCTTCATTCATCAAGAAGATGCCGATACGCGGCGAATTAGAGCCAGATTAATGCGAAATCTTCTAATCGATCCTTTATCCCTGAATTTTGGTTTTGTGGCTTTAGCCGTTGGCATAGGGTGGCTGATTTTAGAAGTGCTAAAGCGCATTGAATTTCTCACTTGGGGACAAACCGGATTTAAACTGATTGATTATGTCCCCCTCTTCCCTATGGCTTTGATCGGGGGAATTATCGTGCAACTCCTCGCCAAGCGTTTGCGGATTAGTCCTTTAATTATGCGTCCCCTCCAAAATCATATTGCGGGATTAGCCCTAGATATTGTAATCGTCACGGCTTTAGCCTCCATTTCCTTGTCTATCCTCGGCAAGAATCTTGTTCCCTTCCTCCTGATTTCTCTTACAGGAATTATTTGGAACGTAGGCGCGTTCCTCCTGTTAGCCCCTCGTTTATTGCCTTCCTATTGGTTTGAACGAGGCATCGGTGATATGGGACAATCAATGGGGGTCACGGCTACAGGAATTTTATTAATTCGGATGGTTGATCCGGATAATCAAACGGGCGCATTTGAAAGCTTTGCTTATAAACAACTCTTTTTTGAGCCAATTGTGGGGGGAGGGCTATTTACCGCCGCCGCTCCTGCTTTGATAAAGGAATTTGGCGCAACGTCTATCTTAATCCTAACGGCAGGATTATTAATTTTTTGGTTAGTCTTTGGTTTCTATCTCTTTCGTAAGATGGCACCCTCCTCTCGCTCTCTGGGAGAGTCTGCTCCAGAATATATCAGAAAATAGCCCTTTTTGTTGATAGTGTATAGTGTAAAGTTAATAATTAAAGAAATAACACTTTACTATTAACGCTTTATTCGTAATTTTTTTTTGCCTTCCCAATCAATTAAATTTGAAACTTTTTCACATTACCACAGAAACTCAGTGGCATTTAGCCCAAAATTTAGGAGAATATAAGCCCATATCCCTAAAAACAGCAGGATTTATTCATGCTTCTACCGCAGAACAAGTCCCTTGGGTGTTCCGTCAATTTTATCGGGATAAACCAAATTTATGCTTACTTTTCCTTGATTCTGAACGAATTAAAGCAGAAATTCGTTGGGAAGCTCCAATTCATCCTCAAACCCCTGCCGATGTTACCCGGTCACCTCAGACGCCCTTTCCCCATATCTATGGCGCACTCAATCTGGACGCCGTAATTAAGGTGATATCCTTAAACAGTAATCTGTTACCCGTTTTACAGTAATTCGTCTAACCATGACTCGCGCTCAACCCCCCCTAGAATTTATTCCTCCTGACTTCAATTCCCTTGTTTTTCAGACAACAAAAGCCGTTTTACCCCTATGGTTGCAGTGGCAAACAAATATCGTCACTATTGAAGCCGAAAATGTCAAAACCCTTGCTCAGTTGTATCAAAACTTTCAAATCGGAAAAAACCGCTTCTTATTGGCTTTTCGTCACCCCAATGTGAATGATCCCTATTGTATGGCGTATCTCCTTTGGAAAATTTTGCCTAAAGTCGCCAAAAAAGAAAAAATTTACCTTAATAAGCCACTTCATGCCCATTTTATCTACGATAGGGGTATTCCCCTTTGGGCTGGCTCAACCGTGGGTTGGCTTTATGCCAAATTAGGCGGAACACCGATTCAACGAGGAAAAAGCGACTTAATTGGCTTAAAATCAGCCCGGCGTTTATTTAGCAATGGACATCTACCCATGGCCGCCGCTCCCGAAGGTGCAACCAACGGTCATAATGAAATTGTCAGTCCTCTTGAACCCGGTATTTCTCAATTGAGTTTTTGGTGTGTAGATGATTTAAAGAAAGCAAAACGAGATGAAACAGTTTATATTTTACCGATTGGTATTCAATACTTTTATCTGACACCTCCTTGGACAGAAATTCAGCAACTTTTAAGCCACCTAGAACAAGAAACGGGGATCGAGCTTGACGCCCCTGCTCAATCATTGGATACTGAGCGATTATATGACCGTTTATTGCGCTTAGGAGAACGATTGCTGTGCTTAATGGAAGACTTTTATCGAGACTTTTATCAGCAAAATTTAGAGATAATCGAGATAGAAAAGGGCAAAGAACAGCAATCAATGGGTATTCGCCTACAAAACCTCTTAGACGCGGCTTTGAGGGTTGCTGAACAGTATTTTCATCTATCTTCTCACGGTAATTATATAGACCGTTGTCGCCGTTTAGAACAAGCCGGATGGGACGATATTTATCGAGATGAGTTAAAAAAATCCAGCCAGTCGTTATCCGTCGTTGAAAGAGGACTCGCCGATAGAATTGCAGAGGAAGCCAGCCTGAAAATGTGGCACATGAGAATTGTTGAATCTTTTGTCGCCGTTACGGGTCATTATGTCAAAGAAAAACCCAGTGTGGAACGATTTGCCGAAACCATTTTATTATTGTGGGACTTAATCAAGCGAATTGAGGGAGAATCATCCTTCATACGCCCCAATTTAGGCAAACAACAGGTTAAAATGACGGTAGGGAAACCCATTGATATTTCTGAGCGTTGGGCAGATTATAAAAGCGATCGCCGCTTAGCCGTTGCCACCTTGACCAAAGATTTACAATTAATCTTAGAAGGACTAATCATCACTTAAATCAAAGATTTTTCCAGCGAAAACCCTAACGGTGATCAGAATCACTTGACTTGAGTGATACTTTACTACTGACATGAGGTTAAAGGTGAGCCATAATAGGAATATAAAGATTACCAATGTTAATTTTTTTGGTATCTTATTTTCCCTGTTTTATTAGAATTTTTAAGAAAAATTTAATGTTCTTCTAAATTAAGAGAAGTAGGAAGAACTCACCTTAAGAGGAGATAATTATGCTGAGTAGTAATGCACTTGATATTCAAAAACAATATGATGACGGAAAAAGAGACTTTCAAAAACTACAACTACGTCGGATGGATTTGCGGAGCTTAAATCTGAAAGATGCTAATTTGAGAGGCACTGATTTGAGTTATACCAATTTGAGGAATAGCAATTTAACAGGGGCTGATTTAAGGGATGTTTATCTGAATGAAGCCGATTTAACGGGGGCAAATCTCAGTCAAGCGAACCTAAGTCAAGCCTCTTTAATAAAGACCTATTTAATTAAAGCCAACTTAACAGAAGCAAATTTAAAAAAGGCTTATTTAACGGGGGCTTATCTGACTAAAGCGAACTTACGAGGGGCATTGTTGCAAGGCAGTTACTTTAATAATGCCCAACTCAGTGGAGCCACTTTAACCGATGCTTATTATGATAAAACGACGTGTTTTGATCCTACGATTGATCCTGCGAAATTAGGACTTAAAGATAGTGATAAAATCTTGCCTTTTCTTGATTCTGTCTATTTGACTTCAAAAACAAGCCAAAGCGATGTTGAATTTGATATTGATGTTTCGTCTGTGAGTATCGAAGCCTTAGTGAAAATGTTTAATCATCTGACCGAAACCAGTAATCATTATTTAGGCAGTATGATGACGATTCGCTACTGGAAATCGGCAGGTTCAGAAGTGGAATGGTATCAAGAATTTGCCATTAATTCCTCTGCTAAAGTCACCTACATGGGTTCTCAGCAAACTCCCTTAACCCCCCTCCAATTGGAAGCATATAGAGAGTGGATTATTGCGTTTGTCAAATCCTGTTCTTTGATTATTCAAAATTATACTACCCTGCTAAAACCCGAATTTTTAGCTTTTCCAATTGGCCCATCTACAACAGGAAAAAAAACCTTAATCTTTCTTCAATAAATTCGCATCTTTCCGCTTCAACAACAGTGAGGAAAATACTGGTTGTTCAAGCCTGAAGGACTGAACTGTGGCTAAAGGCTGAATGAAAAATTGCCTTTTTCTGCTAAGATAGGTTTCGAGAAATCTACACTTGATACTCAAACAAAATTAAGGTCAAATGCTCGGAAGGATATCTTGCCTCCCTTTGGAAATTTGCCAGTAAGAGGAATTACATTACGAAAGTGACTCTCTCTATTGCCGTAACCTTATCTATCAGTAATAATAGATATTGTATATAAAACAACGCTCAAAGATCTATACTTAGCCTGTCTGTTTATGAGACGTGACGTTATGCAATCGGAAACCATTAAAGCGATTTATCGAAATGGGATATTTATTCCTCAAGTCCCTTGTACCTACATCAATAACAGTGAAATCGAATTAATTATTCAACCTTCTCCTGCCCAAAAGATTGAAATTATTGACCCAGAAACGAGACAAGAAATTCTTCACAGTCTATTGCGACGGATGAGACAAACGTCTTTAAATGTTTATGTAAGGCGTTTACCTAATCCCTAAAAGTCCCGCAAAAATTGATGCTGAAAACAGCATTTCCGAAGAGGTCAATCCTTCGCCGAAGAGAAAAATCAACTAATATCGATCCATGAGCGTCAACAGATCGCTGTAAACCCATGGTTGAATCTCTTGATCGGTTGTTGTCAGTTGAACCCGTTGTAACGAGACTGAAAATCCTAGCAATATAACCGTTATCAGGACTCCCCCCAATGAAATGTTTTGATTTTCTGGATTAGGCGATTGAGGTAAAAGCATTGAAGTGTTCACTTTCATCATTTTAATCTCCATTTCCTAGACAATGAACCCATCTTTAGGCTTTTAAAAAGATTTTCGGTGTTTTTTAGTCTAGTAGGTTTCATCGTACAGGGCATTTTAATTAAGTTAAGACAGATCAGAAGGAGCAAAGTGGTTCATAGCCAAGGTTGTCACTCTTTGTTCTGTCTTTTTCAGGTTCATCACTGCGTTGAGCTATGTAGAGACTCAGCGACGGTTAGCCCCATTCCGTAAATCGTGAATAATTTTGCGGTGAGTCAGTCTGCACCCGTGAGAAAGGTCAGTTTAGAGATCTGAAAACCAATCATGGCGAGGGTTGTGAGAGTTTATTTTTACGTCTTTCATTTGGCGTTCGGCGGTCGCATCGGTCAGTGTTGAAACTAAATCCTTCGCTTTAACGTCCCTTGCAGATGAACGGGCAAAGATTCCACCGATACCCAATTTAACGGGATAAAGGTGTGTAACCGGTCTTTTCTATTGCCCATCCTCGATGCCCTGTCCTTATTTAAAGCGGATTTAGTCTGACAAGACTTAAAGATTGAGGGGGATTTTCTGTTAAGCTATCCTGTACTGGGCAACCTAGCCCCACTGTTCGAGATTAGGAGCAATAACTGTGAGGTTCCACTGGCTACTATTGACACTCTTGAGCGCATTGCTATGGGCAAACCCTGCCCAAGCAGGAAAGCTTTTGTTCTGGCGATTTGAATCCAATCAAAATCGGTTAGTGTTTAGCACCGATGAACGAGTTCAACCCAGAGCGCAACTGATTCCTAATCCGACGCGCATCGTCATTGATTTGCCCGGTGTAGTTTTAGGTCGCCCCAGTGTAGATCAATCGGTCAGTGGAACGGTTCGCAGTGTGCGGGTAGGGCAATTTAACCCCAATACTACCCGTTTAGTGATTGAGTTAGCCCCTAACTATACCGTCAACCCTCAAGAGGTTAAGGTAAGGGGAATTTCGCCAACCCAGTGGACGGTAACGTTACCCTCCCCGCAACGAGTTGCCCCCTCGAATAATAATAGCCTTCCCCCTCCTATTGCGCCCCCTCCCGATACTCCCAATCAGTCCAATCGTGCTTTGCCCCCCGCCAATCAGGGCAATCGTGATGATACCAGTGATGTGCGAGTTACTCGCAATGGCATCTTTGTGCGATTAGACCAGACAGGAGATAGGCAAAAACTGAGGGTAAAACGCAGTAAAAATCAGCGAACCGTAGAAATTACCCTTCCCGGTGCGCAATTTCCCAGCCGTTTAGCCTCAAAAACCTTGGCTATCAACGAATACGGCATTGAAGAAATACAATTCGAGCAAACGGAGACCTCTGCCTCTTCTGCACGCTTGACGTTAACGGTAGATCGTCAAAGTCCCGATTGGCAAGCGGTGTATAGCCGAACTGACGGGATAGTGTTGCTTCCGAAAGGGGGATTTAGCAATTTAGAACGGCAGGGATTATCCCAACCTCGTTCTTTAAACGTTGCTGATGGGGGTGAAAATCAACCGGCGACGATTCGGGCAGTTTCTCTAAGTAATGATAACCGTCAATTAGTGATCCAAGCGGATCGATCCATTCAGGGTAGTGGGCAATGGGATGCGCGTTCGGGCGTTTACGAAATTCGTATTGACAAAGCTCAACTGGCAGAATCGGTGCAAGGGCCTCAACTGGGTCGTAATAGTCCGATTTACCAACTGCGGGTACGCCAAGAGGCGGGAAATACGGTCACAATTCTGGTACAACCGTCTTTAGGCGTGCAATTTGGTTCAGTCAATCAACTCAGCACCCAGCAACTTGCCCTTGAGATTCAATCCCTCCGTGCGTTACCTCCTTCGGCGAGTCGACAAGGTTCGGTCAATGCCGCTCCTCGTCCGATTGCTGTTCCTCCGGCACCTTATCCTGAGAATAACCCTCGAACGACGGTAAATGCTAACCCACCTCCTGCTAGACAAGTGGGGCGACGCTTGGTCATTATTGATCCTGGCCATGGGGG
Source organism: Microcystaceae cyanobacterium (assembly GCA_041746575.1). GTDB lineage: Bacteria > Cyanobacteriota > Cyanobacteriia > Cyanobacteriales > Microcystaceae > JBGTGT01. The sequence goes on from JBGTGT010000098.1 coordinate 58,030, forward strand.
CAAAGATCCCGGCGCGATCGGACTTCAAGGCTTACGGGAAAAAGATGTCATTTTGCCCATTGCTCAAGAGGTTGCTAATATCCTTGAAAAACAGGGCATTCAGATTATTATGACCCGCAACAGCGACTATTTCGTAAGTTTGCAGGGTCGAACTGATATGGCCAATCGGGCAGGAGCCGATATTTTTGTCAGCATTCATGCTAATTCTATGGGAAAAGACCGTCCCGATGTAAGTGGCATGGAGGTGTATTATTACGGCGATCGCCGTTTATCGGATACCATTCATCGTAGTATTCGTCGTAGCGTCAGCCTCAAAGATCGAGGCGTAAGGCAAGCGCGCTTTTATGTGTTGCGTTACTCTCGTATGCCAGCAACCTTAGTTGAAGTAGGCTTTGTGACCGGCTACGAGGATTCGGTGAAACTGAGTAACGCCAGTTTTCGCTCTCAAATGGCGCAAGCTATTGCCCGTGGAATTTTAGAATATCTCCAACAAAATCGTTGATGGATTTCTTTACTTTCACCATTATTCGTGTTTAAATGTTCAAAACGACAGCATATATCGTCTGATTCGATGAGAGAGTCTTTAATTAGCCGTATAGGCGTTTTTGATAGTGGTGTGGGTGGGTTAAGTGTTTTACGGGAACTGTATCGTCAGCTCCCCAATGAATCCATTCTGTACTTTGCCGACACAGCCCGACTTCCCTACGGTGGGCGATCGCCAGAAGAAATCCTTTCATTCGTCCGTGCTATTCTCCGCTGGATGGAACAAGAAGGGGTCAAAATGGTGGTCATGGCCTGTAATACCAGTTCTGCCCTTGCCCTCGAACGGGTACAGAAAGAGTTTTCCTTCCCTATTTTAGGGGTGATTCTACCGGGTGCTAAAGCAGCAGTTCAACAGGGCAAACGGATTGGTGTGATTGCTACCCAAGCGACGGTCAACAGCCGAGCCTATTCGCAAGCGATCGCCGAAATTGACCCCACTCTTTCGGTTTGGGAGGTGGCTTGTCCCGAATTTGTGCCGCTGATTGAAAGTAATCGTATCAATGATCCCTATACTAAAGCCGTTGCTAAAAAGTATTTACATTCGCTTTTAGAAGCTAATATTGATACCTTGATCTATGGTTGTACCCATTATCGTCATTTAGCCCCAATTATTCGCAATTTAGTGCCTAATTCAGTTAAATTAATTGATCCGGCACGGTCGGTGGTTAAAGCGATGGACAAGGAGTTACACCTGATGGGGTTGAGTGGGACCTATCCCCCCCTACCGACACGCTTTGCGGTGAGTGGTTGCCCCGAACAATTTGCCCAACTCTCTCGCCAATGGTTAGGCCATCTTCCTACGGCGGAAAAGGTGTTTTTGCCCCTTGAAACCGGTGCGCCCGTTTCTTTAGAAATAGCTGCTGATTAACGAATTTTATTAGCTCGCAATTTGCTGGGAATTTCTTCGTTTACGTTTAGCCCCCTCGCCTTTGGGAGAGGGGGAAACCAAATTCAATATCGTTCAATTAAACAAAAAAGACGTTCATTAGACTTACATTTGGCTCTGGAATTTTTGTTTGCTTTCTTTAAACTGTTGAGCCATTTGCTGACGCTGACTATCCGATAAGTTTTTACGCATTGACGCAAACATAGTACTTTCCTCTTGGCGGGTGTGATCCCCTACCATAGATTTAATCTGCTTGAGTTTTGCCATAAACGCATCGCCAGTCGAATCCATATTTTTCATTTCTTTGAGTAGGCTTTCTAGTTCTGCCTGCTCGTCATAGAGTTCTTGGGTGTTTTCCTCTCCGTAGAAAGATTGTACGGCTGGATAGACCACTTCTTCTTCAGCTTTGGAGTGAACAACAAGGTCTTTATAAAGCTGACCAAATAAGGATTGAATGGCTTCCGTGTCTTTAGCTCCTTTAATCTCGCTTATCAGGGTTTTAGCCTTCTGGTGATCCATAAAGATCAAGTCCATAATATCCATCCCCCCGTTGTCGGAGGATTGAGACACGGCACTACCGATTACACCCGTTGCCGCCGCTACTGCGTCTTTTACCCGACCCCATAATCCTTGATCGGGCGTTTCGCCGGTCAGTTCCTGAGTGCCTAGATATTCTAGCATTCCTTTCAGTTGCTCTTGGTGCGCTCGATTTTCAAAGTTAACGGTATTGAGGGGAGACAATGCTTCTTGAACGTCTAGTCCCACCACTTGAGCCGCTTTGTGAATGACTAAGCCAGAGACAACTTGACCGTGTTTTAAAAGTTCGTGTTGCGCCATTTTTTCATAGAGCGACAGCTCAGAACTCGTAGCCATACTTTTTGCTTTTTCTACCATTTGTTGAACCGTTTTTTTCGGTTCAGATTGAATTCCGTATTGAGTAATGGCAGTTTCAACAATTTCCAAGTTTTTGCGATCATCTTCCAGCATATCCTCTAGGCGATTGCTGAGTTCGGAATCACTACATTGCTCTAGAAATTGTTGCTCATTTTCAATAATGAGGCTCTGAATCGCTTTGATAGTGGCGAGTTTTTCGGCGATCGCTGTTCGTTTTTGGTCGTTTAAGGTTGCAGGCATTCTTAAGTATCTCTCTGAATAAGGATCATGATCTATATTGTAAAATGCTCATCAATCAGGGAGATCCATCTGTCGGTTTAAGCCTGTCTCTATCGGTTGGTTGAACTTATCATGGCGAAATTTTTGACTGACTTCAAAAAATGGGAATCGTGGGGCGGTATTTCCCTAACTTTTGCCCATTGCATCTCATTAAAATTCAAAGATTTAATTAAAAAGAATTACTCATTTTGGTTTGCTGAAATTCGATCTCCTTCGTTGAGATAAGCCACCCCTTTAACCACCACTTGATCCTGTGGCGTTAATCCCTCGACAATTTCAAGGCGGCCTTGACCTAAAATTTCCCCTAATTTGACGGTTTTGGCGATTACGGTTTGATCGGGCTGAACGACATAAACCCGTCCACTGCCATCGGGTTGCGGCAGAACCGCCGCCATGGGAATGGTTAAACTGGTGGCGCTATCCGTAACAATTGCGCCTCGCAGAAACATGCCGGGTTTAAGGTTGGGTTGACGACCTAAATCGACTCGGATAATCCCTTGACGGGAACTTTCATCGACTCTTGGCTCAATTTCTCGCACATTCCCCGTTAGTCGCAGATCTCGATCAGCATCTGAGGTAATAATCACCTTTTGCCCCGGACGAACGGCCGTTAACTGAGTTTCAGGCACTTTCAAGCGTAACTCCAGTTGCCCATTTTCGATAATCGTAAACAGTTTTTGATTATTGGTGGTGACATTGCCGACCCTTGCATCCCGTTGCGAAATTTTACCACTAACAGGACTGGTAATCTTAGTATCCCGCAATTGAGCCGACATCATTTGAGATTTAGCCTTAGCATTAGCTAATTGAGCCGAAGCTTGCGCAATCTCTTGGGGTCGTGCGCCATTTTCTAATTCTCTTAATTCCTGTTGGGCTTGTCCTAAATTGGCTTGGGCTTGACTGACGGCCGCTTGTTTTGTTTTTTCTGTATTTCTTAAACCATCCAAAAGATCCAGCGCGATCGCTCCTTCTTGCTGTAACTGGGTATTGCGTTGTACTCGCATTTTGGCGAGTTCCCACTCAGCGATCGCCTCTTCTCGTTCAGCTTTCAGTCTTTTTACTTTTTCTTGAGTTTGAGCGATAATTTCAGGGCGAGTTCCCGCTTTTAATTCATCTAAACGGGCTTCGGCTTGAGCAACCTCTGCTCGGGCTTGGTTGAGTTGCGCTTGCTGGACAGCATCATCTAAAAGAACGAGGGTTTGTCCATCTTTAATTTCATCTCCTTCGTCTACTAAAACCTGACGAATTTGTAAACCGGTTGCTTGGGAATAGATGTCAATGGGTTCAACGGCGGCTACCGTTCCTGTTGCTTTAAGGGTACGTTGAACGGGACTCAAACGAGCCGAGGCAAGGGTGACATTTTTGGCGGGAGGAGTTGCAGGTGTGGTTACAGAGGGAGATTGAGAAGGAACAGACGGTTTTTGAGCAAAGATCAGCTTATTAGCTCCTATGGTTAGTAAAACGCCAATTCCGATTCCGATGATTAACCCTTGATAGGATTTCAATCCTGCTGAAGCGTCAGGCGAGGCTGTTGAAAATTCTTGATGCTCAAAATTCTCTGACAATGAGGTGATTTCTGCCAATTCCGAGTTTAAGTCTGGAAAACTACTTGATTCTTCGGAATAACTTTTATCGAAAGCCTTTTTGCTCACTATGACTCCTCGTCTGTTCGCTACAATTTAATCAATAAAGCTAATATGTAAATTTTTGTTGCTCTCTATCTACTGTAACGAATAATGAGTCAAAAAAACGAGACGAGACCAAGTCTTTAAAAAAAAGAGGATAGAGACTCAAGTTAAGTCCGCTATCCCGTTTTAAGTATTTCTTGGGGTAGGTTTAAGGTTTCTTTAGGGAAGCCAATATCACCAAATCCTGCACGTCGAAAGCTGGATCTGGAGAGGGTTTTGAACCCAATTCAAACAAATAAATGACTTGATTGTCACTTAATTTGACCTTCCCGTTTTCGATATAGGGCTTGATAATATTGTTGATGGAGTTTTGATTGGCAAAAGGCTGAATATTCGGCACTTCACTGCCATTTAAAAGGGCATAAACCCTGACTGGAGTATAATCAAGTTTAGTAGTAACGCTATAAGAGTGCTTACAAGATCCGCCACTGGCTACTGCATATAAATCAATCGTTGTTCCCGCCTCTACCTGCATCGTCAGACTGGAAGACACCACGGTATTCTGGGAACCTGCCTTGGGCTGATTGATGCCAACCTGAGTGTAAACGGGAATTGGGTCGCCCCCTGCCCCACAAGTCAATTGTGTTCCCAAAATATCGATGGTAAGCGTGGATTGGTCGGGAATTGTACAGTCATTACCTTGACAATTAAATCTAGCAACGGAGGAGGCAGGGTTGTCACTTCGGGCAAAGGCGGTCGTAGCAACGGCATAATCCGTATCTGAGCCTACCACGTGATGGGTTATTCCCCCCATACCTAGGGTAACCAGACGAGTCGTCTCTTCCGTCGCCGAAACACAGGCGTAAAACCCTTCTGTGGCGTTGGCGTGGGTAGGTTGCCATCCTTGGGGGCATTGACTGCTGTCTAGGGGCGTATCATTAATAAAATCCATTAAAACGGCATTTTTAGCCCATTGAGCGGGTTGATCGAGTGTTGCTTGATCATATTGACCATCCTGATCAAAGTTAGGACCCCAGCGCACCACGACTTGCTCGCCTCCCCATGGTTGGGGAGCGGGTTGGCTGTAATAAACCACATTTTTACCATTATTTAGACTTAAAACGAGAATGGGGGTCGCTCCAGTGGGTAAAGTAAAATCCTTGATTTGGCTAACAGCAGTCGCGGCATTGGTCTTGATGTCCCTAGCCATCCGTATTTCTTGGCTAATAAATTCTACCGAACGGTTGATATCATGGCTTAAGGTACTGGTGGCTCTAGATTTAATATCTTGTTGCAACATCGTTAATAATCCTAACCCAGCACCACTAACCACAACTGAGGTTAAAGAGGCGGCAATTAATAATTCGGCTAAAGTAAACCCTTTGGTTCGGGATCGTTTGGTACAGAATTTGAGGAAGTTAGTGAAAAATTTCATGATATTACCTTTAATAAATCAATGAGAAATAACAATCCAAAGATTGGTTAATATGGGGACTCAATCTGAGGTTGGAGTTGATGTCGGTAGAAACACAATGTCAGTGCCTCAATACCTAGTTGTTCGTACGAATTTTTTTAAATATAGGATTCTCTTTAATCCAAGATTACCGTGTTTTCCCTGAATGTCAATCTTTTTTAAGTCAATATAGTTTTAGTGTTTATGTAAAATTGCTCAGTTTTTTTTAAAGCCAAAATGCAGTTTTTAAATAAAAGCAGTGATCAAAAAAATTAATACTTAAAAAATAGATAAACTTTTAAACTTTCTTTGTTAGAGTTTGATAAAATTTATCAAAAATTAAAATTGGATATAGCGTTTTTTCAGTATTTTCCACAGATCGAAAGTTAAGGACATTTCAAATGCTTAAAGTTTCAGTAAAGATTTTAAAGTGAATTTATTTAACGAATGTTTCTTTAGACGCATTACCTACTCAGTACGTCGTTCAATTTGCAGCGTAAAGTATACAGTAATTAGAGAGATGGAGAAACAAAAGGAGCTAAAGCTCTTAAAGTCAGATCGGGTACTAATCCCTGATTTGGCTCTAACACCTTTCTATTTCCCTAAAAATCCGTTACACTAACAGCCAAACTCAACTTTGGTATTTTTACTTAACCTGTATTTCTATGAAAAGCCTGTTTATTCCTTTCCTCACGGCGTTTTCCCTTGGTGGTGTTATAAGCGTGTCCACCGCCTCATCCGCTCAAGCGGCCATGATTATTGTTGATTTTGATGTACTGGGAGGAAGTACCGGCACTAATTGGAACCAAATGTTAGAAAACCAAATATTACTTCCTAATTTAGTAGATGTGACAGGGCAACAAACCGGTTTTATGTTCATGCGAGGTGATGAAGCATCAACCCCCCCTCCGCCAGCGAGTGAGGCGAGTATCCCCAGTAACGCCATGATTCCCGTAGATAGCCCAATTACGACTGATATTGGGGGTCTTTTCACGGCTACGCGCTTTTCACCTGCCACACCGACCTCCTTTTGGTTCAAAAATCTTGAACCCGGTTCTGAGTACTATGTTTATATTTTTTCCTTTCGCGGTGATCAATACTATAATCAAGTCACCGTTACAACCGAGAATACGCTCCCTGATTACGAGGTTAGCGGCAATAACGTTCTTTATGTTAACGACGAATTAGGCACAAATACCCGAACTCTTTCCAGCTACCGACGAAGAGTCAGAGTATGGACAGAAGGCGAACATACGGGGGAAATTGGTTTCATTTTTAATGTTGGCTCGAATGCTCCTCCCTTTGACTTTAATGCGGCATGGGCAATTGCCGCCATTGCCATTGAACCCGTCTCTGATATTCCTGAACCCTCTCTGCTCTTGGGATTGGGCATGATGGGGGGATGGATAGGGTTACAAAACCAAAAAAAACGTAAAAACAAAGTTTAATATCTGTTTCAAATCTTAAGTTTTTGTAGGTCATCGAGACCATAAACTTCTGGGCGCAAACCTGGCACCCCTAACATTAATCATGTAACTCATCCTGTCGCAAAACGCTGTAAATGACTTTATCTTAAAAACGCAAAAAAATAAGTCTGCCGCAAGGCAAACTTATCGACCGCTCTGCAAACCAATAATTAAGCAAAGAAACTATTCGTTGCCGAAAATTTGGCTTTTAAAAGCATCAATTTCTGTCACTAATTCTTCGCGAGTAGAAGCCTTCCACAGATAACGATAAACAAACCAGATCGTATAACATAGCCCAACTAGCTGTAAAATTGGGGCAAGTAAGGGAATATCGTCGAGGGCATCAAGAACCGCTAGGGTGACTTTTACACTCACAATCCCCAAGAAAATCAATCCTAGGGTAATAAGGGGTTGTCTATAACTATTGAAAAACTGACCAACATAGTCCGGAATTTTGGCCAGCACATCCATAACAGGTTCTACCCATTCTTGCCAAGCGGGGTTCATATCTGGCATTTTTTGAGTAGAAGAGATGGCGCCGGGGGTATCGCTACTGAGTCCGGTTGCTTTTTCCGTGGTTTTTTCAAAATTGGAATCCATTGTTAACCTATCCTCAACTTAAAAGTTTTGAAGCGTGGCAGTCAGTCGCCAAAACTTGCTGATGCTCATCTTATCAGACACTTTCCATCCTAGAACGTTCCTGTTATAGAATTCTACACCGTTTTGTTTTCTTTATTATTGACTGAGAGGAATTTCGGTTTTTCTTAATTAATGCTGTGCCAATGAGGGCATTTTCCCTTTTAACCCTGTCATCAATTGTAAGGTAAAACGCTTAAGGGGAGGGATTTGTCGCAGTAAAATCAACCCAAAGCGACGAATCACCATTAACGGTAACCAAGAATTCGAAAAAGTGCGATCTAATAAGTCAGTCATCCCCAAAATCACAAAATTTTCCCATTTTCGCCATCGTTCATACCGTTTTAAGACGTTGATATTACCTAAATCTTCCTGATTTTGAGCGGCTAACCCTAAAACTTGTGCCAAAGCCGCCGCATCCCGAATTCCTAGATTTAGCCCCTGTCCTCCCACTGGGTGACAACAATGAGCGGCATCTCCCACTAAAGCTAAACGAGGCTTCACATATTGATTACTCTGCATTAATTGTACGGGAAATAAAAAGCGATCGCTCACTAAGTCTACTTTTCCTAAAATTCCCTTCGTTCGTGTCTGTAATTGCGCTAAAAAGGCATCTTTATCCATTTTATACAAGGTTTGCGCCTCTGCATGGGGGGCAGTCCAGACAATTTGACAGCGATTATCAGGTAAAGGAAGAATCCCCATGGGGCCAGATTCACAAAATCGTTCAAAGGCAATGTTATTCTGAGGTAAGTAATGTTTAACTGTAAAAGCAACGCAGGATTGCCAATATTTCCAACCTCTTGTCTGAATATTCGCCCATTGTCGAATGTTGGATTTTGCTCCGTCTGCTCCAATAACTAAGGATGTCTGCAAAATCTGTCGTTGACCCTCTTTTTCAAAAGTAATCAAGGCTTTATCACTTCGATAGTCAATTTCCATAACTTTAGCGGGGCATATCCAGTGAACATGAGAGTATTGGGCGATTTTTCTCTGTAATTCCCCTAAAATGAGCGAATGTTCTCCGACATAGCCTAAATCTTCCGTCCCTAAATCTTGGGTTTCAAACTGTACCGTTTGAGAAAAATCAGCGTCTGATAAGGAAATATGATTAAAACGTCCAATTTGTGGTAAAATATTTGACCATACTCCTAATCTGTTTAATATTCTGCCAGAAAGTAATGATAAAGCGTAAGCCTGTCGGCGTGAACGTACCTGTTCTAAAGATTGGGATTCAATAATAACAACGTTTAAAAGGGTGTCTTTTAAGGCCACCGCTAAGGTTGTCCCGACAATGCCACCACCAATAATGGCAAGATCATAATGGGGGGTTATTCCTCGTTTTTGCGTCATTTTCAGTGCAAATTTAATTCGTGGATATTAAACGTTATCATTCTCTATTTTAGGGGATAAATGGGAGGAGGTCGAATTTTTGACGGATTTCCCACAGGGAGCGATTTAGTAGAGACTCATAATCAAGAAAAGGATAATATTTTCTTTTGCCACGGGTTTTCAACCAAACAATCAAAATTTCTGGTATTAATCTCGGCAAAACTAATAAAATTGAAGTATAAAGCCACCATAACCCATTCTGCTTAATTAAGTCATTATACATAATATCTATCGCCGGTCCAATCTTAGGATCTTTTCGGACACGGATATAATCGCTGAACTTGAAATCACTCGTCCAAAATGTTAGAGGTAATCGTTTAATTTCGTCATACATCCCCGTGTCACAAGCTAAGATAACATGGGAAACATCGTGCGCCAACATAATCTGCGCTAATTCTGGCGGTAGTTCTCTAGGATCGGTAATATTAGGATTAATCTGGTAAAATTCTTCTAATCCTTGCTGAAGCGTTTGTGTGCTATGTTTGTTTGCGTACTGAGGACAAGAACCCATCATCGACTCCCTATTTACGATACGATACTGTTTCGTAAATTATCATAACACTTATGAGTAAGAATAAACACAAATCATCAGGAAGGCCTCGTAGTATTCAGTCTCATACAGCTATATTAAAGGCAACTTTGGCATTATTAGAGGAAGTTGGCTTTGAAACCATGAGTATTGAAGCCATTGCCAAGCGTGCAGGTGTGGGAAAAACGACAATTTATCGGCGTTACCGCAGTAAAGAAGAATTGGTGGTCGATGCGATTGAAAGCATAAGATTAGATGTGGTAATTCCTAATACGGGTAATTTTTGGCGTGATATTGATGAATTGCTTGAAAATGCGGCACAGATTACCCTCAACTCTCTAGGACGGCAAACAGTAGCGATGATTGTTAGTAGTGCTTCCAGTAATGCTCAATTTGCGCAAATTTATTGGACAAAATATTTACAACCTCGACGAGAGGCGTTTGCAATTGTTATCGAACGAGGGAAAATGAGAAAGGAAATTAAGCCAAATCTAGATGCTGGTTTAATATTTGATACGATGAGTGGCATTATGCTTTATAGCCTTATTTTTCCCCCTGAAAACGAAACTTGGGTAAACTATGTTCGGCGAGCATTACATTTGCTAGTTCCAACCGATCACTAAAATTTTATCTTATAAATTTAATAGAGTTATATTTGTATTTTAAATTTCTAAATCAATTTTTTTGAGTCTGAATTTTAGGCAAAATAAAGCTAAAAACCGCAAAATATCGAAATTCAATACTTGACAAAAGAACGAAGAAATAGGCTTGACAAGCCCATACTACTAATCTTATGATAAGTAAAGTAATAAGGATCATGCTGGGGTTTTAGTGCTAAATTTTCCATCAGTTGAGAAAAAAGCTAATCCCAAAAGCGATCGCTTCACCTCAAAACATTAATTCTCCAAACTGATGACCCTGCAAAACTTATATGAAAAAGATTTTCAAGAATGGGTAACTCAAACCATTCAAAAATTACAACAAAAAGAGTTTAATTCCCTTGACATTGAACATTTAATTGAGAAATTGCAGGACTTAGGAAAACCAGAAAAAAGAGCATTAGAAAGTAACTTGATGATTTTATTAGCCCATTTGTTGAAATTAAGAATCCAAAATGATGTCCCTGAAACGATAAAAGATAGCTGGTATCGCTCGATTATTGAACATCGTCAACGGATTGATAAACAATTACGAGACACCCCTTCTCTTAAATCCTATTTAAAATTAGCCATTGACAAAACCTATGCTGATGGACGAAAGTTAGCCATTAAGGCAGGAAAATTGGCAAGTTTTGGTATTCGTATTCCGCAAAAAACAGAATATTCATTAAGCTGCCCTTTTACCCTTGAGCAAGTTTTAGATGATGATTTTTATGGGATTGAGGATTAGGGAATAGTATATTTGAACAAAAGATTTTTAATTGTTTCTTGCCTACGCTAACATAAAAAGGTAATTTTTTGCATTGACTCACCCTACAATAATTATAACTTAGTGACCGAATAATGGAAACCAATCGGTTAACGCATCATTCTCTCAGAGAGCTTTATCAAACTGATGATTTAGCTTGGTATGAAATTACCTTAAAAGCTATCCAATCTCATCACTTAGAAGAGTTAGATTTAGAAAGTTTAGCTGAGGTATTAGAAAACTTGGTTAGAGATAAAAAACGCAGTGGTGCAAGTTTTTTAGAACAACTCGTTTGCCATTTACTTCTCATTGAATATTGGGAGACAGAAAGAGATTATAATTACCGTTATTGGGCAAGTGAAATTGTCAACTTTCGAAACCAATTAGAGATAGATATGACCTCTAATTTATATCAATATCTTGAGAAAGACCTTGATAAAATTTATCAACGTGCTGTCAAATATGTAATTGTTAAAACAGGTTTGACAAAAGAAAGTTTTCCGACAAAATGCTCTTATAATATCAAACAGTTAATAGATAGTGATTGGCTACCTTATCAATAATTTATTGATTGAGCTTATAAACCTCTGCCAAAAGCAAACGTTGAAAAGATAACGATTTTCTAAATTATCCTTACTCTTTCAGGATTTTCTTTACTACCTTTTATCTTCTTTTGTTGCAAAACGTCGTTTTTGAAACCAATCTTGTAATAATTGACGACAGGCATTTTCTTCAATCCCCATTATTACTGATAAACGATGATTGGAGCAATCACTATCAGGTAGATTAAGGACTGTGCGAATTGCTCCTGTTTTGGGATCATCTACGCCATAAACCAAGGACTTTAGACGGGCATGAATAATTGCACCTGCACACATTGGACAGGGTTCTAACGTAGCATAGAGAGTACAATTGGTTAAACGCCACGACTGTAAGTGTTGACTCGCCAAACGAATCGCTAGTAATTCAGCGTGAGCCGTTGGATCTTGGTTAGATTCCTTCTGATTGCCAGATTGAGCGATTAATTGATTATTTTCATCAACAATAACTGCGCCAATCGGTATTTCTCCTGTTTCTCCTGATTTTTGACCTAAAATAACCGCCTGTTGCATCCAATAACGATGAATTTCATAAGCCGCTTGAGTAATTTTCATTTAAGTCAATGGTCGAAAAAGAGAGCAGAAAACATTTTAGTAATTCGTGGATGCTCCCTATCTTCTCCTTAGCCCATTTTTCCATCCAATTCTAGAAAAAACGATGTTGTAGTGCGGGCATCTGTTGACGAACTTGCTTGAGACGAGTGGGGCTAATTTCGCCGATCGCCACCCCCGGTTTTTCGCCAGCATCATCCATAATCACGCCCCAAGGGTCAATAATCATAGCATGGCCGTGAGTATAGCGTCTTTCATAATGATTTCCGGTTTGAGCAGGAGCAATCACATAACAAGTATTTTCAATCGCCCTCGCTTGTAAAAGAACTTTCCAGTGATCTTTACCTGTAAAAGCCGTAAAAGCCGCGGGAATGAAGAGAATTTCTGCGCCGTTTTGGGAAAGATAGCGATATAATTCAGGAAAACGGACATCATAACAAATAGATATACCGACTTTGCCCAACGTATCCGAGGCATAGATAGGCGGAAAAGCTTGACCGGCCATAACCGTGCTAGACTCGCAATAGGTATTACCATCAGGAACATCTACATCAAAAAGATGAACTTTCTGGTATCTTGCGACTTCTAAGCCACTGGGATTAATCATTAAGGCAGTATTGTAGGCTTTGCCTTCTTCTCCTCCGACTGAAACCGGATAGCCCCCCCCTAGAAGGGTAACTTGAAAACGCTGTGCCATGGTAATCAGAAATTTCTCCGCTTTCTGACTAATCTCATCGGCTATTTTCAGCTTATCTTCTTCATGTCCTAAAAACGCAAAGTTTTCGGGCAGACCGACTAATTCAGCCCCTCGACGGGCGGCTAAATCGATTAATTCTTCAGCTTGCTTGAGATTTTTCTCTAAATCAGGCTGACTGGTCATTTGGATGGCGGCAGCGAGGTAAGATTTCATATTCAAGGTTCAATGTGAAGAGAAAGAGGAATTGTTCCCGTTAATCATCGCTTTATTGTACCATTGCTGACGTTACCTTTTAAATATCAAAATAGTAACGAACTGCTCCAGATTCGGGATCATTATCAACATGGGCTAATCCTTTTCTGATAGCTTGTTTGAGTAACTCTTCCACTTTATCTTGGGACATTTGTAGGGATATCATTGCTTGCCCCAAAGATAACACATTTTTATTTTCTGAGGCCGTTTGTAATAGTTGAATCATCGGTTCATCAGAGACAGATTTATTTTTAGGCGGAGTCGAGGTTGGGAAAGAATCGGTCATACTTTGAGAAACAAAGCCAATTAAAGCATCATTGCGGGCTTTTTCTAGAAAGTGACGATTGCGTTGATCCACCATCGACGAAATAAAAAATACATCCAAGATTTGACCAATATAAAAGAAACCTAACGTGAAAAAATAAAGCGTTCCACTGACGGGTTTTCCTGCGTAAAAACGATGAAGACCGTGTATCGGCATCACAAAAGCGAGTGCCCATAGCAAGTAGGCTGTTCCTTTATTGATTTCAGGGGGTTGTCTAACCATTCTCTTATCCCGTAGCGGTTTCATAGGACATCTTCATTATTATTATAGACGAAGAATTTTTCGATCAAGGGTAGGAGTAACCGCTTATCAATTGGGTGAATTCTTTTAAAATAGGGATTAGGTGTTGAGGGGTTACGGTTTTTGTTTCCTTGACAGCATTTCTCTGTTTACCGATTTTATCGAAAAAAAATCTGCACTATATGGTAGAAACTTTAGCCAAACCTTCCCTGAATCCCCCTTCCTCCTCCACTACCACGGTTACCCTTGACGTCCAAGGGATGAAATGTGCAGGGTGTGTCGCTGCCGTTGAACGGCAATTAAATAAACAGACTGGTGTAACTTCGGCTTGTGTTAACTTAATTACACAGGTTGCAGTGGTTACGTACGAAGATAATCAAATAAAACCGGAATCAATTGCCCAAAAACTGACTGACACCGGATTTCCCTCCTCTTTAAGGTCACAAGAAGCCAATTTTACGGCAGAAAGTCGCCAAAAATCTTTAGAGCGTTGGCAACAGGAACGAAAATCTCAAGGAAAAACTCTATGGATTGCCATAATTCTCTTGATTTTTTCAAGTTTGGGACATTTAAATCATATTACTGAAGTTAATCTGCCGTTTATTCAAGATATCCGCTTTCACTTCGTATTAGCAACCCTTGCTCTTCTCTTCCCAGGTCGTCAATTAATTCTGGATGGGGCAAAAGCTTTAAGGCAGGGAATGCCAAATATGAATACCTTAGTTGGGTTAGGGACAGTCAGTGCCTATTTAGCCAGTTGTATTGCTCTTTTTTGGCCACAATTAGGGTGGCAATGCTTTTTTGATGAACCTGTAATGTTGTTAGGCTTTATTTTTCTCGGTCGTACCCTTGAAGGCCAAGCCAGACATAAGGCCGCTTCTGCCTTAGAGACATTGATGACGATGCAACCTCAAATGGCGCAATTAATGGGAAAAGAATCTGATTTTTCGCAAGAAGGAATCGAAATTCCCGTCGAACAAATCAAAATCGGCGAATGGGTTAGGGTTTTACCCGGTGAAAAAATTCCGGTAGATGGTGATCTTGTAAAAGGACAAACCACCGTCGATGAATCGTTAGTCACCGGCGAATCTTATCCTGTGCTTAAAAAAGAAGGTGAGGGTGTCATGGGCGGAACACTGAACCTTTCTGGTGCAATTCTCGTTAAAACCACTAAGATTGGTAAAAATACGGCTTTATCTCAAATTATTGCCTCTGTGGAAGCCGCTCAAACCCGTAAAGCCCCGATTCAAAAATGGGTCGATCAAATTGCTGGGTATTTTAGTTATGGCGTGATGACCATAGCCTTAATAACCTTCCTTTTTTGGCAATTTGTGGGAACTCGTTTATTTCCCGACGTTTTACAGCTTGGCATGACTCACCATACTGAGACGACGCTAAATACCCCTAATTCACCTTTATTATTGAGCTTGAAGCTAGCGATCGCTGTTTTGGTGGTATCTTGTCCTTGTGCTTTGGGTTTAGCGACGCCAACCGCCATTTTAGTAGGAACAGGTATTGGGGCAGAACGGGGGCTATTAATTAAAGGAGGAGATGTATTAGAAAAGGTAGCCCATCTTAAAACCATTTTTCTGGATAAAACGGGTACAATAACGCAAGGATGTCCCATTGTTACGCAATATATTCCTTTATCGAATATCACTGCCGATTCCCTCCTTCAGATTGCTGCAAGTGTCGAACAAGGCACGATTCATCCTTTAGGACAAGCCATTCAACGGGCGGCTAAACAAAAGCATTTTCCTCTCTTATCGGCGCAAAATTTCCATACTGAAGTCGGATTAGGCGTTTCTGCGGACATTGAGGGAGAAAGATTCTTTTTGGGTAATGAAGCTGGGTTGGAATATCATCAAATTTCTTTAGACGCGATCGCTGATCATCCCTTAAGACAAACGGATCAAACCCTTGTTTATCTAGCAAATCAAAGAGAAGTTAAGGGAATTATTGCGTTAAAAGACAAATTACGTTTAGATACTCAATCTACTCTTAAAAAACTCAAAAAAATGGGTATAGAGCTTGTACTACTTTCGGGGGATCAAAAAAAAGTCGTAGCAGAAATTGCGAAAGAATTAGAAATATTACCCTTTTTCGCCCAAATTCGTCCTGATGAAAAAGCGAAAATCATTCAACAATTTCAGAAGGAAGCTCCATCGAACCGAGTTGCTATGGTGGGTGATGGCATCAACGATGCTCCTGCATTAGCACAGGCAGATATTGGGATTTCTCTACAAAATTCTAGTCAATTAGCCATAGAAACGGCTGATATTGTCTTAATAAACGGAAATTTGTCCGATCTAGTCACTGTTATTAAACTGAGTCAAGCAACCTTTAACAAAATTCGGCAAAATCTATTTTGGGCATTAGGATATAATCTGATTGCGATACCGATTGCGGCAGGACTGCTTTTACCGAGCTTAGGATGGATGATGAGTCCTTCATTAGCGGCTGGTTTAATGGCGATGAGTTCGGTGACGGTGGTTACCAATGCCCTGTTCCTTCGTCATGAGTTTGCTCAAGAGAAAACGGTTAAAATGAAGTAGAGCTAAATTTTGCTAGGCGTTTGCCCCCATCAGAGCAGGATTAATCTTAATAGATAAAACGTCTCAAATTTTATTATTCTTTCACAGAATCGCACAACTATGGCAGATAAATCGGTACTTCCCCAAAGAGAACATTTTTTAATGATTGAAGATGATAAAGGTCGGCAGGAAGTGATTCTCAATGGGGCCATTTATTCTGTTGGACGCGCACCTGAATGTGATCTTCGGTTGCGATCGCAATTTGTTTCCCGCCATCATGCTACTCTACTGCGACGGTTAAAAATAGATGGTTCTAGTTATTATCAAATTGTAGATGGAGATAATAAAGGAAAAAACAGCGTTAATGGTTTATTAATTAATGGTCGTAAAAGCCTCGAACACGATCTTCAACATGGCGATGAAGTGATTTTTGGTCCCCAAGTTTTTGCCATTTATCAATATCGGCAACGGGATAAATTTCCGACTTTACCCGCTAATGATCCTTTTGATATTACCTTAATTGATCCGGCAATGATAGGAGAACAGGAAGAAGGGGATGATGACGAAGATACCACTTTACAGTCTTCTTAACGAGTAGATTTCTTTTCAGCGTTATCTCCAATCAGGACGGGACGAGTAATAAAGTGGCAAGAAGAGAAGATCACTCTAGCAATTCTGTCGTCCAACCCGCTTTTTGAATCCTTATGTCTAAAAGTTGGTGTTCTTTGGCAATTTGTTCGATTTGGTGTTGCAGTTGAGAGACGTTCACCGTCCTTAACCAGCGTAACTCATTGCCGTGAGGTTGTTTTCCCGTGGAAGAAGCAGCCGCTACGAGAGATTGATAGATGAAGCGTTTTTGTGCTAGGATATCTCGCTCAACGATAGCATCCGCTAAGGTTTTGCCTGATTCTAAGAGCGTTTGCCCTTGAGTCAGCTGAATACGCTTATTCAAGTCTTCTAAGACATTTAGCGTCGTGCTGACATCCGCTAACAAGGTTGAAGGATCTTCGGCAGGAATGTCCCCGTGAAGAATTTTGGCATTTGCCATTAAACGAGTTTGTAGGCTGTTAATATGAACTTGACGCTCCGCTTGGATAATTAACGCTTCTGCTAACTTAATTTTCCTACCCTCCTTTAGAGAAATGATCTCTGACCCCTAATATAGCCATTGCAGCCCCTAAAATCAAGCAATATCTATCGAAGGAACCCAACATTAAACTGAAAGATTGCCTCTTCAAGAATCGTGTCTTTCCTTTTTTTTAGCGTCCAATTTACCATTAATTAAACCATTAAAACCATACACCTTGCGCTGACCTGCTAAAGGAACGAATTCGACTTCTTTCTCATCTCCTGGTTCAAAACGAATCGCTGTACCGGCGGGAATATTTAAGCGCATTCCTTTTGCCGCTTTTCGGTCAAATTGTAAGGCAGAATTGACTTCGTAAAAATGAAAATGAGAACCCACTTGAATCGGGCGATCGCCTGTATTTGCAACGTTGATTTTTAGGGTTTCTCGGCCTTGATTTAACTCAATGTGTCCCTCACGGGGGATTAATTCACCGGGGATCATAAGACAATGTTAGAAAGATAATCTTAAAAATAATTTTACAGTATGGGATGATGCAGGGTGACTAATTTTGTGCCATCCGGGAAGGTCGCTTCCACTTGTACTTCGGGAATCATTTCGGGAATTCCTGCCATGACATCTTGACGAGTTAGGAGCGTTTTGCCGTAACGCATTAATTCAGCGACGGTTTGACCTTCTCTTGCACCTTCTAAGATAGCGGCAGAGAGATAGGCAACGGCTTCAGGGTAATTTAGTTTAATTCCCTTTGCTTTGCGTCGTTCTGCCAACAAAGCGGCGGTAAATACCAAGAGTTTGTCTTTTTCTTGGGGAGTGAGTTGCATAGAAATTTTACTTTTTGATGATTAATATAATCCTACTCTTAACGTTAGTAAAGTGCTTATAAATTTTTTTAGACTTATTTTCCAATACAAAAACGACTAAAAATTCGGTCTAATACAGATTCTGTGACATCTTCTCCGGTGATTTCTCCTAAAGCTTGAATGGCAGAACGCAGATCAATCGTCCAACAATCGAGGGGAAATTGAGCATAGATACTTTCTTGTACTTGTTCGAGGGCAATTTTCGCCTGAGTTAACGCTGCCGCTTGCCGTTGATTAATAGCAATATCAAGGTCGAGGCTTGTTATTTTTTCTTGTCGAATCGTTTTTAAAATGACTTCTTCTAAGGCTTCAATGCCTTGATTTTCAGAAGCAGAAGTCTTAACAAAAGCTTTGATTTCTAAAGGGAAGTGTTTGAATTCTACGGCTACTAAATCAATTTTATTGATGACTAAAATTAGGGGTCGATGTTTTACTTGTTGATAAATCATTTCGTCGTCTTTTGTCCATCCTTGACTGACATCAATGGTCAATAAAACTAAATCGGCACTATTAGCCACTTGGCGCGATCGCTCTACTCCCATTTTTTCGGCAGTATCCAAAGTCTCCCGAATTCCGGCTGTATCTAACACTTTAACGGGAATTCCACCAACCACTAACTGAGACTCCACGATATCCCGGGTTGTACCGGGTAGATCAGTAACAATTGCGCGATCACAACGACTCCACGCATTCAATAAACTCGATTTGCCCACATTAGGACGACCGACAATCGCCACTTTTAACCCACTTCGCAGTAATTCCCCCCGCTCGGCGGTGGATAGAATAGTATTAACTTGAGCAAGAATATCTCTTAACTGATGAGAAATCGCTTCTTTGTCTAAAGGGGGTAAATCTTCCTCAAAATCAATTCTCGCTTCGATTTCTGCTAAGATATCGAGACAAATATTTCTTAACTGACGAATGGGTTGGGCGAGCTTTCCCTGTAACCCTGCCAAGGCCATTTGTGACGCTTGTGCGGACTGTGCGCCGACTAATTCTGCAATACTTTCGGCTTGAGTTAAGTCTATTCGACCATTTAAAAAGGCTCTGAGGGTAAATTCTCCGGGTTGCGCCAATCTAGCTCCCTGTTCTAAGCATAACTGTAAAATTTGCTGAACGGGCATCATGCCCCCGTGACAATGAAATTCGATCACGTCTTCCCTTGTAAAGGATCGGGGGGCTAACATGGGTAATAATAAGGCTTCATCAATGATGTGTTGGCTTTTGGGATGAAGAATATTGCCGTAAAGAATACGATGACTTTCCCATCGGGGATTACCTTGAGGCTTAAAGATTTTTTGGGCAATAAGGAGCGCATTTTCCCCTGATAATCGCACAATTCCAATACTTCCTTGTTGGGGAACAATGGCGGTAGCGATCGCAACGATGGTATCTTGTTGAATCATCTGATAACGTTTAATTATTGGAAAACGACGGGTCGCCCTTGATATAAAAGGGATTGTAACTCAACCACTCGACCAATAATCGCGATCGCTGGAGCTTCAAAGTTCGTTTCTTGGACTTTTTCGACAATATTAGTTAAATTTCCAATTAATTCTGCTTGTTGTGGACAAGTTCCCCATCTAACTAACGCAATCGGTGTTTCCGCTATTAATCCCCCTTCTTGCAATTTCTCAACAATGGTAACCAAATTATGAATACCCATATAAATGACGATGGTTTCTGAGCCTTGAGCGATCGCTGTCCAATTGACGTGAGGACGGTATTTCCCCACTGCTTCATGGCCGGTCACAAAGGTAACCGATGAACTGTACCCCCGATGGGTGACGGGTATTCCTGCATAGGCAGAGGCGGCAATTCCTGCGGTAATCCCCGGAATCACTTCAACGGCAACCCCTGCTCGGATTAAATCTCCCATTTCTTCACCACCACGACCAAAAACGAAGGGATCACCTCCTTTAAGCCGCACAATCACCCCATGAATTTTTGCTAATTCGATCAAGAGTTGAGTGGTATCGGACTGTTTTTTGCTATGACGGCCACGACGCTTACCGGCGTTAATCCGTTCTGCCTGAGAACCAATCATCGAGAGAATAGGAGAACTCACAAGGGCATCATAAACAACCACATCTGCGTGCTGTAAGAGTTCTTTGCCTTTAATTGTCATTAAACCGGGATCGCCGGGGCCTGCACCGACTAAATAGACTTTGCCAAGAGGTTTAGAAACGTTTAATTCGTTCATTTTTCGATTTCTTTAACAATTAACTGGGCTAATTCTAAGGTTGCACCGAGCGGATGTCCCAAAAATAGGGAAAGGGTCGGTAAAGCGTCTTTTATCTCTTCTATCTGTTGAATCGTTTGGTCAACAATGCCCCCAGCAAAGATAAAATAGGGCATAATAGCGATTGTATCGCAACCCTGTTGCATTAATGTGTAGATTTGACTTCTTAAGTCAGGATTTATTGACCAATAAGCGGGAATTGCCTGTAATTTTGCTGAAAATAATTCTATCAAATGATTGCCTTGGGAACGGCGACTTCCATGGGCCAGTAAAATGCGCCCTTGTGCCGGAAATTGATTAAATCGTTGGCATAATAAAGGGATTAGACCCGATAAACTGCCTAAAAAGGGAGTGATAGTGAGTCTAATCTGAGGTTCTAAGTGAGATTGAGCAAGGGCGACTTCTGCGGGAATATCTTGGCTAACATGAATACCAGATGACAAGAAAAGCGGAAAAACATTGATTTCAGTGATATTTTGCTGAACAACTTGATCTGCAAAGGTGATCAGTTGCTGATGTAGGGGAGGATCGGTGCATTCCAAAAATCCTAATTCTACTGGACATTGAGCGTTCTTGGTTAACAATAGGGTGCTTTTAGGGGCAAAAGTTTTGTTTTTTGGCTCAAGCGACGTTCGATGATTTTTGACAAGGTATAATAACCGTTCTGCGGCAATTTGATAACGGGGGTCGCGACTGCCGTGGCAGACTAGGAAGGTAGCAGGAGAAAAAGTCAAGGCTTCTTAAGGTTTCCTTAAGGTTAATGTAACTTTTATTTTACACAACAATCATGTTAACGAGTTTAAGCCAACAATTCCGTATCTTTCGCCACACCTTGCATTAAGTAGAAAGACTTACCCCCATTATGCTTGGCGTTGATCCTAATAAGAGCCGCGATAGATACGTTCTGCTTGTTCTTCAGATAAATGATCATAACCCGAGAGAGAATAATGGGGTGCTGTTTCTGTTTCTGTTTCTGTTTCTGGAACGGGTTGCGTCGTTATAGGTATTCTAAAGGCATCTTGGTGCATTAGAGGGCAACTCGGATGAAGATTGTATTCCGGTTCGGGAAAATCTAAGCGACTCATGGGTGGTAAAAACTCGTGGGATACGCCATCATAAGCTAAAACTTCCCCCGTTTCAATGCGATAAATCCAACCGTGAATCGTCAATTTTCGTTGATGCAAGCGAGAGCGAATAATGGGGTACGTTTGTAGATTGACCAATTGACTTAGCACATTTTCCGCAATCGTTACCTCTAATAGGTCTTCCCCCCGAAAATCGGCATAGTTATCTTGCACCAGTAAACGGGTGGCTTCGGCATGTTTTAACCAGCTATACACCAAAGGCATTTTCTCAGCGAGACTGTCCAGTTTCAAGAGTCCCTTCATGGCACCACAATGGCTATGTCCACAGACCACGACTTGTTCTATATTTAAAGCCGCGATCGCATATTCAATGGATGCTCCTTCCCCACCATTCGCCGCTCCATAAGGGGGAATAATGTTACCGGCATTGCGAATGACGAATAATTCTCCGATTTGTGCTTGGGTAATTAAATTGGGGTCAATGCGCGAATCTGAGCAGGCAATGAAGAGAATACGAGGATGTTGTCCGTGAGATAATAGCTCAAATAGGTCACGATGTTCGCTAAAATAACCCATTTTAAACTGATGCAGTCCCTCTAGTATTTTTTTCATAGCAACTGATAATAATCCTTTCTATAGGGGAATCTTTCAATATTATCTAGCATGAAGAGATTTCTGTATAGGGGAAAATGAACAATATCAAGATTCCTTGTCATTGCTAAGAGTTGCCTTTTTTAAGTATTTTAACCAATGCCCTCAATTTAGAAAATTGCTGATTATAATTTAAGTATCTTTTAAGTATTTCTGGTTTTATGGTAGAAATTCTAGGGGTAGTGATTATTATTTTATTGGGATCAGGCATTTGTTCAGGTTCAGAAACAGCTTTATTTTCTGTGCCTTTAGTTAAAGTTAGACAATTGGCTCAATCTAAGTCTCCTTCTGCCCTTGCGTTGCATTCGATTCGTCAAAAAATGAATCGTCCCATTGCGACAATTGTGATTATGAATAATTTGTTTAATATTGTCGGTAGCATTGTCATCGGCAGTTTAGCGGCAAGTGAATTTTCTGATACTTGGTTAGGAATTTTTTCGGCAATTTTGACCTTTTCAATTATTTTATTTGCTGAAATTATTCCCAAAATGATTGGTGAAAAATATGCCGCTTCAATTGCTTTATTCATTGCTATTCCTCTCCAATTTCTCACGCTTGTTTTTACCCCGCTTGTTTGGTTAATTGAAAAGCTGACAAGCCCCTTTACTAAAGGGAAAAAGTTACCGACCACCAATGAAGCAGAAATCCGTTTTTTGGCGACGATTGGCTATAAAGAGGGCGTAATTGAAGGAGATGAAGCCGAAATGATTGAACGGGTTTTTCAACTCAACGATCTGACAGCGGCCGATGTGATGACACCCAGAGTAATTATTACTTATTTATTCGGTTACTTAAGCGTTATAAATTGTCAAGATAAAATTATTCAATCTCAACATACTCGGATTCTGGTGATAGATCAAGCCATTGATCAGGTTTTAGGTATCGCCTTAAAAGATGAACTCTTAACCGCTTTAGTACAAGGCCAACAATCCGCCTTAATTCAAGATTTAGTTCGTCCTGTCCATTTTGTTCCCGATAGTATCCGTGCCGATAAATTATTGAAACAATTTCAAGAAAAACGAGAACATTTAATGGTCGTTTTAGATGAGTATGGTGGCGTTGCAGGAGTAGTCACTTTAGAAGATGTCATTGAAGTTTTAACCGGAGAAATTGTTGATGAAACCGATAAAAATATCGATCTTCAAGAAATTGCCCGCAAAAAAAGACAATTATTATTACAATCGCGTAGCCTGATTCACGAAGAATAAATATGACCGATAAGTAGCTTCTTCCTGCCTTTCTAATCTAGAATCGCTTGATCTAAGAGGCTTAAATCGGGTACAATGAAAAGTTCTGAGTGATACAGCTTTTACAGAAAATCAGTCTAGGTAAAACATCATGTCCAAACGAATTTCCGTTGTTTTAAATAAAAGTTTCAATAAGTTGGGAAAATCAGGCGATTTAGTTGAAGTTGCCCCCGGTTACGCCCGTAATTACCTACTTCCTCAAAAAATTGCCGTCGTTGCTACTGAGGGAATTCTCAAGCAAGTCGCACAACGGAAAGAAAAAGAACGTCAGCGCATTCTCGCCGAAAGACAAGCGGCAGAAGACCGTAAAACGGCGTTACAAACCATTGGTCGCTTTATCATTAAAAAGCAAGCCGGTGAAGAAGAAGCCATTTTTGGAACTGTTACCACCCAAGACGTTGCCGACGCCATTCAGGCGGCGACTAATCAAGAAATTGATCGTCGAGGAATCACGCTTCCCGATATTGGCAAGATTGGTTTTTATAAAGCAGAGGTTAAACTGCATCCTGACGTTACAGCAACGGTTGAAATTCAAGTTATCCCTTTGTAAAAATTTTACCCCGTCAAAAAAGACAAAGGATTGGGATGTGTTATCAATCTTAATCCTTTTTTTAGGGTTGAAAAAAGCGATAATTTAGGAACTACTGCTACCAGAAAGTTATTGATAAACAGCGTAAAAATTGCGAAAATTCTAATCGCTAACCTTAAATCTTTACACTGTTGGCCCTGCTTTGGCTAAGATTTCTCCTGCTTCGCCAAACTGTTTAAAATTCTCCACGAAACGTTGTGCCAACTCTACCGCATATTGATGATAAGATTCGGCATCCCGCCAACTGTTGACAGGATCTAAAATCTTAGTGGGAATACCGGGAACACTTTCAGGGATCGAGACTTGGAAAATAGGGTGAGGATGATAAAGTACATGGTCTAAATGACCGTTGATCGCTGCATTAATCATCGCTCTGGTGTATTTTAAAGCAATGCGCTGACCAATGCCATAAATACCGCCAGACCATCCTGTATTGATTAAATAAACCTGAGTATCAGGATGTTGATCTAAGCGATCGCCTAGCATCTCGGCATAGATTAAAGGAGATAACGGCAAGAAACATTGACCAAAACAAGCCGAAAACGTAACCTGTGGTGTAGTAATTCCCCGTTCTGTCCCTGCTAACTTACTGGTATAACCCGATAGGAAATGATACATCGCCTGTTCTTTTGTGAGCTTTGCAAGGGGAGGCAATACGCCAAAAGCATCGGCGGTTAATAGAAAAATCGTTTTAGGATGTCGCCCCATTCCCGACAAGGCAC
Source organism: Microcystaceae cyanobacterium (assembly GCA_041746575.1). GTDB lineage: Bacteria > Cyanobacteriota > Cyanobacteriia > Cyanobacteriales > Microcystaceae > JBGTGT01. The sequence continues at coordinate 82,825 of JBGTGT010000098.1, forward strand.
AATTAGAGATATAACCTAAAGGATAGGCCGCGCGGGTATTTTCGGTTAAATGACCGTCATCATAGTCTAAGGTGCGAGTTTGAGGGTAAAAGGTTACATTTTCGCAGAGTGTACCAAATTGAATCGCCTGCCAGATTTGGGGTTCGTTTTCTTTTGATAAGCGAATGGTTTTGGCGTAACATCCTCCTTCAAAGTTAAAAATGCCATCATCTGACCAACCATGTTCATCATCCCCAATCAAGCGACGGGTGGGATCAGCTGAAAGGGTGGTTTTGCCAGTGCCAGAAAGACCAAAGAAAAGGGCAGTGTTACCCTGTTTATCGAGGTTGGCCGCGCCGTGCATCGGTAAAACGCTTTGTTTGGTCATAAAATAGTTCATCAGGGTGAAAACAGATTTTTTGATTTCTCCTGCGTAGCGAGAGCCTCCGATAATGACCAAACGTTTGGCAATATGAAGGATAATAAAGGCTTCACTGCGAATGTCATCTTCTTGGGGATCACCCTGTAGACCGGGCATCGCAATCACGGTAAAATCTGCTTTATGATTGGCTAATTCCTCAGGAGTGGGACGCAGGAACATTTGATGGGCAAAGAGGTTCTGAGAAGCGAGTTCGTTAATGACCCTAACCCCATAGCGATACTGGGGATCTGCCCCCACATAACCCTCAAAAATGTAGAGATCCCGACCTTGCACATAAGAAAGGATTTTGCGATAAAGCTGGCTGAATTTTTCCTCAGAAATGGGTGCATTGTGCTGGTTCCAGTCAATTTCGTCCCGACTACTGGGTTCATGGACAATAAAGCGATCATTAGGGGAACGACCTGTATATTTGCCCGTTTCTACTACTAAAGCCCCATTATCTGCCATGATTCCTTCTCCTCGCCTTAGGGCGTGTTCAATCAGTTCAGGAACCGGAAGATTGTGGTAAATTTGACCGACGTTTTTGATACCTAAGGATTCTAAGCCGTCTCCCAGATGACCTTGTCCGTCGTTATCTCTGGTATAGTGAGGACGAGAATCGGGGGAATGGGAAACGTGAACCGAAGAACGAGCAGAATCGCTCTGCGTTTTACCAAGATGAACCATAACTGAAGCCTCCATGTCTGAAAACAGGAAACCAAGAAAGATCGCTATCGGTTGAAAAGGGGGGGTGATGGGGAAGCAGAAGATTTAAGCTTCTCGTTACATATATTAAGATTGTATTTAAGGCTAACCTTGCGACCCTTCGAAAAAGAGTTGGGTAACAACCCTATTAAAACCTTGATTAAAAAAGGTTTAGGTGCTATGATAGGAAGTCTGTCTTTCTTATTTTCCCTTATCTTTAGTTTATATTGAACCTTTTTTGATCTGAGGCATTTTAATAAAAGTTAATCACTGTATTTTCACGGAATTTAACCTGAATTAAAGGCTTCATTCTCTTGCCTCATCAGGGCTTCAAAATATTTAAATTAAGTCAATATTTACGGTAATTTAGTCGAAATACTAAATAAATTGTTACAGTTTCTTAATATTTTTCTCATCTTGGAACCCATTTATACTGCAGGGGGTGGAATTAATCCACCCGATTCCTTTAACTTGAGTTTGAGAGCCTCTGTTTTGGCTTTGTTGGTTAAGGTGATCTTTTTTAAGCTTCTACCGTTTCTGTTTCTGCTTCTGTTTCCACGACGGGAGACGACTGCTCTTCTGTTTCTGGCTTAGCAACATCTCCAAGACGAATGGTTAGGAAGCGAATCACTAATTCACTGAGGCGCATTTCCCGTTCTAAGGGAGCGACTTGTGTGCCATCTGCTTGATAATTGAGCTGGACGTAGATTCCGTCTTGGAATTTCTGGATAGGATAAGCTAACCGACGTTTGCCCCAAATATTGCTGGTGAGGTTTTGGACTTTGTATTGTGCCAAAAATTCCTCATATTGAGTCACTTGCTGTTTCACCTGTTCCTCAATTAAGTCAGGACGCAGGATATAAATCATTTCGTAGGATTGGTTCATAGATTTAGGATTTCCTTATGGACACTAGGGCTTCTTATTGACCGAATTTTTGAATAATCAAGGTATTTCAGTCTTTTTCAGAAGCAAGGCTTTGAGCCAAATTCCTATGAAGGTTAGAAATTTAGCCCGATTGACCATTCTAGCAGGAAACGTGATCCAATTGCACTTGTGCTTAGAGAACCGTGAATCATTTGTCCTGAAAACCGAAAAATAGGCTCCCTAAACTGAGCTTACTTACCCATGCCTAATTGTTGAGCTTTTTGATAGACTTTACCTTCCGTTAGCAAAGAAGGCGCAATAACGACCTCTACCTGTTGCATTTCTTGCATATTCTTCGCCCCTAACGTTCCCATACTGGTTTTTAATGCCCCCAGTAAGTTATGGGTTCCATCATCTAATTTAGCAGGACCCGTGAGGATTTCAGCGATCGTTCCGGTTGTTCCCACATTGATCCTTGTACCACGAGGTAATACAGGGCTAGGAGTCGCCATCCCCCAATGATAACCACGACCGGGAGCTTCTGCCGCTCTCGCAATGGGTGAACCAATCATCACCGCATCGGCACCACACGCAATACACTTACAGATGTCACCCCCTGTCACAATGCCTCCATCTGCAATAACAGGGATATAACGCCCGCTTTCTTGGAAATAATCATCTCTTGCCCCAGCACAGTCTGCTACCGCCGTCGCTTGCGGAACCCCGACACCTAACACTCCGCGAGAAGTACAAGCCGCACCCGGCCCAATCCCGACTAAAATGGCGGCCGCCCCAGCTTTCATTAGATTAAGGGCGACTTCGTAGGTCACACAGTTGCCCAAAATCACGGGCATCGGCATTTCTTGGCAAAATTGACTTAAATCTAGGGGCTTTACAGATTCAGAAGATAAATGCGCCGTCGATACGACTGTTGCTTGCACAAAGACTAAATCTGCTCCAGCTTTTGCCACGAGTTCTCCATACTGCCCTGCCCCGGCGGGAGTTAAACTCACCGCCGCAATACCCCCTTGAGCTTTAATATCTGTAATTCTTTGGGTGATCAATTCAGGTTTGATCGGTTTAGCGTAGAGTTCCTGCATTAGTCCCACAAATTCGGTTTTTCCGACCGATACAATGAGATCAAGAATCGGGTTAGGGTTATCATAGCGGGTTTGAATACCTTCTAAATTTAAGACCCCGATTGCCCCTAATTGAGCAAGATGGACAGCCATCGGCACATCCACCACCCCATCCATGGCACTCGCTAAAATAGGGATTTGCCGTTGAATAGAGCCAATTGTCCAGCTTGTGTCGGCTAGACTAGGGTCAAGGGTTCGCCCCCCCGGAACAAGCGCAATTTCGTCAATTCCATAGGCTCGGCGAGCCGTTTTGCCCTTACCAATCATCGTTTCCACCGTTATCGTCTCTCTTTCTGAATCCATTAAGCTAGGCTAACAAATTTTGGCACAATTGAAAACTGGTTAAACGGTTGAGCGGAAGCCCGTTTGTTGTTCAGTCAACTTGCTTTTTTCCTTTTCGCAACAAGGCCAGATTACTGCAATAATGGTGAGAGTAAGCCCAAGGTAAGCCAGTAGAAAACAAGTGGAAAAGGGAACGTTAGTCGAAGTAAAAATTCAAGGAGAACGTCGCCTTGCCGTGGTTGACCGTCCTGAAGGGAAAAAAGACTGGATTGTGATCGATCAAGGGGGACAATCCCATAAAATTCGCCCACAAAGGGTCGAATACACGATTAATGGTCAATCTTACACTTATCAAGAGATCCCCGCCTTTTTGCAAGCCGTCGAAAAATATCTCGATCCGTCTAATCTCGCCATCGCTTGGGAGTTACTGGTTGAAGAGGGAACGCCTGTTACCCCCGAAGAATTGGCGCAACTTATTTTTTCTGAGGAAGAGGCGGCCGTTTTCTATGCCGCCCATTGTTTATTGTCTGATGACAAAATCTACTTTAAAAAGAAAGGGGAGGGCTACGATCCTCGATCCGCTAGTCAAGTCGAAGAAATTAAACACCAACTCGACGTTCAAACTCAGCGAGGTCAAGAGAAAGAAGAATTTATCGGTCATATTCAGTCCGCTTTAGCCGGAGAAACCGTTAAATGGACAGACAGCGATTACCAAAGATTGGAAATTCTCGAACGTTTTGTGCTGTATCCTGACAATAATCCCCGTCAGGCGCAAGAGATTTTAACGTTAATCGGACAATCTGCCACCCCCGACCAAACGTTGGAGCTATTGGTTAACCTTAAATGGTGGAGTCCCCACGAAAACCTCTTTCTTCGCCGAAGTGGTTATCCACTCCAATTTTCTCGAAAGGTACTCAATGTGGCCCAATCTTGCTTAGAATCTCCTCCCCCCGATCCGGATCTCCAACGACGGGATTTAACACCGTTAAAGGTTTATACCATTGATGATGAAAGTACCACCGAAATTGATGATGGTCTGAGTGTAGAACGTTTAGCCGATGGCAAGGTGCGTTTATGGATTCATATTGCCGATCCCAGTCGCTTGATTTCTCCTGAAGATGAGTTGGATTTAGAAGCAAGACGGCGCAGTACCAGTCTTTACTTGCCTACCGGCATGATTTCCATGTTTCCCACGGAATTAGCGACCGGGCCAATGAGTTTAGTCCAAGGTCAAGATTGTGCGGCCTTAAGTTTTGGCGTTATTTTAGATGAAACGGGAGCCGTAGAAGCCTATGAAATTGCGCCGAGTCGAATTAAGCCAACTTATCGCTTAACGTATGAGGATGTCGATGAAATATTGCATTTAAACATTCAAGCAGAATCAGAGATTCAGATTCTCGCCCAAGCGGCACAGTTGCGTCATCAATGGCGGCAAAGCCAAGGTTCTATTAATATTGCCATGCCAGAATCCTCGATCAAGGTGAAGTCGGATGAGGAAATTGTGATTGAGTTATTAGATAATTCCCCTTCTCGGCGATTAGTGGCAGAAATGATGATTTTAGCCGGAGAAGTTGCCGGAAAGTATTGTCAAGATCACGGGATTCCTGTTCCTTTTAGGGGACAACCCCAGCCGGATCTACCCCCTGAAGAGGAGTTATTAATCCTCCCTGCCGGTCCTGTGCGCGCTTGTGCTTTGCGCCGTTGTATGCCCCGTAGTGAGATTAGCACGATTCCCAGTCGTCACGCTAGTCTTGGCTTAGATACCTATACACAGGTGACTTCACCGATTCGGCGTTATACGGATCTTTTAACCCATTTTCAACTCAAGGCCCACTTAAGGGGCGATCCGTTGCCTTTTTCCACTGAGCAAGTTCAACAAATTCTCTACAGTGTGACTCAATCCGCTTATGAAGCTGTGTTAGTGGAAAGACAAACCAATCGTTATTGGTGTCTAGAATATTTGCGCCGCCAGTCCGACCAAGTATGGCAAGGATTAGTCTTAAGATGGTTGCGGGAAGACGAAAATTTGGCGATTATCCTGCTTGAAGAGTTGGGCATCGAATTACCTCATCGCTTTGAACGCAAGGTCATTTTAGGCGATCGCATTCAAGTACAAGTCAGTCGCTCTGATCCCCATCGAGATGAAATTCGCTTTAAAGAAATCGAATAGTATTTAAGTAAATTTGCTTAAATGGGTCGGTTATAATGATCGACTTTTCGTTATACTGCAAACAGTGACGCTTAAATCTGAGTTAAATATGAATCCTACGACAATTTTAGAATTTTCACGAAACAATTGCCTCGGAATTTGTGCTTTGCTCGTTCCCGCTAGTTTAATCGCTACATCACAAACCTTAATACTGGTTTTTCGGAATACTTCTCCCCGTTACCGCTATTTTTCGGTAGGGTTAGCTTCCTTCTTTGCGATTTTACAGATTCTTCATGTGGCTTCTTGGTTTGTAATTGGCATTGTTACCCCTGTAAGCTTTATTTTGCTGAGTTTATCATCTTTTTGCTTGTTTTTGAATCTTTGGACCGCTTCAAATCCTCTCAGTTATCGCTTTTTGCTCAACGTTGGTTTCGGTCAACTACAACGCTTTACCCCCAAAAAAGCTTAGTAGATTTCTTCCCTAAGAGAACGATAACAAGGTTTCTACAGAAGCATTAGGCGAGAAAAAAGAGAATAAATGTTTATAGCGCAAAATTCCCTCTGAATCAAGGAGAAATTGAGCCGGAAGGGGTGCGCCTAATGCTTGACCTGTCCCATATCGCCGAAAAAGATGACATTCAGGATGACTTAATAAGGGCATTTGTAAGTCTAAATCCCTTGCCACGATCTTGCTTTGTCGGAAATCAGTGCTAGTTATCATTAAAATCTCTATATTCTTGTCCTGAAATCGCTGATAGTTTTCGTTTAATTCTTTGATATGAGGATAACAAAAAGGACAATATTGCTTTTCTGTGAAAATACGCGTAAACGCTAAAATAACAGGGCTTTTTTCTCTATAGTTTGACAATTTTAGAGGTTGTTCCGTTTGGACCTGAATTAATTGAAAGTCAGGAGTCAATTCCCCCAAAGATAGATGATTTAAGGCAGGAATAGGGATAAGATTCCGTGCGAATCGTTGATTGAATAAACCCGAAAAATCAGTAGAAGTTAACATGGCTTTTTCATTCTATTGTTAATAAGGTATTGTCCCTAGGATAACAGCTTAGCGAAAATTAACTTGCAAAATCGAAAGATCATCACCAAATATTTCGGATTGCGTTTTAGCGCGAATTAAAGATAACAGATAATCTAAAGTATGGGAAGAATCTAACTGATACTGTTCTAATAAAGTTATAAAATTAGATAGTCCTAGGATTTTGCCATTGGGTTGAGGAATTTCATAAATTCCATCACTGAAAAGGTACAAAGAAGCCGGAAAATTGAGGGGACAAACCTCTTCACGATAATCGGTATCCAGAAAAAGTCCGACGGGGAAACCGTGCGTTTTCAAGAATGTTGTTTGCCATTGATCAGCAAAGTTTTTAGACAGTAAAATAGCGGGTGGATGCCCGGCACTCGCAAATCTTACTTGATATTTTCTTCGTTCATATACCCCATACCAAATCGTAAAGTATTTATCATTACGTTGATTCATTTGAAATAAACGATTTAATTCCTCTAAAACCGAAGCAGGTTGATAATAATTAACATGGGGTAAACTCTGCGATCGCAATAAATTAATCACCGATAAAGAAGGTAACGCAGACCGTAAACCATGACCTGAAACGTCTAAAAGATAAAAAACAAAATGATCTTCATCTAACCAAAAATAATCAAATCCATCCCCTCCCAATTGACGCGAAGGAATGAAACGCCCATCAATGCTAAGAATTTCTGTTTCCAATGGTTCGGGTAAAATGGATTGCACATATTCTGCTGCCTCGGCTAATTCTGCCTCTAATAAATGTTTTTGTTGTTGCAAATCTTCACTTAACTGATGTAATCTTAATCCTGCCCTCAACCTCGCCTCTAATTCACTCATGTCGATGGGTTTACACAAGAAATCATCTGCACCCGCATCTAATCCTTTTACTCGATCCTCCACTGACCCTAGGGATGTTAATAAAATAAAAAAAGTGGTAGATAAAATAGAATTTCCCTTCACTTGTCGACAAACTTCTAAGCCATCCATCCCCGGCATTAACCAATCACAGATAATCAAAGAAGGATGCTGATTTAGAGCTTTTTCTAAGCCAATTTTACCATTTTCAGCCAATTGAATCTGATAACCACTACGAGTTAAAGCGCGATCAAGCAGACGACGCACCGTGGGATCATCATCAATAATCAGAATTTGTGTCATTGTCAATAAGATTAGCAGACGAATAGGACGAACTTAAACCCGATTTTAAACCCTAATGCCGCTTACACCTTTGATAATACTGCACAAAAAGTTTGCTTTAGTAAATAAATGGATTCATAATTCTTGATCCTTTATCATTTAAGCTAAAAGGAAGATGTTGGATGGAAAAAAATTGAGTAGCTCGCAAACGCTGACTTTTGAGATACAAAGCAACCTGAAACACCTTGATCAAGTTCTAGAACGCTTTGATCAACTTTATCAGCCTTGGATTATCAAAAAAGACTGGTTACAATGCCAACTCGCCTTGGCAGAAGGATTTACAAATGCCGTTCGCCATGCCCACGCCCAGCTTCCCGAAATTACTCCCATTAAAATTGAATTTCAATTGCAATCTGAGCGCTTAGAAATACGGATTTGGGATCAAGGTTCACCCTTTGATTTGTTGGAGTATCTCGATAAATTACAAGGAAAAGAACGACAATTACAAAGTCATGGTCAAGGATTATTCATTTTACAAAAGATTGCTACTCATCTCAGTTATACTCGAACAGCCGATCAGCAAAATTGTCTGTTGATTATTAAAACGTTATCCCGTTAAAAAGGCTATGAATTTCTTATCTTCCCTGATTTCAGTTGAATGGCTATTTGATCATCTTAACGAACCTAATCTTATCATTGTTGATTGTCGCTTCCAATTAAGCGATTCTGAGCAAGGTTATGAACAATATCGGCTGAATCATATTCCCCACGCTGTTTATCTGCATCTAGATCAAGATTTATCCGCTAGCCTCAGCCAACATGGGGGACGACATCCTTTACCCTCGGTTGACCAATTAACGCAGGTTTTTAACCGTATTGGCCTCCATGCTGATAGTTTCGTGGTTGCTTATGATCATTCTCGTTTTGCCTTTGCCGCACGGTTATGGTGGCTTTTACGCTACTGTGGTCATCAGAAGGTGGCGTTATTAGATGGGGGATGGTCAGCTTGGCAAAAAGAAGGATATCCTGTGACAAAAGAGATTTATCAGCCAAAATTAGGAAATTTTAAGCCAGAAATTCAAGAAAATTGGGTGGTAGATATTGAAACCGTAAAAAGGCGGAAGGATTTATCGTCTGTCGTTCTCGTCGATGCCAGAGAAAGCGATCGCTATTTAGGCAAACGAGAACCCCTTGATCCCGTTGCAGGTGCCATTGAGGGGGCAATTAACGTCCCTTGGCTCCAAATCACCACCGATCAAGGTCTGCTCAAACCCTTAGAATTTCAAAAGAATCTTTGGAAAAATTATAAAAATGCAGAAGAAATTATTGTTTACTGTGGATCTGGTGTAACAGCCTGTGTGGACTTATTCTCTCTTCATTTGATTGGCTTTAACAATCCCCGACTTTATGGGGGAGGATGGAGCGATTGGTGTTCCTATCTGCGTTAATTGAGAAAGGCTTGTACAATCTAAGGGAGTAAAGGAGAATTTATCTCTAAACCCCTTCTTAGTGGTGATCCCACCTTCATGAGAGAATTGTGAATTCGAAGGAACAATTTCCTTTGAGGGATAAATATTGCTAAGATAATAAACTAACTAAATTATCTATCTATTTATTACTAATCCATTCTATTTTCTATGACTAATGTTAATAATAATGGTTGTCCGTACCCTCGAGTTCGGCTATCGATCTTTGTTGATGGGAATAATATGTTTTATGCACAACAGAAAAATGGTTGGTTCTTCGATCCGAGACGAGTGTTAGCCTATTTTACGCGTGATCCCGTCATCGATTTAATTAATGCTTTTTGGTATACCGGACTAAAAGATTCGCAAGATCAACGAGGCTTTCGTGATGCTTTGATTAGTTTGGGCTACACGGTACGTACTAAAATTTTAAAAGAATATTATGATGATACCTCAGGTCGCTATTCTCAAAAAGCGAATTTAGATATTGAAATTGTGGTAGATATGTTTAATACTGTCGATCAATATGATCGGGTAATTTTATTTAGTGGCGATGGAGACTTTGAACGGGCGATTGAATTATTGCGTTCTAAAAATACTCATATTACCGTCGTTTCAACTGAAGGAATGATCGCCAGAGAACTTAGAAATGCGACCGATCGTTATATTGATTTAAACGATATTCGAGATCAAATTGAAAAAAATGATTATAGTTTTTAAGCTTAACTTAGCTATTTCTTCCGACTGCCCGTCCTTTGCCCCCTGTCTTCTCTTTCCTAATTTTTTTAAACCATGAACATTAAGGGTTTTATAGATTTCTTAAGTTTAACTTTAAAAAGTAGGATGAGGATTGCCCGAACCTGCAATATATTAGTATAGATACTTTTAAATCTCCTTATAGACCCTCGTGCCAAATTCCCACAAAACGATTAAAGTTGACTTAAATAACGATTATCCCTGTCCTTGTCGTCGCCGCAGCAAACTACAGCCGATTGTCTTAACTGAAGCCTTTGGTTGCGATCGCTGTCAACAAATCTTTGTTTTAGACGAAAAAGGCCAAGTTATTGAGCAATTATCCTCTAGTTATCCCTATAAACGGGCGTGGCGTTGGTCAGGTTATCGGTGGATTCCCCTGCGTCCTGGCCTTGGTCAGAGTTCTTTCCCCTTCTTTATGGGCATGATGACGATGATGCTTACGGTCGGATTAATGTTAGCATGGCGATCGCAAATTAGCTTATTATTGTGGACAATTCTCGCCTTGTTGCTCGTGGTGCTACCGGCCGTGATCTTCTGGCTTGTCTATCGCCGTTAAGGGTTCAGCTATGGTTAATCTCTCTCTCACCCCTCCCCAAATTGCTCTACAACGAGCTTATAGTGGCTTTTTGAACTTAGGGAAGTTTTCGGGAGTAAAGCGCAATAAAGGGCTAAAAGTTATGGCCAAAACCCTGAAAGGGTCTTTCGATACGATTCTCGAAGCCAATACCCTTGATTTGGAAACCAGTCGGGATATGGCCGTCCCTGATTTATTGCTAGAATGGCTCAAATTAACCCCTGAACGGTTACAAACCACAGTAGATATTCTTGAAGCGTTGGCGGCTTGTCCTGATCCTCTGCAAAGAGTCATTAATGCTCCTTATCAACTGAATCCAGCGCAAACCTATTGCCAATTAATGCCTTTAGGCGTGATTGCGCTGATTTATGAAACGTTCCCTGAATTGGCCATTATGATGGCGGGATTTGCTTTAAAATCGGGCAATGCTCTAATTTTACGGGGATGTGGTTCGGCCAGTCACTCAAATAGTGTGATTGCTGAAATATTAACTAACGCCCTCGAAAGTACAGACTTACCCCAAGGATGTCTTGAATTCTTGCCCTGCGATCAAGAAGGAAGCTCTATCCAAGAATTAGTGACTCAATCTCAGTACCTCAATCTTATTATTCCCTATGGTCGCCCCAGCTTAATCGAACAAGTGACGCAACTGGCGACAGCACCCGTTTTGAAGTCAGCAATGGGCAACTGTTATCTCTATTGGGGCATTAGTGGCGATATAGAGATGGTACGGATGGTGATTACCGAAAGCCATGCTAGCGAACCCGATCCGGTGAATGCCATTGAGAAAGTGTTAATTAGTCAACAACACAGTTCGTCGTATTTAGTGCGGTTATTTAATAGCTTAGAAGAACAAGGGTTTAAGTTAAAAGGAGATCAGGTGTTAGTGGCAGAATATCCAGATCATTTGACGTTAGTTAATGATACAGAGTGGGAAACCCCTTATTTGAGCAAAATGGTTGCTTTTAAGGTGGTTACTGACTTGTCAGAAGCGATCGCCCTGATGAATCGTTACAGTAGCGGCCACGCCGATTGTATTGTCACAGAATCCTATGCCGAAAGTCATCAGTTCGCCATGGGGATTGACAGTGCCTTAGTTTACGTTAATACCTCCTCCTGTTTTTCCCGTCATCCCAAACAAGGAGAATCAGTCTTTTTAGGTGTTTCTAATCAAAAAGGATTGCGTCGGGGCTTAATTGGGTTAGAAAGCCTGACGACCTTGAAACAGGTGGTTCAAGGAAGTGCTTTGTCCCTGTCTGGTTAAAAACATGATGGAATAGGGGTAAGGGAAAGAGGTGAGTTTTGAACGACGATTCCTGTAAAATAGAAAGTCTCAGTTCCATTGCGAGAAGCTATGAAAACCCAACCCCTAACCTCTGACATGATCCCCACAAACTCGATAGAAGCATCGCCATTGTCACCAAATTGGTTGGGTTTAATTGAAACATACCGTTCTTATTTACCAGTAACCGAAAAAACACCCATTATCACCCTCTTGGAAGGAAATACGCCTCTAATTCCTGTCCCTGCGATCGCTAAATTGGTGGGGCGGGGCGTTAAGGTTTATGTCAAATACGATGGACTCAATCCGACCGGCAGTTTCAAAGATCGCGGTATGACAATGGCTATCTCCAAAGCCAAGGAAGCAGGAGCTGAAGCAGTGATTTGCGCCAGTACAGGTAATACCTCGGCGGCCGCGGCCGCTTATGCTCGTCGGGCAGGAATGCGGGCGTTAGTAGTAATTCCGGACGGTTATGTGGCTTTAGGAAAGCTAGGGCAAGCGTTAATCTATGGAGCGGAAGTGATCGCCGTGGAGGGCAATTTTGATGATGCCTTGCAAATTGTACGACAGATGGCTGAAAACTACCCTGTTACGTTGGTTAATTCGGTCAATCCTTATCGTTTAGAAGGTCAGAAAACTGCCGCTTTTGAAATTGTGGATGTCTTAGGGGATGTCCCCGATTGGCTGTGTATTCCTGTCGGCAATGCAGGTAATATTAGTGCCTATTGGATGGGATTTTGTCAATATCAGCACATGGGTAAATGCGATCGCCTCCCTACAATGATGGGGTTTCAAGCGGCACAATCAGCCCCCTTTATTCAAGGCTATCCCATCCCTAACCCCGAAACCCTCGCCACAGCGATTCGGATTGGTAACCCGGCTAACTGGGATAAGGCATGGGAAGTCCAAAAAGCCAGTCAAGGGACGTTTAATGCGGTAACGGATGCCGAAATTTTAGAAGCGTACCGTCTTTTAGCTTCAGAAGAGGGCATTTTCTGTGAGCCGGCTTCGGCGGCTTCTGTGGCAGGGTTATTGAAAGTGAAAGATTATGTCCCCAATGAAGGAACCATCGTTTGTGTCTTGACGGGTAATGGGCTAAAAGATCCGGACTGTGCGGTGAATAATAGTAATAATCAAGTAAAATCAGGTATTAAACCAGAATTGGAAGCCGTTGCCCGCATGGTCGGTTTTTAAGCAAGGATAAGCTTATCTTCGTATAAGAGCTAATAATTATTAGAATAAAAATGATAACTAATCATCAAGGCGCGATCGCCTTTTGTCTTAACCCTTAACGATTATGACGCATTCTTCCGAATGTAGCGGTATGGTGGTTGCCGTTCAAGCCAATTTCTATCAAGTTCGCCTTCATCCAGTGGACGATGCTAATCAACCCCAATATTTACTCTGCACTCGACGGACGCGCCTCAAAAAAATTGGACAAAAAGTGATTGTGGGGGATTGGGTGACTATTGAAGAACCTGACTTTCAGGGAGGAAGAGGGGCAATCAGCGAAGTTCTACCTCGTAAAACCCGCCTAGATCGCCCCTTGATTGCCAATGCAGACCATATTCTTTTGGTTTTTGCGGTTGCTGAACCCGATTTAGACGCGTGGCAACTCAGCCGTTTTTTAGTCAAAGCAGAATCCACTTCACTATCGGTGTCTCTTTGCTTCAATAAAACCGATTTAATCTCAGAAAATCAACAAAAACAATGGCAAGAACGCTTAAGTAATTGGGGTTATGATTCGATTTTTGTGAGTATAAAACATCAACGAAATTTAGAGAAACTTACGGAACAATTAACAGGAAAAACGTCTATATTAGCTGGACCTTCTGGGGTCGGCAAATCCAGTTTAATTAATTATTTTATCCCTGCAGGATCTCAACGAACCAATCAAGTCTCTGGCAAGTTACAAAAGGGTCGTCATACCACTCGCCATGTGGAACTTTTTGACTTACCTGATGGAGGATTATTGGCTGATAGTCCGGGCTTTAATCAACCTGACTTGAAAACCCATCCGCAAGAATTAGAGTTATACTTTCCTGAAATTCGTCATCGTTTAGCTCAAGGATCTTGTCAATTTAAGGATTGTTTACATCGTCATGAACCCCATTGCGTTGTTCGAGGGGAATGGGAACGTTATGACCACTATTTAAAGTTTTTAGAAGAAACCCTTGCTTATCAATCTGCATTACAACAACGGCCTGATCAAGAATCAAGTTTAAAGCTCAAAACAAAAGGATCGGGTCAACAGGAATATGAACCTAAATTGTCTAGTAAAAAATATCGTCGCCAATCCCGTCGGTCTAAACATCAAAAATTACAAGATTTCTACGAAAATAATTTAGAAGAAGATTGAAAATTAGCTTTATTCTCAACTGAAATATAGCGAATTTTCTAGACATAACATTTTAGGGTATATTATAATGACCCATGTTTTTGTGCTAATCGGATAGGTCGGACTAGGTAATATAAAAAACTGAGAGATTTAGGTAAGCTTAAATAGCTTATATCTTCTTCAGTAGGAGTCATGACTAATCGGCAAAACTGTCCCACTAAATAGCCTTTACTTGTCATTTTTTGCAGAGAAGGTTCTCTAAGAAGGCGGAATAAGAAATTTTCTAATATACCTTGAAGGTTTTCTGTACCAGCAAACATTTGCTGACAAACTTTCTCTCCATATAATTTACTGACTGGATCTGTTTTTATTCGTTGTAAAACTGAGTTGGGTATTTCTGATTTAAAGAGATTTTGGGCTAGAAATAATCCAAGTAGTAAAATTCGTTCAATTCTTATTTCACTAGCTTGCTTAAAAACGAATTCCCAATTCATTTTGGGATGTAATTGAAGAAGTTCAGCTACATCACAAACCCCTTTGAGCGATCGCCACTGATCTTTCATGGCGTTAATACAAAGAATTAATAATAAATTTTCCGGCGAAAAACTGAGAATTGTTGTATTAGCAAAAGAAACAGAATGAACAGAATTCCACCACCAATTGGAATCCATACTCAAAAAAGATTCCTGTCCCGCCAAGGTCCAATGAATTTCCAAAAAAGCAATCTTATCTTTATTCGGTTTAAACTTATAATTAAACTGAGAAGGAGAACGAAGAAATTCAGACTCTAGTTCATCCGTTATCCCATATTCTGATAAATATTCATTGTTTCTTTCTAAGATGAGTAAGGGTTGATAATCTTCTGACATTAGTAGCTCTTTGATTTTTAAAATATCCTTTTTATGAACAATAATATCTAGGTCGCTAATCTGTCGAAGTGCTAGATTTTTATAAAGTAATAAAGCCAGTACCGGTCCTTTATAGGGAATAGCAGAAATATTATGCTCCTTAAATAAATTGAGTAAATCCATTAATTCTTTGGCTAAAGATAAATTATGCTGTGCATTGCGATGAAAGAAATTCCGTAGTTGAGAAAAAATCGCCGTAGGAACGTCTTCTGGACAAATAGCATTTAAACTATAATATAAGAGCGGCATTACTCCATGATGAGCCGATGTTTTAATCAGGTAAGACCAGTCAATTTCCTGTTTAACTAAGGTTTGAATTCGTTTTTTTGTGATTAAATCAATCTGAGTTCTGGCGCAACATAATAATAATTCGATTTCAGGGCGGGTTTTTGGAATTAGTTGGCTCGAAAAAAGTTGAAGACTAGAGAAGGTTTTCATCGCATTTTACCGATAAGATGAGGTTAAATTGGAACTTGTTAAACTATATTGTTGAGCTTGAATTTGAAACAAATGTGCGTAAGTTTTTCCGAGTTTCATGAGTTCTGCATGCGTACCATCTTCTACAATCTGTCCTTGTTCAAGAACATAAATTCGATCCGCCATTTTTACAGTTGATAAGCGATGACTAATCAAAATCGCTGCTTGATTTTTTAAGAGTTGACGAAATCGTTTAAAGACTTCATATTCCGCCTTAGGATCTAAAGCACTGGTGGGTTCATCTAAGACAATTAGCTGAGAATCTCGCAAAAATGCTCGTGCTAAAGCAATTTTTTGCCATTGACCAATGCTCAGTTCTTCTCCCTGCTCAAACCATTTCCCCAGAACGGTATTATAGCCTTTGGGGAGTTGATTAATCACTTCATCGGCTCCTGCATAACCGGCGGCAACGGCGATTTTTTCGGCTTCAGGGGGAATATTGATGTTGCCAAACCAGATATTTTCCTGTACTGTGAGGTGGTATTTGGTATAGTCTTGGAAAATAACGCTAATTTCTTGTCTAAGCTCTGTCAGTCTAAATTGGCGTAGGTCAATCCCATCAAGGGTAATATTTCCTTCTGTGGGGTCATAGAGACGACATAAGAGTTTGATTAGGGTGGTTTTACCGGAGCCATTCTCCCCAACTAAGGCAACGATTTCCCCCGGTTGAATGGTTAAATTCACCGCTTCTAAGGCTTGTCGGCTACTGGTAGGATATTGGAAACTGACTTGATTAAAAATAATCCCTTTTTGCATGGGTTGGGGAACAGGTTTAGGATGAAGGGGATCGGCAATTTTAGGTCTCAGATCCAGAAATTCGTAGAGATTAGACAAAAATAGATTATCTGAATAAAGTCCTGCCAAATCGCCTAAGATTCCTTGAAAAGCGGACTGGATTTTCTGAAATGCTTGATGATACATGACTAATCCGCCTAGCGTAATCGTCCCTTGCACAGTTTGATAAGCAATAAAGCCATAAACCCCAAAAACGGCAAGAGTAGAACTGATTTGACTGATTAACTGGCGCAGAGAATATTGAGTGGTGAGTTGCAGTTTTTCTCGATGCAGTTGACGGCGTAATTGACGAAAACGACGGGCAAACAGCGATCCTAACGCAAATAAACGGATTTCTTTGGCGTGCCAGTCTTGGGTTAACATCCAGTGAAAGTAATTTGCTCGTCTTTCGGTTGTTGTCTTTTGTCGTTGCCAACGATACACTTGACCGGCGTATTTTAAACGCACGAGAATATTTGGGATAACCGCTACAATGACAATGGCAATAATCCCCCAGTGTAAAGATAGGAGTAAGCTAGCGATCGCTACTAACGAAACACTATTTTGAGCAATTTGAACCAATTTATTGAGAACCTGATTGGGACGAAAGGAAGCTTCTGATTGAGCGCGGTGTAGGGTATCGTAGTATTTAGCATTTTCGTAATATTCCAAATCCACTTCAATAGACTTAGCGTGAAGCAGTCCATACATATAGTCCGAAACCAACTGAGATTGAATTTCATCGACCAATTTAGTCAAAAAACTGCATAAATTACTGATTACCGTCACAGCACCTGCGAAACTAATGAGGGTAAGAACTGTTTGAAAAGCTGAAGCTTTGTTTGGAGCCGTAATACCTATATTAACCGCGTCGACCACCAATTTCATGAGATAGAGAGAGAATAGAGGTAAAATCCCTTGAATAAGGATTAAAAATACTCTAGCCATTGTCCAACGGGGACTACTTTGCCAAACTAAAGAGACAGCACGGCCTAACCGTAGGGATTGGCTGATTTTTGCCCTTAATCTTGTTAAATAAGCCATCATTTGCTTTATTCCCACAACAAGACAGACGGTAATTGGTCAGGATAGGCGAGTCGTAGGAGTTGATACCCAATACCTGATGCACCTTGGAAGAAACCGGGGTGAAAATCGAGAATAGGACCATAACCATAATGGCCTTTTTGTTCGGCGCGTGCGACGACTTGGGAGGCAAGGTTCATCGCTGCATCCACTAATTCAGGTCGGTTGAGTTTACGTCCAGCAGTGAAGAGAAATTCAACCCGTCCCATATTGCCACAACAGAGATGATCAATGTCTGAGAGTCCGTAATTAAGCGTTGTGGTGATAGCAGCCTCAATATCTTGGCGAATTTCTGGGGTATCGAGAATATCTAGGGTGGCAACTCTGGCTAATCCAATTCCGGGCGCACCATGGCACCATGAACACATACATCTCGGGTAATCTTTGGTTTGGGGTTGTCGAAAATCTGGCCAGTTATTGAGTTCGGGGATAAAAACACTGCGTTCGTAGGCGATCGCTTCTTCTGCTGCTTCTTTATAGCGGTTATCGCCTGTTAATTTATAGAGACGAAGTAAAGCATAGGCAATTCCTGCCGCACCATGAGAGAAACCTGTTAAGAGTTTTGTTTGTTTATTTTGGCTAACTTCTGATGTTAAGTTCATCAACTTCAACTGATTTATAATATGATCGCCATATTTTTTGCACTTTCCTAAAATCTTTTGAGATAAAGTAGTTTTATAAATGCCCAGAAAACTTAGCATAATACCTGCCACACCTGATATTACATCAAGTCTACTCTGTGTTTCTTCTATAGATACTTGAGATACCTGAGCTATGTTAGTTAAATCATCATAATCAGTTGATTTGTAACTTGGCATAAAATTATGAACTAGATTTAATCCATAAGATAGTGAAGAAAATTCAAACAACTCTCCTAGTGAATGAATCTCTACATTTTCATTCACTATACTTTTATTATTTTTTATTTTAGGTAGAATAGAATTCATTAAGTTCTGAAACTCTAAATTATTATTATTGCCGAGAACGTGATCTAAAGCGCTCAAGAAAATAGCAATTCCAATTGCTCCATTATACAAATAATTATCAATAGGACGAAATTGAAATTTGTTAATTACTTCAAAATACTTGGGAGCAAACCAAGTTGATATTTTATTATTTAGCTTTATTGATTTTTTAAACATACTCTCCTTTATTTTTTGGCATTCTTTCACGAAGATATCGTTATTGAATTGTCTTAGTGGGATTACACAATAAGAACTTTCTTGAGAAACATTGTTATCTAAATTTTGATCAATTATGAAAGAATCTAAAGCTCCTTTTATGAAATAAATCTGCTGTTTTATATCGGCTTGATTGATTTTTTTTAACCTCTTAAAAACAAAATTGAAACTGGGTTCTTCAAAAAAATTTGTAGAAATCACTTTATTTCCATTAAATAAATGAACACTACCAGAGTCAGTTAAAAATAGAGGAATATCTAATTTTTCTAAGGCTTCTATTTCCAAAGATAATAAAGACCAAGTAGAAGGTTTTTGCTTAGATTTTAGAAGCTGTTTAGAAAGAGTATCCAAAACTATACTTCTTTCAATTCCATTCTTCATACAACTTGGAGTCAGACCAGCCTCTTCAATAACTCTATAGATTCTGGTTGGACGTAATATATAACGTATTAGTTGATGAGAAAATTTTGCTAGGATATTATTATGTTTTAACAGGTTATTTTTATGTTTAATAAATATATCACACATCTGAGTAAATCCATCTAAGATTAGAGTAGAACATATAGAATGATCTATATTGAGTCTTTGATTTGTTAAAAAAGTATTAGTCAAGTGAAGAGAGTGAGCGTTAGAAAAACGCAACATTGTATCTGTGTTAACATTTTTAAATTCTGATGTAATTACATAAACTGGTTTTGCATTAAACTCTTGTAATGCACCAGAGCTAAAAGATTGTCCATTTTCTGCAGACATCCATATTGGTAATAGTCCAGTACGAAGAACAGACTTTTTGAGAAGATTATAACTAAAACTTTGAATATTATCTTCCAAGTCTTGAGCATTCTCAAGATTTTTTCTAGGATGCATCAACGTCTCTAAATCAATAATCACTGGATATTCTCCATGACTAATGATATTATCAAAGTGTAAGTCTGTAGCATCTAGTAGATAACTTACTGCTAGTAGCATTCCCATTCTGTGATAGTAATATTCAGCCGATTCTCTTGTTGTGAAAGCATTGCTTTCAACAAACTCAACCCAGCCATATTCAGGGCGAACTAAAGTTTTAATTATCTTGAATTTTAATATTTGTGTTTTATCATTAAAATATTGTAACAACTCAAAAAAAAGACTTTCTAAATTTATATTTTTAGGTTTATAGATTAATTTTAGCCCAGATTGAAAATGAATACACAAAACACTTTTGCCATTTTGGTGTCTATCTGATAAATCAGTTTCAATATGAACTACTTCTTTTAGTTTATTTTGACTAAATTTTTTTTCTATATCTGACCAATCTTGATCAAGACGTTGGATTAATAACATAGTATTATTAATCCACATATTAATCACAGTCACAATTAAACGTGCTAATACTGAATACTCGCAAAAAAAGACTTTTATTCGACGCTTAAGTAAATCATTGATAAAATTAAAATAATCATCATTTTCATATGTACTTTTTTCTTTTCTTGAGATTATACTAAAAGTAGTTTTTTTGCCTATTTTAAAGAGGAAAAATTCTAGCTCTAAGGTTCTTTCACTTACTTTTGAAAGTGTTCTAAGTAAGCTTTTTTCTAAGTCAAGATGGGCTGATTGACCGATGATATAATATTTTTGACCAATTTTTTCTTTGAGTTGATGTCTAGCAAAATTAATAAAGTGAAGATAAAAATCTTCAAAAGGGAGAGTATTATTATTTCTCTTTTTAATAATTTCCTCTTTCTCATTATAGATAGTTTCCTGAAAAGATACAGATATAAACTCTAAAAGCTCATCAAGAGTTTTCAGCCAATTTGGGATAGTTAAGTTCTCTACACAATCTTGATAAGTAATCGCATTTCTAACATCTGTTAATTCAAGATTAGACCAAGCTAAGCGACGTCTAAATAGACTCCAATTTCCATTTGTTACCACTTGGCACCATTTTTCAATAATAAAATCTGAATTCTTTTGGATTGATTTTTTATTAGTATCTATTATTGATCTATGGGTATTCAGAATTTCATTCAAAGATTGGCTGTTTGCAAAAATATGCAAAGTTTCTTCGTAAGATAACATTTTTTTCTCCTTGTATTTTTCTAAAAAATTCTAACTTGTAAATCCGATAAATCATCAGCTAGTTACATACATAGCCAATATTTTTATGATAAGAAGAACTAGCTATTGAGTATTGTCTAACATATATAATTGTTTGTGCTTGCACAGAATATCGTGTCCATTAGAGAATCATCCCCAATAATTCCGCAACCAGAAACTTCTACACTATATGTTAAGCTTGATAAGGACTGAAGATAAATAGATAAACTAGGGATAAAAGGATTAGGTAAAATCACAAATATTTTATCAGTTTTTTCTTCAAAAATCTTGATAAAAATATTTTGCGAAAGTTCAAGAGTTAGATAAGCTTTTATTGTTTTTAGTGGCTCTCGAATTAGCCGATCTTTTAAATCTCTATTTCTCCAACAATTAGTAATTAATTGTATAGCATGGTTACTATCTACTACAGTATTTCGTTGCTGATCCAAAACCCAGCGAGCAACATCCTCATAAGTCATCCCTAAAGCGGCTTGTAATTGCTCTTCAGACATTCCCTCATAAGGATTACAAGGTAACACCATATAAATCGTATCTTCTGTTTCCTCAAGTACCTGAATCTCAAGGTCTTCTGGTAATTTTTGGTCTAATTCTTGTTCAATTACTGCTTTAGGATTTGCTAATAACTCCTGTTTAAAGTCTTCATCTTTTAAAGCACGAGTAATCAGATGAATTTCTAAATCTTTGCGAGTTTGTAAAGCTAACTGAGAATTTGGTTTAAACTGAAAAGACCATAGGGGTAAGTTGGGGTTCATGCTTTCATGAGTATTCATGGTAAAATCTCCTAAAATTTAGTGAAGTTGTTTGCGTTTTTTGAGAATTTTATTTCCGGCGAAAATAGAGCCAATTACCATTAAGCCAAAGATAGAAGAAGGTTCAGGAATACAAATTGTCTTATCGTCTTGTATATCATCTGATGTGAAATCAGTAACCCCTAAGATTTTCAGAGGTTTGCCATTTTGTCCTCGACAATAATAGACTTTATCGCCATCTCCGATATCTTCTTCCTCAAATGCTCCTCTTTGAGCAAAACAAGTGAACGCAAATTCTTCAAGTGTAAAGCCCTGAGTTGCATAGGCCAATGGATGACTAAATACCAGCATTGCTATTGTAGATAAGAGAAAGAATCGATAATTATTGCGAATATGACGAATGACTAACATAATAAAAACCATCCCTTTTTTTGCTCACCGTCAATCGCTGATAAAGGAACTCGAATATATCGAGCCATATTCCCTGCACCACCGATAATGACTTTCCCTTCGTATTCTACCCACGCATGGGCTGACATTTTCCCTTTTGGATGTCGGGTAAACCCAATACAAAGGTCAGGTGAATAACCCCGTTCTTCTAATAGCAATTGAGTCGCTAATGCACGTGCTAAACATCTAATTTTTCGTACATAGTGACTCGCAGTTCTCACTGTCCATAACACCCTATCTATCTCCACAGAAGCTTGCTCTGCATCGTATAATTTAGGGTTAGACGGAAAGACTTTCGCTAAAAGAAAACGTAACCTTTGAAAAGGTAAAAACTTCAGTCCGACTCGAATACTTCCTAGTAAAATAAACGCCTTAATCAGCAACAATTTTTCCGAGAAAGTGAGTTGTAGAAACTTAAGTAGCCTTTTCATGTTCAATGAGTCTTGGTGAATCGCTTCTACTTATTACTCGGAAACAGTCACTGACTTTGTGACGCCTTCCGTTAAAGTTGTTACAAAACTCAACAATTTATAGCCGACAGAATAACAAAACAACCCCTGCAAAAGACGTTGCTAAGTAGGGGAGGAACAAGCAATCATTAAAAATCAAAGAAAATACCGTCTTTTGCCACTGATGAAGTATTTGATTGATGGTAGGGGTGCAAGGTTTGCGCCCAAAGTGCAAGGTTTGCGCCCAAAATGCAAGGTTTACGCTAATTATTAATGATTGTATTTAAGCTTTTTAAAAGAGTTTCGAGGGGAATTGCCCAACTATATTGACTCATCTCTTGTTTTTCCGTTAAGGATGCCCGTGTTCCGTCTGTAAACACATAAGGATTCCCCCACAGCGGATATTTATGAATGCCGTTAATGCCAATAATTTCGCCAAATTGATTAAATAGCGCACCACCGCTCATGCCTTTTCGTACCGTACTCGTATAGCCAATTTGATAACCTCCCGCAAAGGGTTTAGGACTCCATTGACTGATAATTCCCGGATTGAGGACGAATTGCCCCCTAGAATCTCCATCATCCTCTACGGGAAACCCTGCCGCAAATACCGGTTCACCCCTTTGTGGTTGACTTGAAACGAATAAAGACGCAACCGAATAGGAGAGAGGACTGGTAAAAGTGACTAGGGCTAAATCTTGATCTCGAAAATTAACGTTTTTTAGGACATTTGCCGGATGAACTTGACCGTCGGGGGTGACGATTCGATAATTTTGTTGAGGTTCACCATAAATCATAACATGACGATTTGTTACGACCATATAACGGTTACCCCTTTGTTGAATAATAATCCCTGATCCCCACGTTTGGCCGGATAAGACTTTGACAGTTACCCTTCTGGCGGTTTGATAAATCTCATTCTGCTCAAATATAGGGGGGAATCGTGGGGAGGGAGAGGTTAAAGAACGGGATGGAAACGGTTCATCCATTGGCGTATCGCTAAAATCAAGGGGTTCTTCAATCGCACACCCCGGATTGAAAGATAAAAACGACCAACCCATGAGGAATAAAACCTTTTGCCATTTCATTTGTCCTTTTTCTCCCCATACCCGTAAATTAACTGAACCAGCCGTTAGCTTTCTTTCCTTGATCTGAAGGTAGGGAATAAGGACTGAAACCTTCTCCCTAACTTAATAATACGGCCGCTTACCAACGAGGTACTTGCGGGGAGTCTGTAGGAGGATTCTGGGGATTAAAGATGCCAGAAGGACGATTTTCAGGTTGGGTAGGTTGAACGGCTTCAGGGGTAGAATTTTGCAGATATTCTTTCAAGTTTAGGGTCATTGTGCCATTAGCATTTCGGGATAAGGCACGACTCGGAGTGGCAGGAGATGAGGTACTTGGACTGAGTTGAAAAGAAGGACCTCCAGCACCTGAGCGATTATTTTCGATCTCTTGCAGAACTTGGTTCGGATTTTGACCGGGTTTGAGGGTAATTAAGACATTATCCTGACTACAGCTTTGGCCGGCACAAATCACCGGTTGACGATTAACTACGCCACTGGTGAGATAATCTAAGCGTCCAGCAGAATAAAAACGATTCATGCGATCGGATACTTCAGAACAACGGCGAGCAGGGGTATAAGGCGGACGAAAAAAATTAGAAGTCCATTTGAAGACGGGAATATTACCGTCGGGAGTTTGAGCGTAGGTAGTAGGAGTGTTACTACTATCGCCATTGCAGATAAAGCTGATCGATTGCGCTTGAGCAGGACGTAGAGGATTCAAAGAGCCTAAAACGATTAGGGTTAAGACCGATAGAGACAATTTCATAGACATAAAAATCACTTCTCCTTAAAGTAGTTAAAGTAAAATGACGCAGGATAGACTTGCACTGATCCCAGTCTAGTAGAACAGAAAGATGAATTAATTTGATGGTAAAGTACTTGTTTCGTTTTTGAGTCTCTCTAGGGTTCACTTTAGGAACTGTCAAGCTATCCGAGTCTAAGGGATTGAGGTTTTTTCTCCCTTATGGCATAAGAGAGGGTTTATTCCTTCAGTCCCATTTTATCCCCATTCTTCAGGGAAAGCAGGAATTGAATCAATAAGTTTATTGGTATAAGCACTGTTTTGATTTCGCTCATTAATAATTTTGTAGGCGGGTTTTACTTCAGGATTTTCGACCGCTTTTCCGTCTTTCATCACTAAAATGCGATCGCTCATAAATCTGACGACACTTAAATCATGGGAAATAAAAATATACGTTAAGTTTTCTTCTTTTTGCAGTTGTTTTAATAAGTTCAATACTTCTGCTTGAATCGAAACATCTAGAGCAGAAACGGATTCATCACAGATAATTAAACTGGGTCTTAAGGCTAAAGCGCGTGCAATACAAACCCGTTGTCTTTGTCCCCCCGATAATTCGTGGGGATAACGATTAAAAAAGGACGCATCTAACCCCACTTTATTGAGTAAATCTTTTGCTTCTGTCTCTCTATTTTTTATGAATTTACGATGAATAATCATGGGTTCTATGAGGGTTGCTCCAATCGTAATCCTCGGATTCAAAGAATTATAAGGATTTTGAAATATAATTTGAATTTTGCGCCGTAAATCTCGTAATCTTTTATCTCTTAAACTTAACTGAGATAAATGAATATAATTGCCGACTTCTTGATCGTAAAAGTTGATTAATCCTTCTGAAGGAATTAAGCGTAAAATCGCACGCGCTAAGGTCGATTTACCACAACCTGATTCTCCAACTAAGCCTAAGGTTTCTCCTTGATAAACATCAAAACTAATGTTATTTACTGCTTTTTTGAGAGTTTTCTGCTTGAGAAATCCTGATTTTTGGTAGATAACCGAAAGCTGAGCAACTTTCAAAATAATTTGACTATTTTGGGACGCTACTAAGCGGTGAATTCGGCTCATTTCTTCGGGAAGAGAAATCACTTTATATTGCTGGAGATCGTTGGCTTTACTGGTAATGTTAACAATATTATTTTTCTCATCTCTGGTGACTTCCATAAAATCGGAAACAATGGGTAATTTATCCAGCTTAATCTTTAATCGAGGACGACAGGCTAATAATCCTTTTGTATAGGGATCTTGAGGGGGAGTTGCAAAAATCCCTTGATGATTATCGCTATTCATTTGCTTAAATTCTCGTTCTTCTCCTTGATACATAACTAAGACAGAATCGGCAATTTGATTAATTACTCCTAAGTCGTGAGAAATAAAAATCATTGCCATATCTCGGTGGGTTTTACAAAGCTTTTTAAGTAAGTCAAGAATTTCGTTTTGTGTAGTAACATCTAAAGCAGTGGTGGGTTCGTCGGCAATTAGAATACTGGGATCACAAGAGATAGCCATGGCAATCATAACCCGTTGTAATTGTCCACCTGAAAGTTCGTGGGGGAATTTATTGAGTAATTTATCTTCCTGTTCTTTTTGATATGTTTTAAAGGAAATTTTAGGTTTTATGGGAGAGGTGTATTCTTGTTGATACTCGATTTCTAGTTTTTCTAGACTGGGAAACAAAGTCACTTCTCTGAGGCAATTGATCGCTTGCACTTTGGCTTGTTCTAGGGTAACATTTTGATGTAATTTAACGGCTTCTATTAACTGAAAACCAATCGTATAAACGGGGTTGAATGCACTCATGGGTTCTTGAAAAATCATGGCAATTTTTCCCCCTCGATAGCGTATTTTTTGTCGTTCTCTTAAGGTTAACAGATCGACGAACTGGGACATTTCTCGGTATTTTTTGTCTATCTCTAGTCTTTGTAATTCTTCTCTGGTAAAATGACAATTAATTGTACCATTTGTAATTTGACCGACGGCGGGAATTAATCCCATAATGCCTAAGGCAGTAATCGATTTTCCGGAGCCAGATTCCCCAACAATTCCTAATATTTCTCCCCTTCTGAGGATAAAATTAAGTCCTTTAACGACAGGTTTGAGGGTATTTTGTTCTTCGTGGGGAAAAGCGATCGCAAGGTTTTCAACTTGGAGAATCACGTCTGCTTCAGCCAAAAAATCGTTCATAGGGGAAATTGAGGGATTAATCTTGATTTTTTAGTATAACTTCTGTTTACGTTAATTGAAAAAAGATCGGTCAATTAAAGTAGCGATCGCTCGTCTAACAAATGTGGATTCAGGCGTTCTGATTAAGTACTTAAGGTCAAAAAATAAAGCTTTATGCCAGTATTTTTTCTGCCTTTTGATGGTTTAATCTGCTTTATATCTAAAGACGATAGGCTACAGCGACGAATTGAGTCCGAAAGGCATTATAAAGACTTGCTGGGTTATTTTCATAAATTTGGAGATCTATCCTTGTATTTTTGACTTTTTCTCCATTTATAGTTAAAAAGGTGTCACTGAGGTTATCAAGTATCATTAAGCTGGCTATTTTGTCGGTATCTGCAGGATCAAGTGTTCTCAGCCTTGAGGGAGTACCGATGGTCTGGCGATCGCTTTTATTGATTGTTTGCTCGGGATTAAAAGTGCTTTGAAACGGAACGTAACTGAATAACCCAAGGCAAATTATACTCAAAAAAATTACCCTTATCCGTCGTTGTCTAAGCCTCATCTTATTTTCTCAAGTTGGATTGATTATTTCTTCTATTTTAAGGGGTATATTTAAAGCAACATCCTCAACAGATGAAACTTGTGATGCTTAATTTCGTCGGAAAGACAGATGGTTCAACCGTTGATATACTAATTAGCACTAGACTTAAGGGATTCAAGGTTATGGGAATTGTAATTAGTACCGTTAATATGAAAGGGGGGGTTGGCAAAACCACGTTAACCGTTAATTTAGCAACTTGTTTAACAAAATTTTATAATAAACGGGTGTTAGTTCTCGATTTGGATGCTCAAATTAGTGCAACCCTCAGTTTAATGTCTCCTCATAATTATGCCGTCACTCGCAAAAAACGTCGGACTTTAAGTTACTTATTGGACAGTATTATTCAACCGAATCCCTATCGCAAATTAACTATTCACGATATTATTTGTAGCAACGTTTGTGAGGTTAATAATCTTGATTTATTGCCGGGCGATATTGAGTTATATGATGAATATGTAGTTTCTCAAACACTTCACGAACAATCTCTTTTGAAAGGAATGCCGAGTTTTGAAACGGTCTGGACAAACTTTGAAAAAGTTTTAGTCAAAAAAATTTTAGATCCCATTATTGAAGAATACGATTTTATTATTATGGATTGTGCGCCGGGCTATAATTTATTAACCCGTAGTGCGATCGCCGCCAGTGATGGTTATTTGCTTCCTGCGCGCCCTGAACCTTTATCAATTGTTGGAATGCAATTACTAGAAAGACGGATTGCCAAGTTAAAAGAAAGTCATCAATCGGAACATTTAGATAATTTACAATTGTTGGGAATTGTTTTTATTCTTTCGGGTGGGGGTTTACTGAGTCGTTATTATAGCCGCGTAATGCGACGAGTTCAAGATGATTTTCCGCCGCAAAAGTTATTTAATACGACTATTCCTATGGATGTAAATGTAGCCAAAGCAGTTGATTTATTTCAACCGGTTGTTGCTGCCATGCCGAGTTCTACCGGCTCTAAAGCATTTATTAAATTAACTGAAGAATTTTTACAAAAAACGCAAAATTTACCCATTGAAAATGAGGGTGAATAATTGATCCTTTCTCGATTACGAAACGCAACAATTAAAAGCTAATTTAGCAATTTGGAAATCAGGATCGCTGAGGATACGTCTATCACTATAAATCCTAAAGATCCACTGTCTGTAGCCAGATTAAATTTATCAATTTATTAAGCATAAAATTGCAGAAATTAGAGATGAATCTCAGCGAAATACCTCAAAGATGACTCTATCGTTAATTTGAACTTTAGTCGATGACTTATAACAAATGGTAGAAATATCAGCGATTACCTTTACATTTTCTGATACTCACGATTATAATAAGGGCGAAACTTTAGCAAATGGATAAAAAATGCGACTTTTTTCTCGTTCTTTCGGATTAGTCCTGCCAATCCTTAGTGTATTTGCCCTTACAGCTTACAATACGATGGCGCAATCGGAGACTTTCGCCCAAGTCCCCAATCCCATTCCCACCAAAGTCCCTAATCCAGTTCCTACCCAAGTCCCCAATCCCCTCGAAAATTTAACGCCTACGCCGACTTCCTCCCCTTCGCCGATGACAGATACAGATATGTCAACTTCTGAAGATAAGGATACCACCGCCTCAGAAATTACTATCACTCCTTCATTAACCGCCGAACAAAAGGCGAAAATGCAGGTAATTGATGCTAACTATGATCCCAAGATCAAAGCCGCTTTAGAAAGCTACGAGATGAGTAAAAAAGCTTTTGACAGTTTAGTGGGTACAAATCCCCCGACAGAAGCCCTCCGTCAAAAGTACACCCAATTAGCTGATGACCGACGCCAATTATCTGATTTATTATTTGGTCAGATGATGGATATGCGGGAGATTCTCACGGAAGAGCAAAAAGCATCTTTATCTGACGAAATTCGCCGAGTTTTAGCAGAAAAGTAACTTGATGAGTAAAAGGATGGGTTTTTCTGACCTCTCCTTTTATTGGCTATTTCGCATTAAGTTGTAGTGCAGTAATTGTGTCCGAACCACACCCCTAAAGTGAGAGATTCCCCTCGGTAAGCTTTGACTTTCTCTATATCCATGAGATAAACCCACGCTCGTCCGAGTGATTGATGATTTTTGGGGTTATACACCTCGATTAAAACTCGATAATACTCATTTTCTGTGAATCTTCCCTGAGAATTATAAGTTTCTAAGATATCCATTTGAGACAAAACCGTTCTATCCTCAAAGATTAATAAGTATCCTTGTATTTTATTGTTACCCTGTGTCATCGCGGGATATCCTAAGGCTCTCAAGTGGTAAATTTCCCCCCAAGCGTAAGCTTTGATGGCTTTAATGACTTTTTCAGCACAGTAAGCCGTATAATTTGCTTCTCCCGGTTTCAATGTGCCATAAACAAAAACATTTAACGGTTGACGCATTATCTTTAATCCGACTCTACTCAAATTGATTCTTCGCCGATTGCCTTGAGCAAGACACCTTTGAAATTTAAGGGGCAAACTTTCTTGAAAGCTAGAAAAGTTAAGTTTTGCAACAGTCCCACAAGGGTCAGCCAGACAATTATAAAGTAATCTAAAGAACTGTCTAACTGCAAAATCATCATCAATCAACCCGTTATGACTGCTGTTGCGCCCCATTATAAAGCCAAAAAACTCAACCCCAATAGTCGTCGTCCTGCTAAAGCGTTGTGCAGTGAATGCGGACTGTGTGACACTTACTATATTCACTACGTTAAAGAAGCCTGTGCTTTCCTAAATCAGCAAATTGCCGAATTAGAACAAATCGCCCACGGAAAAACCCGAAATTTAGAGGAAGAAGACGATTTATACTTTGGGGTTCATACCCAGATGATGTCTGCACGGAAACAGCAACCGATTGAAGGCGCACAATGGACAGGCATTGTCAGTACCATCGCCATCGAAATGTTGACACAGGGCAAAGTAGAAGGGGTTATTTGTGTCCAAAACACCGAAGAAGATCGTTTTCAGCCAAAACCCATCTTAGCCACGACTCCTGCGGAAATTTTGGGGGCTAGAGTCAATAAACCAACCCTTTCGCCCAATTTATCTGTCTTAGAATTAGTCGAAAAATCAAGAATGAAGCGATTATTGGTGATTGGCGTGGGTTGTCAGATTCAAGCGTTAAGAAGCGTCGAAAAGCAACTCGGTTTAGAAAAACTCTATGTTTTGGGGACACCCTGTGTGGATAATGTGACGCGGGAAGGGTTACAAAAATTTCTCGAAACGACAAGTAAATCCCATAATACTGTGGTTCATTACGAATTTATGCAGGATTTTCGGGTACATTTTAAGCATGAAGATGGTTCAAGCGAAACAGTTCCTTTTTTTGGCTTAAAAACCAATCAACTCAAAGATGTGTTTGCTCCTTCTTGTATGAGTTGTTTCGATTATGTCAATTCCCTCGCCGATATTGTGGTGGGATATATGGGTGCGCCCTTTGGTTGGCAATGGATTGTCGTTCGCAATGAAAAAGGGCAAGAAATGTTAGACATCGTGCAAAATCAATTAGAAACGCAATCCGTAACCACTCAGGGTAATCGTAAAGCGGCCGTACAAAAGAGCATCCCTGCTTACGATAAGGGGATAACCTTACCTATGTGGGCGGCAAAGTTAATGGGAGTGGTTATTGAAAAAATCGGGCCCAAAGGATTGGAATATGCTCGTTTTTCTATTGATTCTCACTACACCCGCAATTATCTCTATGTCAAACGCAATTATCCCGAAAAATTAGCAGCTCATGTGCCAGATTATGCTCAAAAGATTGTCAGTCAGTATCAATTGCCGGATTAAAAACGTATCCGATCACCCCTAAATATGATGTAAATCACCGTCACTCCCTAATCTAAGATTTAGACTAAAGATAACGCTAAAAACGCTCTCTTTTTAGCGCAAAATAAATTCATAAATCTCCTGCTTTCTCCTGCTATGACCCCTTGAATACGAAGGGGTTTTTTCATATTTAAAATAACTGATTAAAAAAACGTGAGTTCGACGAGGGCAATTATCTCAATTTTTTTGTCCATCCTCGTTGGGATTAGGAAAAGAAAAACAAATTCTTGATTGGGGGACTAGCCCCCCAAGCCCCCTGCACAAAAAAATTAAAGAAAGAAGTCTCGTAGATTTTCGGATGGTCGAATTCACGTTAAAATAAAGTCAGGCAGACGTAATTATTGTGGGGCAGGGCATAAATTGATGATGATGGGTGCATTTTCCGAAAAATTTGCCGAATTTTATTTTGATTGCCTCATTGACATTTATAATCTATAATTCGTAATTTATCATTCATTATGCTGAAGCCGCTTAAAATTATTAATGCACGCTTGCCGGGATATAGCGAACAACAGCAGATCATTATTGATGAACAGAGATTCATTAAAGATATTTTGGTTAATACAAGCAATTCTTACGCTAATTTACCGATTTTAGATATAGAGGGAGATTGGCTGTCGTTAGGGGGGGTGGATTTACAGATTAATGGCGGTTTAGGTCTCGCTTTTCCTGATTTAAGAGCAAAAAACATCAGTTATCTTCATAAAATTGCCACCTTTCTCTGGGAAAATGGCGTAGATGCGTTTTTGCCGACGCTTGTGACTACTTCTGTCAACAATATTCATCAATCCTTAAGCGTAATTGAGGATTTTATGGCAATTCAAGCCTCTGACCCTACAAAATCAGCGAAAATCTTAGGGGCTCATCTCGAAGGCCCCTTTCTCAACCACGAAAAGCGCGGGGCGCATCCCTCGCAACACCTTTTAACCCCTAGCTTAGAAACGGTACAATGGATACTTGATCGCTATGCTAATGTCGTAAAAATTATTACCCTTGCTCCAGAACTCGATCTTACTGGAGAAGTTATTCCTTATCTGCGATCACTGGGTATTATCGTCAGTTTAGGTCATTCTCAAGCCTCGGTCAAGGAAGCAAGACAAGCTTTTGCCTTAGGAGCTACCATGGTGACTCATGCCTTTAATGCTATGCCTCCTTTACATCATCGTCGTCCGGGGTTGCTAGGAGAAGCTATTTTACAAGAGGGTGTGTATTGTGGTGTTATTGCCGACGGGCAGCACGTCAGCCCCTTAATGATTAATATTTTACTTCGAGCAAGCCATTACGAGCAAGGCGTTTTTCTCGTCAGCGATGCCTTAGCTCCTATCGGCTTAGAGGATGGCATTTATCCGTGGGATAACCGTCAAATGGAAGTGAAAAACGGCACGGCGCGACTGGCAGATAAAACCCTAGCAGGGACAACGTTATCCCTCTTGGTGGGGGCGCAAAATTTAGTAAAATGGGGAGTATGTGAAATTGAACAAGCGATCGCTTTAGCCACTGAAGCCCCTCGTAAGGCGTTAGGGTTAAAAGGATTAAGCATTGGACAGTCTGCCAATTTCCTTCGTTGGCAAACAGAGAAATCGGGCTTAAACTGGCAACGTTTAACGATAAATAGTGACCTTTAGGCTAACACGCTTTTCTTTACCGAAAGAGGTCGTCCTGTGCCACCTCGTTGGACTAAAATTAATTCAGCCCCAATACTAATGGCAATTTCTTCGGGGGTTAATGCCCCAATATCTAAGCCAATTGGTGCATAAAAAGAAGTTAAATAAGAGGGAGAAAAATTTAACTTTGCTAAGGCTTTTTTAACGGCTTGAATTCGTTTCTTTGAGCCAATCATGCCCAGATAGTTATAAGTTATTTGATGGTCTAAAATCGTTTTTAGAGCTTCTAAATCGTATTGATAACCTCTCGTCACCAAGGCTAAATATAAGGGTTGGTAATGGACAAATTGGGGTAACGCGACGGAAATAGAATCAGTGAAAATCTGTGTTGCTTGAGGATAACGAGATTTATTTGCCCATTCAGGGCGATCATCTTGAATAAATATGTTAAATCCAAGCATATTGCCTACTTTTGCCAACTGTTCTCCCACATGGCCAGCCCCAATAATCAATAAGAGAGGAGGAGGGTGTACAATTTCGCTAAACCCCGTTTCTGCTGAGGGTTCAGTCAGGTTCTTAAGAAGAAGGTATGGGGATTCTGAAGAAGAAAAAGGCGTAAAAAGAGTAATTTTTTTTCCTGATTTAAGATAATTAAGGATTTCCTGCCCTAAAGCGATCGCACTTTCCCCAGACCATTTTTCTAACCAAACTTGCATCGTGCCACCGCATACGCCTTCAGTGGTTTTATGGCTTACCCCTGATAAATCAATCGTTAGTTTCTGCTTTTTACCCGTTTTTAGGACAGTTTGGGCAATTCTACAAACTTTGGCTTCTCCTGCCCCTCCCCCAATGGTATTAATCGTTTCTCCATCGGCACAGATAATCATTTTAGCACCGATTTCTCTGGGAACCGAACCGCTTGTTTGGATAACCGTTGCTAATACCAATTCTTTTTTTTTAAGGGTGTTTAAAAGGTGTTGAAAAAATTGAACAGACATGAATCAATAATAAATGATAAATAATAAATAACAATAGACCCTCAAACTGATTAATAAGTCTGCAACAATCGAAAAACGATGAGGAATCCTCAGCACACCAAACCGATAGATACTTGAGCTATTAGGATTAAAGCAATGCCCCTCGAAATTGTTAGTGATCGCTATGATCCCGTATATTGAATAGGTATAGCGGGAAAAAGCGAAAATTTGTCCTTGTTTAATCCGTTCATTTTTTTACTCATTTCGGCCAATCTCTTTAAAATATGAGAAAATAAAGATTAAGCAAGCTTATACCATCTTTCTCTCAAAAAGTGTAGTCGTTGACACAATGATTTTCCTTTGATAGGGACGAGTTTGCCTTAATTCAGCGACCCTCTATTCGACCTTTTTAGTCTAATTTGTAGTGAATATTTTGATTCCTTAAACTTGTTATGTCTAACTTCTCTAATTTGAATCTTTTACCTTTACCTCCCGGTTCTTTTGGTCTTCCTATTATAGGTGAAACAATCCCTTTTTTTCAAGACAGCAAATTTGTCCAAAAGCATCGTCAAAAATACGGAAATATTTTCAAAACACATCTTTTTGGTTGTCCAACTGTTTTTGTGATAGACGAGCAAATAAATCGTTTTATTTTAATGAATGAAGAGAAATATTTTGTGTCAGCTTGGCCAAAAAGTACTCGTGTGCTTTTAGGGAATTATTCTTTAACCACTAATGCGGGAGAATTTCATACCTCTCGACGACGATTAATATATCAAGCCTTTAAACCGAGAGCATTAGCTAGTTATATTCCCACCATCGAAAAAATCACTCAGCAGTATCTCCAAAAATGGGAAACAATCGCCAACTTAACTTGGTATTCTGAACTCAGACGTTATACATTTGATGTAGCCTGTACGTTATTTGTCGGTCAAGAAAAAGGGTCAAATACTGTCTTATTCTCTTTGTTTGAAGAATGGTGCAGTGGGTTATTTAGTTTACCGCTCAATTTACCTCAGACAAGATTTGGTAAAGCTTTAAAGTGCCGTTATAAACTTTTAAATGTACTCGAACAAATTATTTTAGAACGTCAGCAACAAGAGAATTTAGGCAATGATGCTTTAGGAATTCTGTTAAATACAGAAGATGAAAAAGGAGAGAAATTATCGTTAGCAGAGTTAAAAGATCAGATCCTCGTTTTATTATTTGCTGGACACGAAACCTTAACGTCTTCAGTGACTTCCTTTTGCTTATTAATGACACAATACCCTGATATTTTCATGAAAGTTGAAGCTGAACAAAAAGCCTTAAATTATCCTGAGTTCACCCTTGATACGCTGAAAGAAATGACCTATTTAGAACAGGTTTTAAAAGAGGTTTTGCGTTTGATTCCGCCTGTCGGGGGTGTTTTTCGAGAAGTTATTCAATCCTGTGAGTTCAACGGTTTTCAAATTCCTCAAGGATGGAGAGTCCTCTGTTCGATTAAAGGAATGCACGAAGACGAAAAATTATATTTCCATGTCAAACAATTTAACCCAGAACGTTTTGCACCTCATCTCGAAATTAACCCAAAATCGAACAATGCTTATATTCCTTTTGGGGGGGGTATAAGAGAATGTATTGGTAAAGAGTTTGCTCGTTTAGAAAGTAAAATATTAGCCGCTATGTTAGCAAGACATTACGATTGGACATTAAGACCCAATCAAAACCTAGAATTGGTGATGATTCCGAGTCCTCGTCCTCGTGATGGCTTAAAAGTCTGCTTCCAAAAAAGTTCATCAGTCAGTAAATCTTCATTGAAATGAAATTAGAATTAGTCAGAAAAACTATTTAGAATTATCCTAATTTACTTCTTAAAAAAGATAGATAATAATGCTTAATTTTTCTTCTCGTATGCAAGCCGTTCAATCGCCAATTATTCCTCTTATTGGTCAACTGATTCAAGAGAATCCGGGGACTATTTCTTTAGGGCAAGGTGTGGTTTTTTACCCACCTCCGCCACAAATTCAGGAAGGCATTACTCGTTTCTTAGCCAATCCGAATCATCATCTTTATAAATCAGTTCAAGGGATATCCCCTCTGCGGGAGGCAATGGCTGAAAAGTTACGTCAAGATAATCAAGTTATTCTTAATTCTCAGCGTGAAATTGTGGTGACAGCCGGCGGCAATATGGCCTTTATGAATGCCCTCTTAGCCATTACATCTCCTGAGGATGAAATCATTCTAAATTTACCCTATTATTTTAATCATGAAATGGCAATTGTAATGGCAGATTGTCATCCTGTTTGTGTGCCAACGGCTGAAAATTATCAACTACAACTCGATAAAATTGAAGCGGCAATCACAACCAAAACTCGTGCTATTGTGACCATTTCTCCCAATAATCCAACAGGAGTCGTTTATTCTCAAGAAGCCTTACAGGCGGTGAATCGACTATGTCAAGAAAAAGGAATTTATCATATTCACGATGAAGCCTATGATTATTTTATCTATGAGCCTTATCAACATTTTTCTCCCGGTTCAATTCCCAATAGTGAAGCTCATACTATTTTGTTGTATAGTCTCTCCAAAGCTTATGGTTTTGCGAGTTGGCGCATTGGTTATATGGTTATTCCTGAATCCTTAAAAACAGCGATCGCTAAAATTCAAGATACAATTTTAATTTGCCCTCCTGTAATTTCTCAATATGCAGCTTTGAGTTGCTTGAAGGTGGGAAAAAGCTATTGTGAACCCTATCTAAAACAACTCAGTACAGTAAGACAAATTGTTCTTGAACAATTATCAAATCTTGAAGACTATTGCACCCTTATTGCAACACAAGGCGCGTTTTATGTTTTTCTAAAAATCAATCGACCCATTCATGATTTTTCTTTAGTTCAATATTTAATTGAAAAAGAGAAGGTAGCTGTATTACCCGGTCATACTTTTGGACTTAAGGAGGAATGTTATTTACGAATTGCGTTTGGGGCATTACAAAAAGAAACGGTGAGTGAAGGTATTAATCGCTTAGTAGCTGGTATTAAGAACTATATTTGTTATAATTAATAGTGGTTTTCTAAAAGGTGAAATTTGTTTAGAAATCAAGCAATTGGACAATTACTTGAAATCATTAAAAAAATGGATTTATTAACACAATTACATAGCAAAAAACTATTAATCGTTAATCCTCGACGGAAAAATGGGTTAATTCTTATTAAAGAATATCATGCAGAATTTGCTGGGCCAGGTGCAGTAGTGGGCAGTGAATTTGATGTAGATGTAAAAAGCCTAATTGCCGTCGGTAAACTGTCTTTAATTACCCCACAAACCCCCAAAGAAACGATTAATGCCTATTTAATTCGACGACAATGGGTGAGATTAACCAAGCAAATTACCGATAATCCGATTCCTATTCAACGCGCCCAAGTTATTCTCAATCAATTTGATAACTGGTTTGATGCAAAAACCACGGCTCAACTACCTGATGACGCATTTGCCTTATTAGTGGGGGTACTGCCCCAAACCATTCATCAGATGCGGGAAGATTTACAGGCAATTTGAGTCCTTTTAACGATAAAATCAGGAACGATTAACCCTTATTTTAGGAGAACCTTCCATGGCGAATCCCGATTTGATTAAAGTAATGAAACAGGAAGTGGGTAAAGCGGCTGCTTCTCGCGTTCAGTCTAACACGGTAGTGGGCTTAGGCACAGGATCAACCACAGCTTATGCGATTCAATACATTGGAGAACGCTTGAAAAAAGGAGATTTAACAAATATTGTGGGAATTCCGACCTCCTTTCAAGCGGAAGTTTTAGCTAAAGAGTATGGCATTCCCCTAACAACCTTAGACTTCGTTGATCATGTTGATTTGGCGATTGACGGGGCAGACGAAGTTGATCCCCAGAAAAACCTCATCAAAGGAGGTGGAGCAGCGCATACGCGTGAAAAAGTGGTAGATTGTCAGGCAAATACTTTTATTGTTGTTGTTGATAGTGGAAAATTAGTAGATAAGCTCAATTCTACTTTTTTATTACCGGTTGAAGTGATTCCTATGGCGGTTACGCCTGTTATGCGCAAAATTGCACAATTAGGAGGCAAACCCGAATTAAGAATGGGGGTTAAAAAAGCCGGCCCTGTCGTCACTGATCAGGGTAATTTAGTAGTGGATGTTCAATTTGAAAGTATTGATGATCCGGCGAGCTTAGAAAAAACCTTAAATAATATTCCGGGAGTATTAGAAAATGGTTTATTCGTTGGTGTTGCTGATATCATTTTAGTGGGGGAAATTAAGGACGATAAGGTCATTGTCCGAGAATTTTAAGAAAGATTGGAAGTCTTTTTATTAATAGCAATAAGGGCTTTTAAGGATGAATAATAACAGGCACTCCAGTTTCTGCCCATTTGAATAACCACTCGGCATGATCAACAGCAACATTAATACAACCATGGCTAATGGGAGTACCAAAACGATGATGCCAGTAAGCTCCATGAATGGCGTATCCTCTATCATAATACATGGCATAAGGGACATCTGAGATGTCATAATCATCCCCTCTCATGTGATCTTTCGCTCTTTTATTGTAAATCTCAAAAACCCCTGAAAGCGTTGGTGTATCTGCTTTTCCTGTAGAAACAATGACAGCGTAAACAGGTTTTTTCCCTTCCCATGCAATTAACCGTTGAGTGGTTAGGTTAATTTCAATCCAGCGTTCTTTTGAAGTTTTAAGAGCTTGTAATTCTTGAGCAACTTGAGGGGGAATTCCTTGTGCTTGTAGAGGAGAAATATTATCTATTATTGATCCTAGTATAAAAAAAAGTACTATTCCCCTCAAAAAAGTTCTCGGAAAAAACCTGAGTAGATTATTCATGATAACCTCTTCTTTAGTTAATAGGTAAACAAAAATAATAAATGTTTATTGCTTTAAAATTAACAATTAATCATAAAATTTCCTACTTAGAGCAGTTTCAAATATTTAACGATTAATTATTGCTCTATAAGATCCATGTTAATTCTCATTTTGGGACTTGTCAGGTCAATCGTAAGATAAGTCCTAGAACTTTTACAATTCTTAACTAACTTGATAAAACGTTAAGTTAGAATACTTAACGAAATTTTCAATATCTCCATCTGGTTTTTCAGGAAAATGCGATAAATTAATAAATGAACCATAAATGGGGTTTTTCTTTTATGCAATTCGATTACTTTGATGTCTTAAAATTTCGTCTGATTAATCATCTTCAGCATCTAGTCAGAGAGCGAGATCCCTACTTAAATCAAGGCAATCATTTTTATGTCAAAGAATATATTCGTCAAGAATTTCAATCCCTTGGTATGATTGAAATTCATTCTTTTGAAGTGAGAGGAAAACAACATGAAAACATCATTTTGAATTTACATTCTTCCTCGGAAACTGTACAAAAACCTGTAATTTTAGTGGGCGCGCATTATGATACTGTTCCTCGTTCTTCGGGGGCTGATGACAATGCCAGTGGCGTTGCGGTATTATTAGAAATCGCTCGTTTTTTTAGTCAAAAAGAAATAAATTTCCCGCTTAGATTTGTTGCTTTTGATATGGAAGAATATGGACTCTTAGGCAGTCAAGCTTATGCGCAATATTTAAAACAAAATCGGCAAGCTATAAGATTAATGATTTCCCTAGAAATGCTCGGTTATTGTACTTCATCAGCCAATAGTCAAATTTATCCTGCTGGTTTAAAGTATTTCTATCCGTCAACAGGAGATTTTATTGCCTTAATTAGTAATTTAAGAACCTTCAATGAGAGTAGAAAAATGAGTCAAGTCATGCGTCAAAATGTTCCTTGTCAAGGGTTAAGTGTTCCTTTCAATGGTTGGTTGGTTTGGGATACCCGACGCAGTGATCATTCTCCCTTTTGGGATGCCGGATATAAGGCGATTATGGTGACAGATACTGCTAATTTACGCAATCCCCATTATCATCGCTCAACAGATACCTTAGAAACCCTAGACTTGGACTTTTTAACAAGGGTTTGTTTGGGATTAATTCAAGCAATCAAAGAAATGTAAACTGTCTATAAAGGTTCGATACTTTAATGATGATATGTTATCAAATTACTTTCAATTTCAATCCATAAATTATACTATTTATTTAGGTTCGATTTTTGCCAAATTCCTATTAAACTAAAAATCCCAATTATCAATAAGCCAAACGTCATAGAAGGTTCAGGAATTTTATAATCTTCAACTTCACCATGGGAAAGACAATCGGCTGAAGGGATAGGGCAATCTGGGGATGAAAAGAATTCGCCTTGTGGGGTTATATCTAAGCTAAGGGGATCCCAAGTCAAACGAAAACGGTTATAGTATTTTCTGACGTCTCTTGAAATAGGATAACGCTTTTTGAATAACCCCGGTGCCAGAAAAGTAATTGAAGGGTCATCAGGAATGGTACTCGGATTAAGCGTGAGTAAATCGTCAATCAACAACTCTTCAGGATGATCAAACATTTTATTTTCATTAAAATCTGTCCACGCACGCAGTTGATAAGGATGATCCCCTAACCGAGAAATATTAAAAATAACATCAATCCAATGCTTACCAAAAATAACACCATCTTCATCGTCTAATGGGCGGGAAAAAACAAAAGGAGAAGGAATTAAATCATCTCCATTTGCGGGAATTGTTGGTCGACCATTATGTTCTCCATCTTTAAACGTTCCTAACCGTTGAAACTCTCCTTCATAATAACGAGGTCCATTATTTTGTAATAGAGTGTCGTAAAAAAAATTGAGGTTAATAGGGCGATCAGGTGCATCGCCAAAATCCCTTTCCCAAACGGCTAATCCACTGGTAGCATCGCCAAAATCATCTACATCAACGATGCCAAAACTTAGGTCATAAATTCCGTCTTCTGTAATGTTAAGATTATAAATTCCTGAACTTTCTCGCACAAAAGGCATTTCAATCACTGGCGTAAATCCATCAATATTTCGTTCTCGAACACCTCCTGCTGTATTTGAATTAATAAATAGATTTAGGTCTTCGCTTTCATTAACACTGGTTAATCGGATGAAGTCATAAATTTCTTCTGTATCTTCTTCTTCGTCGATAATTTTTTTCACCAGTAGAAAAGCGTAGTCACTTGCATCGATAAAATCAAGCGTATCAGGATTTAAAATATCACGTCGTTCATCATTAGAATAAAATGTCCAGCCAAAATTATAGGTAAAACCTTGAGGAAAGAAAAATCGCTTTCTAGCCGCAGAGCCTTCAAACGCTTCTACAAAATTGTCAATATCTGGACTTAGAAAACCATCTGGAATTTTGAGTGCTGTTTCTAGGCTGAAAGCATCAATAGCCGGTTCTTCACCTGATAAATTATAAATATTACCGATTTCGTTACCTAAATTACTATCCTCTTCTGCTTGTGCATTGGTTGATAAGAAAAGACTATTCCCTTCTGGGGTTAAGAATGAGTCGCCGAAGAAATCAATATCTGAGGAAAGTGCAGGACGTTGATTTAATCTGATTTCTATACTAAGTCCTCCTAGTAAGATTATTAGCAATGTTATGAATTTTGACAAGTTATTAGACTTTTTAAGATGCAACATAGTTAATTCTGGTGTTTTCATAATACGTTGTAGGCTGATGGATGTTAGAATGATAATCTCAAGAGTCTGATTTGGTTAATAATTTTCCCAGAAGTTTGATGGTTTCAAGCTCTCATCAGAAAACTTTGTACGACTTGACTTGGCGCAAATCTGTACCAGCTCAAATAATAAAGTTCTCAGCCTGATCTAAGGCATTAATAGTATGATTTTCGAAGTAGATAAAAGGTCTGGCTCTGCGAATTCCCAGTTCGCCATCTTCGTCGTATAGAGCAATCGTTGTATCACCTCGTTGTCCCCAACTCAAATAGCCTTGGTCGATGACATCTTGGTAACCTTTAAATGCTAGATCAAGATTCTCGAAGAATTCTGTTAAGACAATGTGATCAATTCCGACTTCAAAATCTGTAATAATGTCATCTCTATCTCGAAGCTCAAGGTAAACAAATTGATCTAATCCTGCACCACCCGTTAGTATATCTCTGGCATCAGAGCCGATTAAAATATCGTTCCCCTCACCCCCAACTAAAACGTCTCGTCCATAACCTCCAATAAGCGTATCATGGCCTTCTGCACCTTCAAGGGTATCGTAACCTAACCCTCCATCCATCCAATCATTACCTGCTTCACCATAAAGCAAGTCGTTAAGATTATCGCCGAATAGGAAATCATCATCATTCCCTCCGTGAAGCGTGTCATTATCAAAGCCACCAGAAAGACTATCTATGCCGTCTCCACCTGATAAATAATCATTACCATCGCCTCCACTGAGAGTATCGTCTCCTAAACCACTGATAAGCGTATCATTGCCATTTTCTCCCCTTAAAACATCATTGCCGTCGTCTGAGGTGAGAAAGTCATCCCCATCTCCTCCACTGAGAGTATCGTCTCCTAAACCACTAATAAGCGTATCATCGCCATTTTCTCCCGTTAAAACATCATTTCCGTCGTCTGAGGTGAGAGAGTCATCCCCATCTCCTCCCCTTAAAAAATCATCGCCTAAACCACCTATAAGGGTGTCGTTACCGGCTTCTCCTTCTAAAGTATCGTCTCCTCCATTTCCTTGTAGAAAATCATTGCCTTCTCTGCCTAACAAAAAACGACTTTGATCGTCATCAATGAAAGTATCATTAAATTGCGTTCCTTCTAATCCTTCGACTGATGTAGGAATAATATCACCAATTGCATCCCCTGTTGCTTCTCCTGTGACTAAATTGAGGAGAACACCAGTAGGAGAATTCCGATAACTAACGGTATCAATTCCTTTACCACCGTCATAATCATCGCCTCCTGCACTACCCATCAAGAAATCGTCACCGTTATCACCCGAAAGAGTATCATTATTGTTTCCTCCGACTAACGTATCATTGCCATTTCCCCCGGCTAAATCGACGGGGACTAAAACGTCTCTATCGACTAGGGTGATATTATCATCTCCTTCACCAGCGTCTCCAATAATTTTTTTAAGGCTTTTATAATCTTGAACGACACCAAAAGAAGAAACTAAAATCGTTTCATTGGTAGCCGTAAAAGCTTCGTGCTGAATGACATAGACTTCGGCAACATCTCCTCTATTATCATTGCGGAAATGAGCATTTGCTCCAATATTTAGCCGTAAAATACCATCGTTAGCAAAGTTTTTAAATCCTAGATTGGTTGCCAAGAAAGGTGACTGACTATCTTTTTGATTTTCACCTCTAAAGTCAACTGTAAAATTGAGTAATTCTTCTTCGAGGATTCTGTCTTCAATAACGACAAATTGTTTTCTTGCTATTGCATATCCAATTGAAGCATCTAGGATGAAATTAATCCCTCC
Organism: Microcystaceae cyanobacterium; assembly: GCA_041746575.1. Lineage (GTDB taxonomy): Bacteria > Cyanobacteriota > Cyanobacteriia > Cyanobacteriales > Microcystaceae > JBGTGT01. Next base: position 125,560 of record JBGTGT010000098.1, read on the forward strand.
TTGAAGATCGAACAGAGAAAGGGGATTCGCTGTAAATCCATCAATCAACTCATCTTTTCTGACTTTTCCTTTACTATTAGGAAGTGTATTAGGATCGATCAAGTCTAAACCTATACTGCCTTCAACACCACCAGCAAGTTCAGCATAAAAACTCAAAATATTGGCAGGAAAACCAATTCCACCTCTAGCAAACACTTCCAGTCCAAAAATTGCTTCGATAAGGGGATTTTCTCCTTCATCTTTGATATAAAAACCATTGAAAATATCGTCTATATCCTCGGTGTCTAAAAACTGAGTGAGTCCATAAGTGTCATAGCCAAACTCAATGTCACTCGTCGCTTTAAAAGTCCCTCTCATCCCCGCTTCAGCGAAAACAGGGCCAGACGAAGCAACAAAAAATAAGACTTCTCCTATATCTTTGTTGATCTGTAACTTTGGTAATTTATAGTTAAATAGTTCAACATTTTTACCTAGTAATAAGCCAAAAGCTGTTTGTGGATTTTCGATAATTGGAAATTGTATTCCCAGTTTTTGAGAGGTATTTAGACTCTTTTTCTCATCAGTTCCATTAGGCAGTTGTTGCTCAAGAGAAGCAGATGTTTTAGTAATAAAAGGAGTAACAAGGCTTAAATTAAAATTAGAACTTCGGGGATCATTTCCAGTTAAGTTAAAACTACCTAAATTAATGACTAAATCGCTATCAAGAGGAATACTATTAACAAAATTGACAAAATTTAATATTTGTTCGAGGGGAGTAATATCAATACCCAGTAAATCCTTAAGTATGAATTCTCCGATCAAAGAATCACTCGCTTCAATGGTTCGCGTTAAAAACTTAGCAATCGGTTCAATCGGTTTAGTAATTTCTTGAATATTTTTAAAAATGGGATCGGCAAAATTGTTAAAAAATGTTCCTAAATCAAGTTGGATCTCATCAAAGCTAATAGAAGGAATATTCCCATTTTCGCTTTCTCCATCAAATTGCCAATCTAAGGTAAAATCTGACATGATAGAAGGCAAAACTTTTGAATCACCAAAGCTAGTCGTAAGTCCTAAACTTAAATCAACATCGGCATTAAAATCGGGAGTAAAATTGGGGGTTTCATTTAGTCTTAATTGATGATCGCCATCTTCTACATCAATCGATAAACTAATTTGAACTTCTGGTGCAGGATTTTTGTCTTCTATATCAAGTTGTAAAAAGCCTAATTTACCCCCTCCTTGTAAATCAACCCCTGCATTCAAGCGAAGATTCAACTCTGGATCATTAAAATAATTTGTATCAAAGTAAAATTGAGGTGAATCAGTATTTGTTTGATCAATCCCAAATGCTAAATTAAGCTCATATCCTACCCCAACAGTTGCATTTTGAGCCTCAACGCTAAATCCAAGATTCGGTAAACCTAACTCTGTGTCAAAACTTGTAGAAGCATTAAAATTACCTTCGAGTTTAGCAGCGATAAAATAACCATCACTATTCAGTGTCAATTCAATATCTTGTTGATTGATATCTCCATCGTTATTAGTATCTAGTAAAGTAAAATAGCCATCATTACTTTCTGTTAACAACTCAAATAAAGCTTGCTGAATAGCTGAAGTAGTTGAACTAGAAAGATTGATTAATTTATTATTAATGCCATTTTTGAGGTCTGTAATAAATTGAATAACATCATCACTAAAATCGCCCAGTAGAGGAATTTTATCGCTTAGTTTTTCATTAACTATACCTCTTAATTGTTCCAATATATAATCTAATCCTAGGCTGAGTAACTCTTTGGTATTGAAACTGCTAGCAAACTCTGTTAGGTTATTAAAGTTTTGACCTTTGTAATTTATATTAGTTGTACTAGGTTGATTTAGATTAATCTGACTTAAAGCGGTGTTAGGAAATACATAGCCTAAATCTACATCGAAATCATTACTACCATTAATTATCCCTTGTAGATTTAACGCCGCACTGCCTGATAAAGTGCCATTTACTGTTAGCGATTCTCCGACTCGCCATTTGTTATCATTACCGTCACTAATATCAAGGGTAAATAAACTATCTAAATTACTACCATTATCAGTAATCCCGATGTTAATAATCTCAAAGAGTTGAGCATTAGCACTTAAACCCTGTAAATTGGCATTTAATCCTAAAATCAATTCAGAATTTGAAGAAGTATCGAGATAGAATTGAGGAGTTTGATTAGCATCTAAATCTATGCCAAATCCCCAATCAAAAGCATAATTTAAAGTAACATTAGCGTCTCCATTAATATTTAATCCTAAACTGGATGTTCCTAATGAACTCCCCAAAGGAAGAATAAAGGTTTCATTACCATCTAAATTTATATCTAAAATATATCCATCTTGGGTTAACAAGATATCGTTAATGTTAGTAAAATCAAGAATTTGAGCTTGTAAATTATCAATGAAATCTAAAACAATATCATCTAAATTTCTCAAAAGGGGAATTTTATTAGTTAAGGCGGTGGATAAACTATTTCTCAAATTAGCAAAAAAGAAGTTTAATCCTTCTGTCAATAAAGATTCCGCATCAAAATTGTTAACTAATTCAACAGTAAAAGTTTCAGGATTAAATAAATCAGTTGCTTGTAAAGCAATATTGCCAATCTCAAGACTAAGACTGGCATTAGTATCATTGATAGATATTGGTAAATTACCTTGCAAACTGCCTGTTGCTGTAGATGTTAATAAAGTAGTGATAGGAGTATCTGTTATCTCCCTCAAAGTAAACTTACCATCTTGATTAGGATCATTAAAATTAATATTAATTCCCGCATCAATGAGATCGATTGCACCCTTAACGATTCCCGCATTAATAATATTTCCTACATTAACACTCAAATTTAGATTATCTGCATCTACATCAACTTGAAAAATCGCTCGATCTGCTCTAATATAAACTCTCTCACTTGAATCTATTTCTGGTGATAAATCAAAACCAACCGTAAATTTAGGTACCTGAGCATCATTTGCCGAAAGAAAGCCAAAGTTCGTCAAAATATCAAGAGTAGCAGAAGCGTCAAAATTGATATTTAAGTCGTTGCCTTGCTCTCCTAAACTAAAAGCAATAGTTTCAGTAATAATCTCTTGTAAATCTAGATCAAATTCGATAACAGGTTCTAAATTATTGGTACTGTTTCCGAATTGATTTTCGATAACTTCAAAGAGTTCTCCAATCGTAGGTGTGGCATCATTGTTAAAATAGTTTTGAAAGGGAGTTCTTAATCTTTGATCTATTTGATGAGGTAAATTAATTATTTCCGCTAATGTTTGATTGATAATTGGTAAATTAACTGTAAAAGGTGCTAAATCATCTAAATCATCTGCAAATTCAACTAAATCATTTAAACCATCAAGAATTAAGTTTTTTAAAGAATTTGGAATCGGAATAATAATAGGAGTATCAGGAATATTGGGACCAAATTCATTGGCATGAGAAGGTAGAGGATTAGCCGATAAATTTGAGTTACTATTCGGATCATCGGAAGTTGTATCTCCTAAAGCAGGAAATTGCAGTCCATTATTTTGCCAATCAGTAAACAATTCCCGATAAACAGAACGCAAAATCTCACTTTCCCAGAGGGGAAAATTGCCTGTACCCGAATTATATTTTATATCTATCCAATTCGATCCTATTTCACGATAATTATCGTCAGAATCAGCAATTAACGTTTCAGAATCTCTGGTCAATTTAATTTGTTGTACGCTACCATCTGACAAAGATAAAACTCGAATAGGACCAGCAACAACATTGCCGTCTGCTACATTTTCTAATTCGATTCTTAAATGACCGCTACTAATCGAAAATTCTCCTAGATTACCAAAAGATAATCCTCCATCTTCTGCATCGGCTTCAAAAATCCTTTGATCTTTACTAACTGTTGCAATTGGAGTCGCACCATCATAAATTTTATATTTAGCATTACTAGCAGGGGTTAAATTTTGATCGGGTAAAGCAGAATTTTCTAAATTATCTACTAATTGGGTAACATTCAATAGCCAAGTTGTCTGAATACGATAATTGCCCGGCGTTAAATTGGCTTCCCAAACTGCAAAATCTCCCCCGTCATTACTGGTATTTACTCTGAATAAAGCTTTTATGGTCGTTAAACTATCCTGTCTCCAAGAATGATCGCTATCAATCGAAAGTAGCCAGGGTTTTGAATCGGCAATTCCGGGTAAAGTCGTCGTTAAAATATTGCCACCATGATTCCCATTTAAATTAAGCAGAGAGGCATCATAAATAACAGCATTACCATTGTTTTGAGCAGTAAGAACATTTGAAAAAAGTTGACTCAGTTGATTACTACCTATGCTTTCCCCGTCAAAAGGAGTCTCTTGTAATAAAAGCAACTTAGATAAAATTACACTATTTTGATAGGCCGAAAACGCTCCTTTATCAAAATTAATTTCATCTTTTAATGCACCTGTAGGGTTTTCATGGAAATTAATTGTTATACCCCCGACAGAAACTTTTAAATCTTCAGTAATGTCATCTGGAGCAGGATAGTAAATATCATCATCATTTCCAGCAATTCCAAGATATTGATTCAGCAGTTCTCGATCACCTGATTTAAAAATGGGTATTTCAACATCACCAATTTCGATACTAGCCAAATCCAGTTTAGCGTTTGTTTGAATAAGAAAATCAAAAAGCTCAAAATCAATGCCAAATACTTCTTCAATTTGATCTTTAATAAAATCGAAAACGAACTGTTCTAAAGTTTCAATTCCTACTAATAAAGGATTAATCGCTAATTCTAAAGGCTGAATTACAAATTCATCTAAAGCTGAACCAAAAGTCTGCATAATAGTCCGTATCATTGCTAGTTCTCTTGGCACTCCTAACATAGGCAAAAGATACTTATTAATAAAAGAGTCAGTCGTTAGCCCATCTCCATTAAGATCATCCAATTCTTCAATTAAAACATCAAAAACACCAACATTATTTTCTTTCTCAATCCCAATCAAGTTATATTCTCCTAACAATCCTCTTTCTTTATTCTGTAAATCTCGACGGCTTTGGGGATCATAAAAAGCTCTCGTAAATGCTAATCCAAATTCTGACCAATGGCGTAATCCTTGATCTATATTATTAATCCAAGTTTGTAGATAACCTGTATAAAGATTCTCCAGTTCTTCGATTGTTGGCGTTTCTCCTTGAATAAATTTATCAATCAGATCAGCGACTAAGAAATTAAAATCAATTGTTTCTTTCCCTTCAACTTGCTTACTGAGTAATTCTCTTAATTTGAAAAAAGTATCAATAGCAATTCCTCTTTTTCCCTGTACGATTAACTGCTCATCGCCATTTGCTATTTGATCCCCACTCTGTAAATTTTCGACGACAATAATTTTTTGTTCAGTAACTTCTTTGACGGTATAGTCGCCATTATTTTGATTAAATCCTGATGCGCCAAAACGCATTCCTTGAACTATTCCGTCTTCGAGAAAATTTCCATTTTTACGATTAAAAGAATTGTCAGTAGTGTCAATTGTTAAGAATGTCTTTGCCGTATAGGGAATTTTGACAAATAATCTTTCATCTCCAGTAGAATTGTCATCTCCTGCTAATAGAGATTCTTTAACCGTAATGCGACCCGTTGTTATCTCAGTAATCGTATAAACTCCATTATTACGATTAAAACCATTAGTCGTAATTTTTTGTCCCACTACAAAACCATCAAAATTGCCACCATCAGTTCGAATAAATTGACGCTCATCTGAATTAACTTTAATAGAAGCAACAATTCCTGTATCTTCCAAATGAGTCGGATCAAATAAAACAGGACGAATTAAACTTTCGTATATGAAACGATTCGGCGCAGCATAAGAAATAGCTGGCGTGCTATCATCACTCACATCGTCAGCGATACCATCATCATTTATATAAATAGGTTGACGATCAGGATTATTATCAAAGTTAATAGTGGCATCTTGAATATACTCTTCCACTAATAAGTGACGCAGTGCATTCGCCACTTCACGTTTATCTTCACTAAGACTACTGGCAACATCACCAAAAGACGGAAAAACCCCTTCAGCAAATTCATTAACTAAATTGTGCGCCCAAATATCTCCTGCGGCGTGAGTTAAAAAGCCATAAGTCCAAGCTAAGATTTGTGACTTTTCTATATTACTAAAACTCGGATCGTTTTGGGCTTGCCAAGCCATATCTAGCACTCTTGTTAACCATGTACCGGTTTCTTCAGGATGAATCACGCCAGCACCCATTAATATATCGGGAAAACCATCTGGTCCTACTGTTCCAGCATAATAATAATCAGGATAATTTCGTAGTGCCTGTGCAATTTTGGGATGTATATTATAATTTTGTCCGTTAATGTTTAACGCTCCATCATCTAATAAATCTGAATGCACATCTTTAGCAATTTCTACATGAGTGTAGGGTTTAAAAGCAACGTCAGAGAAGGGGTCGTGATCATAATTATCTGCATTCTTTTGCTTATATTGATGTTCAAATCCTAATAAGTGTTTAGCTTCGTGGGCAATAACTTCTACTAAGGTTTCTACACCGTCAGAAAAATTAATTTGATCGTTAAATATGTTGTCAATAAAAACAAAAGCATTATCGCTATGATTTTGATTATCAAGATCAATTTTTTCTGCTAATCCATAATAATATCCATATTCATTAAAACTTAAATCAAAGTTACCCAAATAAATGGTCGAATATTTAATATCGCTTGGTTTTTCTAAGACAAAAACAGTCTTTAAGTCTTGGTGAATTTCGTTTAAAGAATTAACGATTTTGCTGAAAATATCGTTTGCATCTTGAGTGACATGAGTGGGCAGTGTAAACCCATCGCTCTTAATACCTTCAATGCGAATATGACCTTGATAAGTTATATTTTCGACAGGATTAATCTCTAAATAAAAGACTTGATTAGAATGATCCTCCTGCGCCCCATCTGATAGGGAGATTTGAGCGTTAATGGGCGGTGAGTTGTCTAAGTTTTTGGACATAATAAGCTTCCTACTCAATTATCAAAAGTCAATGAAAAGATCTCTTGAGTAACTTTGTCTCTTCTACTCATTACTCGGAAAATGCAATTGACTTTGTGACATCTCACCTTAAAATTGTTACAAAACTCAACCGTTTTGCTAGTTGAATCGGAAAAAGTGAGAGAAAGCAGGATAAACTTGAGGCTTGAGTGTTCAAAATGACATTAACTTGCTGTCGGCAACTTAACAATAAATGTTGTCCCTTGATACTGTTGGCTAAATCCATTGGGGCTAATCACCTCAATCGTACCGCCCATCTGCTCAATAAACGCTTTAACGATGGCTAAACCCAAACCCGTCCCCGGAATATCACTCTCTTCTTGGATTCCTCGATAATTTCTCTCAAAAATACGCTCTTTATCTTCTTCGGGAATACCATAACCCGTGTCAGCGATCGCCATACCGAGGTCGTCCTTCGTTTCCACAACAGATACTGCAATTTTGCCACCCATTGGGCTATATTTAATCGCATTATCGAGCAAATTTGTAAAAACCTCTCGCAACGCCTTTTTATTTCCTTTTACAAAAATTTTTTTCTCTCCTAAATCAGTCTGAATCGTAATCTGCTTGCTTTCAGCGATCGCAACGGCAGAGGTTAACAGGGGTGTGATGAGTTCCTGAAGCTCGACGGTTTCAAGGGGTAATTGAGCAGAAGCTAACAAAAGTGGGGTGGAGGAGGGTAACACCTTCTGCTCTAAATCTGGATTTGCTGGATAACGATGCCAATCTTGTTCAAAAGTGACCAGTAAATCCTGTAGGCGATCGCTTTCTCGGGCAATTCCTTCGACAATACTTTGACTTTTTTCATCTAATCCCAAGCGTTTTAGCAGTAACTTACTAAACGTGCGTAAGGCGGTTAACGGATTGCGTAGCTGATGCAACAGGTTATCTAGATGATCTGCCTGTTGTTGTTGTAAATAGTATTGTTGCTGTAACTGGCGTTGATAGCGGTGTTGACGTTGGTCTAAAAAACAAGCGATCGCTAACGTTTCCGCCATTTTCTTGCCTTGTTCAATGTCTTCTCCTTGCCATGGCTTCTCTTTCCGTTGCGTCACCCACAACCCAAAGATTGTCTCTTGATACATCAAGGGTAAAATCATCTGATGATACGGATTATTCATTATCCTATCCCCAAGGGGAATCGGTTCAGCTAACCCCAATGGAGATGAAGATGCTGAGGGCAAGGCTAACGCCGTACAGTCGGCGGCAATGGCATAGCGATCTCGGTCTAAATCGTTGCTATTAACAGGATACATCGCTACAGGAATCAAAGGTAAGTCATCCTCTGCACTTCCCTGCATAAGATAAACGGCACTCCAGTCTGCTTTTAATCTATTTCCCCATAAATTGAGTTGAGATTGGCAGATTTTGATAAATTCAGTGCTGGGTGAGGAGAAAATAGGATCATGATAAGACATGAGAACTGATCGTAAAACACTAAAATAATAAAATTAATAATATTAAGTTTTGTATCGTAAGCTAATCGTAACAAAGTCAAGAAATATATACAAAAGGAAAGATTAATTGAGGGATTACCCCTATTGTACCTTGCCAAATTTTTCAAGAATAGGTGTTGCTTTTTCAGTCATCAACCCTTATAATCCTAATAGATTTTGTAACTATCAATACAGCATATTCCTGATAGAGGAGGTAATTGGGTTGGCAAGAAAACGGAAGCGCAAAAGTCGACGTCGCCAAGAAGGACGAAAAATACTCGAACTCGTTCCTCAGTACTGCATCGAGAGCGGCGAAGACAAACCAGTAACTGCCGCTAGGAGGTACATCAAGGCTAACGAAATTACTGCCCCCGCCGTACTTATTGTAAAACGAAATGAGCATACCACCGATAAATATTTTTGGGCTGAAAAAGGTTTATTTGGTGCGCAGTATGTAGAAGAAAATCACTTTCTTTTTCCCAGTTTGAAACCCTATCAATCTCAAATTCCAACCCCTGTAACGGTTGGTATCGGAAAATAGGAAACGGCATTTTAACAAACTGGATATCTTGCTTAGATAGGAGGATTTATCATTTCTCCTATCTTTCTGCGGCTTGCCCGCTCAACGCTGATTGGCTCTCGTATCTTTAACCGCCGCCCAAAAAAAGAGTCCTGTCAGGGGAATACAAACAGCGAGAATAAGTCCTGTGATGGAAGTGCCTAAGTCGGGATTGCCCGATGACAGTTCAAAAATAGATCCCACCGCTGCGATCGCCGCAATACAAGATCCCAGTAAGAATATACCACTTTTAGGGGTCACGAATTCTTTCTCCTTTTCAGCAAAATAGCAGAATCATTAAACAGGTTTAACAGATTGGACGGAAAAGCCATTTTTTTGTAATTCTTCCGTTAAAGCCAAGGAATTATCTACCCGATCTACAAATACAATACCATTAAGGTGATCCATTTCATGTTGAATGACTCTAGCCATTAGATCGGCAGCCTGTAACGTTTGGGGTTTGCCATATTCATCTTTATAGGATACTTCAATGGCTTCGGGGCGAATCACATCCAGATAGACACCGGGGATACTCAGACATCCCTCTTCTCCTTTACACAAAGTGGAGCTATAACGAATAATTTTGGGATTAATCAACACTAAAGGCGGATTTTCGGGCTTATCGGGTTCACAATCAATAACAATCAATTGTTTATTGACAGCCACTTGAGGGGCGGCTAACCCAATGCCACTAGAGCTATACATGGTTTGCAACATTTCCTTCGCCAATTGTCGCATCGAAGCATCCACTTTAGCGACTCGTTTGGCAGGCTGACGTAAAATGCGATCACCGAGATAATGTAGTTTTAAAGGGGGAGTTTCTAATTTCTTTTTTTCAACGGTAAGGGCAACACTCATAATAATCTTCAAATCGAACTCGTTATGTTTTTATCTTAACCAATCTGGGCATATTGACACTCAGGATTCGGTTTCATTCTGGGGGATGAGGGAATCTCCCAATTGGGGGGAAGTCAGGAAGTCAGGGATCTCGATAGGCTAGGGCTATCATCTTTTAAAAAGCGTTGCGCTTAAAGTTAGAGCCAGTCATCTACCTAGTCGAAAAAACTAGCTTTGTCCAATGATGTAGAAGACAATTGGGATTTAGCCAGTTGTCTAACATCTAGCGAGATTGAAGAACGAACCTCACGCTTACTCGCTCAGTTTCAAGCGTTTCTCCTTAATAAAGGCGACTTAGCGCGTAGTCAACCAAATCGGCCAATACCTGAGCCGAAGGAGAAGCCGAAAGGCAATCGAGGTGTTTAATGGCTCTTTGTCCATGAAAATTCGCTAATTCACGGGAACGCTCAATGCCATTGCTTTGTTTAACAAAAGTCAACGCTTGTTCGAGATCCCCTGCTTCGGCAAATTCCCGCTCGATGAGAACGGATAAATAAGGCTTTTCTTCCATCGCATAGAGGGCAGGAAGAGTAATAATACCACTAACCAAGTCAGAACCCGACGGTTTGCCCAATACTTCAGTAGGTGAGGTAAAATCGATAATATCATCGACAATTTGGAAAGCTAATCCCAAATCTCGTCCATATTGATAGAGGGACTCTGCCACTCGCTCAGCACTATCGCTGAGAATCGCTGAAGCTTTGGCACTGTTAGCGATCAAAGAAGCGGTTTTGTAGTAGCTTTTTTCGATATAGGTGTCTAGGGTTAAACTGGTATCAAAACGGTTAATGCCTTGTAGAATTTCTCCTTCAGCGAAGTCACGAATTACCTCAGAAAGGAGTTTAACCACGGTTAGGTTATCTAGATTGGCCAAATACCAAGAAGATTGAGCAAAGAGGAAATCCCCTGCCAAGACGGCAATACGGTTATCAAATAGACTGTTCACCGTTGGCACATTTCGTCTTAGGGATGCTTCATCTACCACATCATCGTGAACGAGACTGGCAGTGTGAATCATTTCGGTAATTTCCGCCAGACGTCGGTGACGGGGCGTGATTTCATTATCTAACATCGTCGCACGAGCAACGAGAAGAACAACGGCAGGACGAAGACGTTTACCCCCTGCTGAGAATAAATGTTCAGCAGCAGCCCCTAAAATAGGGTGTCTTGCGCTGATTAGGCGTTTTAGATTATCCGTCAAGAGACGTAAATCTTCCTCAACTGGGGCAAAAAGGGAGGTCGTTGATATCATCGGTTAGCCAGAGTTGGCACGTTACGAAAGTTTACATAATTTTATATATATTTTAAGCTAAGCATCCCAGACAGGGGAAGAGAAAACCCGCCAAATTAAGGAAAAAGTCTTAGAGGTTAACTTTGTACCGGAAAAATTCATAAGTAGAAAAGGGCGAATTCTCTAATTTTATTGCTTAAAAGCTGTTCTAAAACTGAATATCTAAGTTTATCTTCTTTGGGTGGGTTGAGGCTTGTCTGTGAGTCCCCATTCATTCAGAATCTTAACTAATCCGATAGACAAAATTGCTCCTAAGCTGATTCCAACAGCCAATAAAATGATAAAGAGTTTTCTGAAAGCTTTTTGATTTTCGTTGGGATTAGGGGGCGGCGATTGATTCATCGTAATTGATCTCCTTGGTTTTTAAGGCAAAAACAGAACAAATTCAGCAGTTTTGAAGCAGGGTAAGGGTTTATTGTCCTTCACCCTAATCCTCTTTCATCGTAAGTATTAATAATTTGACTTACCACTTCTTCAAGGGTTAAATCATCCGTATTGATCACTACGGCATCCTCAGCTTGACGGAGAGGCGCAAAACGACGATGACTATCGACATAATCGCGTTGTTCAATCTCTTGGGCAAGGGTATCTAATTCTACTGCATATCCCTGCTTTTCTAGGTCTTTAGCCCTTCTTTTTGCTCTTTCTTGAACAGAAGCCGTCAAAAAGATTTTTAATTCTGCGTTGGGAAAAACCACTGTTCCCATATCTCGCCCTTCTGCCACTAATCCTCCTTTTTTACCATAAATTTGTTGATATTTCACTAACTGCTGACGTACCGCTTTTTGGGCGGCAATTTGCGAAACCTTAGCGGTGACTTCAGGACGACGGATAGACTCACTCACCTCTTGCCCATTGACTTTCAAGCCCCCTGTCTCAGGAATTAACACCAGCGTCAAGCTTTCAAGGTGATCAGCGATCGCTATTTCATCGTCAAGGGGAATCTGATTTTCGATCACCCACCAAGTAATCCCTCGATACAACGCCCCCGTATCTAAGTATAAAAGATGCAATTTTTGAGCAATTTGACGAGTAACGGTCGATTTTCCTGCTCCTGCCGGCCCGTCAATGGCAATAATCGGTAACCGTTGCCCTAGAATTAGATTATCAATCAAACGGGTTTCGCCCACATAGGCAGCGATCGCCAATAAACCCCGATCTTCAAGGGTTTCTAAGGGAATCAACGTATCGGGATGCACTAATTCGGCATATTGTAACTGAGTATCGGGATTTTTAGCAAATTCTTGACGAACTAAGTGAAGAAGAGCATTAGCCTGTCTTTTTCCATTTAAAAAGGCTTCTTGGGCGCAAAATAAACTACGACTCAGGGTAAGGGCTTGCTCTCTTTCCTCTTCATTAAGATACTGATTACGGGAACTATAAGCGAGTCCAGAAGGTTCTCTAACGATGGGACATCCCTGAATTTTCACAGACAGTTTTAAATCCTTAACTAAACGCCGAATAACCGCCAATTGTTGAGCATCTTTTTCGCCAAAATAAGCCACAGTGGGTTGAATCAAGGACAAAAACTGAGTAACAATCGTTGCTACCCCTGTAAAATGGCTAGGACGAAATTGACCGCATAATCCCGTCGTCATTGACAGAGGAGGAACAACAGTAGTGGTTAACCCCTCTTCAGGGGAGCAATCGGGAGTCATCCCTAACGTTTCCCGACTAGGAGCAAAGACAACATCAACACCGAGAGTTTCACATAAGTTACAATCTTGTGTTAATTGACGAGGATATTGACTTAAATCTTCATTTTGGCTAAATTGAAGGGGATTAACAAAAATCGTGACAACCGTTGACTGATTTTCCTGAATTGATCGTTGAATGAGACTTTTATGACCTAAATGTAATGCTCCCATGGTGGGAACAAGGCCAAGAGCGTGATTAGAATCTAAGGTTTGTAAAAACGCCTGTAGTCCTGCGACTGTTTTCAATAACCGCATCTATGTCTTAACTCAGTCTATGTCATTTTTAAGGTACCATATTCTTTCCAAAATGCCTTAACTCAATCCAAAGTGATAGCTATCACCTTAATGCGTAAGATGATTGAGCCCGTTTTTCTAGAGGCTCAACCCTTAAACAATTCTTTGAAACCATTGAATTTACTTCCCTAAAACATAATAAAAAATCAACGGCGTAACAATAGTCGCATCCGATTCAATCACATAATTGGGAGTATCCACTCCTAGTTTACCCCATGTAATTTTCTCACTGGGAACAGCACCACTGTAGGAGCCATAAGAAGTCGTAGAATCGCTAATTTGACAAAAATAACCCCAAAATTGACAATCTTCAGACAAATCTTGTGTTATCAAAGGCACAACACAGATAGGAAAATCTCCCGCAATCCCTCCGCCAATTTGGAAGAATCCAATCGTTCCCGTTTGTGTATTTTCTTGATACCAATGGACTAAGCGATACATTTGTTCAGTCCCACTTTTCACCGTATCTAGGCGCTGAATGTTGCCTTTGATTACGTTGGAGACAAACATATTACCTAGAGTAGAATCTTCCCATCCGGGAGTAAAAATCGGTAAATTCTTCTGCCATGCGGCGATTAACCAAGAATCTTTGGAATCTATTTGATAATTATCTTTAATTTTGCCACTTTCTAATAATTGATACATAAATTCGTGGGGAAAGTAGCGTTTATTTTTTGCTTCTGCCGCTTGCCAAAGGTCAATTAAATGACGTTCAATCACTCTCATCGCTTCCTCTTCAGGAATACAGGTATCTGTCACTCGATTTAGATGATTTTCCAGCAAAGCCTGTTCATCCGCTAGACTGAGATAACGATAATGGGGAATGCGTTTGTAGTAATTATGAGCGACGAGGTTAAAGATATCCTCTTCTAAATTCGCCCCTGTACAGCAGATAGCGTGTACTTTGTCCTGACGAATCATTTCCGCTAGAGAAACGCCCAATTCAGCCGTACTCATTGCTCCTGCAAGGGTAATTAACATCTTATTTCCGTTGGCGAGATGTTGTACCCATCCTTCCGCCGCATCGACGCAGGTGGCGGCATTAAAATGACGAAAATGGTGTTGCATGAAGGCTTTAATACTCATAGCTTACCCTGATGATGAGGGGGAAAAAGGACAACCTTTTATTATACTAGCAATCTAACCTTTGCTTTTTCCACTTTTCTTATTAACGAAAAAGGGAGTATATTGATCATAAGAATCCGAATACAAGTTAGTATTAACGAAACTAATAATAACAATGAATCAAACAAGAGCAAGAAGATATATACAGCAAATTGAAGAATACCAGTCCTTTGTGTCTAATTTTCTGCCCCCATCTCCTGAAATTGTCATGGATTCGGAAATGTGGCAACTTTTATCCCAAGCAGATCGCGCTTTAGGACGATTAGACGGTTCAACCGATGTACTTCCTAATCCTGATTTATTTGTTTTTATGTATGCGCGTAAAGAGGCGGTTTTGTCAAGTCAAATTGAAGGCACACAAGCTTCTCTGATTGATATTCGTGAATTTGAATCTCAATCATTTATTAATTATCTTTTTACTCTGTGAACAAAAGATTTTAAAATAATTCTTATTTTATATTTCCTATTATTTTAAAAAATATCGCTCTCAATCTTATAATTATCTTCAATCTGTGCGGGATACTGGAAATTGGGAATTATGGCTAAAATTCTTCCTCAAAGGAATTTATGAAATGGTACAAGAAGCATCAAATACAGCTAGACAAATTGTGGCGATGAAAGAAACCCATTGTCAACTATTACTTAATCAAATGGGACGGCGATCAAGAAATGCGATTACTTTGCTAGAAAACCTTTATTTTCGACCGATTATTTCGATGGCTCATGTTCAGGAAATTACTAAATTATCTTATCCTAATGCTAATACTCTAATTAGAGATTTTTGCAATTTAGAAGAAATTACAGGACAAAAACGAAATCGAGCTTTTTCTGATGCACCTTAACTTAGAAATTTTTCAAAATTAAGTTGAACATTTTTGAGAATAAACAGCAAAAACAGAAACTTACTCAAGTATTTTATGACCATCATCTCTACTTATCATGCAATCTGTTGACTATACGACGCTTATCGCCCTTTGTACCGATTTAGAAACTCAATGGCTTCCTGCTAAAGTCGAACAAATCTATCAACGAGATCCCTATACTCTTTCTATTGCTCTGCGTACCTTCAAAAAACGAGGATGGTTGACCTTATCTTGGCACCCACAAGCGGCAAGGATTCATATCGGCAATTCTCCCCCGAAAGAACCCGATACCTTCACCTTTAGCGATCAATTGCGTCATCAACTCAAAGGATATGCCCTTACTCAAATTAACACGATCGCACCTTGGGAACGGGTAATAGATTTACAATTTGCCCACCGTCCTGATGATCCCTCGATTTGGCATCTTTATGTCGAAATTATGGGAAAATATAGCAATATTA
Source organism: Microcystaceae cyanobacterium (assembly GCA_041746575.1). GTDB lineage: Bacteria > Cyanobacteriota > Cyanobacteriia > Cyanobacteriales > Microcystaceae > JBGTGT01. Next base: position 141,221 of record JBGTGT010000098.1, read on the forward strand.
TCCTTACAGATGCAGATAATCAAATTATTACCCTTGCTCATCAAGTTAACGAAACTCAGTCCACTGTGCGGACGTTACAAACCGGACAATTCTACGATTATCCTCCCAAAATGACGGGAACGTTCCCTCGTTTAACGGAGTCTCAAGAACGGTGGAAAGAACGGATTTCTTTGATTCCAGGAGCAATTCGTCGTCAATTAATGAAATGTTATAACGGATTAAGCCCTATGGTCGTTGATACTCTTTTAGATGCTGTCAATCTTGATGGGAATCAATCGACTGAAGCGTTAACAGAAACCGACTGGCAAACTTTATTTACTTATTGGCAAAAATGGTTGAATATCTTAGAAAATAAAGATTTTAAGGCAGGATACACTGAAAAAGGTTACACTATTCTCGGATGGGGTATTATTCAACCGATTGGCGATATTCAGTCCCTAATTAATGATTATTATGGCGATCACTTAATCCGTCAAACATTCCAACAACTGCACCATCAACTGAGTCAGAAAATTAAATCAATTCTTAAAAAATCTAAGCAAAAAGCAGACCAATTTCAAGAAAAATTAGAGCAGTCTGATCATGCTGATTATTATCGATATCAAGCGGATTTATTAATGGCGAATCTCCATCAATGGCAACCCGGATTAACGGCTCTTTCCCTCAGCGATTTTGAAACCGAAGAAGCGATTACCCTAAAACTCGATCCTAAACTTAATGGTGTACAGAATGCCCAAGCTCTCTACAAAAAGCATCAAAAACTAAAAAGGGCAAAACTAGCGGTTAAACCCTTATTAAATGAAATTTTAACTGAAATCGACTATTTAGAACAGATTGAGGACATCTTAAATCAACTTGATAATAATGGCAGTTTAGAAGACTTACAGGCATTAAACGAGATTAAAGAAGAATTGATCGAACAGAATTACCTGAATTTATCCCAACGCATCCCCGAAAAGAATCCCACCTCTCAACCCTATCGCTATCATACCCCGTCCGGCTTTGAACTGTGGATCGGGCGCAACAATCGTCAAAATGATGAATTAACCTTTCGCATTGCTAAAGATTACGATTTATGGTTTCATACTCAAGAGAGTGCAGGGAGTCATGTCTTACTGCGCTTAAAACCGGGTACTGTCCCAGAAGACGAAGACCTACAATGTGCGGCAGATTGGGCAGCTTATTACAGTAGAGCCAGACAGAGCGAACAAGTTCCTATCGTCTATACTCGTCCAAAACACGTCTATAAACCCAAAGGTGCCAAGCCGGGGATGGTCGTTTACCAACAAGAGCAAGTGCTGTGGGGAAAACCGGCCAACATTATAGCGTACCGAAAAAATTTAGGTTAGGGAAAAATTTTTCATAATTATTTACAAAGAGAGGTAGTCGATGTTACCATTTAGACATAAGAAATTTAAACACCCGGTGCGAATTGGGAACGTGCCAAATCAGTGTGGATTTCCTAGAAGAACAACAACAAGTCTTGAACAAGTACGGATCGGTCTGAAATAGGCTGATCTTTTTGCTTTAAGATGATTGAGGGGTGATTGCTTGGGGCTGAACCGATGGATTGGACAAGACGACATATTTTAAGCTTAAAAGACTGGCAACCACAAGAATACGAAATTGTGTTACAAACAGCCTCGAGTTTCCGTCAAGTGTTGGGGAGTCGTACCAAGAAAGTTCCGGCATTACAGGGACAAGTGGTGACAAATATGTTCTTTGAGCCTTCTACCCGTACCCGTAGCAGTTTTGAATTAGCGGCCAAGCGTCTTTCGGCAGATATTCTTAATTTTGCGCCCGGAACGTCTTCTTTGAGCAAAGGAGAAACCATTTTAGATACTGCCATCACTTATCTGTCCATGGGAACGAATATCATGGTCATTCGCCATCAACAGGCGGGTGTTCCCCAACAAGTAGCGATCGCGATGGATCAATTAGGGAGTGGGGTGAGTATTCTCAATGCTGGAGATGGACAGCATGAACACCCTTCCCAAGCGTTATTAGACCTCTTTACCCTGTGTCGGACGTTTGATCAGGATAATCCCTCCTTGAGCTGTTTAGCCGGTAAAAAAATTGCTATTGTGGGAGATATTTTACATTCACGAGTTGCGCGTTCTAATATTTGGAGTTTAACGGCCGCTGGAGCAAACGTTCACCTTGCCGCACCGCCTACTTTACTTCCTCTGTTATTTAAGGGAATGGTTAACCCCAATTATTCAGGAAAATTATATCTTCATTGGGAACTCGAACCGGCTTTAGAGCAAGCGGATTTTGTAATGACCTTACGTTTGCAAAAAGAACGGATGACCGACCATCTTCTGCCCAGTTTACGGGAATATCATCAATATTTTGGTATTACTCGCCAGCGTCTTAGCTTATGTCAACCGCACGTTAAAGTGCTTCATCCGGGGCCAGTAAATCGGGGTGTGGAAATTGCCTCAGATGTCATGGATGATCCTCATTTAAGCTTAATTCCTCAACAAGTTACCAGTGGGGTGGCGGTGCGTATGGCTTTATTGTATTTAATTGGCTTAACAAGCGTAAACGAATAAGGAGAGACAAAAGGCAATTCCTCACGTGGCTAACCAGAATTCAGGTTATTCGACGTAAGTTCGACCATCAGAAAATCTACGAGTCTTCTTTATTTAATTTTTTTGTGCAGGGGGTTGCTAGTCCCCCATCAAGAATTTATTTTTCTTTTCCTAATCCCAATAAACGAGAATGAACAAAAGGATTAAAATAATTGCCCTCGTCGAACTCACGTAATTCGGTTAAATTTGGGTTCTTTATCACGAGACTCACGTTTATAATAGAAATAAAGAGAAGCGTATTAGAGGAGTTCCGACTTTGCCAACGTTAGGGGTTAATATCGACCATATCGCCACGATTCGCCAGGCTAGACGAACGGTAGAACCTGATCCTGTAGCCGCAGCCGTTTTAGCAGAATTAGGGGGAGCAGATGGCATTACAGCGCATTTACGAGAAGATCGCCGCCATATTCAAGATCGAGATATTCGTCTTTTGCGCCAAACCGTTCGCACCCATCTTAATCTCGAAATGGCACCCACCGATGAGATGATTGCCATTGCCTTAACGATTAAACCCAATTATGTCACTTTTGTTCCGGAAAGACGCGAAGAAGTCACCACAGAAGGAGGAATTGACGTAATGGGGAATTTTCGACGCTTTTGTGAGGTAGTAGAGCAACTACAAAGGGCAGATATTCCCGTCAGTTGGTTTATTGACGCAGATGCGGCGCAAATTGAGGCTTCTGCTAAGACAAAAGCTAAGTTTATTGAACTTCATACTGGAAAATACGCTGATGCATCCGACGAAACTACCCGTTTACAAGAACTGAAGCAACTCAAACAAGGATGTGAACAAGCGATTTCTGTTGGATTAAGGGTAAATGCGGGTCATGGGTTAACTTATTGGAATGTACATCCTGTGGCAGGTTTACCGGGGATGGAGGAGTTAAATATTGGTCATACTATCATTAGTCGCGCCGCTTTAGTAGGGATGGAAAGGGCTGTCAAAGAGATGAAACAGGCGATTCGAGGGATATTGTAAGCTGAAATTTGAATTTCTATCATCTAGATTTTAAGTCAGTAGAAATTCAGCTTTATGATAAGCTTTAAATCTTGAGCAGTTATCAATCATTGCCTTGAATAGGAGCATAACCGCAGTTATACCCCCTAAACCTCAAATGTCTAAATCTGTCAAATTCAACTTAGAACCGTAGGCTTCAATGAATTCCCGCCTTGGGGCAACCTTATCACCCATTAACACCGTAAACATTCGGTCAGCTTCCGCCGCATCCTCAATTTCAACCCGTTTTAAGGTGCGAGTTTCAGGATTCATGGTGGTATCCCAAAGCTGTTGCGGCATCATTTCCCCTAATCCTTTAAAGCGTTGAATGTTATATTTTGCATTGTCAGGTAATTCCCTCAAATATTGATTTAATTCCCTATCACTATAACAATAATAGTGATTGCGTCCCCGTTCTACCTTATACAAAGGTGGACAAGCAATATAAACGTATCCTCGGTCAACAAAATCCCGTTGATAACGATAGAAGAAGGTTAACAACAAAGTGCGGATATGCGCCCCATCCACATCAGCATCTGTCATTAAAATAACTTTATGGTAACGCAATTGGGAGGAATCAAACTCTTCCCCCTTAATTCCCAAACCTAATGCCGTAATTAACGATTGAATCTCGTTATTTTTGTAAATCTTGGCATCGTCGGTTTTCTCAATATTGAGAATTTTGCCTCTCAAGGGTAAAATCGCCTGCGTTCGTCGGTCTCGTCCTTGTTTGGCACTTCCCCCCGCGCTATCACCTTCGACGATGTAAATTTCGGACTCTGCGGGATCTCTGGTGCTACAATCCGCTAATTTACCGGGTAAGGGAGAAGATTCCAAGACTGATTTGCGCCGCACTAATTCCCGCGCATGACGTGCCGCCTCTGCCGCTTTGAACGCCTGTATCGCTTTATCCAGAATCGAATCCCCGACATTGAGATTAAATTCTAAATACTCGTTCAAAGTCTCTCCTACTAAAGAATCGACAATCCCTCGGACTTCCGTATTACCTAATTTCGTTTTCGTTTGACCTTCAAATTCGGGTTCAGGTACTTTGACGGAAATAACGGCTGTCAAGCCTTCTCTGATATTTTCCCCTGCTAAATTTGACTCATTTTCTTTGATTTTATTACGCTTACGGGCAAAATTGTTCATAGTGCGCGTGAGAACTGCTTTTAACCCTTCTAAATGGGTTCCGCCATCAATGGTGCGAATATTATTAGCAAAACCGAGTAAATTATCGTTATAAGAATCGACACACCACTGAAGGGAGACTTCAACCTGAATACCGTTTTTTTCGCCTGAAACATAAATAATATCAGTGTGCAACACCTCTTTTTCCCGGCACATATAGGCTACATATTCCTTAATTCCCCCCTCATAACAGTAGGTTTCAATGTGAGTTTCATCGAGACGATTATCCGTAAAGGTAATCCGAACACCCGCATTAAGGTAAGCTAATTCCCGCAATCGTCCTGCGAGGGTACTATAATCAAACTCAATACCACCCGTAAAAATCTGGGTATCAGGTAAAAAAGTGACAGATGTTCCTGTTCTATCTTGATTATCGGGTTTGGCTTCTAACTCGCCTTGAGCAGCCCCTCTTTCGTATCGTTGGGTAAAGACTTTTTGTTCTCGCCAAATAGTAACTTCTAACCATTCAGACAGTGCATTAACCACAGAAACCCCAACACCATGCAACCCTCCGGAGACTTTGTAACCGCCACCCCCGAACTTCCCGCCTGCGTGGAGTACCGTTAACACTGTCTCTAAGGCAGATTTTCCCGTTTTTGGGTGAATATCGGTGGGAATTCCCCGTCCATCATCGGTTACAGTTATCGAGCCATCAGCATTAATATCAAGCTCTATATGAGTGCAGTATCCCGCTAATGCTTCATCGATGGAGTTATCCACGACCTCATAAACAAGATGATGCAATCCTCTGGGCCCAGTTGTACCAATATACATCCCCGGCCGTTTGCGTACCGGGTCTAACCCTTCTAAGACTTGAATTTGTTGTACGCCGTAATCGCTATTGGTCATAAATCTCTCCAAATTAAGCCTAGAGTCGCATGGCAACTCCTTGAGATCAAAATCTTCAAAAATTCTAACACAAAAGGGTTAAAGACTGCTTAGCGTAGGGCTAGTAAGGAAAATTTTTGGGGGATACAGCGTCAGTGACCCGTTAACTGGAATCCGTTGTCAGTAAACCGTCATTTTAACGCCTAAATCCGACCCCTATTTTTAAGTCTAGGAAGATCCACTTCTTAAAACGTTTAACTTTCCGAAAAGCAGTTGTCCATTTTTTCAGCGATCTTTGCCATTTTATTCAGGAATTTCGGCTATCGTTTCTAATTTTTCTGAGGAAACTTCCTTTTCTGTTTCTAGCGTTGTGCTGTAGCGTAAATCATCAACAATTTGCTTAATCACACTGGCAATGGGAACGGCTAAAAATAATCCTAGAATACCTCCTAGTTTACCGCCGATAAACAAAGAAATCAAGATCCAAATCGGGTTTAAGCCAATCAATTCACCCATTAAACGAGGGGCAATGACATTGTCAGTCACTTGGTCAATAATTAAAGCAGAAAGGAAGAATTTAATGCCTTGATCTACGCTATTAAAACTGAGTAAAACAGAGCCAATAATGATAATGACAGCCGCTAAAAAAGGAACTAAACTGGCGATGCCAATGCCAAAAGCAAATAGCAAAGAATAAGGAATTCCGAAAATTACAAAAATTACTGCACGAAAGCCGCTAGCAATTAAAGCAAGTATAGCGCGACTAAAAAAATAGTCTTTAAACCGTTGATAAATATAAAAACGAACCCTTGCATTCCAAGGAGAAGGTAACCAACTAAAAAGTCCATCCCAAAAAGATTCCCCACCCGCTAATAAAAAAATGGTAAAAATAAAGATTACTAACACATTAACTAAACTTGTAATTGTGCCGAAGGCAATATTTAAAGCTTGACCCCCTAGTGACTCTATACTCGCCGCTAATTTTTTGGTGGCTTCTGCTATTAGCGTATTAATATTAAGGGAGAATTTTTGAGCAAACGGTGTTGCTTGTAAGCTTTTGAGTTGCTGACTCGCTTGGCGAACCCAAGTAGGAGCATTTTGAATCAATTCGCTTAATTGATCAATCATGGTGGGGATGATAACGAGTCCTAACACTACCCCCAAAATCACGGCACTGAATAAGACTGTCGCGATCGCCAAACTTCGTCGAATGCCCCATTGTTCAAGAACCTTGATTAATAATTCCAGAAAAAAAGCCAGTAGGGTCGCAATAATTAGAAAACTAATGAGCGGTTGGCAATATTCAAGAAACACAACGAATAGCCAACCATTAAGACAGAAGAGAGGAAAGACTAGGGATAATTTTAACCATTTAGGAAGCTGATACAGCAGATCTATCATCGTTCTGTTGCCAAAAAAAGAAGAGGGATAGTTAAGCAGATGCTACTTAAGTTATCATCTCTTCTCGATGTTTAAGGTCAATTTATCGAATTTTTCAGTTTAAATTTCTCGGCTGGAGTGAATATCTACGCCACTGATGCTTGTGCCTTGAGTGCCAATTAAGACATCTGCTTCCTTGACGAAGCCATTATAGGCTTCCATGCCGTGTTCACCCACATCTAAACCTTCAAATTCTTCTTCTTGTGTTACGCGAATACCCAAGGTTGCTTTGAGGGTTGACCAGACAATCAGGCTAAAAGCAATAGTAAAGAGACCAACAGCAACAATACCGATAATTTGGTTGATTAACTGCTGAATCCCGCCACCGTAGAATAAACCCGTGGTTGTATTGAATAAACCAACCGCTAACGTTCCCCACGTTCCATTAACAAGGTGAACAGAGATCGCCCCAACCGGATCATCAATGTGCATTTTGTCAAAGAAGGAAACGGCGTAGACGACAATAATCCCAGCGATCGCTCCAATGATAAAGGCACCTCCATAGCTGACGCCATCACAACCGGCCGTAATGCCGACTAAACCTGCCAGAATCCCGTTAATAATCATGGTTAAGTCGGGTTTACCATCTTTAAACCAAGAAGTAAAGGTGGCAGTGATTCCACCAGCGGCGGCTGCCAAGTTAGTGGTCACAGCAATATAAGGAACTGCCGTATCCGCCGCCAATTCAGACCCCGGATTGAAGCCAAACCAACCAATCCAAAGAATCAAACAGCCTAAGGTCGCAATACTGAGGTTATGACCCGGAATAGCATTAATCCGTCCATTGGTATATTTGCCCATGCGAGGGCCGAGAATCCAAGCCCCGACTAAGGCCGCCCAACCCCCGACAGCATGAACGACGGTTGAGCCTGCAAAATCTCGAAAGCCGCCATCTTCTCCTTGGAGGTTAAATAGCCAACCGCTACTACCCCAAACCCAATGTCCCGTAATCGGATAGGAAATGCCGACTAATAGAAGGCTAAAAATCAAGAAGTCGGTAAATTTGATTCGTTCTGCCACAGCCCCCGATACGATAGTAGCGGCAGTTCCAGCAAAAGCAACTTGGAATAGGAAGAAAACAGGAACGGGTAAGCCAGCAGGGAAAGGATCAAGTCCATAGGTGGCAGAATCCCCACTTAAGAACCAACCTCCGCCGCCCAATACGGAATTGTCGGGGTTGCCAAACATTAAGGAGTAACCAATTGCCCAAAAAGCAACCGTTGCTAGGGCAAAAACAATTAGGTTTTTCGCCAGAATATTAACGGCATTCTTTTGACGACATAAGCCCGTTTCGAGCATTCCGAAACCCGCATTCATGAAAATGACGAGAATAGCGGCGACTAAAACCCAAATAGTATTGAGATAGCCTTGTAGCGTTTCTACATCGGTGGCTGTTTCCGCCATAGTGGTCTTATCTTGGGCAACGACCGCACCATGCCACAAAACAACGATAAGCGCGGCAAGCGGAATACAAAGCAATAAAGGCGTAGAAAATTGTCTAGTAATGGCTTTTATGGCTTTAAAATAAGGAAAAATCCCTTTTTTTTCGTATTGCCTACTCAAAGGCGAATTTTGTTCAGTTAAGGTTTTTGTTTTTGGCATCTTTTTTTCGTAGTTTCAACATTTCAACAGTTAGGTTCGGTATGTAGAACTTAAGTTTTCCCAGAGCTATTTACTCATAACTTGAAGATAAAATTAGATAGTTATGGTAGAGATCAGTTTTAGAGATGACTTAGCCCTGAGTTGGGCAGAATTTACGCCTCTAATGACTCTAGTGTGCCTAGAGATGTTTCTTAGTTCGATTCAGGATTTAAGGATACCTTAACCCGACTAAGGGGCAAGCACAATTTTAAATCGCCTCTGAACCGAGCCAAAGTCTCTAAATTGTTTATTTTTTCCTTAAAAGACTTCTGTAACTTGCGATACATTTCACCCAATCTATAGCAAACTTTTAGATTAAAATCCGATTTGTCATAAACAGGGACCAGTCGCCTATCATTTTGACTTTTTTTGCTTAAAAAGACTGATTATTCACTGATCACTGCATTATTATAAAGACTCATTGCCTTTTCGACCCCTTCTTTTAAGCTCGTTTCGACTGCCTCAAGGGATAAGTCTAAAACCTTTGAGATGATTTTTTGTTCGGGTGGCGTAAACTTGCCTAGCACATGGGAAATTGTCTCTTTATCCGCCTTGGATTGGCCAATGCCGATTCTTAATCGAGGAAAATCGGGTGTTCCCAGATGAGAGATTAGGGATTTCATACCATTATGCCCCCCTGCTGACCCAGACAGTCGCAAGCGTAACCGTCCGACGGGTAAATCCAGATCGTCGTAAATAACGAGAATGGACTGGGAAGATAGTTTATACCAGTCTAAAACGGCTCGGACGGATTGGCCTGAAAGATTCATATAGGTTAAGGGTTTCAACAAAAAACGCTTATTTCCGCTTTTTCCTGATCCTTCTGCTATTAATCCTTGAAAACGACGGTGATTTTGCCAAGAAAGAAGCCAACGCTTCGACAAAAGATCAACCGCCGCAAAGCCAATATTGTGACGTGTATTTTCGTATTTGGGTTCAGGATTGCCGAGTCCCACAATTAACTGGGGAATAACCGCCGAATTTGCTTTTTTTTCGTCATTCAGTCGATGAGTCATGCTGATGAAACAACGTTTCTAAATATACACGAGCGCAAGTCCGATAGTGTTCAGCGGATTGGGATAGGGGAACATTTTCCCGTTGTAAAAGAAATGAGGAGAGTGCCGCCACAAAAACCCGATCTAAATCCCAATTCGGATGATTTTCTAAGTAGTTGGTCAAGGAATCATGCAATTCTTCTGGAATGTCAGCTAATATGCTCACGGATGTCTTCATAGTTACCTCAAATAAACCCACTGATTCTTCTCACCCGCTAACGTTCAAACGGGTTAATCGGACGTGGGTAAACTACATTTTGCTATCTGGCTTTAGGCTTGTCAATGCTACGAAATGTTACAGAAATTGCCAGAAAGACAATCTTTGAACGAGAGAATAAGCCTTGTAGCCCATTTTTTGTTACAAAACTTCAAATTATCTCCGTAGTGATTTCTTTGCTTAAATTAAGAAGCGCATATTCCCCACTGATTCGGCTTCATTATCCTTTGCGGAATTTTTCTGTGGAAAACTCCAATAAAGTTGTGGAAAACGTCGGAAAAGATTGGGGAATACTTGGGGAATGGATAGGAAAAATAGGGTCCAAAAAATAAGAATTACAAAGTTTGAACAATATGTAACAATTTACAGATAAACCCGCGAGTTTAAAGTACCTTATGGCCAGTACAATAAAGAAAGGATCATTAGTCCATGTTGTTCGGGAACAATTAGCGAATAGCCTTGAAGCGAAGGCAAGTGATAGTCGCTTTCCCGCCTATCTTTTTGACAGTAAAGGAGAAGTGGTCGACCTCAAAGAAGACTATGCGCTGGTGCGATTTTATGTTCCCACGCCGAACGTCTGGTTACGCATTGATCAGCTTGAATTAGCTGGATAAGCCAGTAAAACGTAATTTCTTCCCCGAAAACAGAGATTCAGCTCAGCCGTAACCCAGTTAACCTTAAATCTCCTACCGCTACACAGAAGACAAACGTCAAGCATTGACAGCTCCCGATCTTTGATGTGTAGTGGAGTGAAATTGATTTCTAACGCCAAAATTTTCAAAATATGACTGAATCTCCTGCTTTTCTTCCCTGTAAATCTCCTAGAGTCTGCGTCATCGGTGCAGGTAACGTCGGAAGAACCCTAACTCAACGCATTGCTGAAAAAAAACTGGCAGATGTTGTTCTCGTTGATATTGTCGAAGGACTGCCTCAAGGGGTGGCGTTGGATTTAATGGAAGCACAAGGCTTAGAAGACCACGATTCCTTAATTTCGGGGACAAATCACTATGAGGAGACGGCTGGCTCTGATATCGTCGTGATTACGGCAGGTCGTCCCCGCAAACCCGGTATGAGTCGGGATGATCTGATTGGAATCAATGCCAAAATTGTGCATGAATCGGCTCAAAAAGCGATTAAATACTCTCCGAACGCCATTTTTATCATTATTACTAACCCCCTCGATGTGATGACCTATCTAGCGTGGAAAGCCACCGGTTTATCTCCTCGGCGAGTCATGGGAATGGCAGGGGTGTTAGACTCGTCTCGTTTACAAACTTTTATTGCCATGGAATTGAAAGCATCCACCGCCGATGTTAGTGCCATGGTGTTAGGGGGACATGGGGATTTAATGTTACCTTTAGTGAGATATTGTACGGTTCGGGGTGTTCCAATTACAGAGTTAATGGATAATAACACCATTGACCGCTTAATCGAAAGAACCCGCAATGGTGGCGCAGAAATCGTTAAATTGTTGCAAACAGGGGGTGCCTATTTTGCTCCGGCTTCTTCTGCCAGTTTGATGATTGAAGCCATCCTACGCAATCAATCTCGATTATTACCGACAGCCGCTTATTTACAGGGAGAATATGGCTTAGATGACATTTTCTTAGGTGTTCCTTGTCGTTTAGGTTGTCAGGGGGTAGAAGGTATCTTAGAAGTGACGTTAACAGAAGCCGAAAAACAAGCACTTCGTACCTCTGCTGATTCAGTGCGGGACAATGTTAAGGTTGCCTTAAAAAGTGTTGGACTGTCATCATAATAAGGTTATTTATAGCGTAGGCAATTATACAAGCAGTCTCCATCATTCTTTGATTTGCTTACCTTGCTGTACAAAATTTAAAAGTCAAAATTAAAATGTCACTTGAAAACGTGCTAAAACCTTATCAACGCTTTGGTGTTAATTTAGGGCTAGATCGCATTATAATCTTACTTGAATTATTAGGAAATCCTCATCGTCAGGTCCCAATTATTCATGTAGCAGGAACCAATGGCAAGGGGTCAGTTTGTGCTTATTTAGCCTCCGTTTTACAGGAGGCTGGCTACAAAGTGGGGCGTTATACTTCTCCTCATTTGATCAATTGGACAGAACGAATTCAAATTAATCATTTCCCTATTCCAGAAACAGAATTTATCGACATTTTTAATACAGTTGAAGCTGTGATTCAAAATACAGAAGATCCCCCGACTTTATTTGAAATCGTAACCGCTATTGCTTGGTTATATTTTGCTCAATCAAAGGTCGATATTGCTGTGATAGAAGTGGGGTTAGGGGGGCGATTAGATGCCACGAATGTCTGTGATAATTCTCTTGTTAGTGTAATAACTTCCATTAGTCGGGAGCATTGGCAAGTTTTAGGCAACACACTTTCAGAAATTGCCGCAGAAAAAGCAGGTATCCTTAAATTTAATTGTCCTGCTGTTATCGGCCAATTACCGCCCGAAGCAGAAGAAGTGATCAAACAAAAAATAGAAACATTACACTGTCCTACGATATGGGTAGAACCGGCTACAAGAATTGACGATAATTTAGCTGAATATAAACATATTAAATACACTTTACCTCTTTTAGGCGATATTCAACTTATTAATTCTGCTTTGGCGATCGCGGCTTTATCCATTTTGCAACAACAAGGATGGCAGATTCCGACAACAGTAATTGAGCAAGGCATGGCAAAAACGCAATGGTTAGGGCGACTACAGTGGATAGATTATCAAAATAGACGCATTTTAGTAGACGGAGCGCATAATCCGGCGGCAGCGCAGGGATTAGCACAATATGTTCATGGATTGAATCAACCTGTCACTTGGGTGATGGGAATGTTATCGACTAAAGATCATCGAGAAATTTTACAGACCTTATTAAGAAAAGGAGATAATTTATATCTTGTTCCTGTTCCCGATCATAGTACCGCAAACCCTGAAGAATTAGCACAGTTAGCTTTAGAAATTTGTCCCTGTTTAGCCAAGATTAAAATCGATTGCGATGTTTTTTTTGCGTTAAAAGCGGCAATTCATGAGTCAAAAAATGACTTAATTGTTCTTTGTGGTTCTTTATATCTAGTTGGCTATTTTTTAAAACAGTTACCCCATAGATAAAAAGTAGAACCCGTTTCTAACTTATGAGGTGCAAGGTTTGCGCCCAGAAGTGTATGAGATTAATTCACAATTTGCTACAGGACGCGTGAAATCTCGATTATTATTAGTTGATAGATAATGAAAAAAAGATGATAATACAATGATAAAAAAATGACAAATTTTTTAACAAATATCCGAATATAATAATAAATATTTTAAGAAATTTTTGATAACGATTATGGAACTCTTGACAACAGGCTTAATGTCTTTGGGGTTAGCAGCCGATGCCTTTGCTGTCTCTTTAACCAGTGGTTTTGCGATTCGTCATATTAAAGTACATAAAGCTCTAAAAATTGCCCTCTTCTTTGGTATTTTTCAAGGAATTATGCCCTTGATTGGTTGGTTAACTGGATTAACCTTTCGGGAATTTCTCGCCAATTTTGACCATTGGATTGCTTTTATTTTATTAGCATTTATTGGCAGTAAGATGATTTATGAAGCGTTGTACGAAGATGAAGAAAAGCCTTTTAATCCTCTCGACTCTTATACCCTTTTATTATTAGCGATCGCCACCAGTATTGATGCCTTAGCGGCAGGTTTGGGCTTATCTGTTATTAAAATGTCTATTTTATTGGCTTGTACCATGATTGGAGTGATTACATTTTTAGTTTGCTTTATTGGCGTTTATTTAGGTCATCAATTTGGCAGTTTATTTAATCAAAAAATTGAAATTTTAGGCGGAATCACGCTTATTGGCGTTGGTTTTAAAATTTTAATTGCCCATCTGAGAATGCCTTAAGTTTTTACGCTTTGATCATTAGAGTGAAAAATAAGGTTATTGTAAGATAATAGAAGTTTTAGGAGGATTTATGTCATCTTCATCCATCTGGAAGTATAAGCCTTGGTGGTGTCAGCCTTGGACAATTCTGCTAACAGGCATCAGTATTATTGGAGGAAGTTGGCTCATATTTCAGAAAATATGGCTAACGTCTCTTATTAGCTTGTTGATTATGCTGTGGTGGCTTTATTTTTTGATTTTAATGCCCTATTTGTTGAAAAAACAAGAAATAATGGCAATATCTCAATTCGAGTCCAAGTGAGGTTATCTTAGATGATCAATCAGAGATAAATAATCTGTATAGGTTGCTTGTTGAATTTCTTGAGACGCTTGTTTAAGAGAAGGTATACCGACTAAGAAACTAAAACTCATTAATCCTAAAGTCGCTAAAGCTCCAATCCAGTAAAGCCATTGATTTTGAGGAGGGGGAGAACTCACAGGAGATTCTATCTCAAGAATCATGCCTAAATCAGGATATTGAAAGCTTAGAGGAATATAAGAAGAAGTGTAAGCTTGTTTACGATAGATAAAGTTCATGATGAAGACTCTAGTGTTGTTGAGGTTGAATAAAGAATCAAAGGCAGTAAAAGGAATTTCGGAAATCTAAGCAGAAAGAGGATAAGAAAAAGCTACTCGATGAGATTGAAAGTCCATCATCATAGCGGATTTACTGGTATAAGAAACGCCCCGATAAACTAAATTAGTCTTAAACGTAACAGCGACAGAAGCCGAACGTTGGTAAGATTGACCGCGATAGGTAAAAGATTGAGAATTAACAGCAGGGGTGTTAGAAGAGGTATAAGCTTGTCCGCGATAGGTTAGTTGCATCGTGTTTGTCTCCGTTGTTTTTCTTGATGCTTACAGTATGTCCCAAGTCTCCGACAGAAAAAATACGGTTTTGTTAAGGAAACATCAGGAAAAATGTCAGGAAAGTTCAGCATTTATTTGTACTAACGTGAGTTCGACGAAGCCTAAATTTAACGAGATATAGTGTTTGGCGACTTAATGAGGTATATGATTGATGATAGGGGTGCAAGGTTGGCACCCGAAGGTGTATTTTTAGTTACTTTATTTTTTATTAACCCTTACCCGATTCCTTAGCAAGGAGGATTAAAGCATTTAAAATGGCCGAGGCGACGGCAGAACCCCCTTTTCGTCCATTGACGCCAATTTGAGGCACAGATAGCTCTTTTAATCTTTCTTTTGACTCTACAACAGAAACGAAGCCGACAGGAACACCAATGACTAAAGCCGGTTGAATCTGAGCTTGGGAAATCGCCTGACATAGAGCAAGTAAGGCAGTTGGTGCATTGCCAATGATATAAACGCCTTGGGGGTAGGCTTCAAAACAACGCATCAATCCTGTTTCTGTACGAGTTTTACCCGTTTCGGCTGAATCAGCTTGTTCAATGGCTGTGATAATCAGATTGTTGAAGGTTTTCTGCACAAGCGTCAAAATGCCCTGCTTGACCATCGTTACATCGACAATAATAGGAGTCTGTTGACGTAAGGCAGTGATTCCTTGAGTAATTCCCTTATGGGAAAACCAAACAAGATTTAGAAACTCAAAATCAGCCGTAGCGTGGATAATTCGCCGTGCGATCGCATATTCTGCAGGATCTAAAAGATGATTGCCTACTTCTTTATCGATAATCTCAAAGCTTTGGCGTAAAATCGGATGATTTAAAGAAGAATCAGACATGAACATTAGTTCGGGTAAAGAAATCAAGCAGAGGTAAAAAGACTATAAATCAATTTTACTATCCCTAATTCTCTCTAAAGACCTAATTTATGCAAAACAGTCTGAGTAGAAATAATATGACGCTCTAATCCTAACGCTTTTGGCTCAATACCCAACGCTAACCCAATCAATTGGGATAAATGTAAGACGGGGATCCCTAACGATTTCTCAATCACTTTTTCTACCTCAGGTTGTCGAGAATCCAAATTCAGGTGACATAAAGGACAAGGCGTTACGAGACAATCTGCCCCTGCATCTATGGCTTCTAATAGGTGTTTTCCTGCCATTTTAAAGGATTCTTCCGTGGCGTAGCTCGATAACGGCCAGCCACAGCATTTTGTTCTACCTTGATAGTGAATGGGGGTTGCGCCCAGAGTACGGAAGACATCTTCCATAGATTGAGGAGCAAAAGGATTATCATAAGGTAAGGTTTCTTGCGCTCTGAGTAAGTAACAACCATAAAAAGCGGCGCATTTTAACTCCTCTAGCGGAAAAATAACTTTTTTCTCCAGATTTTCTAAGCCATAATCGGTGACTAACGCCCATAATAAATGTTTAACGTCTGTTATGCCTTGATAGGGGGAACAGTGTTCTTTCTCTAAGAACTTGTTAACTTTCGTTAAATAGTCAGGATTATTCGTCTTTGCGTGCTTCAATCGTTCATCTACATGACCAATCACGCCCTGACAGGTACTACAGTGGGTTAACAAAGGCAAATTGAGGGATTCCGCCAAGGCAATATTACGAGCATTTACCGTATCTTCTAAAAGTTGAGATTCTTCTTTGAATGTGCCAGAACCACAACAAGATGCTTTTTTTAGCTCAATTAGCTCAATTCCTAACGCTTGCGTAATGGCGTCCGTTGATATATACAATTCTCGGCAAGCACCTTGAGCCACACAGCCGGGAAAATAGGCATAGCGAAGTTGAACCATCATTTAAACGCTGTTCTCCTGAAGCGAGCAGTGAGATATTTTAAGATCCTTACTGTTCTTGATCATAACGGTTTTGCGGAAAGACGAGGTAAAAATGGCAAATTTCTTAAAGCCTGTGAGTTTAGGGTATGACAATATGTGAATTAATCCTGAAAATACCTAGATTTTTTTAGGGAACTCTATTATCCTAAAGATCGTCTGGGTAATATTTGTCTGTAATTTATCCAAAAACAACATTAAAGTGAGGTTATTGTAGTGATTAATAAACTTCAAGCCGTTTCAGGACTGGCTTTAGCGGTAACTGTAACTGCGATTGCGATTGCACCCGTCAAAGCAGAATCGAAAGAAACCTTAATCAGTCAATTACGGGGCTACGAATTCTATGTTCCTATTGAGGTTTATCAAGACGACTGGCTACAGTGGAAATTTACCGAAAATATCGTTGTAGGCCGTGTAGTGGCTAAAGTCGGCGATATCTGTACCGTCCGTCTTATTTCTCCTACTGATGTAGAAATCGGCCGGTCGTCTGGACTGGAACATCTTGGCTGTGGTTGGGAAACCAGTGCGGGGGATGATGTAATCTTGGGTTTTGATGATACTGGCTGGACAATATTGGACGAAGAAGTATATGCTGTACTCTATCGTACTGCCTTACCTCGTTGGATTACCCGTCTTGACCTCAAAGAAGAAGCAGAAGTCCAACGGACTGCCATTGACTGGGGTGATAACCGTGAAGTCGAACTTCCTCCTTTACGTCCTCAAGCTGCCACTCCTGTCCCTGCTCCTGTTTACGAACCTGAGCCTGAACCCATTCGAGGTATGTGGTAATATTTGTTGTTTGTTAAAGTTTTTTTAAGGACTTTCAAACATTCATTATTACAGAGCGTTGCTTGATTAAAAAGTGGCAACGCTTTCATTTTTTTTAACGTCGTTATTATAACATTAGGTGAAAGATTAATGCGCACTCTCAATTGAGCTTTATATTCCCTGCTCTTTAAGCTTTTAGAATTTCTAAAAATTTGGACTATCGCAAGTTAGAGCATGCTGTATGTTTAAAACACAAATGACAGATGATGGTTCTTTAACCTTTTTTTCTTTAGAGTTTGACGAATATTTTCACTCTACTTATGGCGCGAAACAAGAAGCAGAAAAGAAATTTATTGAACCTTGTCAGTTATTAGAAAAAGCTCAGAAAAATAACCAGATTACGATTCTCGATATTTGCTATGGACTCGGGTATAATAGTGCGGCGGCTTTGGCTAGCATTTGGTTAATTAATCCTCAATGTCATATTAAAATTATCGCCTTAGAAAATGACATAAATGTGCCTTTGCAAGCCCTTAAAGAACAACTATTATCCCAATGGACTGACCCTATTCCTCCATTACTTACAGACTTTATCTCAAAAAGATCAATTCGTAAAGCTAACTTTGAAGGACTTTTTTTACTGGGAGATGCGAGACAAACCATTCAAGACGTATTGACTCAAAAGGTTAAAGCAGATGTCATCTTTTTAGATCCCTTTTCCCCTCCCCACTGTCCTCAACTCTGGACAGTTGAATTCTTAAAGCGGGTAGCAAATTGTCTAGAATTAGACGGATATTTAGCGACCTATTCCTGTGCCGCTTCCGTCAGAACAGCTTTACAAATGGCAGGATTAAATATAGGTTCAACCCCTAATATCGGTCGTAAAACACCGGGAACAATTGCAAGCTTTCAAGTTGATCATTTACCGCCTTTATCTTTACAAGAAGAAGAACATTTAAAAACCCGCGCCGCTATTCCTTATCGAGATCCCACTTTAACGGCTACGACCTCAGAAATTATCGAAAAACGCCAACAAGAACAACAAACAAGCGATTTAGAACCCACCAGTCGCTGGAAAAAGCGTTGGTCAAAGATCACCACTCATTATTAATTTCCGTAAAAAATCGCCTCAATTCTCAAAGAAACGCTACTATAACGATAGGATGGGAAAATTTTATCATTAATCATTCTCTGTTCTGCTTTAGGATAGTAAACGCGTGAATATTTTCGGTAGCTCTGATCCCGCTCAAATCTTAATCGTTGACGATAATCCCCATAGTCGTCTCTTATTGATGGATTTATTAAAAAAAGCGGAAGCGGATTACAATTTGCTTGAATTTGATGGGTTTGGCTCAGTTTTTGCTAAAATTCTGGAAGTCAATCCCGATCTCATTTTACTGGATATCAGGTTGCCCGAAGACAATGGATTTGATATCTGTCAACAAGTCAAAGCAGACCATCGGACGCAAAATATCCCCGTCATTCTGATGACAGTAGATGCGGATAATCAAGCACGTTTAAAGAGTCAAGAGGTTAAAGCAGAAGTTTTATTAAGCAAACCCTTAGAAAAAATGGTTTTACTGCCAGAAGTTACCCTCTTAGTTCAAAGAAAGCGACTTTATGAGTGGTTAGAGCAGATTCAGCAAGTGTTATTCTTGATAGCAGAAGCGATTGAAAACCGTTATACGAACGGAACGAGTTCCCGCACCCGAATTGACCAAATTGCTCAATCTTTTGGACATTTTCTGAAACTTTCTCCTGTAGAAATTAATGATCTCATCCTCGCGTCTCATCTTCATGATATTGGCATGGTCGTGATTCCTGATTCAGTATTTCTCAAAAAAAACAAGCTCACCTCCGAAGAACGAAAATTAATTCAGCAACACGTCTTAATCGGGGAAAAAATTTGTAAACCGATGCAGAATCGCCGAGGGATCGCTCAAATCATTCGCCACCATCATGAAAAATGGAATGGAAGTGGTTATCCTGACGGATTAAAGGGGGAACATATTCCTTATTTGGCACAAATCTTTCAAATTCTTGATATTTACGACGCCTTAACCAGTGAACGTCCCTACAAAAAAGCATTAAGTTCTCAAGAAGCCTTAACTATTCTTAAAGAAGAAAAAGAAAAAGGATGGCGTAATCCCGATCTTGTAGAAAAATTTGCTGCTTTTATGCAAAATTATCCTTAAATTATTATGAAAATCGCAGTTTTAGGCACGGGTTTGATGGGGCAACCCCTTGCTGAACGTTTATTAATAGCCTCTCTTCCCGTCATTGTTTACAATCGTACCTTAAGTAAAGTAGAAGGCTTAAAGTCCGCAGGAGCAACGATAGCTGAGACCCCCTTAGAAGCGATCGCGACAGCAGATACGTTGATTTTGATGTTAAGTGATGCAAAAGCGATTCAATCGGTGATTTTAAGCCCAGAAACCACCCCTGCTTTACAAGGTCGCACCATCATCCAAATGGGAACGATCGCTCCCTCACAAAGTCAAGGAATTCAGCAAAAAATCCAAGAAAATGGCGGCAGTTATTTAGAAGCTCCTGTTTTAGGTAGTATTCCTGAAGCAAAAGCCGGATCGTTATTGGTGATGGTGGGTGCAACGGTCAGTCAATTCGAGCAATGGCAGAGACTTTTAAGTTATTTTGGCCCAGATCCGCAGTTAATTGGAGAAGTCGGAACAGCTTCCGCCTTAAAACTTGCACTTAATCAGTTAATTGCCGCGTTAACCAGTGGCTTTGGCTTAAGTTTAGGCTTAATCGAGCGTCAAGGAGTAGATATTCAGAAATTTATGGGAATTTTACGAAAGAGTGCTTTATATGCTCCAACCTTTGATAAAAAATTGCCCCGAATGCGTGATCGCCATTTTACTAACCCCAATTTTCCGACGAAGCATTTATTAAAGGATGTCGATTTATTTTTAAGTCAAGCTGAAAAAATGGGTTTAAATACGCAAGGATTAACGGGAATTCGAGAAATTATTGCGAAAAGCATTGACTTAGGTCTTTCAGATAGCGATTATTCCGCTTTATATCAGGTCATCAACAACAAGCCCTGAGTTAGGCAACCGTTTTATGATAAACTCACCCTACCGCCCTTGCCCCCTTTTCCTTTGAAAAACCTCAGTTTGCCAAACGATAGTTATTGCTTGAGGTTTCAAAGAGGATTAGAATATTAAGCAAATCCTAATGAGAGATTACCTTAATACACGTATGACACAACGCACACGGTTGGGAGATATCCTAAAACCTTTAAACTCTGAGTACGGTAAAGTCGTCCCCGGTTGGGGAACAACCCCCCTTATGGGCGTTTTTATGGCTTTATTTCTTGTTTTCTTGTTAATTATCCTACAAATCTATAACTCTTCTATCGTTCTCGATGATTTCACCGTTAATTGGGGTGGCTAACCATTAGCCCCGTTTTCATAACGATTTTTGTGCATAGATCCCTTTTTACTCGTACCCTGACCCGGTTTTTCCGGGTTTTTTGCTGGTAGCGCAGCGATTGCAATTGTTGTGTTGAGCGTAGAACATCCTATAATTAAGAATAAGTGAATCTCAACAGTAAGTGTTTTCTTTATGAATATTTTTGGTATTGGTCTCCCTGAAATGGCTTTAATTATGGTCATTGCCCTTTTAGTTTTTGGTCCCAAAAAATTACCCGAAATTGGCCGTAGCTTAGGCAAAACCATTCGCAGTTTTCAAGAAGCTTCTAAGGAATTTGAAACCGAATTTCAGAAAGAAGCCCAAAAACTAGAAGATTCTGTACAAATGAAAGCACAATTAGAGGAAAATACTGATTTAGCAGAGATTTCTTCTTCAGAATCCGTTGAACCTTCATCTAAAGAAACCTAAACCGATCACCCCTACTGATCGACTTTGTTAAAAATCTTAAACATTCGGTTTTCCCCTTTTTTCCTACTTAAACTATTGAGTAATAACCATCACCCATCAGGAGGTTCGTCAATGAGCGAAAAGAATCCCTATGAACAATTGGGAGTAACTGAAAGTGCGTCTTTTGAAGAGATTCAATCGGCAAAAACGCGTCTGTCTCAAGAATACGAAAATGATCGTGAAATTCTCGAAACGATTGAAACAGCCTACGATGCGGTGATTATGGATCGACTGAAAATGCGTCAAGAAGGCCGCATAAAAGTTCCTGATCGTATTCGTTTTCCTGAAAAAACGACCCCCCCTCCGACGCCGACTCTTTCTACTCCCTCTGTCGAAACCCCCTCTTGGTTACAACGTTTGATCGACACACCTTCCAAGGAAGACATCCTGTGGCCGTCAGGGGTTTTTGCTGGATTAGGGGCTTTTGCCCTCTTAGCGCAGAGTCCTTCTGTACTACCCTTACTATTAGTTGGGGGTATTTTTGCCAATATTATCTTTATTAATCGAAAAGAAAACAAATCAGGTCGTGCTTTTCTAATTACGATTGCTGTTTTAATTTTAGGGATTAGTCTAGGCTCAATACTAGGGGGAGTGCTAATATCATCTGGGTTAATGATTGAGGGAAGTCAAACCCAAATTTCTGCCCTTGTTACTCTTGTTTTCTTTGGGATAAGTAGCTGTTTTTTACGATAATCTAACCTCAGTTTGAGAGAAGAGATTATCATGGGTGATTGGGTGTCAGCGGTAAGGGATGAGGAACACCGGGTAATGGTTGAAGTCGAACGCCTCAAAACCCAGAACCTAGCCTTTACCCGATTTTCTTATAGGGACGGTTCAGGCAATAACCCCCTCATTTCCTCTAATTTCGCTACTAGACTAATTAAAACCGTTTCTTGTGCAGGTTTTCCCACCAATTGAACCCCGATGGGTAATCCTTGTTCATCTAATCCCACCGGAAAAGCGATCGCCGGTAGTCCACTGGCATTAAAGGGAGGACAAGGCGCAACCCAGTTAATCATCTGCTCGATGGTTAATTCAGGGGATAAATGATCCCACTCCCCGATGCGGATGGGAGCGTGAAGATTCACCGGTAGCAACAAAACATCGTATTGCTGAAAAAAAGCAACAATTGTCCGAGAAATAACTTGCATTTTTTTAACGGCTCTTAAATATTCCCCCGCTTCGTCTGTCTGTTTAGCCAAATATTGATTTAAAGGACTCAACATTTCCAAAGGCAGTCCTGATGCCGCTACCCCCGCTTGCCAAATTTGTCTAAATGGTTCAATCAATCCATCGGCGGCTTGAAAAACGACAGTTTCTAAGTGATGACCTAAACTTTCTAGCTGTTTCCCCACCTTTTGCAACGTTGCTTGAATAGGTGGAGAGGCCGAGGGAAAAGGATAAATCGTATCAGCGATCGCAATATGTAAAGAAGGCAAAGATTGCTGGGTAGATTCGAGGAATGAAATCGTTGGCTCAGGCAACCAATAAGGATCACCAACCACATAACCGGAAATTACATCTAATAAAGCCGCCGCATCTGCTACCGTTCGCCCTAACGTACCGTTGCTAGCAATTCCATTTTGATAATCTCCAATTGGCGCATAAGAAACCCGTCCCCGTGACGGTTTAATCCCCACTAACCCACAACAGACCGCCGGTGTCCGAATTGAGCCTCCGCCATCCGATCCTTGAGCAATTGGACATAATCCTGCCGCTACAGCCGCGGCCGCTCCACCACTTGAGCCTCCTGGAGTATAATCTAAATGCCAAGGGTTACGGGTAGGAGGAAAGTGGGGCGGTTCGGTGTAGGGAAACGATCCTAGCTGGGAAGTGGCCGTTTTTCCGAGGAGAATAAATCCAGCCCCTTTGATTTTGCTGACAATAGCTTCATCATAGTGGGGGATATTATCGGCTAGAAAAGAAACCCCATAGCGACAGGGCATGCCAGCGACGGCATTTAAGTCTTTAATCGCAGTGGGAACCCCAAAAAAGGGGGGTAAGTCTTCTGGGTTAGGACATTGGGCTAAATATTCGGTTTTTCGTTGAGCATCTTTGAGGGCAGATTCGACGGCAACATGGTGAAAACTGCCAATTTGGGAATCAAATTGTTCAATCCGTTGTAAATAAAATTGGGTTAATTCTAAGGGAGAAATTCGTCTTTGGCGAATCCATTTGGCTAAGGTTAACGCAGGGGTAAACGGGGAAAGATTGCTCATTTGAAAATTCGGTAAATTCTCGATCATGACAAATTATGGTTAACTGAAATAAGTGCCTCGAAAAGTTTTCGCCCGTCTGTTGCTCCTAATAAAGGGTCAGCCGCTCGTTCAGGATGGGGCATCATTCCTAACACATTACCCTGAAGGTTAACAATTCCCGCAATATTATTTAACGAACCATTGGGGTTACTATCTTCGGTCATTTTTTCGTTTTCTGAACAATAGCGAAAAACGACTTGCTGATTGTCTTCTAATTGCTTTAAGGTATCATTGTCTGCATAATAACGCCCTTCTCCGTGGGCAATGGGTAAGGTTAAAATCTGATTGGGTTGATAGGCTTTTGTCCACGTTAAATGATTATTTTCCACTTTAATGTGAATACGATCACAAATAAAATGGAGATCTCGATTGCGAATTAAAGCCCCCGGTAATAACCCTACTTCTGTTAAAATTTGAAAGCCGTTACAAATGCCAATCACAGATTTGCCAGCTTTGGCATGATCGATCACACTTTGCATAATCGGCGAAAAACGGGCGATCGCCCCACACCGCAAATAATCGCCATAACTGAAACCACCGGGGATTACGACCACATCAATATCTGATAAATCCGTATCTTGATGCCAAATCAGACGAGTCGGTTGAGAGAATAACCCATCCGTTACTGTCACAATATCGCGATCGCAATTTGATCCCGGAAAGACAACCACACCAAATTTCATGACCTTTAAGAGTTAATCGTTAATAATGGATAGTGAATCGTTGATTTAGTTGAAATTAATTATTGATTACTATAATTTATTGTTGTAGTAATAGGAGTTACTTCAAAACAATAATCTTCGATGACGGTATTCGCTAAAAGTTGATCGCACATTTGATCCAGTTGCTGTTTTACATGATTTTCATCAATGGCAGTGAAATAGAGTGAAATATATTTACCGATTCTCACGTTTTCAACACCATTATATCCCAATTGCTTTAAACCAGACTCTACCGCCGTTCCTGCCGGATCTAAGACAGAAGGTCGTAAGGTCACGTATATTCGACAGTGGTATTTTGAGGTCATCATTTTTCGCCTAAGACAATCAGCATTCATCATAAATCATTTTTATGACCTAGATGGTACCAAGATCCTGCGCTCAAAGGCGATCGCTGAGGGACTTAATGTGTAATCTGAAAGATAAGGGCTGAAAAATAATAGCTTAAAATAGAAAACACACTAAATTAAAATTAAAGGGAGCATTCTTTCATGTTTTTAGTCACGGGTGCCACAGGATCAGTCGGAAAACGGATTGTGCGTCAATTACGGGAGCGAAATACCGAGGTAAGAGCGTTTGTTCGTTTACTTTCCCGTTATGAAGACCTAGAAAACCGAGGAGCAACCCTTTTTATCGGTGACTTACGGCAAGATAAAGATATTGCTAAAGCCTGCGAGGGAGTTGAATATATTATTAGTGCGCATGGCTCGGGGAAGGATGCACAAGCACTAGATTATCGCGCCAATATTGAACTAATCGACCAAGCAAAAAGCAAGAATATTAAGCATTTTGTCTATATTTCCGTCTTAGGGGTTGAACGAGGGTATCAAGATTCGGCCGTTTTCAAAGCTAAGCGAGAAGTCGAAAAATATTTAATGGCGAGTGGTTTAAATTACACGATTTTACGTCCATCGGGGTTTGCGAATAATTTGTTGCCTCTAGCAGAGAGATTTCGTGAAACAGGGATTTATTTATTGATTGGAGATGCTCGCAATCGTTCTTCTATTGTCAGTACCGATGATTTGGCCAAAATTGCCGTTGATTCGGTTTATTTAGAACCTGCAAAAAACAAAATCTTTGCCGTCGGCGGACCGGATATTCTTACTAGAGAAGAGATTCCGCAAATTTTTGGCCGTATTTTTAATAAAGAACCGATTATCATCAATCCCCCCCTCTTAGTCTTAGATGGTATTCGTTCAGGGTTGGGTTTATTTAATCCCGAATTGGAGCGATCGCTGGGAACATTGCGCACTCTTTTGGCTAATGAATTTTTCTGCACTTCTGAAGAAATTGCTACTCTCGAATCAGTTTATGATCTAAAATTGGAGTCTTTAGAACACTTTTTGCGCCGTTATTTAGGAGCGTAATTTTACGTTTATTTACCCGATTGAACACCCTTATGACCCTTTCCCTTGCTTATCTTGGCCCGATTGGCACACATTCTTATGCGGCGGCTTCTCTTTATTGCAATTGGTTAGCTGAAAATGGACAAAAGGAGACAATGTTATGCGCTTATCCCAGTATTTCTCAGACTTTAAAGGTGATTGATCGGCAAGAAGTAGATTTAGCGATTGTTCCTGTCGAAAACTCTACCGAAGGCAGTGTGACCATTACTTTAGATACTTTATGGCAATTGAAGCGGTTGCAAATTCAGCAAGAATTAGTTTTACCTATCCAGAATTTGCTTTTTTCTTGGGGAAAATCGCTAGAGGCGTTAGAAACCGTTTACTCTCACCCTCAACCGCTTGCTCAGTGCCAAAAATGGCTACAGGATAATCTCACTGATGTCCAGTTAATCCCGACAAATTCTACCACTGAAGCCTTACAACGCATTCATACTGATCCTACGGCGGGAGCGATCGCTTCTCCTCAGGCGGCAAAACTCTACGACATCCCAATTCTTGCCGAGCATATTAACGATTATCCCGATAATTGTACCCGTTTTTGGATTATTGGCTTAAAAGAGAATACAGACGGTCATCGGCTTTCTCTTGCTTTTAGTGTCCCTCAAAATGTACCGGGGGCTTTGATGAATCCTTTGGCGGTGTTTGCCCGACGCAATCTCAATCTGAGTCGCATTGAATCACGCCCTACTAAGCGTTCTCTCGGAGAGTACTTATTTTTTCTTGATTTAGAAGGAAATCTAGCTCAAATAGCTGTTCAAGAAGCGTTACAAGAGTTATCGCACTATACAGAAGAAACGAAAATTTTGGGCAGTTATGACTTATTGGAGATGAGCGAGGAAAATTTAGCCACAATATGAATCTAGGTTAGGCCTAGACCCTGTAAGCTAGTCTAGAGCATCTTTTAACGCGGTTCTTGCCGCTAAGTGATTGCGGGTGGAAGAGAGGATTTCCACTTCCCGTTGTAGGCGTTCGACGGTGTTTTGCATCTCTAACAAGATTTGTTGTTCGTTAGCTACCCCATAAAGGTTTCCTGCCACCCAATAAGATAATTCTAAAGGAGAAATGGGGAGATCATCAGGAAGTTCGATTTTTTGATCGGTTAATTTGGCTGACAAATGAACGACATCGTTTAATAATTGGGTTACTTCTTTGCCTAATGGTCGCAAATCTTGAGCGGTGGGTTCATCGTCTATCCATTCGACTAAACCCACTCGATAGGGTTTTTCTCGTTTATATTCAAGTAAACGGAAACGTTGTTGACCAATGGTCAGCATTTTAAAACGGTCATCAGGTAAACGCTGATAACGAACGATTTCTGCGCAACATCCCACTTTTGCAATCTCTCCACTGGTAGGGTCGATCATCAGTACGCCAAAACGTTGATCATCCTCTAAAATGGTGTTTATCATCATGCGATAACGGAATTCAAAGACATGAAGCGGTAGAGGACGACCGGGAAATAAAACAACCTCAGGCAGGGGAAAGAGAGGTAATTCTCGGACAGCGATCGAAGAAAACGACATAGGAGTTATGAGGGTTTAATCAGCTAAGAATTGGATGATTCTTTTACTACTTTAGCGAATTTTTTCTCATTCTATCCCCTATCTGAATGATAAAGAGTCATCTGAAGGCAACGGGCAACAGAAAAGGAAACCCGACATTTAAAGAAACAGCGTAGCACGATATTGAATTGACATTTTGTGCTAGCATTGTTAGTATAAATATATAGGGTTTGCTGAAAAAGTTTTGAGAAAATTTATGCCGCCAAAC
Source organism: Microcystaceae cyanobacterium (assembly GCA_041746575.1). Taxonomy (GTDB): domain Bacteria; phylum Cyanobacteriota; class Cyanobacteriia; order Cyanobacteriales; family Microcystaceae; genus JBGTGT01. The sequence continues at coordinate 168,633 of JBGTGT010000098.1, forward strand.
CCTGATTAATCTCCGATTCATTAATAAGTCTGACTGTTATAAAAATGCTGCTAATATAATTTTTGATAATGTCTCGTTGATTTTTTAGTTCATTGG
>JBGTGT010000099.1:0-59574 GCA_041746575.1 Microcystaceae cyanobacterium
AACAAATTCTTGATTGGGGGACTAGCCCCCCAAACCCCCCAACGGGGGACGGAGTGCCTCCCCCGCACCCCCTGCACAAAATAAATGAAAAAAAATTAAATGAAGAAGTTTCGTAGCTTTTCTGATGGTCGAACTCACGTTAATCAACAGAAAGTTTAAGCACTTATTGATTTTTTTGATTAACCCAACCTTTATAATTAAGAGATTCTTGAGAAGTGTTAGTAATATTCAGATTGCCAATAACGATAGGCCATATAAGCTAACGTCACAACCCCTGTCACAATCGCTGACTCATCCGCTTGGAAAAAAGGACTGTGCAAAGGCGCATTTAATAACCCCGAATGTCCCACCCCTAGACGAAACATCGTTCCCGGTGCATACTGCAGGTAAACCGAGAAATCTTCCGCTCCTAACGACGGTTCTGATAGTAATTGTAGGCGGTCATTGCCCCATGCTTCCCGACACACCGATTCGAGTAATTGCGTCAATTGGAGGTCATTTTGTACGGCAGGAACACCGCGACGGTAATGTATTACATATTTTGCCCCGTACATTCGACAAACATTGCCCACCATTCCCTCTATCCATTGGGGTAAATTGGCATGGGTTTCAGGATGAAGCGATCGCACCGTCCCCACCATTTGTACCTCATCGGCGATAATATTAGGGGCTTTTCCCCCTTGAATTTGACCAATCGTTAAGACAATGGGGCGCAAAGGATTCTGTGTACGACTAATCGCTTGTTGTAGGACAGTAATCACCTGAGACGCTATCCAAATGGCATCTACCGCTTCATGGGGTCTTGCACCGTGGCCAGACTCTCCCTTAATCACGATTTCAAGATCATCCGCCGCCGCCGTCAGCGAACCGTAACGAATCCCCACCGAACGCGCTGGAATCGAGGGAAAGACGTGAAGTCCTAAAATTGCGCTAACCCCTTCCATTACCCCGTCTTTGACCATCCAATTTGCCCCTTGGGCAATTTCTTCAGCCGGTTGAAAGAGGAATCTTAACGTTCCAGGTAAAGGGATGCCTAATTGCCCTAAAACCATTGCCACCCCTAAACCGACGGTGCTATGGATATCGTGACCGCAAGCGTGCATAATACCGGGGTTAAACGAAGCAAATTCGAGTTCGGTGTGTTCAGTAATAGGTAACGCATCCATATCCGTCCGAATCGCTAAAATCCTTGAATCTTCGTTTTTGCCGATCAATTCTCCTACTACTCCCGTTTGACCGACCCCTTCTTGGACGCGTAAGCCACAGGACGATAAAACCCCAGCAATGTAGGCAGAGGTGTGATGTTCTTGTCCACTTAATTCGGGATTGGCGTGAAAATGACGACGAATTTCAATTAATCGAGGGGAAAGTTTTTCGGCGATCGCTTTGATTTCCGATAACATGGTGATGGGGAATGAGTAATCAGCTATGACTTAGTTTAATCCTTTTCACTTAAACTATTCATTGTTAACCGATTTGACGAATTTTCCATGACTTATAAACTTCTTTTTGTCTGTCTGGGTAATATTTGCCGTTCCCCTTCAGCAGAAAATATTATGCGTTATTTGAGCGAACAAGAAGGCTTAAGTGAGCAAATTATCTGCGATTCTGCAGGAACATCCAGTTACCACATTGGTTCATCTCCAGACGCTCGGATGCAATCAGCAGCTGCTAAACGGGGAATTCAATTAATGGGGGAAGCGAGACAGTTTGAAAAGTCTGATTTTGAAGCATTTGACTTAATTTTAGCGATGGATCGAGAGAATTACCGAAATATTCTCCGTCTTGATCCCCAAGGACGCTATCAGCATAAAGTGAAGATGATGTGCGATTATGCGACTCACCATCAAGAAAAGGACGTTCCTGACCCTTATTATGGAGGAGTAGAAGGCTTTGAGCAGGTGATAGACTTATTATTAGATGCCTGTGAAGGGTTATTAACAGAAATCAAAACCCATCAATCAATTAAATGATTTTCTAAGGTAAAACGAACTAACTCAGCCCGATTACTGGTATTGCTTTTTCTCAATAGACTACTCACATATTTTTCAATGGTTCGAGGACTGAGATGAAGTTGATGGCCAATTTCCCCATTAGATAAGCCCTTCGTCAGGAGATTCAGAACCTGAATTTCCCGTTCTGTTAGGGTTGCCTCAAGAGGGGAAGGAGTCGCATTTTGACCTTTTTGCTCAGAAAATCGCCATTCCGATTGCATCATCTGCGATCGCTCTAATAAATTACGAATGACCGCCTGTAGTTCGTCCATTTCAAAGGGTTTCGGTAGATAAACATCACACCCGACTTGATACCCTTGAATCCGTTCAGAGGTACTACTTCTTTCGGTTAAGAAAATGACCGGCAGTAGGCGAAATTCGGGACGTTGGCGGAGATGGCGCACCAAAGCATAACCATCCTTTTTCGGCATTTTAATATCAGAAACCAGTAAATGGGGATGATAACTATCCAGTAAAGATAATGCTTCTTCACCATTTTGAGCAGTTACCACGGAATAGCCCGCCAATTCTAAATAATCTTTGACAGCAAGCCGAATCCCTGCATCATCATCTGCAACTAAAATGAGTAATGCCATAGCTTATCGAAACGATTGAAATCTTACGAGACAAATCTGTCTTTGACCCTTGACCCATCGAAAAAATCGGTATAGTGTTGTTAGCTTTAAACCCATTTTGTTAAGATGGCAGACGAACGGTGGATGGGGAACTTCATCATCTCAGCCTCAGTCTAAAACTGAAGCAAAGCGTGACCGAGTGGGGGAGACAATCCTTCTTCATCCTCAATTATATCCCTAATTCCTTAATTCCACGGCTAGATAAAACCGATCCAAAACATTAAAGAAAAATTAGAGGTTAATTTAATGAAAATGACATCTTTACTCCGTCGCACTGCAACTTTGGGATTAGTCGGTAGTGTGGTACTTACTACATGGCTCGGTTTTACCCTCAAAGCATTCGGTCTTCCTGAAGAACAGATTAGCAAAATTTTAAGCCCAATTCCTGTTTTTACCATCGCTGACGAACAAGGGGCGCCTTTAGTAGCCATTCAAGAGGAAACCAAGGAAAAATATACAGGTGTCTTTGTCAGTAAACAAGACGCTCAAGAATTTTTCAACCAATTACAAAAAGATAAACCCGATATTGCCAAACAAGTTAAAGTCCAACCCGTCTCCTTGGCTGAAGTCTATAAGCTCGCCCTTGCTAATGCCAATAAACCGGATGGCTTAAAATTTCAATATGTCCCCACCTCCGAGGAAGTCCAATCAGCGCAAGCTCTTCTAAAACCGGAAGGGCAGGAGTATCGGGGCGGTGTTCCTTTATTTGTCGCTAAAGGCGGACCAGAAGATGGATATTTGACAATTCAGGCTAGCGATAACGAAACGGTCATTCCTTTTTTCTTTGAAAAATCGCAAATCCAAGCGATGGTTGAGCGTTTCAAAAAAGAAAAGCCTGATATGGCCGGTAGCATTAAAATTGAGGTGGTTCTTTTAGAAAACATCATGGCGACGCTCAAAAAAAGCGATGATGAAACCTTAACCAAGATTCGCTTTGTTCCTTCCGAGGAAACTCAAGTTTTTATCCGCCAAGCCATTGAAAGTCAAAAAAAATAAGGAAAAAGGAGTCACTTGCACCTAGTATCCGGACAAGATTTAGCCCAATGGCGAAAGACGGCGATTCAATCAGCAATCTCCGCTAATATCTCTCCAGAGGAGGTCGATTGGCTTCTCTTGGAGATTTCCCTTTTAGATCGCTTAAGTTTACACCTAAAATCTTACCTATCTTGTCCAGCCATTCCCGTAAAATACTCTCTTGCCCAATTATCTGACCTTTGGCAACGGCGATTACAAGATAAAATCCCTTTGCAATATTTGGTCGGCGTTACCCCTTGGCGCGATTTTTCCCTCAAGGTTTCTCCCTCAGTGTTAATTCCTCGACCAGAAACAGAAGAAATTATTGATATTGCGGCTCAAGCCGTAGAAAACTGCTCAAAAAGTCCTTTGAAATTGGGAATATGGGTAGATTTAGGCACAGGAAGCGGAGCGATCGCTTTAGGGTTAGCACAGGTTTTTCCTCAATCTCAGATTTATGCCGTCGATTGCAGTCAGAAAGCACTAGAGATTGCTCAAGAAAATGCAATTAAAGCAGGATTAGAGAAAAAAATTCAATTTTATTGCGGAAATTGGTGGATTCCTCTTCAATTTCTCCAAGGAAACATCAGTGGCATGGTGTCTAACCCCCCCTATATTCCCAGTGGGTTAATTGAAACGTTACAACCAGAAGTTGCCAAATATGAGCCAAAAATCGCTTTAGATGGGGGAAAAGATGGATTGACGGCTATTCGTCATTTAGTTGACACTGCCCCTTTGTATTTAAAATCAGGCGGAATTTGGTTAATTGAAATGATGAATGATCAAGCAGAAAAGGTCGTTAATTTATTAAAAAAGAATGGCAATTATGACCTTATTAAAGTCGTTAAAGATATCTCCGGTCAGTCTCGCTTTATTTTAGCTTATCGGCGATAATGATAATAAATAAAAACCTGATTTACAAAATGGTATTCAATCAATATTTTGCAACCGTTGCCCAAGGCATTGAAGATATGGCCGCTCAAGAATTAGAAAATTTAGGCGCAAAAGAAATTGTCAAAGGATTTACTGTCATTCATTTCCAAGGCGATCAAAGCCTACTTTATAAGGTAAATTTATGGTCTCGTCTTCTGTATCGAATTTTTGTTCCTATTGCAGAAATTAAGAGCCATGACGCCGATCAATTGTTTAAGAATATTCAGAGTATTGATTGGCAAAACTATCTTGATCCGCATCAAACCTTTGCAGTTAAATGCACCGGAAAAAATTACCAACTAAACCATTCTCATTTTACCGCTTTAACCATTAAAAATGCGATTGTTGAACAACAGCAACAACACTTTAATCAACGCTCTGATATCGATCCGCAAAATCCTGATATTTGGCTCAATGCCCACATCGAAGAAGATTATTGTACCGTCAGTTTAGATAGTTCGGGTTCAAGTTTGCACCGTCGCGGTTATCGTCCGGCCGTGGGCGTTGCCCCTTTAAAAGAAACTTTAGCGTCAGCTATAATTGATCTAACAGAATGGACAGCAGAACTGACCTTTTATGATCCCTTATGTGGTTCAGGAACATTACCCATTGAAGCTACCATTAAAGCCTTAAAAATTGCCCCCGGCTTATATCGGGAACACTTTAGTTTTGAACAATGGCCAGATTTTAATTCTTCCCTTTGGCAATCGCTAAAAGAAGAGGCAAAACAACAATCAACACCCCTTTCTCCGTTAATTTTGGGCAGTGATGGGGATTTAGACATTATTCAACAAGCAAAAAGTAATGCTCGCGCTTGGCACTTGGACGAGAAAATCAGCTTTTTTCAAGCCCAATTACAAGAGCTAGAACCTCCCAGTTCTCAAGGGGTTATTGTGTGTAATCCTCCCTATGGAAAACGAATCGGTGATGAACAAGAATTAGGAGAAATGTATCGCTTATTAGGAGATATCTTGAAACAACGTTTCAAAGGCTGGGAAGCTTATATTTTAACTGGAAATAAAGCCTTGGCAAAGCAAATTGGACTAAGAACGGCTCGCCGTATTCCTCTTTATAATGGTTCAATTCCTTGTACTCTATTAAAATATGAATTGTATTAATGGTAATTCAGTAAATTATCCCTTCTACATTTTTTTTTATTGCCCCAATCTGTGAATTCTGCCATGAGTCTAATCATCAGAAATCTGTCTAAATGCGTAGCGCAATCCTTTTGCCTTCTGCCTAACCTGATTTCTCATCTGTTATTCTAAAGATCATGATATTAACTGGCGGCTTACGATGTGACGGATTTTCCGTTATAATTTTGTTACAAAACTACACGGATTCCGAATCGCCTTATGAATGAACCCAATTCTGTCTTGCACGCCTTTTTTCTCGGTCGCGCTTTTGCCGAAGTGCTAGGCGAAAAAATGGAGGATACCTTGACGAACCTTCTAAGTGATTTAGGTAAATTCGATGCCGAACAACGGGAAAATCTGCATCAATTTATAGAAGAAGTTCAAGCAAGAGCCTCTCAACAGGTTAATCAATCAGAACCAGCAAGCCAAAGCGGTGATTCTGAAGACTTACAAGAGATGATTGACGAATTGCGCGCTGAAATCGCCCATCTCAAAACCGAGTTAAAGAATTATCGTCACTAGCCTTTTCCCGATTAGCAACAATTATTGAGCCTCAAAAACCGATTTTAGCGAAATTTTTGTTTTCTCTCTCTTATTAATCTTAAAATCTTACAAAATCGAGTGTCTTCTCTGTCTTCTCAATCGCAAAAAGCTTATTCCTACTCCCCTTCCACCCCATCCCTTAACGGTCAAGGCCACCGTTTGGAGATGGGAAAATCCGCTTATCGCTGGAATCGAGAGAATTATTCAGCAACACGTCGTCGTATAGATATTTGGCGTTTTGTTTTGCTCCTTCTTCTCAAATTAAATTTGAATGGTAAAAAGTGGAGTTACCGAGGAGGATATACAGAAGAAAAACTGGCCGCCCGACGGAAACAACAGGCGGTTTGGATTCGACAAAGTTTGCTAGAGTTGGGGCCGACGTTTATTAAAGTGGGTCAGTTATTTTCTACCCGCGCAGACCTGTTTCCCAGTCAATATGTCGAAGAACTGGTCAAATTGCAGGATCAAGTGCCAGCTTTTAGCTACGAACAAGTCAACCAAATCATTACAACGGATCTCGGTAAAACCGTTAATGAGCTTTTTCAACACTTTTATCCCGTTCCCCTTGCGGCCGCTAGTTTGGGGCAAGTTCATAAGGCTCAACTTTATACGGGGGAAGAGGTGGTGGTTAAGATCCAACGCCCCGGCCTCAATAAACTGTTTACCATTGATTTAGCGATTCTCAAACGGATCTCTCAATATTTTCAAAATCATCCCAACTGGGGAAAAAATAGAGACTGGATGGGAATTTATGAAGAATGTTGTCGTATTTTATGGTTAGAAGCGGATTATATCAATGAAGGTCGTAATGCTGATACCTTTCGTCGTAATTTTCGGGGCGAAAATTGGGTCAAAGTGCCGAGAGTTCACTGGCGATATACCTCCCGTCGTGTCGTCACCTTAGAATACTTACCCGGCATTAAAATTAGCCACTATGAAGCCTTAGAAGCGGCCGGTTTAGACCGCAAAACCCTCGCTCAATTAGGAGCAAAAGCCTATTTGCATCAACTTCTCAATAATGGCTTTTTCCACGCCGATCCCCATCCGGGTAATATTGCGGTCGATAGCGATGGTGCTTTAATCTTTTACGATTTTGGCATGATGGGGCAGATTAAAAGTAATGTTCGGGAAGGGTTAATGGATACCCTCTTTGGTATTGCTGAGAAAAATGGCGATCGCGTTGTCAATTCTCTTATTAAACTGGGCGCATTAGCTCCCATTGGCGATATCGGGCCAGTCAGGCGATCAGTGCAGTATATGCTCGATCACTTTATGGATAAACCCTTTGAAGAACAATCCGTCAACGCCATCAACGAAGATTTATACGAAATTGCCTACGATCAACCTTTTCGATTTCCGGCGACCTTTACTTTTGTGATGCGGGCGTTTTCAACGTTAGAAGGTGTGGGAAAAGGTCTTGACCCTGACTTTAACTTTATGGAGGTGGCACAACCCTTTGCCATGCAACTTATGAATAGCAGTCGTAACGGTAACAATACAATTTTAGACGAACTCGGCAGACAGGCCGCACAAGTCGGCAGTACAGCCCTCAGTTTGCCCCGACGCATCGAAGACGGATTAGAAAAGCTAGAGCGGGGGGATTTGCGAATGCGAGTGCGTTCCCTTGAAGCTGAACGGATTTTGCGGCGCATGACGGGAATGCAAACTGCCACTAATTACACGATGGTTCTTTGTTCGTTGCTGATTGCCGCTACCATTCTTTATGTTAATCAAGCAATGATTTTAGCGGGGATTACGGTATTTACTGCCTTGTTGCCCGGTTGGTCATTGTTTCGTGTATTAAGAAGATTGGATCGCGCTGATCGAATGTTTTAAAAGCTATACAATAAAAATAGGGCAAAATCAAATCAGGATGAATCGTCTTGATTCTCAAGGTTTTTCCCGTTAATGTTACTCTATTTAAATCCTCGTTTATGATCGTGGAAAATAAATCACTAATGACAAAACGCCAGTTTACGGGTTTATCTGATCCCGGTCTCGTGCGAAATGTTAATCAAGATCATTTTTATTTTGACCCAGAAGGGCAGTTTTTCATTGTTGCCGATGGCATGGGCGGCCATGCAGGGGGAGAAGAAGCCAGCAATATTGCCGTAAAAGCGATGCAAGCCTATCTGACAGAACATTGGGATTCCGATGCCGCCTCTTCCTTGTTAATTGAAGAATCCTTTAAGGAAGCGAATAAAAATATTTTAGCAGACCAAGAAGAACACCCCGAACGAGGGGACATGGGAACAACGGCAGTGGTTGTCATTTTCCGTCATGGTGAAGCATGGCGCGGACACATTGGCGATTCTCGGCTTTATCGGCTCAGGGAAGCGAGTTTAGAACAAATCACTGAAGATCATACTTGGATCACGAATGCGGTAAAAATGGGTGATATTACCAAAGAACAGGCAAAAACTCACCCTTGGCGACACGTTTTATGTAAATGTCTCGGTCGCAAAGATTACTATCAAGCCGAAGTCGCTCGTTTAGAGATAGAATCAGGCGATAAACTGCTCTTGTGTAGCGATGGGTTGACCGAAGAAGTTCCTGACGAATTAATTAGCTTCACCTTGCAATCGTATCCCTCTTGTGAAGAGATGGCTAAGCAACTCATTGAAGAAGCGAAAAATGGCGGTGGTTCAGATAATATTACGGTGATTATCGTGGCAGAAGCATAAATAACAAAAGTGAGAAACCTTGTATTACTAATCACCCTTGTCACCACGCAGGTACTAGGGGATATTTGGCTGAGTAAAGGCATGAAAGTTTTTGGGGCAATTACCCGATTTACTTTTCAAGAAATTAATCAATTATTAAGTTATTTAATAACCAGTCCTTGGATTGGCTTAGGGGTGGTTACCCTCACCTTTTCAATGATGATTTATTGGGTAGCCATTGCCGATATGGATGTCAGTTATGTCTTACCGATTCACGCCGCCAGTTATGTCCTCAATGGGTTGATGGCATGGCTAATTTTAAGAGAACATATCTCTTTAACTCGCTGGTTAGCCACCTTCATTATTGCTCTTGGCGTTTTTATGGTGGGTTGGAGTCAATATCACACTCAGCATCGTCCTCCCCCCCCTCAATCGCCTAACGCTTCGATGTTGATCACTTTGCCTTTTTTGGGGATTATTCCTAAAATTTGGCTAGGGGCATTCATGTTAGCTTTAACGGATGCGATAGGAGATATCTTAACAGCTAAGGGAATTAGAATGATCGGGTCTTTTCCAGAATTTACGTTTGAGGAGATGTTAAAGTGGTTGAAAAAAGTGATTGCTAATCCCTTTATTGTTGCTGGAATCAGTTTTCAAGCTCTTTCTTTTTTAATTTTTCTTTCCCTCTTAAGTTGGGCTGATATTAGCTTCGTTCGTCCAGCAACGGCTATCGGTTATGTGATCAGTTTATTAGGCGCAAAATTGATTTTACACGAACGGATTACTCAAGGAAGATTGATTGGCATTACCGTTATTGGTTTAGGCATCGCTGTGATTTCTTTAACTCAATAAGGTATGATGTCGGTTGACTTACCTAAGTAAGCTTCTGCGTTAAGATGGTAGGGAGTTGCCTTAAGATATTGACCCTTAAGCAATTTTATGGTCTTATATTAAGAATTGTTATCTGGAGTTAAGCGAAATGGAACTATTAACCCTTGCTGGTATCGGGACAATTATTTTAACCGGTGTGTTAACTCGTATGGGAGAAATGGCATTAGATAAAAGTGTTGATCAATTAAACAAGTTAGTTAAACGTAAGTCTCCTAAGACATTTCAACAATTGGAAGCAGCAGCAAAAACACCAGAATTGTTACTTAAAGCAGTGGAAATGATGGCAATCTTAATAGAAGAAGATGAGGAGATTAAACAAGTTGCGAAACAAGTTGCAGAGGAGAATAAAGATAATCCTGATGTGATGAATCAATTAGCGATAATTAAACAAACAGGTTTAAGAAATTTTGAAGCGGAGGAATTAGAAGGAGAAATTACACAAAAAGTGAAAGGGAATGTTAAAACAAATATAGAACAAATTGGGATAGAGGAGACAAAGATTCAGGGAAAAGCAACCCTTAAAATCAATCAAGATATTGAATAAAGGAGAGTAATAAGAATGGGATCTAAACAAACGGGAATTAAAGATTCAACCTTTGGTGATCATGCTAATATTGAGATTCATCAAATCACTCTTAGTAATTTACCTGTAAAAAGTACCAATATTCCTAGTGATGTTAAGCAGGGTTCATCGTATTTTGTGGGAAGAATAAGAGATTTAGAGAATTTACATCGAGAGTTACAAAATCAAGAAAAGTCGAATATTGTTTCAATTTATGCGGTGCAAGGAATGGGAGGGATAGGTAAAACGGAGTTAGCGATTCAATATGCGTTATCTCCTAAATACATTCAAAGTTATACGGCTTGTTATTGGTTTTCTTTGAGGGAAGGGGATTTAGCAACTTTAGTTTTAACAAAAACCTCTGCTTATTTAGCAATGCCAGAGATAATGAGGAAACAGGATACAATTGATCAACAAGTCAGATGGTGTTGGCAAAATTGGCATCCGCAAACAGATAATATTTTAATTGTAATTGATGATGTCAATCATTTAGAGGATATTCCCGAAAAATGGTTACCGATTGATTCTCGATTTAAGGTGATTATAACCACAAGACAACAAAATTTGAGTCCTCGTTTTACTGGGTTACCGTTAGGAGTGTTATCAGAAACGGAAGCGATATGCTTGTTAAAGAAGATTGTCGATAAAAAAGGAACAAACCGCATTGAGAATGAAGGGGAAACCGCAAAGAAAATTTGTCAGCGTTTGGGTTATTTACCGTTGGGGCTGGAGTTAGCGGCGACTTACATTGTCGATGATGAAATGTTAAGTTTAGAGGAATATTTACAACAATTAAATATACAAGATGAGTCGTTATCGGATGAGATGGTAAGGGGAATCACCGCAGAGAGAGGAGTGATTGCGGCGTTTGAATTAAGTTGGCAAAAATTAACGGGATTTTCAACTTATTTAGCGATGCTATTGAGTCGGTTTACCTCAGCAGATATTCCGTGGTTAGAATTAATTGAACCCACTATTAATCAGTTAGGATGGGATATAAAAGCGATAAAAGTAGCACGAAAACAATTAGCAAATTTAAACCTAATTGAGATTATTGAACAAAAAAATATAAGAATTCATACCCTCTTAAGAGAATATTATCGCTATCACAGCAAAAAAGCAGGAAGTCATTTTATTCAGCAAGTACAAAAGTCTATTGCAATGAGTTGTCTTGCGGTGGCGAAAACGATTCCTCAAACGCCTGTTATTAAGGATATTGAAAGGGTGACACCATCAATTCCCCATTTGCAATATCTCAGTCAAACAATGTTAGATGATATTCCTAATCCAGATGATAATTTAATATGGGCATTTGTAGGAGTCGCATGGTTTTACGCAGGACAAGGACAGTATGACATTGCAGAACCTTTTTATCAACGTTGTCTCGATGAAATTACTTCTCGTTTAGGAGAAAATCATCCCTCTACTGCTACCAGTCTCAATAATTTAGCAGGATTATACGGTTCTCAAGGACGTTACAGTGAAGCAGAACCCTTGTATTTGCGTGCGCTTTCTATCATTGAACAGCAGTTAGGAGAAAATCATCCCGATACTGCTACCAGTCTCAATAATTTAGCAGGATTCTATGAAACGCAAGGTAAATATCAAAAAGCAGAAACCCTTGCACAACGAGCATTAACGATTTATCTCAATACCGTCGGAGAACAGCATCCTCATACCTTGAATTCATTACTAATGGTAAAATTATTACAAGTGATGAAGTTATTGTCATGTAATAAGCAAACTCTAATTGAGATTTTACAAGCTTTAGCAGAGCAAGCGAACGTTCCCAAACTTAATCCAGAATCAGCGTTAACTTTGCTAGATGTAATGTTATCTAATCCCGAATTATTGCAGAATCTACGAGAAGCAATACAAACAGATACAGAAGAATTGTAAAGCAATGCGTTAAGTTGTTAATCCTCTGCATTAAGGCAGACTTGATACCAAATCCGACTTTTAAAACCCAGTTACGGATGGTTTCTCCCTACTGTCCTAAAAGTGGAGGTTGAGAAGATTATTGCGTTCCGTTGCACTTTCGTTTAACCCCGTTCAAACTTATGAGATCATAGGGAATGATTGACTGTTAACCTCTCTATAAATACCAATGGAACAAAATCGTAAGTCAACTGTTATTATTACGGGAGCATCCTCAGGTGTGGGTTTACACGCCGCCAACGCTTTAGCCAAGACGGGGCAATGGTTGGTAATCATGGCCTGCCGTAATCCCGAAAAAACCGAAAATGCGGCTAAATCGCTAGGAATGCCCACCGATAGTTATAAATATATTCATCTCGACTTAGCAAGTTTAAAAAGTGTAAGACAATTTGTCAATGATTTTCGAGCAACGGGGCGAAATTTAGACGCTTTAGTTTGTAATGCGGCAGTCTATTATCCTTTACTTAAAGAACCCATGCGCAGTGAAGATGGCTATGAATTAAGCGTTGCTACCAATCATCTTGGTCATTTCCTGCTATGTAATCTCTTACTCGAAGATTTACAAAAATCCCCCTCCCCTGAAAAACGGTTGATTATTTTAGGCACGGTAACAGCGAATCCGAAAGAATTAGGCGGAAAAATCCCGATTCCCGCTCCTCCTGATTTAGGTGATTTGAAAGGACTAGAAGCTGGATTTAAAGCCCCTATTACCATGATTGACGGGAAAAAGTTCAAATCAGGTAAAGCTTATAAAGATAGCAAACTCTGTAACGTTCTCACAATGCGGGAGTTACACCGGCGTTACCATAATTCAACAGGGATTGTTTTTAGTTCCCTTTATCCGGGATGTGTGGCAACAACGGCCTTATTTCGTAATCATTATTCCCTCTTTCGCACATTATTCCCTCTTTTTCAGAAAAATGTGACAGGAGGGTTTGTTTCTGAGGAATTAGCAGGAGAAAGAGTAGCGTCCGTAGTGGCTGATCCTAAATACAATGAATCTGGCGTATATTGGAGTTGGGGCAATCGCCAAAAAGAAGGCCGCGCTTCCTTCAAACAAGAGGTTTCCGACGAAGCGAGTGACGACACCAAGGCACAACGACTTTGGCAATTAAGCGAAAAATTAGTAAGCCTATCGTAGAATGCGGCAGGGGGCAGAAGCGTCATTAAATCAATTTTTCCTACTTTTGCCTTCTGCCTATTCTCAATCATCCCCAATACTAAAGAATGAAAATATCTTCCGATTTAATGCTACTATGCTTGCTCAGTCTCCCCTCCCCTGCTTTTCCGCCTTATCCTTAGCACGTTTATAATTATTTTGGGCGTTTTATTAGGCTATCAAGATAAAGTGATGGGGTTTTCATCTGCTTTCATGGGATTATCCATCATTACTCAAGCCTACACCTGTCAAGACAAAAAGGTTAATGCCTAATCTCTAGCCGTTTCAGCATCGCTTGACGTGCTTGATTAGCTAAAGCATCATCCAAAGGCGATAACGTGATTTCTGTACCATATTTTTGCTGTAAAGCGGTTTTAATCAACCAATCCGCCACAAAAGGGTTTTTAGGTAATAAAGGGCCATGGGAATAAGTAGCGATCGCATTGCGATAAAATGCCCCTTCATAACCATCTTCTCCATTATTACCATATCCCTTGATCACTTTCCCTAACGGGGCAACATCCCTCAAATACGTGCGGCCACCGTGATTTTCAAAGCCAATAATGATCGGAGCTTCGCCCATCATCATTCTTAAATCCTCTGCAAGGGGAGAAGCCGTTACTTCAAAAATTACATTGCCAATACAGCGTTTTGCTTCGATTCCGGGGTGTTTACTCACAAAATCTAGTAATCCTAGCCCCTCAATACGTTTTCCTAACGCAGGTTCATAATAATGCCCTAATAGTTGCGGTGATCCACAGGTAAATACCCCCGGTATTCCGGTATCAAGTTGTTCCCGTAATATTTCAGCTTTTGCCCCTTGAAGATCCCGCATCACGATTTCCTGTTGGCGATCTTGTGCGCCCCCTCCGACAATGACATCGACCTGTTTGATCACAGAAGCGTCTGCTTGCCTATCTAGAGGAATAAGGGTAACCGAAATTCCCCGCCATTGACAACGCCGTTGCAGACAAATCACGTTGCCGCGATCGCCGTAGGTACTCATGAGGGTAGGATATAGCCAACCTAACCTTAATTCCATCGTCATTGATTAAAATTAATTAAATCTATCATAGGCTTTTTTGACTAGGGGCGATCGCTTTTTGTTTCCCTTTTTCTCTTGTCCGCTTCATTTGGCGCTCAGTAGTTGTTTGTATATTCGGAAATAATACAAGGTTCTCAAGAGACAATTTGCAAACTTTCTTAACAATACTAATATTAATTTTTCTGAGGTTTGCGGGAATCTTAGGAATGGATTTTGGATCAAGCTCAAGCTTTCGGAGATTAAGATCCGTCCAATTTTCAGGCCTCGTTTTTTCCTTTTTTTAGGAATCGATGAGGGACAGTCTAAACCATTTTACACTTATTGGCGGAGTCATGGCTAACTTCACAAATGAAAGGGGATTTTCCCTCAAAATCACCCCAAAAGTCTATCTCGTTTGCTCATTTACCTTGCTCTTACTGGGAGCCATTGATCTTCCGCAAACCCTTGCCGCTACGAGAAGTGGAGGACGATATAAAGTAGAAGTTGAGACGTCTCCGGGCAATGATCATTTTACCCGTCTAGGGGCAGTTTACAGTTTTGTCACTGATGATTCCCTAGAGGGCTTTTACGATTATCGTAATTATAAATATAACGGCATTCCCCTCAACTTCCAACCGGATCAAGCGCATATTTTTCTAGTTCATTCTCGTACTACTAATGAATTGGGTTTATTTTCGATTAACGGCAGTCCTCTGGAAACCAGTACCGCTTATATTCAACTGGAATATAAAATTAATAATGGTCTTTTTACCCGACTGGCTGTCACTGATGAACCTGATGAAATTCCGCTTCCGCAAGGGCCGATTCCCGCTCCTTTCGAGCGCATAGAAAGTCTTTATGGTTGGTGTAATCAGTTCAATGATGGGGCAGTGCTTTCTTATGTCGGTAATACTCCAGAATCACGCTTTAGTTTAGAAGTCAAAGTGGTGAGTTTGTGGTCTCACTTTAATGGTCAAATGGTATCAGATTGTTCCGCACCTGTTAAAACCATTGATTCGATGGTCTTTTTATCTGCTAAAGATGATGGAGAGGTCGGAATTGGACCTGATTTCATGTTTCAACAAAACCTTCAAGATGGCTTAACTTTTAGAATTACACCCGCAAATGTGCCTGAACCTTCATTTTTTAATGGATTATTGATGATGGGTTTTCTGGGATTGGGTTTAATGAGTTTAAAACGGAATAAATAATTAAACGTCGAAATTTCTCAAGATGATTCTGCGATAGATTGCCCCCAACAGCTATCATTTTTTTAGAAAGGTATATTTTCTTCATCTATATCTAAGGTTGGTGGTCGTCCTTTAATCATTGGTTTATCTAATGAAGTGTTAACAGTTTGAACGGACTGATTCGGAAGCTCGTGAGCGATTTCTTTGAGCGTTGTAGTAGAGCATTCTTGTTCGGTTTTGAGGTTTATTTTGACTTCAGTCTCATCCCCGCCATTGTTCATATCAATAACATCTCCCTCAAACATTTTCGCAAAACGTTCTGCGGCTTGCTCTATTTCTTTCTCTGTGAAATCACTTTCCTCTAAATCTGCCTCAGTAACAGGAGGATGATCAAACGCAACAGAAGAAGCCATCGCAGAATTACAATCAATTTTATGGCTTAATACTTGACTCTTGACTTCCTCGTAGGAAGGGGGTACGGTTTTGTCTTCTAATAATTGAATGTTAACGTTCTCTATAGGAGCGGAAGCCGTGTTAATCGGGGATGTTTGATCGTTGATTGCCTCACGGGAAGAAGGTTCAACAGGGTGGCTCAATGCTTCAGTTTTGACTGTCTTAGTAGAAAAAGAAACAGAGTTAGAAGAGTCGGTTTTTGCCGGAATGGGGGCTTCCTCGCTGGTTGGAGAAGGAAGAGAAAAAACGTGAACGTGAACTTTGATTTTTCGCCGACAAACCTTTTCGAGTGCGGTTTCAAGCTCACCGATTTTATCTTTAGCAAGTTTAAGAAAAGATTCATTTTGAATCCCAAGACGGGCAACTGTCTTCTGTACTTCAATCAAATGACCTTGTCGTTGCATCAATCCGGCGGTAAAGGGGGGAAGATGACTCAGTAAAGCTTGCCAAATTTGTGCTAAATCCTCACTATAGTCGACAGGTTCAGGAATAGGTTTAGTCGCTTCAGGAAGGGGAATAGCAGAAGGGTTTTTGCCGTTATGAGAGGGAGGGGAAGAGGTGGCAATAGATGAAACCGTTGTAGCAGGCTGAGGGGAAGGCGGCGCAGAAGAAACAACAGATACCGTAGATTCCGGCGATTTGGTTGAGATTTGGGTAGATTGGACAGATGTAACGGTTAACGCAGAGGGCAAAAGGCTCAGAAGGGTTACTTCTAACCATAAACGGGGTTGAGTCGTGTTTTTAAGCTGTAATTCACTGTCTTTAAGGTATTTTTGTCCTCTCAGAATCGTTTCCAATGTCCACTGTTGGGCTTCTTGACAAAGGACTTCCCACGTCGGCGCAGTGACGGCTACCATCTCAGGGCAATGAGGAGCAGACTTGGCAATGAGCAAATTTAGATAAAATCCGGCTAAATTTTGCAAAACCACTAGGGGTTCTCGTCCTCGGTTCATCAAGTGACGACAATGGGCTAATACTTCTGTTGCTTGATTAGACTGAATCGCTTGCAATAATTTTAATAAATCTTGTTCGGGTACTGCCCCGACTAAATCCCACACCTTTTCAGGGGTGATGGTGTCTGAGCCTAAACTAAGTTGATCGAGTAAGCTTTCTGCATCCCTTAAGCCGCCGTTAGCTATTTGCGCCACCAAATTCAGGGCTTCTGGGGTAATGTCAATGGTTTCTTTCTGGGCAATATAGTGAAGATGATTCACCATTTCCGTCAATGGAATCCGACGATAATCGAAGCGTTGACAACGGGAAATAATAGTAGGTAAGACACGCTGAGGATCGGTTGTTGCTAAGACGAAAATAACTCGATCTGGCGGTTCTTCAATGGTTTTTAACAACGCATTAAAGGCCGCTACACTGAGCATATGGCATTCATCGATCACATAGACTTTATACCGACACTGTACAGGCGCAAATTGCGATCGCTCAATAATCTCTCGGATATTATCTACTCCTGTATTGCTGGCAGCGTCAATTTCAATTACATCTAAGGCTGAACCTAGTGTAATCGCACGACACACGTCGCATTTCCCGCAAGGCATAGGGGTTGGCACAGGAGACCCTAAACAATTGAGGGATTTCGCTAAAATTCGGGCTGAGGAGGTTTTTCCTGTCCCCCTTGGCCCCGTAAAGAGGTAAGCTGGGGCAATGCGCTGACGCTTAATGGCATGGGTAAGAGTATCAGCGATCGCACTTTGTCCTACTAAATCGGCAAAGGTTTGCGGACGGTACTTATGATGTAGGGGTTCGTAAGTGGCCACAGGTTTAATGAGAAATAGTTAATAAATCAATAATTAACAACGATCTATCCTTAGCAGGACAATTTTTAAGCAAAATATATTAAGAATCAATGGCTGAATCTTAATGATTCATATTTTAGAACAAGAGTATTTAGTTTAGCGGTAAGGAATCTTCTCGTCAAGGAACGATTTCCCCCAGATGTTAACTTAAAAAGACGAAAGGACTTAAAAACAAGGATTACTCAGAGAAAATTTATGTTTACTTAGATTTTAACCTTTTTTTGTATTTTTTAGGCTTAATTTTTCTTAATTTATTCGATGTCATCCCAGAAAGACTGTCCAAATCTTGACTTTTTATCTTAAAATAATGTAAATGATTGTAAAGATCCTTCAATCTTTATTAAAATAAGTATCAGTACTTTTTTTCTCAACCTCGTTTATTAAACAAAAATAGTAACATTATGAAGCATCGTGGTGTAAAGCGACTCATTTTAGGACTTATCATCGGGCTTGTTCCCTTAATGGTTTGGTTTTCTCAGCCAGAGAGTGCCTTAGCTGTCAATAACCCTGAACTTTTGCCTTTAGAAACGACTCCTGTCGTGGATTTAGCCGATTTTATTCCTCCCTACGAAGAAACAAGCTTAATCCAACAAATTGAAAATTTTGAGCAAGAAACAGGCTGGAAGTTGCGGATTTTGACCCAATACGACCGCAGTCCAGGGCGTGCTGTGATCAAATTTTGGGGACTCGATGATCAAAGCATTTTAATGGTCGCAGATGCCAGAGGGGGTAACTTGTTAGCCTTTAGTGTAGGGGATGCCGTTTACAACTTACTGCCTCGGACGTTTTGGATTGAATTACAAACCCGTTTCGGCAACCTGTATTATATTCGAGAACATGGCGAAAATAATGCGATCGTTGAGGCCTTAAGCGCCGTCAAAGGCTGTTTACTGCAAGGGGGCTGTTCGGTGGTGCCTGGGTTACCAAAAGAGCAGTGGATTCTCACCCTAGTGACTTCAGTCGTGGGGGGTATTATCTTCGGACTGGCGGGCATTCCCCGTAAAGGTAATCAAATCTTTGCTTGGCAATGGGCGTTGATTATGTCACCTCTATGGGGCATTTTATTCCTCGCCTTTGGTATTGGTCCAGTTGTGACTCGAACAACAGATCTTCTGCCTTTATTCCGTAACTTTATGGGATTTGCGTTAGGTGCGTTAGTGGCTTTTCTCTCACCGACGTTCAATCAACCCACGCCTTCGGAAAACCAGTCTCGATAATTCTAATTTTTTGAGCAAATAACTGGTATCTTTAGGGAACATTTGCCAAAGATTTTTCGCCACTAAACTCTAGTGCTAAAATTTTTGATTAATCTACTTAATGGCAAGTGAATCTAGATGTTTCAGCGATCATCTCTTTCAATAATAAGGGTGCGTAACCTAACCTTTTCCGTACTAAGTCTAACTGTTTTCGTGTCGGGTGTGAATTCTATGCCGCTTCATGCCCAAACGATGACAAAGTCAGAACAAATGCCGATTGCTCAAGTCACTGACGAAGCCAAAAATGCTCAGTTGCAACGTAAAACCTTTATGTTGCTTGACACCCTAAAAGCCGGCAAATACGAAGAAGCTCAGAAAATGGCGGCTCCCGACTTAGCCAAACAGCTTACACCTGAAACGATCGCTAAGTTGTGGGAAAATGTCATCAAAACAACAGGAGACGTTCAAAAATACGGGGATACAAGCGTTGTCAATACCATTAACGGTGATGTGGTTATTGTTGAAACAATGTTTAGTAAAACCACTCAAGACCTTGTGGTAACTTATAATCAAGCAGGAGAAATTGTTGGCGTCAATGTACCGGGTTTGCAGTCCGTCGAACAAATCTCTCAAGATTTAATCATGGCTTTGAGTGAAAAAAATTATACGGTGGCTCGTCAAAATCTGCATCCTTTTCTGAAAGGAGAGCTATTTTCTGAACAAATTCAAGAAAAATGGGAGAATGTCATCGCACAAAATGGGGCATTTAAAAGCATCAAAGATGTGACTATTATTAATGGATTTGGCCGTCAGAATGGTCAATTGGTCACGGTTACGGTGGAATTTGAAAAGACAACCGATGATATTTTAATTATCTTTGATGGAAGTCGACTCATTACTGGGGTAAATATGGCTGTTGAATAAACATTAAATTCAGTTAATATCAAAAAAAAGGGTGAGGGTTTAATAGTCCCCACCTTTTTAAGTTCAACCATGAAAAATTGAAGACAGCAGAAATCTATCAGATAATTTGCTGAGTTTCCGTCTCAAAAACGGGTTCTTGATGATCTTCTTCTCCTTCATGGTGGTCAGCAAACGATCCTTTAGGTTCTTTTAAGATAAACCAACACAGAAAAGCAACAATTAAAGCAGCAATTCCCATAATTTGGAAGAACATCATATTTGATTGAGCAATAATAGCAGGAGAAGGATCTTTGCCACCGCCTAACCATTCGGGCAGTAAGCTGAAGATGGTTAAGTAGGCTACTGCCCCGACGTTACCATAAGCCCCTACATTTCCGGCAATTTGCCCCGTAACACGACGCTTAATCAGGGGAACAATTGCAAAAGTTGAACCTTCTCCCGCTTGGACGAAGAACGAACAAGCCATAGTTAACAGAATCGCCGCCGGTAAATACCAGCTACTATTGACAGTTCCTAATAATAAGTAGCCGATTCCCATGCAGAGAGTTAAGATAGCCATTGTATTTTTGCGACTGCCTAACTTATCCGAGATTAAGCCCCCCCCCGGACGAGCCATTAAATTCATGAAAGCATAGGTTGAAGCAATCATCCCTGCCGCCGCTTTAGAGAGCGTGAACGTTCCTTCAAAAAAAGCGGGAAGCATGGAAACAACGGCTAACTCTGAACCAAAATTGACAACGTAGGTGAGTTCTAAGATGGCAACCTGAGAGAAATTATAACGGTCTTCGGCGGGATAACGTTTGCGTCCTAACATCAAGTCTTTATTCACCACCCAGCAATTCCACGCTTGGAAGAGATATAAGCCAACTAAACCAGCCCAGACTAAATACATGACGTTTATGTCGTATAATCCCACTTTGGTGAGTCGCCATGCCAATACCATCAAAATTCCGGTCAAAGGGACATTCATCAACATCAAGAACCAGAAATCCCGTTTTGTGGTCACTTCAATCCCTCTGGCACTGCGAGGACGTTGATAAACTTTACCGGGAGGGGTGTCTTGAACATTAAAGTAGTAGAGTATGCCGTAAAGAGCGGCAACAATTCCTGTACCAGCAATACAAGCACGCCAGTTTAAACCGCCGCCGCCAAAGGCTAAAAACGCGCCAATGGTGGGTAAAGTAAAAGCTGCTGCGGCTGAACCAAAGTTTCCCCAACCGCCATAAATTCCTTCAGCTAACCCAATTTCTTTGGGGGGAAACCATTCTGCAACCATACGGATACCAATCACAAATCCTGCACCCACAATACTCAGTAAAAGGCGAGAAATCACCAATTGACTGAAATTTTGGGCAGAAGCAAAAATAAGACAGGGAATCGCCGCATAGACTAACAGTAAAGTGTAGGTAATACGGGGACCGAAACGGTCTAAGACCATACCAATGATAATTCGAGCAGGGACGGTTAGAGCGACGTTACAGATAGCGAGGGTTCTAATTTGACTGACTTCTAAGCCAAAATCTTCTTGCACCTGTGTTGCTAAAGGAGCAAGGTTAAACCAAACAACAAATGATAAAAAGAACGCAAACCAAGTCATGTGTAGGATCTTATAACGACCCCTAAATTGCCACATTTCTCCAAGCATTATTGACCTTCCTTATAAGGTAGAAAACAAAAATTAATGACAAGAATTCTAGTAATAGATTCTGCATTGTCAAGTTAACTCATGAATGAAATCATTGTAGAATTAAAGACTACTTGGCTTTTTCTAAACAAAGTATTTATCTTTTTTCATTCACAAGTAAAGGTGAGAAATAGATGAAAATGAATTCATTGACAATAATTTAATTATTATTGTTGTCTTCATCTCACTAAAGAATATTCGTCCTCTAGAACGTTACGTCACTTAGGCATAGATAGTAATTTTAAGAAATAAGTATTAGTGAACAGTTCTAGTTAACAATCCCATTCTTTTTTTGAATATTTCGTATCTTTCGTTACAAAAATTAAAATTTTATGCACTTAAAACATAATAATAATTCTTTTCTTGCATCAATATTAGCGATCACCACTTTCCTTAAATTCTGTCAGAAAAAAAATTTAAAGGCGCAACGCTTGCGCCCCGACAAGAATTAATAGATTACTGTCCTTGTAATTGCCGTTCCGTATTTTGAGGCGAATGGGGCAATTTTTGCGTAAAATTTTGGACTAAGGCAAAACCAGCGATCGCAATGGCGGCCACAACTCCTAGAGCAATTCCCCATTTTAAGCCTAAATTGGGCTTAGATTCGTTCATTTCTGCTCCTTCAGTCGGCTCTTCTGAATGCGCATAACGATGAAATAAGAAATCTAAAGCGTAGTTCCGCAATTCATAATATTTGGGATCTTCAATGATTCGAGCGCGATTACGGGGACGAGAAAAAGGAATATCGAGAATTTCGCCAATTTTAGCCCTTGGACCATTGGTCATCATCACCAATCTATCCGCTAAAAATAACGCCTCATCAATGTCGTGGGTAATCATCATAATCGTTAAGCGATGTTCGCGCCAAATCGTCAATAATTCCTCTTGTAATTCCTCTTTCGTAATCGCATCTAATGCCCCAAACGGTTCATCTAAAATTAACACTTGAGGACGAATCGCTAAAGCGCGGGCAATAGCCACTCTTTGCTTCATTCCTCCTGATAATTGAGCCGGTTTTTTTTGGGCGGCTTCTGTTAAGCCAACCATGGCTAAATGTTCGTTAACAATTGTTGTTTTTTCTTCTTTTGATTTATTAGGGTAAACGGAATTAACGGCAATATAAACGTTGTCAAAGGCGGTTTTCCAAGGTAATAAGCAATAGTTTTGGAAAACCATCATGCGATCAGGTCCGGGTTCGGTAATTTCTTGATCTTGTAATTTTACTTGTCCACTGCTGGGTGTATTAAACCCTGATACCATATTCAAAAGGGTGGATTTGCCACAACCAGAGTGACCAATAACACAGACAAATTCCCCTTCATGAACGGTTAAATCTACACCATCTAAAACAGTATAATCTCCATTCGGAGTGGCATAAATCTTAGAAACATCTTTAATCGTTAAAAAAGGAGTTTTTTGTTCTAAGGTAGAAGATTGTTCGCTGGAGTTCATTACTTGCATAGATTTTAGGGATAAGGTTTTAGAGATGAAGTTTTATCATTCTTATCGCAATACATTCGAGGGCTGATAGCCTGAGGTTTATTAAAACGGATGGGAAATCAAGCTTTAATCTTAGTCATCTTTAGATAACTTTGGCTGTTAGCCTTGAACTTAAGTTCAGATTTTTTGATCAATGAGAATTTCTGACACTTTAAAATCACGACAAATCGAAAGACGCTTGAGATAGCCGACTGGATCATCGGGATTAAAGATCATTTTGTCAAATAATTGGAAATTCTGACGATCAGGTTCAATATCTGGCCAACCTAAAGATCGACAGGCTTCTCCATATAAATCGGGACGACGAACCCGTTCCAGAATTTCTACCCAGTTACGGGGAAACGGTGTATAACCCCAGCGCGCTAACTGAGTTAAAATCCATAAACCCTCGACCCGTCCCGGACAGTTACTTTGATCGACATGGAATTGGTTAAAAGAGGGTAAATATTGCGGTTCTCCGGTTCCCTTATTATAGGGATCAAGGAAGCCTGGCCGAGTATATTCAGGAAGTGAACCCACGTACTCAGGACGGCAAAGCATTCCTAGAATTTCTTCCCGATTTCGACGATCATCGCAGTATTCACAGGCTTTTAACAAAGCTTTCACCAAGGCAATATGAGTTTGGGGATACTTTTCAACCCAATCTTCCCGAACGCCTAAGACTTTTTCGGGATGGCTTGGCCAAATATCTAGATCTGTGGCAATAACATAGCCTAAGTCTTCATAAACAGCACGAGAATTCCAAGGCTCTCCCACACAATAGCCGTCAATATTCCCTGCTTTTAGATTCGCTACCATTTGCGGAGGAGGAATCACCGTTAATGCCACATCTTGATCCGGATCAATTGCCCCTGATGCTAACCAGTAACGTAGGAGTAAATTGTGCATAGAAGCAGGATGTACCATGCCGAAGGTGTGTACCTTATCTGGTGTTGCAGAAAGAGCTAATTTTAAGTCTTTGAGAGTTTCAACCCCCATTTCTTGAAATTTATTGCTGAGAGTAATGGCGTTACCATTGCGACTCAATACAAGGGCAGTAATCACAGGAATCGGCATTTTGCCTCCTGCGCCAATCGTCATGCTTAAGGGCATTCCTGCCACCATTTGCGCCCCATCTAAGCGACCATCCGCCACCCCTCTGGCAATTTCTTTCCAAGACGGTTCTCTGCTTAGGGTGATATTTTCCAATCCTTCTTCGGCAAAAAAGCCTTTTTCTTTAGCCACAATTAAAGGCGCACAGTCGGTTAAAGGAATAAAACCAAGATTGAGGTTTATTTTCTCCAGCCCATGACGCGAAATAATCACTTCTGGCACATTGCCCACTCTTTTTGACCGTTTTTGCTGATTGAGAAAATAGACCATCTCATTGCGGAGAACGTAGTAACTAGGATGGTTTACTACCTCCAAACGGTGACGGGGACGAGGAATCGGAACGTCTAACACTTGACCGATATGGGCTTCTGGTCCTGTGGTCAACATCACCACTCGATCTGAGAGTAAGAGGGCTTCGTCAACATCATGCGTAACCATGATACAGGTGACATGGTTTTCCTGCACAATATCCATTAATTTCTCTTGTAAATTGCCTCTGGTGAGGGCATCTAATGCGCCGAAGGGTTCATCTAAGAGTAAGACTTTGGGACGAATCGAAAGAGCGCGGGCGATCGCTACTCGTTGCTTCATGCCTCCAGAAAGTTGACCGGGGTATTTATAGGCGGCGTGTTTTAAACCGACTAAATTGATATGATGGTTGACAATTTCTTGGCGTTCTTTTTTAGGAAGATGACGCAGGACACGGTTAACGGCTAAGGCAATATTTTGGCGAACGGTTAGCCAAGGAAGCAGGGAATAATTTTGGAAAACGACCATGCGATCTGGCCCCGGTTCGGTGACTTCTTTTCCTTCGAGAACAACCCCTCCGTGAGTGGCTTGGGTTAACCCTGCAACAATATTTAATAGAGTAGATTTTCCACAACCGGAATGGCCAATTAACGAAATGAATTCTCCTTGATTAATTTTAATTTCAATATTTTTTAGAGCAATATAGCGATCGCCATTAAGAAGGGGAAATATTTTATCAACGTGATCAATTTCAATGAATGAAGACATAGGTTTAGTTAGTAGTTAATAGTTAATAAAGAATGGGAAGGTAATAGCAAGCTGCGTAAAAACTGATCCCTAAAACTTTGTACCTCACACCTAACTTTTATTTTTGTTCAGCAGGAACAACAAGGCTACCGAGAAAAGCCACTAATCTATCTAATAGCAAACCAACGACGCCAACATAGATTAATGCTATGATAATTTCACTGAGTCTAGAACTGTTGTAAGAGTCCCAAATAAAGAAGCCGATGCCTACCCCTCCTACTAACATTTCTGCCGCAACAATAGCAAGCCAAGATAACCCAATACCGATTCTTAAACCCGTGAAGATGTAAGGCACTGCCGAGGGAAAAAGAATATTAAAGAAATACTCAAATTTTGATAGTTTCAAAACACGAGAAACGTTACGATAATCTTGAGGAATTTGTTGTACTCCTACCGTTGTATTAATAATAATCGGCCAAATTGCGGTGATAAAAATGACGAAAATAGCTGAGGGCTCACTTTCTCTTAAAGCGGCCAAAGAAAGGGGAAGCCAAGCTAAAGGCGGAATTGTTCTTAAAACCTGAAAAATGGGGTCTAATGCGCTATACATTACCCGATTAACACCAATTAATATTCCTAAAGCAATGCCTACAATTGCCGATAAAGAAAATCCAATGGCTACGCGACCTAAGCTCGCCAAAATTTGTAATCCTAGTCCTTTGTCTGTTCCTCCGTTATCAAAAAAAGGATCAATGATTAAAGGATCCCAAGTTTCTTTAAGCACTGCTAAAGGACTGGGTAAATTCGGATTTTCTCCAGAACAGAGAATTTGCCAAATGGTTAATAAAACGATTAAGGCAATGATGGGAGGAACAAGTTTGGTGACGACTTGGGTTTTTAGAATATTATTGCGACGTTTTTTGTGAGAGGGGATAACATCAGTAGCCATAATAAATTCCTGTCAAAAATAAAAGGGTTTACGATTAAATCAGAAATATCAAGAATTGACAATAATTCTACATCTTGTAAAAAAATTGAGAATTATTGTCTGTCTATTCATCAATTAGGCTTTAATAGACTTAATTTTCAAACTATCTAAATAAGCTTGGGGGTTTTCCGGATCAAATTGGACTCCATCAAAGAACGTTTCAACGCCACGAGAGGTGCTAGCGGGAATTTGTTCTGCGGGTACACCTAACGATTGAGCGGCTTCTCTCCATAAATCTTCGCGATTGACTTGATCGACTAAAGCCTTGGCATCGGTACTACTGGGTAAATAGCCCCAGCGAATATCTTCAGTAATAAACCATAAATCATGGCTCTTATAAGGATAGGACGCATAATCAGCCCAATATTTTAAAATCTCAGGACTATTTTCAACCACACGCCCATCACCATAATCAAACTTTCCTTTTGCTCGATCAACCACATCGGCTGGATCAACTTTAATCCATTCCCGTTTAGAAATAATCTGAGCCATTTCTTCTTTATTTTCTGGCTTACTACACCATTGTTGAGCTTCTAAAACCGCCATTAATAGGGCTTTAGCGGCTTTGGGATTTTGATCAACCCAATCAGCCCGCAAGGCAAATGCTTTTTCTGGATGATTGTGCCAAAGTTCTCCGGTTGTTAAGCCTGTATAACCAATCCCTTGACTAATTAATTGTTTATTCCAGGGTTCACACACGCAAAATGCTTCCATGTTACCCACTTTCATGTTGGCAACCATCTGGGCTGGCGGCACAACAATTAAGGAAATATCTTTATCTGGATTAATGCCTCCGGCGGCTAACCAATAGCGAATCCATAAATCATGAGTTCCGCCTGGAAAAGTCATCGCAAATTTTAAATCTTTGCTATCTTTTCCTTTTTGGGCAAACCCTTGTTTGAGGGGACTACTATCTAGGGCAACTTTAAAGTCTTTATAGTCATTGGCAACAGAAATACATTGTCCATTCGTATTCAATCTTGCCAAAATATACATAGGAACTTTATTGCCTTGGGTCACCGCCCCTGTCGTAATGAGATAGGGCATCGGGGTAAGAATATGTCCTCCGTCGATACCTCCTCCTTCAGAACCCAGAACAATATTATCGCGGGTTGTTCCCCAAGAAGCTTGTTTGAGAACTTCTACCCCTGTCATGCCATATTTATCAAAGAGGCCTTTTTCTTTGGCAATAAATAAAGGCGCAGCGTCAGTTAGGGCGATAAACCCAAGTTTAGCCGTTGTCACCTCAGGTGTATCCCCTGCGGTGGTAGTTGGTGAGGTGGCTACATTAGGAGACGGCGTCGTTGTGGCTTGTTCATTGCTTCCACCACATCCATGAAGAATAAGCGTACCGGCGGCAGTGGATCCAACAGTTAATATAAATTTACGTCTTGATAGTTTTGCCATACGTTTAAAGTGACAGATTTTTGAGTGAAAGGGTTAAAGTTGCCACCTTGAGCCTGAAAGGTTTCGGGAATGGCGTTAATTTCTGTGATTTTTATAGGTGATGATTATTTATACGAGTTTTAATCGGTTTAAATTTGTAGCTTACGTAACAAAACTTTAATTTTTTTTGCAGAAATATTAATCTATTGATGCCATAATTGCATCTTGGCTCACTGCTCATCTGGGTAGAGCCTTTCGTCTAGCGATTGTAAAGGATCATCGGTTAAATTGCTAAACTGGTTACTAATGATTAATGAATTACGGGTTACTAAATTACTTATGCCTAAAATTGCCTCTTATGGTTGTTGGAAATCGCCTATGACTTCAGATTTAATTGTTGCTGAAACCATTGGAATTAGTAGTATTGTCGTTGACAATAACGCGATTTATTGGTTGGAAGGAAGACCCCAAGAAAAAGGCAGAAATGTTTTGGTTCAATGGACTTCAGATGGACAAACTATGGATATTACTCCTCAACCTTTTAATGTGCGGACTCGTGTGCATGAGTATGGAGGAGGCGCGTATTTAATTGCCCATGAAACAGTCTATTTTGTTAATTTCGGTGACCAACGAGTTTATCAACAAAAACGAAACTCTTACCCTGAACCTTTAACGCCAGAAAATCAATATTATTATGCTGATTTTATTTTAGACTCTCAAAATAATCGCTTAATTTGTGTTGCTGAAGATCATGGTTTGTCTGATCATGAACCTGAAAACAAAATCGTTAGTGTTAATTTAGCCACTGGCGAAGTGAATACTCTTGTTTCGGGTCATGATTTTTATAGTTTTCCCCGTTTAAATCCAGATGGCACGATTTTAGCATGGATCGCATGGAATCATCCGAATATGCCTTGGGACGAAACAGAACTGTACCAAGCACCCCTTAATTCTGAGGGTTTATTAGGAGAAAAACAATTTGTTGCAGGGAAAAAAAATGAGTCTATTGCCGAAATTAAGTGGTCGCCAAACGGTGTTTTAACTTTCTCTAGCGATCGCAATAACTGGTGGAATCTCTATCAACATAAAGATGGAGTTCAATTATTATTAGAAAAAGAAGCAGAGTTTGCCTATCCTCATTGGATTTTTGGCTTATCAACCTTTGCTTTTGCTGATGAAAATACCCTCGTTTGTACGTATACTCAACACGGAAGATGGTATTTAGGCAGTCTGGATATTCCCACCGGTCAACTCACCCCCTTTAATCTGCCTTATACTAACATTTCATCGCTAAAAGTAAGAGAAAATCAAGCTTTTTTCTTAGGCAGTTCACCTACAGAAGCCAATGCTATTATTCAGTTTGATTTAGCAACGCAAGAAACGACGATTCTTAAACAAGCTACGTCCCTAAAAATGGACGAGGGTTATCTTTCTATTCCCGAATTTATCGAATTTCCGACAGAAAACGGATTAACCGCTTATGCGTGGTATTATCCTCCCAAAAATAAAGATTATATTGCCCCAGAAAACGAATTACCTCCTCTATTAGTAAAAAGTCATGGAGGACCGACTGCCGCTACCTATCCCAGTTTTAGCTTAAGTGTACAATACTGGACAAGTCGAGGCTTTGGTTATTTAACGGTAAATTATGGTGGAAGTACAGGGTTTGGTCGAAATTATCGGCAAAGACTCCAAAAAAATTGGGGAATTGTCGATGTAGCTGACTGTATTAACGGGGCAAAATATCTCGTTCAACAACAAAAAGTTGACGGCAAAAAATTAGCCATTTCAGGCGGAAGTGCAGGCGGTTATACGACCTTAGCGGCTTTAACGTTTTATGATACTTTTAAAGCGGGAGCCAGTTATTATGGCGTAAGTGATTTAGAAGCTTTAGCCACCGATACTCATAAATTTGAAGCTCGTTATTTAGACGGATTAATTGGTAAATATCCCGAAGAAAAAGAGATTTATTATCAGCGATCGCCTATTCATTTTACTGATCAATTATCTTGCCCAATTATCTTTTTTCAAGGGTTAGAAGATAAAGTTGTTCCCCCTAATCAAACAGAAAAAATGGTAGAAGCAATGAAACAAAAAGGCATTCCTGTTGAATATGTGCCTTTTGAAAAAGAACAACATGGTTTTCGTCAAGCGAACAATATCAAGCAAGCTTTAGAGCGAGAATTTAGCTTTTATGCTCGTATTTTTGGCTTTGATACGGTCGATCAATCCGTTTCTTAAGTGGCAAAAATAACAAAACGTGAATTCTTTGCGTTTTTAACTCAAAATAGCCATTGCGCACGCTAAACTAATCATTGAAGTTGTCATCAAAGGTAATTTTACCCATGAAGTCGGTAGCTCATCGGAAATTTTATCCCGTTATAGGAATAACAGCATTCTGCGGCCTGTTTTTTCCTTTCAATGCCGTTCATGCCCTAAATTTTCGCTCAATTGACGGATTTGGTAATAATTTAGCTAACCCAACTTGGGGACAAGCGCAGACGTCCCTATTACGCAAAACTTCACCCGCCTATCAAGATGGCTATAGCACACCAAGATCCTTAGCCAGCGATGGTGTAACTGCTCTACCTAACCCCCGTGATATTAGTAACAAAATAGTACGACAAGATGGTCAATCTATGCCCAGTTCCCTTCATTTTAGCGATTGGCTGTTTCAGTGGGGACAATTTATAGATCATGACTTGGATTTAAATGAATCTGCCTCTGGTACGTTTTCTAGCAATATTCCGATGAATCCCATTGATATTGCTACTGGCGAGCCTGATCCTCTATACTCTGCTCTGGGAATTCCTTTTACTCGCAATGAAGTCGTTCCCGGCACAGGAATTCCGGGTATCCCTGCTCAACACGCCAATAAACTAACCGCCTATCTGGATGGTTCGATGGTTTATGGTTCATCTCAGAGTGTTGCAGATACATTACGCACCTTTAGCGGTGGAAAATTAAAAACTCAAGTGATAAATGGGGAAGAATTGCTTCCTTATAAGACAGAAGCTAATGTGCCGACTGCTAACCCCTTAATGCTACCTGACGCGATACTTTTTAGTGCCGGAGACACCCGCGTCAATGAACAAATTGGTCTAACCGCCATCCATACTCTCATGGTGCGAGAACATAATCGCATTGCGACGAATCTTCAAAAAAGATTAGATCAGGGGGAGACCGATTTGAGCAATGCCTTTTTAGCCTCAGGATTGACGACAGAAGACGAATTTTTGTATCAAGCCAGTCGCAAAGTAATTGGGGCGCAGATTCAGGTGATTACCTACAACGAATTTTTACCTTTATTGCTAGGGGATGGATTGACCCCTTACACAGGTTACAATTCGACAGTAAACGCCCAAATTTCCGAAGAATTTGCTAATGCCGCTTTCCGCTTTGGTCATACCACCCTTTCTCTCGCCCTGATTCAAGCTGACAATCACCATCGCATCCTTAACCAAATTTCATTGGCTGATGCGTTTTTTAATCCCCAAGAAATTAGCGAAAATGGAATTGATTCGCTATTAATGGGACTGGCTTCGCAAAAATCTCAAGAATTTGACCCCTTTCTCGTTGATAGCGTGCGTAATTTTCTCTTTTCAGCCGCCAGTGGCGGAAATGACCTTGCTTCTGTTAATATCGCTAGAGGGAGAGAGGTGGGACTAGGAAGCTTAAATAGGGTTCGTCTCAGTCTCGGTTTGATCCCCTATACCCATTTTGCTGAAATTAATGCAGATCCTCTGATAATTAATCGTTTGAGTGCTATTTACGCTTCAGTGGATGATATTGACCTCTGGGTCGGTGGATTAGCTGAAATTTCGTTTCAAACGGATGCCTTATTAGGAGAAACCTTCCGAGTTATTTTACTTGATCAATTTATGCGTTTACGAGACGGCGATCGCTTTTTTTATAGGAACGATTTGCCTGATTTAACCCTTCTTGAGCCGCAGATTCAAGCAACGACCCTTTCCCAACTCATTGCTCGCAATTCTAACGCACAGGGCATCCAAAATAATGCTTTTATTTATACGGGGATTCCTGAATCTTCTTTCCTTTTCTCTATATTGATGCTAGGGGGGTTGGGGTTAGCCAAGTTAATCGCTCATCGGGTTAATTCTCTTTAAGGCTTGAATATAAGTGCTTGTTTTCTTTCTTAATCTCTAAAATCAAATTAATCTTGCTCAATTATAATTTTTACTTTCAGCCAGTAAATAATCCAGAAAAGCTTGCGCAATCACCGATAGTTTTTTACCCGATAGATGAGCCACATACCAGCGACGTTTAATCGGGAAATGTTCTACGTCTAGGACGGTTAATTCTCCTTGTAACCCTGTGAAAATTAAGGTATGACGAGATAATACGGATAATCCCATGCCCCCAGCGATCGCTTGCTTAATGGCTTCATTACTGCCTAATTCGAGGCGAACCTGCACAGAAATGTTATATTCTGTAAAGAGTTTTTCTACGGCTTTACGCGTTCCTGACCCTTCCTCTCGCATAATGAAGGGTTCGCCGTTTAATTTATCAATAGGAATTGTCTGCAAGTCAGCTAAGGGATGATTGTAAGGAGCAACCACCACAAGGGGATTGTCCAAAAAAGATTGAGAATTTAAGTCTAATTCGGCCGGTGGATTACTTAGGATATACAGATCATCGTCATTGCTGAGCATTCGCTCTTGCATCTGCTGATGATTGGTTACCTGTAAAGAGACATCGATACCGGGATATTTTTGACAAAAAGAGCCTAAAATGCGGGGAATAAAATATTTTGCTGTAGTAATTACCGCCAATCTAAGGGTTCCCTGCTTTGTTCCTTTTAAATCGGCCACTTTCATTTCAAAATTATCGAGTCGCTGAAAAATATCCTGACAAGTGACTAATAATTCTTGACCTGCCTCGGTTAAGTAGAGGCGTTTACCAATCTGCTCAAACAAGGGTAAGCCGATGGATTTGCTTAATTGCTTGATTTGGCTGGAAACAGTCGGTTGTGTAATGTACAGTTCTTCTGCCGCCCTCGTAAAACTGCCATGACGAGCAGTTGCTTCAAAAACTCGTAATTGATGTAAGGTAGAGTGCATCAATAATCTTAAACCCCTAACAGAACGCAACAATAAGTCAAAATACTGGGTGATGTTTTTTATCATAGACTTAAATCAATTATTTTTCAATTATAAATTGATAATTTTTATAAAAAAAGGACTTAACTTCCTCCGTCTGGTAACATCTGACACCTCAACAACCGCCAGAAATCGTTAACCTATAACTAAAATTAACTTTGTGAGTATAAATGCTTATGGCTAATACTTGTACTGAAACCTGCCCCATCTGTGGTATTCAAATCGAAAATGGAGAGAAAGTCATCTTTTCTGCTGGTCCGGTGGGAACGCGTGCCCGACTGTGGGCAAGAGTATGCAATTACGTCAAAAAAGATGATTGCATTAACCGAGATCCAAATCAAGTAGGTGAAGTGACCTATAATGATTATTATCGCCCCCTTTAAAGCATTTTCGTGATAAAAGCGAGGTTGAGGACGAACTTTTTCCCTCAACCCCTTTTGAAATTAATGATTTTTAGCAGATTAACTAATAAGATTGATCAACGTGAGTTCAACGAGGGCAATTATCTCAATCCTTTTGTCCATTCTCATTGGGATTAGGAAAAGAAAAACAAATTCTTGATTGGGGGACTAGCCCCCCAAACCCCCTGCACAAAAAAATTAAATAAAGAAGACTCATAGATTTTCAGATGGTCGAACTCACGTTGATCATCGAATAATAATTAAAAAACCATGATTTCAGTTACGCTAAATTGACAGACTTTGAGGGCGAAGTCGGAGCAATTAATTCAATATATTGACTTTCCATCAAAAACACCCCATTTTGAAAGCGAATTCCCCAATAACCGCCAGGACGACGATCCATCACGATTCCCTCATCGCCGATCTCCAAGAGGTCGGCCGGACGTAACATCGGCATAGGTTCAGCCGTTTTTAGATAAGACGGCCGAGCAATTAAACGAATTTTTGAACCAACGGTCATTTCTTGAGATTGAGTCATCCTTTCTTTACCGAGAAAAAACTAAAATCTATTAATCTTACGATCTTACTAGGCGCATTCTACAAACCCTTAGAATTTGTTTACTAATTCTTATAAAAACCGGTAATTTCACCGATCTTGTCTTGATGATTGAACGCCTATACTGAGGGTGAATTAGCTTATCCCTCCGTTTAATAATAGCATTGAGGACTGAAACATGAGTCATGTTAGTTTGAGTAAGCACTTTTTAACATATTTTGAGCCGGTTGTTGCCACAACCCAAACTTTAAAAGAAGAAGCGTTCAAAATTCGCTATAGAGTCTATTGCGAAGATTTGGGCTATGAACCTGCCGAAAAATTTCCTGATTATCAAGAGAAAGATGAATACGATGACTATTCTATTCATTATCTACTTAGGCATATTCCAAGTGGTCTTTTTGCGGGATGTGTACGAGTGATTCAACCCCAAGGAAAAAGCACCTATCATGTTTTTCCCTTTGAAAAACTTGTCCGACACGATCTAAATTTATCCCCTGGTAATCGCCACCAATTTTGTGAGATTTCTCGATTAGCTGTTTTACCCGAATTCCGCAAAAGAAAAGGAGAAAAAACCTTACCTGAAGGACTCATTTTTTCCGGCAATGATGCAGAAAGTATTGCCCACGAGCGACGGCAATTTAGCGTGATTGCGCTAAGTTTATATTGGATTTCTATTATTGCCTCATACAATCTTCATCGGGATATTTTGGCTCTGATGGAGTTTCGCCTTGTCCGCCATCTCAATCGTTGTAGCATTTTTTCCGAGCAAATTGGTGATTTTGCTGAATATCATGGCAAAAGAGCACCTTTTTGGATTAAAACCACCCATTTGATGCAACGAATGAACAGTGATGAAGAGACCAATGAAAATTTGAAAGAATTCGTTACCTTATTACAGACTTTTTTGACGTCCTGCCCTCTATTTATTGACAAGGTTGAGGTAAATCACCCGATTGTTCGCTCAAATGCTAAGGTAGATGAAAAGTCTTTTGCCACCCCTTTGTATCGTTAATTTTAACTACTTATGGATATTGTTAAAGGGTTAGAAGCTTGGTCTCGTCTTCTTGGACAAGATTCGATAATAGTAGATAGTCAAGTTTTGCAAACATACCAAACAGCTACCTACACCACTTCTGCCCAAATTTTAGCGATTCTCAAGCCGAGTAATCGTCAACAGATCTCTCCTTTGGTCAAAATTGCCAATGAATACAGTATTCCCTTATATCCCATCAGTGGGGGACGGAATTGGGGGTACGGTTCACGTGTTCCCGTAAAAGATGGCTGTATTATCCTCGATTTAGGAAATTTAACCGAAATTACTGACTATAACGAAGAATTGGCTTACGTGACGTTAGAACCAGGGGTTACCCAAGGTCAATTGTATCAATTTTTGCAAGAACGTCATTCCCCGTTGTGGATGGATGCTACGGGGGCAGGTCTAGGTAGCAGTCTGATTGGTAATGTGATGGAACGGGGATTTGGTCATACCCCTTATGGCGATCGCTTTTCTCAAGTTTGTGGGTTAGAAGTGGTGTTGCCGACGGGAGAATGTATCCATACGGGTTTTGGTCGTTTTCCCAATGCTCAAGCTGCCTCAGTCTATCGTTGGGGGGTGGGGGCTTACTTGGACGGACTCTTCACCCAATCAAATTTAGGCATCGTAACCCAAATGACCTTTTGGTTAATGCCCGCTCCCGAATGTTTTGGGGCTTTTTCCTTTAGTATCGACAAAGATGAAGAACTGCCTGCTTTATTAGATGCCTTACGTCCACTTCGTTTAGATGACACCCTTAGAAGTGCGATTCATGTGGGCAATCATTATAAAGTCCTTTCATCGGTTCGTCTTTATCCTTGGGCGGAAATGGAGGGAAAAACGCCTCTTTCTTTAGCTGTTATTGAACAGTTATCTAAATCATGGGATTATAAAGCGTGGAATGGGTTTGGCGGACTTTACGGGAGTCGGGAACAGGTTGCGGCGGCTCGTCGTCTCCTTAAAAAAGCGTTAGCCGGCAAGGTCGCTCGTCTGACTTTTTTGGATGACCGTAAACTTCAATGGGGTGAACGATTAGCACCGCTTTATCAAAAAATAACGGGGATTCGTTTGCCCGAAATGCTTAAGATCATGCGACCGGTTTATGATTTGATGAAAGGGATTCCTTCTTCTCGGTTTTTAGAAAGTACTTATTGGCGCAAAAAAACGCCGATTCCTGAGGAAATGGAACCTAATCGGGATGGCTGTGGTCTAATTTGGTGTGCGCCCGTTGTTCCTCTAGACGGAAAGCACGCGGCAGTGATTAATCGCATGGCGACCGAAACAATTTTGTCTCATGGCTTTGAACCGATGCTTTCGTTAACCCTTTTAACAGGGCGTTGTCTGGGTTGTATTATTAGTATTTCCTATGATCGGGCGGTTGAAGGGGAAGATGAGAGAGCCATGGCATGTTACAAAGAATTATCCGCAAAATTAACAGGTGAAGGTTATTATCCGTACCGATTGGGCATTCAATCCATGGATCTGTTGGCTAAAGCGG
Organism: Microcystaceae cyanobacterium; assembly: GCA_041746575.1. Lineage (GTDB taxonomy): Bacteria > Cyanobacteriota > Cyanobacteriia > Cyanobacteriales > Microcystaceae > JBGTGT01. The sequence goes on from JBGTGT010000099.1 coordinate 36,321, forward strand.
AAGACAGTTATCAACATCTGATGGATCAGCTTAAACAGACCTTAGATCCCAAGGGGATTCTAGCGCCGGGTCGCTATCAACCTTAAATTTGATATTATCTTTAGGCATTCATTTTTTAATCGAGTTTTTTACTTTTCTCTAACCGATTTTTTCACTTTTGCTTCTTATACTGTTGCTCATTGAATCAACAGTCAGTCGGATCTACCGATGACTACTACTATTAAACCCGTCATTTCGGAAATTTGTCATCTAACATTTGGCTGATTGAACACAGCAAGAGGAGTGAAAACGACCATGAAAATGATGCCTAGTGAGCTTCAAGAGAAACAGTTAATCGCCCCGATTCATCCTTTAGATTTAGAAACACATTCTAACCTAGAAACAGCATTTTTACTGACTCAAGCAACATTTTCCGTTCACTTAGTTAAAAAGGGAGATATTTACTATCAAAAAGGTCGTGATCTTGCCCAAGATGTCTATCGTCAAGTTTGGAAAACAGAACGTTTGGTAGATAGCAATGACTATGGCATCGTTATTGAATATGGCGACCAAATTTTGGGTAACATGAATATTCAGCTTAGACAGGAAGATAATCTCCTGAAAAGCGAAGTTTTTTTTAAACCTGAACACTGGAAAGGTTATTTTGATGCCTCTCCGATGGAAACTGTTGAAATCTCTGGTATTGCGATCGCCCAAGATACCCCCTCTGAGATTAGACAATTGGTGATGATGTTACTTCTTCACGGGGGTTGGACAATTACTCGGTCTTTGGGAATTCGCTTTTGGTCAACCATACAGCATAGAATGCTTTATTTAATGTTAACCCGTAGATTGGGTCTTTCTTTTCTTCCCAATGAGGGAGTGACTTGCCCTTCGGCGCAAATTCCCAGTGACGATTATTGGCAAGGAGCAGAACCCCCCAGAATTTACTATTTAGACCTTGAAAATTTTCAGACGCTCCAAACTTTTAATTTATTTTTCTGTTATCTAATGGTAGAGAATAACATTCAATTTCTTCCCCGATTTCAATCTCATTCTTTGGCTTTTAAAGGCTTCTGTAAAATGGTTAAGGAAAACAAGTGCAGTGAAAAGATTGCTGTCTAATAGCCGAAAATTTAGGCTTTGCCTTTAATTTTTCGCCGAACTTCCCCACTCAATAATCCTAAACCCAGCACCGCAATCCCTGAAAGATTTGACGGTTCAGGAATGCCGAGAGCTTGTGCTGCCGAACGAGCAATAAATCGGTGAGCTTGGGTAGAAGGATGCTGACTATCCCAGAAAAGATGTTGTTCTGGCGTCCCTAATCCTACACAGGTAACAGGTGTATTCGGGAAAATAGAAGGAACAACAACGCCGATCCCTAAATCTGTTAAACTACAACCTGAACTGGTATTTATCAAACCATAGCGAATAGGATTATTAAAGAAATCCTCAAAAAGGGCGTGGATATCCCAAAGAATAAACTGGGTAGTAGGATAAAGTTGGCTAAGATCTGCGACTTTTTGGGCTAATAACGTATTGTGTTGACTCGTAAAGTTATTCAGTCCATTGACTGTACTAACACCTTGAAGAGTCGCAAAGGGTATATCACCTAGGTTGGGTAGATTCCCCACTAAAATCGTCTGTGCGCCGCCTTGGGCAAGATTGACTAGGCTAGTTCCTATGTTATCTACTACGTCAGAGGCAATCGGAAGAGTCGGAAGGGCTTGAGGGGTGAAATAATATCCTAAGTAATCATTGGCACCGATCCAAACCATGTAGAGGGCATTAGAGTCTACGGTATTCGTATTATTGCCATTGGATTTCAAGGCAGAAAATAACCCTAATTCAGATTGTAAACCTGTAAAGGAGGGTAAGCCTGCGATGTTTCCCTTAGTTGTTGCTCCCCCAACTGCAAAATTGAGTCCATCAGAAGGAATCACTCCTGTACTGGCATTTAGCGAAAAGCCGATACTTGGGTTCAATCCTAATTGGCTACTTAGATAATCTGACCAAATTAAGTTGTTAGCAAAGCGATTGGGGAAATAAAAAGGATAACCGGGAAAAGGCTGGCCGGTAATGGCTGGTAAATTGCCTATGTCCGAGAGACTATCACCAAAAATAAAAACCTGATCGTAAGCTGGAGTGCTAATCGAAAATCCCAAGGTCAGACAACAGGTCAAAGTCGCAAAACTAATTGGGTGAGAATGAGGGCAATTCATAGAGCAGAGTTCTTTACTTAATAGAGTTCAGTGGCAAAACGCTAGATGTTAACTTTTTTTTGGGGCAGGATTAAGGATTGTATCAGGAATTTTGGGCGAGTTCCTGCTCGATAATATCGGCTGCTTGATTGACTCCCTTTTCTTTCTGAAGATGTTGCTGTATGTGCTGAGCATTTTCTCGATAAATCGGAGAATCTAAAACTTTGTCAATAGTCATTCGCAAATGGTTTGTACTCAATTGCTTAGCAGGGATGACTTCTCCTACTTGTGTCCACTGAATACGAGCGGCGATGGTGGGTTGTTCAAATCCTTGCGGGAGAGCAACGAGGGGAACACCACAAGCTAAGGAGTCTAACACGGTATTTAACCCAGCATGGGTAATGGTCAGCGAGGCTCTTTGTAAAAGCTCTAATTGAGGGGCATAGGAAACGACTAAAGAATGAGCGGCTAGATGCGCCACTTCTTCATCCGTCAAACCACCGCCGTGAGAAATAACGAGCTGAACATCTAAGTTTCGACAAGCCGCCGCTATAAGAGAAAAAACATCGAATTTGGTATTTTGTAAGGTTCCCAAAGAAGCGTAGATAAGGGGTTGACCGGTCAAACGTTCGTAGGGAAAAACAACATCAGAAGGCGTTTGATCTCGAAAAGGACCACAATAATAAAAATTATGAGGCAATTTCTTTCTGGGAAAATCAAATTCAGGAGGTTGTTGACTCAAATAAGCAAGGGGAGAATTGGCAAATAGCAAATCACTACCTGATAGGCGGGGTAAATCCCATTTTTGGCGATACTGAGAGACTAATTTTTTATAGGAACTGACTAATGAATCTCCTATATAATAAGCGATTCGATTGCGTAATTGTCCCCACCCCGTTAATTGATAACCCCAAGGTGTAAAAACGGGCGGAATACCGGGTTCTCGGTTGAGGGCTAGAGCATTACAAACTGTTATAAATGGAATATTGAGATATTCAGCGATCGCTTGTCCAGCCGGTTCAACTTGATCTACCAAGAGCAAATCCACAGGATTTTGCTTGATCAATGCGGGAATATCTCGAAACACCACTTTGGTCATTTTTTCTTGTTCTGCATACCAGTAGCGAATGATTTCGATTCCTTGAAGACGACCTAATGCTTGAACAAACGATTTGAGAAACCCTTCAGGATATTCGACTTGACCAATCGGGAAAAAGGTCAATCCTTGTTGGGTAATTTTCGGGGCTAATTCAGGAATTTGATAAAAAATTATAGTATGAGCTCGGAGGTTAAGCTCTTTTGCCAAAGATAACATGGGATTAAGATGACCCCAAAGAGACGGACAGATGACGCCAATGGTTGCCATAAACCCAAATAACACCCAATTGTTAAGGATAAGAATCTAGTTTATTATAAGATATTGGCGTTACTCTTTAAAAGAGAAGACTCTCCCTCATTTTGCACCAAAACATGAAGCCATTCGCCATGAATATATCGGAACAACCCAAAAGCCATTTTGCCATTCATCTTTTAAGTTTCCCTATCAATCTTGTTTTAGAGATATTTATTCATCTAACGTCCCTCATTCTTCCTATCACTCTTGTGATGAAGGGGTGGGAAACTCATAATATTTTTCTGACCAGTTTAGCGGTTCTCTTGGCACTATATCTATATCCCTTGGCTATCCTACTGTTGAGTGCTATTATCATGCGCTTTTTGCCTAAACCGCCCAGAGGCTATATTGATACCTTAGAAAATCGTTTTAAATATGAAATTTTGATTGCTCTAAGTACACTGGTCAGGCGATCGCCGGCTCGGGGATTATTAATGCTACCTTTTAGTAACTTTTATTATCAACTTGCAGGCACTAAGATTGATAGTAGTGCAATTATCTGCGATCCTGACTGTATTCATGATTTATATCTGGTATCTGTGGGAAAAAATAGTGTTTTGGGCTGGGGATCTCTTGTTCTGGGTCATTGTTTACCTGAACCTTCCCAAGCGTTGTTAGGCGCAGTTGAAATTGGGGATGACGTTTTAGTGGGTGCTCGCTCTCTTATTTGGCCAAATGTTAAGGTAGGGGATCGTTCTATCATTCAAAATGGTTCTGTCGTTCGTCCAGGAACGATTATTCCTCCTGATGAAATTTGGGGAGGCATTCCGGCTAGCAAAATCAGAGACCGTCAGCAAAATACGAAGCTATCGTTTTCTTCTCTTAATACCCAAGATAAGATAATTAGCGATTTACAAGCTTACCTTAAACAAAATCATCACCTAGAAAATAGCGTAATAGACACGCCCTTATCCAGCTTAGGACTAAAACCTGAAGATATTTCCCGATTCTTAGTTTATTGCGAAAAGAATTATCAGACTTTTGTGGATCGAACTCAAGTGAATTTAGCAAATTATTCCCTTGAAAATCTAGTTGACTCAATCTTGCCCGCTGAGCCGGAATCTACCTTAAAATCGTCTAGGGATTCTTAAGTCAATCTATCTATTTAGCTAACCCCGCGCAAACCTTATGAAAATCTTAGCCTTTCCCTACGGTTACTCCGTCGCCCATACCAGTCGTCTTTTGGAAATTGCAAAAGTTCTCCGAGAAAAGGGACACGAAATTATTTTTGCAGGTAGTGGGAATTGCCTTAAATTAGCCAGTGATATAGGGTTTGAAGTCAGAGAATTAGCGGATGTTCCCATTGAAAGAGTAGTAGAAGCCCTGAGAACAACCAATTTTTCTCTACTTTACGGGAATGCTAAAGAAATGGAGCATTATATTAATGAAGAATTGAGACTTTACCAAGCGATTAAACCGGATGTTATTTTAGTAGATGATCGCCGTACATCTGCGGCATCAGCAGAAATCGCTGGCTTACCTCATGTTTCAGTCGTTAATGCCCACGTGACGAATTATAGTGCTTTTCCGCTTTTATTGCCCTTTTATCAAAAGCGAGTAGAAGAAAATTATCCCAATTCTTTTGTTCAATTGTTACATAACCTTCAGCTTAAAGTTGAACAGACTTTTTATAACTCTACTTTAAAAGGTATTCATCAAGCCAGAGAAAAATTAGGACTGCGTCGCCTTTTTTCCTATCAGATTACAGAAGGCAGAAATTTAACGCTGATCCCTGATATTCCTCAATTTACCCCTCTGAAAAATCCCCCAGATAACTTCTATTATGTCGGTCCGATTACATGGCAAAGCAATTTGCCTCCCACTCAATTTCTAGAAAAATTTAAAAGTTTTCCTAAAAAAGTTTATTTTACGTTAGGAAGTGGTGGCTTTCAAGAATTTGTCAATCAGTTAAAAGTATTTGAAAAGTCTCCCTATGGAATTTTGGTGACCGCCGGAGAGTTAATGGACCAACTATCGGATTGTACCTTACCTGAAAATATTTTTGTCGAAAGATACGTCAATGCAGATCTTCTCCTTCCCCATTGTGATGTTGTCGTCTGTCATGGTGGAAATGGCACCCTCTATCAAGCTTTGAAATATGGGGTTCCTGTTGTTTCTGTTCCTTCTCATAATGAGCAAGATTATGGCGCAAGGCGTACCTCTCAATTAGGAATGGGGATCAGACTTTCTCCTAAGGAAGTGATGCAAGATTTCTCTTTAATTCTGACAGCGATAGAAACCGTTTTAGACAATCCTTCTTATAAGGAGAGGGCAATTCAATTTTCTCATCAATTAAAAGAATGGGATGGGGCGATCCAATCTGCTCACTTAATTGAGAAACATTTTGGCGATGTAATCTAAACTTTTATGATAAGAGCGTAACGGATAAAGACGATTTTTAGGTATTATCGAGCAAAGTTTTAATTTTTTTGGCAGGAACGCCTCCCCAAACCTCTCGTTTGCCGATTTTTGTTCCTTTGGTAACGACTGCACCGGCGGCCACTATTGCATCGTCTTCAATAATGACGCCTGACATGATCACCGAATTGGCTCCAACTGTGACGTTATCTCCAATATTAATCAGGGCGTGGGAAAGGTTTCGACCTTCAATGGCATGGGAATAGATCACGCAGTCTTGCCCCAACAAAGTATTGTTACCAACAACAATTAAGGGAGGGTCTAAAATCGTACCCGAACAGAAGGTATTCTCGCCGAAGGTTGCCCCTAGCCATAAATAGATTTGGCGCATGAGGGGAACAGGAATCACTTTACTGCGCGTGAGGCTATAAAAGAGCAGTAGATAAAAAAGTAAATAAACATGGTAGCCAAATTCTTCCCTTGTTCCTTCTTCGATGACACCCTCTTTAAGCGGAAAAAAATTCAGGAAAGTTCGATAAAATAATAAGGTGATCGCATATAAAGCGATCATAAACAATAAACTATAAATTACCCCATTAAAAGCTCCCAAATCGAGTAGCGAAAAACCGAGCCAAGTGACTGAAGTGGCTAGAACGATGATGAAAAGCAACAGCGTGAAAAAGGTTGAAATAGCCTGTATGCTAATGGGTCGCATGGATAGATTATTAGAATTTTAGAGGAATTTGAACGATAATTTCTCAGGCTTTGAGCTTATTATAAAGCATTTTGTCGGGAAAAACGCCTAACAAAAAAGGTTCATTTCACAATGAACCCCCATCATCTACTCACGCCTGATCAAGTCAGACAAATGCTTAGCTTTCTTTGTTAGATTTGAGAGCTTTAGCTGCTACTCCGCCTAAACCGAGCATCATTAAACCCAGAACACTAGCGGGTTCAGGAACATCTTCTTTAACCACAATAAATTGCGCTGAAAAAGGACGAACAACACCACTCATCTCCCCTGGAGAATTGAATAAAGCTTGAACGTTGGCAATCGCATTAGGGCCAGTAAAGCCCACAAAGTCAGCACTTAACGTCCCAATTCCCGAGGAGGATGGATCTCCTGTGATCATTCCATTTGTATCTAGCTTGAAGACGGTGATCGAAGTTGGGATAACAACGGTAGTACCTGTTAAGCCTACTGTGTATTCCGGTCCTGCCAGGAAGTCTAGATTGGCAATGAATCCTCCTAATCCACCACTGGAGGGACTACCCGGTGACCCTTGGTTAGTATCAATCCGAATCCATTGAGGAACGGGAGATCCGGGGAACAGCGCCGTGTTGGTTTCATTGAATACACAGACTGCGCAAGCCGCACTGGGAACGGCTAGATCAAGGATTGTTCCTGTCCAACTTTGGAATTGGGCAAAGTCGTCTGTTCCATTGACCTCGATGATCGCGCCGCTACCTGGCACACTGGGATTACCAGGACCAGAGGGAGGTAGGAAATCAATGTTAGTAACGGGGACTTGTTGTCCTGCCGTTTGTCCACCGTTACTGGGAACGGTTAGCCCTGTTCCTTCTAGTAAAACACCACCTACTTGACCCCCCTGTACGAAAGGGTTGATGGAGAATATACCTTCCAAAGAAGCACTTGCAGGGAGAGAGACAGCCAATAAGCTGGCAGAGGCAATAGCCGCTGAAAAACCGATAACCTTCATTATGTTCTAAACTCCGTACTTAAAATATGAGTTATGTGAATCAGTCCTCAAAGAAATTGTTGAATTATTAAATATTCCAAGGGACTGCATATAAAGGATAAGGGACTTTTTAAAAATCGTCAAGATACATTGCGTAGATATCTTGTAGGTTAAGATCTACTTAATCAAGTTAACACTTCTTTAAAATTTGCCCTATATCTTAGCTGAAACGGGTCAAATTTTCAGTGATTGATCTTGGATAAATTTGCTCCGATTGGCTATTGCGTCGTAAGTTAAGAAGTTTTACAAGCGTCGAAAGTACGATGTGACGGGTGACCACCTTTAGAAGGTACAAGGCGAAGAACACTTTAAGTTGACTAAGATTGGGTTATCTTTAGGTTTAAAAAAAAAGTAGATGCGTAAAAAATCTAAAAAATTGTGATGAAGAAACTTAGTTTAGGCACCCGACTCTTTCTTTCCCACGTTTTGGTGGTAGTCGTTGCCCTGGGGAGCTTTGTGATTACCGCTAAAATCTCATCTCCTAGGCTGTTTATTACTCGTTTAGACCAGCTAGAACAACGAGGCTTATTGACAATTACTCTTGCGCGCACTTACTTGCTTAAAGGCTTTGAAACAGCATGGAATGGCAGTGCTTTGTGGGCGTTATTTTTTGGGGTGATGACGGCGGGACTTTTAAGTTATCTTTTTTCAAAAAGAATTATTAAGCCTGTTAAGAAAATGAAGCAAATTACCCAAAGTTTTGCCTCAGGCAATTTACAAGAGCGAATGCCCGAAAGTGAAATTCCTGAACTGAATCAATTGGGAAAAAGTTTTAACCAGATGGCGATGAGTTTAGAAAACGTAGAAAGTAAACGACGGGAATTAATTGGCGATTTAACCCATGAGTTGAGAACGCCTTTGACGGTGGTAAGAGGATACTTAGAAGAGTTAGCTGATGGAGATATTGAACCCTCTCCTGAATTGTATCGGCGGTTAATCAGAGAAACTCGACGATTAGAACGATTAATTTACGACTTACAAGAACTTTCTAAAGCGGAAGCGGGATATTTATCTATTAATTTAGCGGCGGTTAATCTTTATTCTCTTGTTAGTAACTTAGTCGAAAAATTTAGCGATCAATTGTTAGAAGAAGGTCCGACTTTAACGTTAGAATATCCTAGTCATTTGCCCCTCGTTTGGGCAGACTTAGATCGCACCGAACAAATTTTAGTTAATTTACTGGGAAATGCCATTCGTTATACCGAAGAAGGTGCGATTATTTTAAGGATATATCAAGTAAAAAAGTGGGTTTGGTTAGAAGTTGAAGATACAGGCATTGGTATTGAGAGCAAGGATTTACCTTATATTTTTGAGCGATTTTGGCGGGCAGATAAATCCCGAACTCGTTATACGGGAGGTACAGGTATTGGGTTAGCAATTACCTATCGTTTAGTAGAGTTACAAGGGGGAAAAATTGAAGTGAAAAGTGAAGTGGGTAAAGGAAGTACTTTTCGGTTTTCTCTGCCGATTGCATAATCCTAAAAAATGTCGTTTAAGATATTTCCCTGCATATATGAGGGGATGTTAAGATTAAAGTTATTGAGTATACTAGGACAAATATCTAGGGTAGATATCTTAGGTCGATTCTGAGATTTGACTTGCTTAATTAAAGGATCGTATATTAGAAGCGATCCAGTAGGAATATGATATCCGGATCGTGAAGAGCGGTCATCAATTTTAACATTTTCCATGCCGAATTCATTTATTTCACCTACTTTACCTCTAAATTTAATACAGCGATCAGACATATTTGCTTGACCTAGGCACATAGAAAACATCCCATTATCATGTTCTCTAAAGTCAACATTTTCTCCATCTATTAATAAGTTTTCTAATGCCAGTCGAAATTTATCTCTTGACGTTTCGTAAACGATTACATTAAACATGGGGATCATTGCAGGTAGCACGCGCCAAGTATCCCCCTCCAAGCCAAGAGCCTCCATAAAACGAGACCAGTTCGTAATATAAAGTTCTGTATTAAAGTACTCTGAGGCTCTAGCTGCCTGTCCGATGCCACTCATGATGATGAGTTTATAATCGGGATGTTGCTCGACAAACTGAATTAACCTTGCAAAGCAATTATCAAAGGTTTTCACCGAGTAGTCGATTTCGCTACAGTATCTAGCAATCCATTCTTGGTCAACATTACAGATATCAAAGTCTTCAGGAAACGTAGCCGCCCAGTAGCGATGCATTGCAGAAGCAATATTATTTGCAAAGAAAACGCCATAATCCGGTTTGTTTTTTGCCAACTGATGGATGAATACATCGAAGGCTAAATTCACCTGATGATTTCTTCTTCTCGTCTGAACCCAAGGATGAACCTTTTCATGGGCTAGTTGACCAATAATCTGCCAAATCGTAAAAGGTTTAATGCCAAGCTCTAAACTATTTCTCAATACTTCGAGAGCATCTTTCCATCTTACGTTTGGTGAAACATTGCGGGCAGAAGCTCTAGTCATCGCTAGGGTATAAGCCTGAAATTGGCAAAGGTATTGCGGGTAAGCCTTTGCATCTGGTGAAAAAACATCTGGAACATAAAAAGCGTATGGATCTCGTTTTTCATAAGATGTTGGAAAGCTTCCATAAGAGTGGAAAACACCAAAAATCCCGATACTTATGCCGTTGTTCACAAGAATTTTCCAAATTGGAGGATATTGCTGATCAAGTTCAGTCAAATCCTGATTAAAGTGGTAGATGCCATGTACAGATTCATCGACTCCGCGATGTACCGAAGGCCATGAGAACGTGGGTTGGGGTGTTCTACCTCTTTCAATGGAAGCGTCGTAGGTTATCAATTGAGAGCAATACTGAAGATAATTGGCAACTGTTGATCGAGGATATCGCTCGATAAAGCGATCAATCACCCTAAAAGGTATTTCATTTGCCTCAAAAATCAAAAATTTTCTATTTTGTACCATCATAAGCTCCTTAACATAACTCACTGGATGACAATACAACTATAAATTGATATTCGTTCTACTAAGATGTTACAATGACACCCTTTTGTTAACTTCACGTCAATATAAAAATTTAATTTGTCAAAAATCTCTAACATTTCTTTCTTGATAGGTGACAAATCTGTGGCGAGGTGTCCATTGTATTATTCCATCAGTTTCTAAGGAATACAAATCGAGCTTATGTTTTTTGAAAAAAGCGCGACGATTGTCGGAAACGGGATATGATAAAGCGATCGCTATTTGAGACGTAAGCTGTTTTAAGTCAGATAAATCTAATTTTTCTCCTGACCATAAGAGAACATTGGAAGAGGAAGATAGATTAAAAGATACATTATTAGGAAGATGATTCTCAAGTAACCAAATCCATGTTTGATTATAAAGTTTAATCTGTAGAATTAGGGGAGATTGATGAATTAATTGCAGTTGAAGGGAACCTATCCTGATCCTTTTATTCAAAGGCAGTGGCACTAAATTTGTTGTAACTTGATTGGAATTTTTTATAAAATTCTTAATAGAAATTGTCTCGTTTGATTTTAAACAACTAGGATAATAATAAGGAAATTTATCTATTCTCATTACGCAATCTATCTGATTAATGCCTTGTTGCAGAATGAAGGGAAGAAGGGTATATTTTTGGGTTTTGCGATCGCCATAATTCAGTAAAATTACTTTTCCTCTATCTTGAATGACTACCATTGGTTCTGAGGAACTAGGTAAAAGAGTAATTTGCACTAAAAATAAACGATTATAAAGCGGAATTATTAACATTAAAACCAAGATGAAGAGTCCTCCTAAAAACCACTTCTTACGCCACCAAGGATTTAATCCGATTAAAATCATTACGCCATAAATGATGATCATAAATGATAAAGGAAGTTGACCAATGGCATAGTGACTAAGGGGTAAATTCGCTGTCCAAGTAACGAGGATAATTAACCAATGGGTGGGATAGTAGAGAAGCCACGCGATCGCACTGCCGATTGGGGGTATAATTAATCCGAGTCCTGCACTAATCATGCCTCCTAAACTAATAACATAAACTAAAGGCGCAGTGATAATATTAGTAGGAATACTATAAACGATGAAAACACTAAAAACGTGTATTAATAAGGGCAGTGTCCAAACGGAAACAGCTACCGGAATAGCAACAATATCGGCGATTTTTGGCGGTAAAAAATCAAAGTATTTTTGCAGAGATGGAGCAGTTACAATTAAGCTGAATGTTGCTAAAAAACTTAACTGAAAGCCAAGATCGAGAATCCAAAGAGGATTCCATAATAATAATAAGGTTGCCGTCAGAAGTAGTACGCTTAAAGAATTTGTTTTACGGTCGACGGTTTTGCCAATTAATACAGCAATTCCCATTAAAGCCGCTCGTAAAATACTAGGTTGTCCTCCCGTTAAACCAATGTACATAATTAAAATTAGGGTGCCAACAATGAATTGTTTTTGGGATGAATCATGGCGAGTGATTTGTAAAATAATTCCCAATAGTAAAGCAACATGAAACCCTGATGCCGCTAAGATATGTGCCATGCCAACACCAATGAAAAGCTCTCGCAAATCAGACGGTAAATCTACGGCTTTTCTCCCTAACACTATTGAACTCATTAAAGAGGCTTCTCTCTCATTAATCCATCTTTTTTGGGCGTTAACAATTCTTTGCCGCATCATCCACCAACCCCTATCTGGCTCCCCTTTACACTCGCTCTTTTCTCCTTTTAAACCGGCAAATACACCTTGATATTCTAAATATTGTTTAAAATCAAAGGAGGATAAATGACGAGGTGAAGAAGGTTTATATAATATTCCTCGGATGGTGATCTTTTGGTTGGGGCGAATTTTTTGAGCGCAAGATTGTGAAAGCGTAACATACAGCTTTCCTGTGACTTCTTTCTTAACTTTTAGCTCAGCGTTTTCAACCTCTTTTAGTTTTAACCAAAACTGTATTTTCTGATTCGCTGTTTCTCGTTCTGGGCTTAAGGTTTTTCCGGTAACGATAACGGTTTGAATTGACTGCTTGTCAGTTAAAATTCGACTAATATCGCTAGAGCTAGGACGGGGAAGACGAACTTGTAAATAAATGACTGAGAATAAAGCAACAAGCCCCATGATTAACCAGAATTTTTCCCTTGGCAGACGATAAAAAAAGCGAGGAAGAATTAGGGATAAACCGACCGTTAGAATGGTAAGAGTTAGACTTAATCTTAACCATTGTTGCCATGAGACTTGAGAGGTTGGAAAACCAAATAAGGTGGCTAATAATAATCCACTAATATAACTGAAACAGACAATAATCCAACCTTGTCTTGTCATGAATGCCGATTAATTTTTGTAAAAAAAAGGTGGAATTATCGCACCAAACCAGAAAATATTTAACGCCTTAAATTATGAATTTCTTACTGACCGTAAGGTTTTCCTTTTTTCTTCCCTGTTTAGCAATAACCCACCCTTATTTCATTATAGGGTCTTGTATTTATTCATATAACCACGATGTCATGGTCGGTTGCCAACTGGCTAATTCTGCTTCAGTAAACCATAATTTAATCTCCTGCTGGGCGGTTTCTGCACCATCTGAACCGTGAATTAGATTCCGTCCGACGTTTACACCAAAATCTCCCCGAATTGTACCGGGTTCTGCCTCTAATGGTTTAGTTGCTCCGATAATCTTCCGTGCAGAAGCAATCACGCCTTCTCCTTCCCATACCATTGCAACGACGGGAGATGAACAAATAAACTCAACTAAACCCGCAAAAAAGGGTCTTTCTTTGTGAACAGCATAATGCTCTTCTGCTAAGGATTTAGGGACGTTAAGTAGTTTTAATCCCACTAATTTAAACCCTTTTGTTTCAAAACGGCGAATAATTTCACCGACTAATCCCCGTTGAACTCCATCGGGTTTGACCATAATAAAAGTGCGTTCCACAGTAATTCAGTCTCCTTAACGGTGTAATGACCTATCAAACAGATTACCGTATCTTGGCTTAAGCTGACACGCTTTTAAACTACGTTTGAGAAGAGGCAGAAGACAGAGGGCAGAAGACAGAAGGAAATGACCAACAATGACGAATAGAGAGCAAAAATGAATGACAATTGTAACGGTTTTAATTTTATTTACATTCATTTACATTCACGGACTTAGCAATAATGATAAGCTAAAACTTGGCTTAATAATACAACGATTGGGAACTATGACAGATCAGCCTTATCTACTACGCGCTGCTAAAGGTGAAATTTTAGACCGTCCTCCGGTATGGATGATGCGGCAAGCAGGACGTTATATGCAAGTTTATCGAGATTTACGGGATAAATACCCTAATTTTCGGGAAAGATCAGAAAATGCAGACCTAGCAATTGAAATTTCTCTGCAACCTTGGCGCGCTTTTCAACCGGATGGGGTGATCATGTTCTCGGATATCTTAACGCCATTGCCGGGTATTGGCATCCCCTTTGATATTATTGAAAGTAAAGGTCCTATCATTGATCCTCCGATTCGTACGCTCAAGCAAATCGAAAATCTGCATCCTTTCGACCCAGAAGCGACCTTACCCTTTATTAAAACGATTTTATCCACTTTGCGCCAAGAAGTCGGCAATCAATCTACTGTTCTCGGTTTTGTAGGCGCACCTTGGACTTTAGCGGCTTATGCAGTTGAGGGAAAAAGCTCGAAGACGTATTCTGTTATTAAAGGCATGGCTTTTTCTGAACCTGCAATTTTACACCAATTTTTGAGTAAATTGGCGGATATGGTAGCGATTTACGTGCGTTATCAGATTGATTGTGGGGCGCAAGTCGTACAAATGTTTGATTCTTGGGCAGGTGAATTGAGTCCCCAAGATTATGACACTTTTGCTTTACCTTATCAACAGCAGGTGGTTCGTCAAGTGAAGCAAACTCACCCTGATACGCCTTTAATTCTCTATATTAGCGGCAGTGCGGGTATTTTGGAACGTATGGGGCAATCGGGTGTCGATATCGTTAGCGTTGATTGGACAGTGGATATGAAGGATGCCAGACAACGCTTAGGTAAAGGCATGAAGGTTCAAGGTAATTTGGATCCCGGTGTTCTCTTTGGGACTCATGATATCATCCGCGATCGCATTTTAGACACCATTCGCAAGGCAGGTCATGGTGGCCATATTCTAAACTTAGGTCATGGGGTGTTAGTCGGTACACCGGAAGATAATGTCCGATTTTTCTTTGAAACGGCGAAACAAGCAGATAAATTGCTTCAAGCCATTGTTTAATTCTTATCTGGCCTAATTATCCCTCTTTTACCAGTTAGAAGGGGGATTTTTTAAGGTGAAAATGAGATCGTCGTTGGCGATAGTTGAAATGGCGAACTTTAATAGGCACTTTTCATAAACCTTCTTCAGTCTCTCCTTTCCCATTGACAATTCTTAAAGAAATTCGCTATCTTATACATAGTCATTATGAGTTCAACTTAAGAGGCCTTATCACAATGGTTAAGATTGTTGGTATCAATGGCAGTTTACGTCCCCAATCCTATAGCGCACAAGCGTTAGAATTAGCAATGACGAGAGTAAAAGCATTAGGGGCAGAAACTGAAATTTTAGACTTAAGAACGCTTAATTTGCCTTTTTGCGATGGAGGAGATGATTATTCCGATTATCCTGATGTAGAAGTGCTACAAACGACGGTTAAAAATGCCAATGGACTCATTTTAGCAACGCCTGAATATCACGGTAGTGCAAGTGGTGTCATCAAGAATGCGCTGGATTTAATGAGTTTTGAGCATTTAGCCGGAAAAGTTGTGGGCTTAATTAGTGTTTTGGGGGGACAACCCAATAGTAACGCCCTAAATAATCTTAGAATTATTATACGGTGGGTACACGGTTGGGTAATTCCCGAACAAATTGCCGTAGGACAAGCTTGGAAATCGTTCAACGATGAAGGAAAGTTATTAGATGAAAAACTCTCTCAACGCTTTGATCAATTTGCTCAAAGTTTAGTCGAAAATACAGAGAAGTTAAACGGTCATTGATGTCAGTATAAAATCAAGGAATAGTCAATGGTAAAAAGGCATCAGGTGCGAGGCTGGAGTACGGCGTTTGAATAAATTTAATCTCCTTAATACTTAAATACCTAAAGCTGAAAACGCCTAGAACCTAACCTCTTTCCTTTCGTAACTGAACCTTCTAAGAAATTAAGTTGCCAACTTATTTTTGACCATAGTTTGAACTTTTTTACCATCGACTTTTCCTTTCAACTCTTTCATAGCCTGTCCCATCACTTTACCCATATCTTTAGCACTTGTTGCTCCCATTTCGACGACGATTTTATCTAAAATGGTGTCAATTTCATTGTCAGATAATTGTTTAGGGAGATAAGTTTCAATAATAGCTAATTCCTGTGTTTCTTTGTCTGCTAAGTCTTCTCTTTTACCCTTTTGATATTGTTCAATAGAATCTCGACGCTGTTTTGCTTGTTGAGAGAGCAAGTCAATTTCTTGTTCTGGAGTTAGGATATCTTGTCCATTAGGACGAAGAGAAATTTCTTTTTCTAAGATCGCTTTTTTGATAGAACGAACTGTTTCAAGTCGAATTTTATCCCTTGCTTTCATCGCCGTTTTAATGTCTTCATTGATACGCTCTTTGAGAGATTGAGGAATAGTGTCTTCTGATGATATTTGACTAGATGGATCTTCTTCTTCAATTTCTGCTACTGTTTCAGCAACCGATACATCCTCTTCTTCTTCAATTTCTGCTACTGTTTCAGCAACCGATACATCCTCTTCTTCTTCAATTTCTGCTACTGTTTCAGCAACCGATACATCCTCTTCTTCTTCAATTTCTGCTACTGTTTCAGCAACTGATTCACCCTCTTCTTCTTCAATTTCTGCTACTGTTTCAGCAACCGACACATCCTCTTCTTCTTCTTCAATTTCTGTCACCATTTCAGCAACTGATTCACCCTCTTCTTCTTCTTCTAATTCTGTCACCATTTCAGCAACAGGTTTAGTAACTTTTCCGGTTTTTCGCATTGGAGATTGTTCAGGAGTCTTTGTTTTTTCTACACTACGTGAAGTTGATTCATGCTTTTCCAAAACAGAGGAGGTTTTACTTTCTTTTTTTGCAATTAAGGGTGTTTCTAAAACCTCAATTTCTTGAAACTGAAGAGATACTTGATGAATAATTCCTCTATCCAATTGTTTTTTTTCTTGTTGTTGGGATAAATTTGCAATCGCTGTGCCAATTTGTTCGCCATAAGCAATTACAGTTTCAGGTGTCTTGAAGGGATGTTTTGCCAGTCTTCGGATGAGTAAACTTAATTCTTTGTTGCCTCTACGGGTTGATTGAGTTACCCCTTTCTCAAAAACCGTCTTTTTAATGGTTTTACTCAGTTGCTGTTCAATTTGTTTACCATTCATGACATTAATTCCTCGTCCAAGCATTACGTTATTTTATAAGTATTAACAATGTAAAAGATTTCTTTTATAAATTCAATGTTGAAAGTATGCCATTATACCATTCTGGGTAAAAAATCCCGATTTTATCGGTTTAAGCACAGAAAAAGTAGAGCATTTTAATCTAAAGTGGATAGAAATAAGCTGTCGTGCCTTCAAGCGGGCGATTTAGTTTTCAATTTTTCCACTGTATCAACAATAAATAAAGCAAAGCGATAGTTATCATTCCCTAAAAAGGGTACTGATATTCGTAGCAAATGGGTGAAAGTTTTTTCAAGAAAGACAAGCCCTCAAGTCTTCGTGGTTTAACAACAATTTACCCATGTACTTTCGATGCTCTCTTGACCTTGTTCGTCATAACTCACAAAAAATTCCTTCTTCCAAATGGGAGCATTATGCTTTAACGTATCAATCGCATAACAACACGCTTCAAACGCTTCCGTCCGATGGGGACATCCCACTGCTACCAAAACACTAATTTCGCCGATTTGTAATGTTCCCACTCGGTGATGAATAATCACTCGATTAGTATCTGTCCACTTTTGTCGAATTTGATGAGCAATTTGCTGAAAAACGGTTAACGCCATCGCGTCGTAACTTTGATACTCCAAATATTTAACTGCCTTACCATCGGTTTGCTGTCGCACTGTACCGCTCATGACAATAATCGCCCCGTTGGCTGGATCATCCGCTAACTGATATACTTCCTCTAGCGATAAAGGGGCAAATTGAATCGCAAAATGGTCTTGGGGATAAGTTTCAACCCTTTTTGGTAAAGCGGTGACATCAAAGTTAAGCATAATCAATCATTTTCTCACTTTCGTCGAGAAGTAGCGATCGCCGCCACCCCTAACCATTGTAAATGATGCTGTCGCAAAACCTTGACCCCTTCTTTGACCGTTGTCCCCGTGGTATAGATATCATCTATTAAAAGAATGGGTGAGTGAGTTCGATTTTTTAGCAAATCTTGACCCAATCTGAAAGTATCAGCCATATTTTTCTGTCTTTCTTCTGGACTCAACTCAAATAACTTCACTGTATCTCGAATGCGCCTTAATCCCTGTGGCAATAAAGGATAACGGGTAACGCGACAAAAACCCCGTGCTATCACTTCTGCTTGATTAAATCCTCGTTCTTGTAATCTTTTCGGATGTAAAGGAATCGGAATAACGGTATAGTTATCTTCTGAGGAAACAACTTTCGATTTTAACCAAGTTTCTCCTAACCAAATTCCTAATTCTTCTCCTAGTTGAGGATGATTTTCGTATTTTAAAGTGGTTATGGCTTGTTTAAGTTGTCCTTCGTAGTTTCCCCAAACCAATAAAGGAATTTCCCCTGACCAAAATTGCCTTGAATTTGACCTTTTATGCTGATTTAATTGATGTTGACAATCCTCACATAAAATTCTTGGAGAATTGCGATCGCATAAGGGACAATGAGATTGTAAAAAAATTCCTAAAATCTCTTTTAACATAAGTCATTCTTTCATGAAAAAACCCGGATAAACCGGGCTGCACAAATTGAAACAGATCTTGTTATATAATTAACGAGTTAAATTACAGGTTAAAGGACAAGCCGCATAAATGGAAGTCGAAGGCGGTGTTCCTTCCCCGTGCAGCCAACGTAACCAATGAACATCTTGGGGATGAATCCCTTTTAACGCTAAAATCGCCGCACCCACGATAATCATTAATAAATTAAGCCCTAATATACTGCCTGCTACTAAGAGAACTGCACTCATCGGTAAAACGGATTGTAAAATAATCGCGGCTAATGCCCCGACGGTTGCCATAATCACCACAATAGGGAAGCCGACTACTAATAAACAGACAGTTAATGTAAAACTCCAGACTAAAAAACTCTTAACAACAGTTAACGAATAAAATTTTCCTATCTCTGAGCGATGTGCTAATTCCATTTTTAAATTCTCCTAAAGCAAACCAGTAATGTTCTCACAACCGAATCAGTTGTGTTTATACAGTATAGAGAAATCCCTTATAAAAATGAGTAAATTGATAAGAAACTTTACATTTATTCAGCATCAATTATGTTAAGTTATTTGAACTTTAAGATTTTAACTCGTTGGGCTGATTAAGCCACTCTCTTCATAAGAATAACGAATGCGGCCAAATCTTCATCGTCTAAGCTGATCCCTCCCAAGATAGAGATCCATTATCTGTGACATTCGGTTTCGTAGTTTTAACTACCGTTTGTTTCCCTTTACAGTTTGTTACAAAGTTCTCTCATTTTTTCAGAAATGAAAGCTACATCAAGAAAACCTAAGAGAAACGTTGCCATCCCGAAATCCGTCTTAATCGCTTTCTGAATGGATCATCTTGAACATCGGTGCTGAATTTTTGGGAAGACTAACACTAAACCGAGTCCGCTCAATTGCATTACAGAAACATCATGACTGATTCCTCTAGACCCTCTCGTCCCGACTTTGAAATTCCCGACATTGAAGATCCCCAAACCAACTTCAGTTTCACTGCCCCTCCGCTAACCCAACCTAAAACAGGTGGAGGCGCATCAGAAACGCTGGCTTTGTCATCTTCTCCCACCACAACACGACAAGAAAGACCCCTATCGCAAACCTTTGCCCGTCCTGCCCCTCCTCCTCCCCCCATGCCTACATCTCCTCCGCCTCGTCGTATGGGACGGTCTCCTGGGCATCCTAGCTTAGAGGAACTCATTAAAATTGCTTTTGATGAAGGATTTTCGGATGTTCATGTGGGTATCGGGGAAGTGCCTCGCATGAGAGATCGAGGAGAAATGCTCATCTTAGATTATCCTGAAACAGATGAGAATACTTTTATGAGTTGGTTGAGAGAAATTCTCAAAGAAGACGAAATTCAACGATTTAAAAAAGAATTAGAATTTGATGGGGCAACCCAATATGATTTTGCCCGCGTCAGAATTAATGTATTTGACACCTTACGGGGTCATGCCATGGTTTTGCGACTCATTCCCCTCAAAATTCTAACCATGGAGCAGTTACGCTTACCGATGATTTTCCGCGATATCTCCGATTCCCATAAAGGGTTAATCCTCGTCACCGGACCAACAGGTTCAGGAAAATCCACCACGATGGCCGCCATGGTCGATTACATCAATAAAGAACACGCTAAACATATTATTACTATTGAAGATCCTGTGGAATTTGTGCATCAAAGTCGACGCTCGCTGATTAAACAACGGGAAGTCGGAATGCACACCTACAAATTTGATAACGCCCTCAAAGCCTCCCTAAGGGAAGATCCAGACATCATTCTGGTAGGGGAAATGCGGGATAAAGAAACCGTTAATACTGCTCTCAAAGCTGCCCAAACAGGTCACTTGGTAATGGGAACGCTTCATACGAATAGTGCGGTCAAAACCCTAGAACGGATCCTCAGCCTATATAATGCCGAGGAACGGGAAGCAATGCGGGTGGCGATCGCTGAATCTCTTGTGTCGGTTATTTCTCAAGGATTGTGTCGTACAACCGACGGTAAACGAGCGGCCTATCACGACATCCTTGTCAATACAGAAACTGTCAAAGATTACATTATTCAAGGTAAAAACGACGAAATCTTGGAAATGATGAAGGACGGAGAATACGATGGCATGATTACCACCAATCAATCCCTGTTTAGTCTCTACCAAGAAGGGCGGATTACCGAAGAAACGGCGATGGAATGTTCTCCGACGCCCAATGAATTAGCCATGATGTTACGAGGCAAAATTTAGTTCGGATTTGGCTTTTCTTTCTACGATATCTTGGCTTCTGATCAAGTCAATAAACTATCAGAACCGTTCAAATGTGCCTCCTGACGGCCGAATTCTCTAGGTAATACCCTTTTTTAAACATTCTCAAGAAATTAGAAAAGGGTAGGGGATTTGGTATAATGCGGCTTATCAATTCAGGATGAGCATGATGGACCCTTCTTCTCTTTCCGGCGATCAATATCGTCAAAAAATGCAACGACGCAAAGATGTACAAGAACAACGGGTTACGGCGGCAAATCAAGAGAAAGGCTTAATTATTGTTCATACAGGCAACGGTAAAGGAAAAACGACTGCCGCCCTCGGAATGGTCATCCGTTCTTTAGGACACGGTTACAAAGTGGCGATTATTCAGTTTATCAAAGGGGCGTGGGAGCCTGCGGAAAAGGCGATTTTCGGGCAATGGCCAGAGCAATTAGTCTTTTTAGCGATGGGAGAAGGTTTTACTTGGGAAACACAAGATAGAGACAGAGATATTGAAAAAGCTCAAGAAGCATGGCAAAAAGCCCTCGAATATCTTAAAAATTCAGATTTCAAACTTATTTTACTCGATGAGATTAATGTCGCCTTAAAACTTGGTTATTTAGATATTCAGTCCGTTTTACAAGGATTAGACCAAAAACCGGTGGACTCCCATGTGATTTTAACGGGACGAGGTGCGCCAGCCGAATTAATTGAAAAAGCGGATCTAGTAACGGAAATGACCCTTGTTAAGCACCCTTTTCGGGAACAAGGCGTTAAAGCTCAAGCAGGAATTGAATTTTAAATGGAAATCACGACCAAGAAGCAAAAATTCTCTGATTGATTAGGGTCTAAAGGGATGATGACATTCCCCAGTCGTTAACCGTAAAAATGAAGGAAAATGGGTATTTGGATAAAAGTAGCAACTAATCGTCGTTTTCCCCTATCTGTTTTCTCGGTAATGTAAATATACAGCGTTTTGCGACTTGATGAGGTACACGATTGATGATTGGGGTGCAAGGTTTGCGCCCGAAAGTGTATGATATTCACTCACTATTTGTTGTATTTTTTGTCTTCTGAAATTTCCAGCCAGACGTTTTGTATTCTACAGACCTTGAAAACTTTTTGAATTTAGGATAGCTTTTTTTAGATACTCTCTAGCCAGCGAGTATTTTTTCACCCTGAAAACTAATCGGTAAAGGATAAAGATTCTACATTATGAATAACAGATACTCGTTTGTTGGGGGTCAACAGGGCAAATGGCGGGTGATAGACATTCGGAGTGTTTCGGGAGCTAGTTTAGAGCCCGTTGAAAGAGTGAATGTGGTAAATGATGTGGTTACAGAATTGCCATTGTATAGTTCGTGGGTTCTGCAAAGCTTTATTAGTAATATTCGCTATTCCAAGCGAGATGAAGTCACTGCTCTTCGAGCAGTACAGCCTGAACTTGATCGTTCGGAAGCCGTTTCTGCTGTGCTAATTCCGATTAAAAAATCTGCTCAGTGGTGGGAAATGGCACAAGACGAGCGGCGAGCAATTTTCGAAGCAGAATCTCATCATACGGCGGTTGGTTTGGAGTATCTTCCGGGGGTGGCACGTCGGTTACATCACTGCCGCGATCTCGGAGAACCGTTTGATTTTCTGACTTGGTTTGAATTTGCGCCGGAACACATCAAAGCTTTTGATGAATTACTGTTGCGAATGCGCGCCAGCAAAGAATGGGAGTATGTAGAGCGCGAAGTTGAGGTTTACCTAGAGCGAGATGATATATCGTAAAAAGGGTCTAACGAGAACGTATTTTTAGAGACAAAGGTTGAGTCTGCCCGACGCTTTGTTGCTTAGTGTATTCTGAGTATTGCCATGATTTCCCATTGTATCGTTTTAATATCCTCATCAATAATATGAAGACTCGTTCCCCTAAAAATTTTAACTACGAAACAACAATCAACGAAATTGAAGCCATTATCCAACAAATGGAAAGCGGAACGTTACCCCTCAAAGACGTATTCCAACAATTTGCGATCGCTACAGAAAAACTGAAAGCCTGTGAACAATTTCTCAACTTAGGTCAAGAAAAAATGAAATTGCTCATTGAAACCTTCGAAAGTCCCGAAGAAATTGAATTTTAACGTTGCTGATTCGCTCTGTTAACCATAAAACGTATTATCTAATAGTGGGACTTAAACAAAAATCAAGCCCAAATAAAACCTAAACTGGCTTGGTAAGCCGCAAACACCTCCTGATTGTAAGTCAGCCAATCAAAGAAACGGAAAGACATCGCTGTCCGAAAAGCCTCCAACGCCTTAGTAAACGTGAGTTCGACAGAGGAAAAAAACCACTTCTGTTCTGCCAAAATAAAATCAAGCCATGAGGATTTTAAGCGATCGCTCTTCAAGGGCGATCGCTTAAAATAAAAAGATATTTCTCATTAAAAAATAGCAGGAGGAAAA
>JBGTGT010000100.1:0-9533 GCA_041746575.1 Microcystaceae cyanobacterium
AGGAGCAATCCTTTGACCATGCGCCCTTTGTATTTCCTTACGGTGGCTAAGTCCAATGATGCCCCTATGGTTCGCAGAAACACGGTTCTTTGTTCAGGTTCTAGGGCTTCGAGTAAGCGATCGCACATGGTTGAATCAGCACTGGGATTATAAGTGGCTAACGGTTCATAAAGGTAATACTGGCTCGGATGATGATCAATCAACTGCCATGAAGGAGTCGAACCTAACCAGTTAATGCGTAAAACCCCGTTGGTACAATTCAGACCAGCAGGATTAACTAACTTGGGGTTCATACCGTAACTAATCTTCACCCATTTCAGGGCATTTTCTACGCTACTTGGCTTGGCATAGGGATAAGTTATTGACTCTTTTTTACCATTATACACGGGATAAGCGTTCAAAAAGTCTCGTATCCGTTTCTTTTCTACCACATCAGGGCTGTGTTCGTAATATGTCCCTGTCCAGCGATACAGCTTGTTATCCACGCAGATCCAATGTTCATCCCCGTATAGGGTGTTAAGTACCGATTGGGTGTATTCGCTCTTAGGGGAGAAACTGGAGGGGATTTCAGAGGATATCTCTTCATTGACTTCCCATTCGGCTTTTTGTGATTCTTGATTGGCTACTTCCTCTATTTTGCTAACTCTGTCCTCCTCTGACATCTCCAGACTGGCCACCCAATCGGCAATGTCTCCTTTTTCGGGCATTTCATCCCACACCTCATCGGGATTCAAGACAATCACGGGAAAGTCTGCTCTTAAACCCGCTTTCTTCACGGTGTCTGCTTTTTTTTCCCCTGCTGAGTCTTTGTCTGGCCAGTACACCAATCCTTTTACACCCGCTTCTTTGAGTTGGGTGAGAGAATTGGCGATCGCTTCAAGACTCCAACTCGACCCTTGCCATGTAATCGCAACAATTCTTAACATTCGAGCGACCTCGACACAACTCTCTCCTTCTACTCCTAGCACCCATTTTCCTTGTGCCGATACAGATTCTTTTAACCGATAGGCTATCCAAGACTCTTTCCCCTTTGCACACTTCACTTTCCCGTCTTTTTGATGAAATTGCCGAATTGTCTTATGCTTAACTCCATCTTGCTCCCAATCATACCGATTGACCCATTGATTCTCTGAATATCGGTAGGTTGTGGTGGTGGCTGTTAAAGGAACGCCTTTGTTCTGTAACCACACGGGAATCGGTAAATTTTGCGGTAATGGTACGTTTTGGGGGATTTCAGGTAGTTTCGCTAATTTTACTCCTTTGTCCGTTCCTCGACGGATGACCTTGGGCGTTCGGGGTAATGCTTTTTGAGGGGGTTTATCCTCGATCACAGCAAAAATAGGGCGTTGGTCGGTTGAATCCTTAACGTAACGCCATCCTTGAGGGGGGTCGCTGGCGTGGGTTCGTCCACACACCACGGCTGTTAAATCTTCATTGAGGTAACACCAGTCTAGGCGATCGCATAACGGACAAGGACTTGATTTCGATGCTTCTTTCCAGCGTGTTGACGTAGCGACAGTCATAGGTATATTGTCCTGTTTAAATAGTGGATGCGTCGCTGGTTATTTCCCTCTTGACTGAAGTTGCCTACGAAATTCGTAATAATTAGAAAAGAATAAGTCATTGAAGCACTGGTTGTGCCTCGATTTGAGATTAACAACTTCGTTAGTCTGACAGAGGTTAGCCAGCTTTTTTCTGTTTTTAGAACCAATTAGGGCTTTCAGAGATAAAAATCGAAATATTACTCATCTTCAAAAGCAACCCCAAAATCTACCCCTAAGACTTCTTCTATTCGTCGTAAGGTTTCGACAGGTAAAGCTTTGGTCTCTTCGGATTCAATTCTGTACCAGTTCATCGTGGTCATGGGAATTTGACGACATATCTCCGATAGAGAACGCCGATCTCTCTCTCTGGCTTCTCTGATCTTCTCCCCAAGCTTAGGAATCTCGATATCAATCGTTTTCCGGACTTTCATACACAATTGCACCATGAATACCTCTCCTTACAAACTATAAACTGACGATTTAGGTTCTCGCTACAAATTATAACTTTATACTCTATAAAGTTACACCTTAGACTTGACTTATATAAAGTGTAACTTTATAATTTAGAAAGGTCAACTTAAGAGCGACACGGCCTCTCGACTCAGCCCTTTATCGTGGACTGTTCAGGCAGACATCAATCTTAGTTGTCAAAAAAACAAAAAGAGAGCGCATTCTCGCCTCTCTCTCAAAAAAAACAAATTCTTATCTACGATAATGCCACAACTTCAAATCAACCAACAACCCCAAACAAGGGTCATGACGGGGACTTGCGCCCAATGCCCCGCCTTTGTAGACTACCAAGGAACAAGAAACCGAGGTCTTTGCCAGTTATTCAACGAAGTCACCTACGCACACCATTCCAAGACTCAAACCTGTGATTTATCCCTGAAATCCCACTCATTGACCACTACAGGGATTAAAGTCTTTGTTTCCCTTGCCACTGAAAAAGTCGAGGATGATGGCTTCGGCTATCCTGTCCCCGTAGAGACCCAGCAAATCGAAGTCACTGTCGATCAATTAACCAAAGAGGCTGTTCATCGGGTCATTCGAGGACGAAAAGACTGTGAGGGCTACCATGTCATGGATCTCTGGCGACCTATCGAAGTTGAGCCAGCATTGGTCTTTTAAAGCAGTTATCAGTTATCAGTTATCAAGCTTTTTCTCCCACTGATAACTGTTCACTGATAACTAAGTATCCCCATGAGTAACTTCAGATTCTTTAGGAAAGTTTTTCAACCAGTTCATCAAGAATCGTTTTAAGTCAATTCGCGTTGATTAGTTTTAATTTGATGCTCCGCATCTTTGTTTTGTAGAATTTTTTCTAAGGACAATATCATGTCAGCTTTTGCTTTATCTAGAACTCATTTTGATGCTATCCTCTCCTATGCTCAATCAATTGGTTGGTCAACTGAGCAACTTAACCAAATCGGCAAAGATCTTCTAACTGAGAACGGTCGCTCACTCCAAGCTCGCTATGGTACAGAGGATGAGAATGCTTTAATCTGCTTGGAAGAAGCACAAAATTACTATTTTGTCGCTATGCCATCTTTTCTCAAGATCAAACATCTTGAGCAGCAAGTTCTTAAGTTAATCAATTGTACTGAGTACCAATGCTGTGAGCATAACGGTTGGTACGATTCTACCAGTTGTGCTTTTCTTGGTAGCTTGAAAAAGAATTTTGTAGAGCAGGATCGATCAACTACTATCTATAACTCTCTAGTTTGGGAGTGGGAGATTAGCGAGGCTCATTCCGCCGTACTCGAATCTCCCAATGGCGATCGCGTGATCATTAGTGATGAAGATATTTTTGAGCTACACCTTGAGCAGCATCAAGCTAGGTTGGTCGCTTATTACGGTGATTTAAACGAAGAACAAGCTCGACTTCGATACGCCAGGATTACTTTGCTCATGTTCTTGTTTGAACGCCAACCTTCTTTGACATTCGCTCAAGCGGTTGAGGAGCTTAACCAGTATCGACGAGGCAGGATACTCAATAACGATAACAGCAAGATCGTTGAAGAATTCAAACACTGTCGTCATCTACTGCAATATGCTTCTTGACAAAATTTTCTCTAGCATTATCGAAGTCACTGTCAATGAATTGACCAAACCATCTGGTAATACTTATAGGGTGATTCAAATATTGGGGACAGATAATATTGGGGACAGATAAAAATACTTATAATACCAAGTTAAAAGCAATTTTAGCTTTGGAAGCCGTAAAAGGACTTAAAACCGTCAATGAAATTGCGAAAGAGTCAGTGCATCATCCCACTCAAATTCAACATTGGAAAAAACAACTTTTAGGAGGAATCAATGACTAATTATAGCACTTCTGCTTTTGAGTCAGCGTTAAAACTGATTAAAAACTTACGACATCTTAACTTAGTTGATCTCAATTTAAGAGAGGAAGATTTAAAACATTTAGTCCCTTTTTTAAAAGCATTAACTGAATCAAGATCTCTTTATTTACAGAACAACCTGCTCACAAACTTACCCTCGGAGATTGGGGATTTGGAGAATTTAGAAGCTCTTTATTTAACTCATAATCAACTTACAACTTTCCCTGTAGAAATTGGTAAGTTAAAAAGGCTAAAAACTCTTGACTTACAAAATAATCAACTCACAAACTTATCCTCAGAAATTAGAAATTTAGAGAAATTAGAGGTTCTTTCTCTACGGAATAACTCACTCACAACTTTACCTTCAGAAATTGGAGAGTTAAAAAACTTAATAAGTCTTGACTTAGAAAATAACCAACTGACGTGTTTGCCTTCAAAAATTGGGAATCTAGAAAACTTAAAGTATTTTGGCTTAGAGTATAATCAACTTACGAGTTTGCCTTTAGAAATTGGGGAGTTAAAGAATTTAGAGGCTCTTTATTTAGATCATAATCAACTTACAAGTTTACCTCCAGATATTGGCAATCTAAAAGGCTTAAGATCTCTTGACTTAAAAAATAACCAACTTACGAGTTTACCTCCAGAAATGGGGGAGTTAGAGAATTTAGAATTTCTTTATTTAGAAAATAACCAACTTACAAGTTTATCTCCAGATATTGACAATCTAAAAGGCTGAGGTGGCCCCCAAAAACTGGACAGGGAAATAAGCTCTAAATCTACCCCAATCCTGCTAGAGGTCGTCTATGAGTAACAAATGTTCGGCTATTGGCACATAAAACCCCGTCTAAAGGCATTAATCGCCTTCAGTAAGAGTTATTTAGTTAAATTCTGGGAATTACTCGCCGATTAACCTTTGACGGACTCCTTGCTTCGTTCCATACTGTTTATCTAAGAAGGGGAGCAGTTCACGGGGCAATTTCTTCGCTGTGACTAAGCTAGGTTCGGATAGCCATTGATTATCATGGATTCCGATGGATTCTAACCAACCACGACACTCCTTCGTGTTTTTTCCAAAGCCATAGCGACGGGCTAAAAAAGTGATACCAAGTCCATCGTATTTAGCCACAGCATGACCCTCAGAATTAACGGTGACAAGGGTTTCAATGTTTTCAGTCCTTGTTACAATAGCGTCGGGTTTACCGAGGACAAGTGCAACCATTTCATGACCGTGCATAGTGGCAATGGCTTGGGTGGTCATCATTAGCCGTTCTTGGGTTTTCGCTAACTCTAATTCCAGTTTCAGCTTTTCAATTTCTTGGGCTTGAGCAGGGATGACTTTTTCAACCATGTCTAACAAGGATGACCGCACGGTTTGAGCTACGACTGAATCTCTAAGTAACATTCCTAAGCGCAAAGCCGAACGAGGTGTCCAAATCGTGATTTGACTGGTTGCTGACGGTATGGACAAGCTGTCCACAGCATCCTTTAAAGCCTTACCCCGTATCACTTGTAGCCCATCTGACTTAAATTCTCCCCGATGGCGTTGTTGAACTTTTTGCACCACTTCGGCTGATACTTCGTAAAAGTCGGCGATTTGTACCGTTGTTGCTGTCTCCGTTCCTTTCCAGAGGGCAAAATACAACGATTTTACCTTGTTGAGAATTTCATGGGCTTTATCGTGGGAAAGCGTCGATATTTGGTTATCCCTGATGCTTTTCGACTCCACGAAAACTTGTTCGTTTACAATGGTCATAATGGCGACTCTCTTGATATGAGTTGTCTATAGGCACGGCGATCGCAAATTCTCTTGGTCGGGAGCGGCGATCGCTGCTGTTTTTGGATTTAAGCAGCCACTTGATTAGGCTCGTTTAAGTTATCAAGCCCTTTTCTTCTTTTTTGAGAAGAAGAGGCTGATTTAATGTGTGTGGCAGAAGAATCAGACTGATCGGGAGGAGGTTCGGGCGTAAACTCTAATAAATCGTTAGGTGTACAATTCAAGGCTACACATAAGGCATTTAGAACATCCCCATTGATCTGTTTGATTTCATCAGTATTTTTCAGCCGAGAGATCGTCGTCGGGTGAATCCCAGATATCTCGGCTAAAGTTTTGTTGTTTATATGTTGCTCTGCCATCAGCACACGCAGTCGCCAGCGAATCATACAGGTTTGAGATCGGTGATTGAACATACCAATTATCTCGCTAAATCTATCACAACAATGAGTTTAATAATTAGCTTAACATATTTAAATAGCAAATCAGAAAATAATAAATCTAGAGTTGTATATAAATAGCTGATCTGCTATATTTAAAAATAAGGAAAGTTTACTTCCCCATCTACTTGACTCTTCTTAGGTTTTTGAAGATAGTCCTTCAAGGATTTTAGTAAGACTTCTAAGATTGTCAAAAAACAAAAAGAGAACAGCTTTTCGCTGACCTCTTAGTTACATATATCTATTTACATGATGCCACAAACTACGAAAAACGTCCCAGAGCGTCCTCTGACGCAACCATCGACCTGCTCAACGTGTCCCGCCTTCGTTGACTATCAAGGAGCAAGAAACCGAGGTCTTTGCCAGTTGTTCAACGAAATCACCTATAAGCACCATCCTAAGACCAAAACCTGTGATTTATCCCTTGAAATCAATGCTTTGACCACCACAAGGATTAAAGTCTTTGTTTCACTTGCCACAGAAGCCATTGAAGATGATGGCTATGGCTATCCTGTCCCTGTTAATACTAAGCAAATCGAAGTCACTGTCAATGAATTAACCCCTGAGGCTGTTCATCGGGTCATTCGAGGTCTTAAAGACTGTGAGGGCTACAAGGTCATGGATTTCTGGCGACCTATCGAAGTTGATCCGATGCTGGTGTTTTAAACGATGAAAAATCAAGGAAGCGATCGCACTAGGCGTACTGAAGAGCGATCGCTGACACAACCCAAACCCAACAACGTGAAAAACAAGGGCTATTCAAGCAAATAATCCTCTAAAGAGCAAAATATAGGAAGTGCTTTCCTCTTATCCCCAGACTTCCCTCTCATTCAACTTATTTTCAGGGTTTTTATCATGACTAATCCCAACGATGTGGACATCGTTACTAAACCTATCAAGAAAGCTGAGATTTTGTATCAATCTCTGATCTGTATCCCGAATCAGCGTTACTGTGAACCTATTCCTTTAAATATGCGAGTATTCCGTGTTTATTTCCCTAAACAAGAACTCTGGATGCCTTTTAATGAATCTCATCCCTTTCAGATTCTACGGTTATGTTGGAAGTTTCCTGATGGCGAACCGATGACCGAAATCTATGACTTATCGGGGTTAAAAGACCCTAAAATCGTGGATTTTGCTGATAACACCTTCTCTGCTAAGGCTGAGTCTCTTTCAGGGAGTAAGATCGCTGATTCGGTCAAGGCTGATCTTCAAGAGCATCATCGTCAGGTTTTGTCTCTTGAATCCAATTAAGATAGCCAATTCACCAGATCCTCTACCCCTTCAAAGTTTAATAATGATACGCCGAGGTCTTCTATACGTTCTACGGGTAATCCTCTGATGGTTTCTTCGATGTTCGGGGGGATTTCTCCGAATCGTCGTTGAAGTTGACGAATAACGAGGTTAGCTTCTCCCTCTTGTCTTCCTTCCTGTCTTCCTTGTTGGATACCTTGTTGTACGGCTTGCTCACGGTCTTGTTCGTAAAGAGGTGCTAATCGCATGATGAATTCCCTATCCTCCTGTGTTTTCCTTGATACGGCTTCTAGATTCCTGCTCACATTATACAATAACTTTAACGAAGCGGATTTTAAGGGATCATTCGGCGGTAATCCCTCTAATTCATTAATCGCTCTCCCTCTCGTTCCTTCTCTTCCCAATAATCTCACCCACAATGTTTCTGGCACTTCGGGTAACTGATGAATCACGACAACGGCTGTTCCCAAGCCTTCAGCTAAGAAGTAAACACCGTCTCCCCATTCAGCCGTTAAGTGACCTGAAAAGGGGGATAAAACCCGTTGGCTGGCAGTCGGGGTCAGAATCCATAACTTAGGGAGTTCATCCTCTGTTATTCGCCGTCTGTTTCTCTTGGCTTCTCTTTTAAAGATGTCACGGACGGCAAACCGCTTAGATAGACAATCACAGATCCCGTCGAAGGTAACAGGGTTACGATACGGTTCAAATAGACAAGGGGTTTGACAGAATTTACCCAATAGTCCTAACTGCGAAGGGATTTCAGAGCTAGTGGGCGAAAACCAGACATCAATCTCTTTGATCTCCGATGTGACCTCCTGACCAGCCACCACGCTACCATAAGGAGATAAGAGGGTTTCTAAGAAATCTTTGCTAAACTGATCCCAGACAAACCTAGTCAAATGTGAAAGACCAAATTAATTATTATTGATAGTTTAGCAGAGAATTACGTTGATTTAATTGACTAAAGGGTAGAGGGCGATCCTACGGGGATCTACGAAGCGGTGCGCTGTTTCATTCCCCGTCCCCTCTCCGACTGAACCGAGCGTTCTATCACTGAAGATTAACAAAGACTTACAACAGAGATGACACCTTGAAGTCCTATGATACATTGGTGAAATAATCCTCGTTTACCTCTATGACCTCATCCTCTGACCATCCCCCTGACAACGGCGTTGCTGATTTTGGAGTTGATCTCCTACGCAATCATCAGGCTTTGAAGCCTATGATCAACTGCTTATTCAGCAACGCCAGATTGTTGATGCACTACCTAAGATTTAAAACTATACCTATCCAATATTAATCCACTGCTTATTCAGCAACGCCATCATTTCGGCCTTGGAATTACAAAGAACATTGAGAAGATTAGGGGGGTCTAATTGTATGTACAAATTGTGTTAACATCAAAAAATGTTTGAATGGGATGAACAAAAAGCGGAACTAAACCAGTTAAAACATTCGGTAAGCTTTCCGTTTGCAACGAGAGCGTTTGACGACAAAGATCGAGTAACAGTTATTGATAATCGTTACGATTATGGAGAAACTCGTTACATTACACTGTCCAAGATTGATAACCGTGTGTATGTAGTCGCTTTTACCTTGCGTTCATCTAATATTCGTCTAATCTCAGTTAGAAAGGCCAACAAAAAAGAGGTGAAACGCTATGACAACCCGTAAATATACACCTGATCCTCACTCCTTATCCCAATTGAGCGAAGCCGAAGAAGCTCGACTAGCCAGCCTGTCAGACGAAGAAATAGATTACTCGGATATAGAGGAGCTAGATGATGAATTTTGGAAAAAAGCGGAAATGGTGTCACCCGATCTGACTCAGCCAATCACGTTGAGAGTTAAGCAGTCGGTCTTGCAGTATTTTCAGGCAAAGGGCAAAAAAGGCTATCAATCAAGAATGAATGCCGTGTTAGAAAGTTATGTGAAAGCTCAACAAAACAAAACAGGTGATGTCTGAAGTTTTCGAGAGAGAAAAGTGTGAACAGCGATCGCTGATGGGAGAAAAGCCGGCGTTGCTGAATAAGCAGTGGATTAATATTGGATAGGTATAGTTTTAAATCTTAGGTAGTGCATCAACAATCTTATTGAATACCATAACATTTTTATCGATTTTGAGTAACAAAGAGTATCTCGATGTAATCTAGCTAAGTAATGCCTTAATCTTGTATTTTCT
>JBGTGT010000101.1:0-107858 GCA_041746575.1 Microcystaceae cyanobacterium
TTTTTGTGCAGGGGGTGCGGGGGAGGCACTCCGTCCCCCGCTGGGGGGTTTGGGGGGCTAGTCCCCCAATCAAGAATTTGTTTTTCTTTTCCTAATCCCAACGAGAATGGACAAAAAAATTGAGATAATTGCCCTCGTCGACCTCACGTTAATTATTCATAATATACGAAAACTTAAGTCAAAGGGTATAAAGAATGACTGTCTTAGGAGCGTTATTTAAGTTCGACAGACTGACTTGAAATAAGGGCGTGAGTAGATAGATAGTTTAATCCTAGATAAATCGTCGAAATGGTGCCAGCAACGCAAATTTCCCCTTGCAGAATTTTGTCAGTAGCGACTTGAATAGGCCATAAAACAACCTCAATTTCTTCTGTAATATCCAAATTTTGCTCCCCCACTTTCATGGTATTTAAGGCAATAAATAAATGAATTTTCTGTTGGTCTTTAATGGGATTCTCGTAAATTGTTCCTAATCCTATCCATTGCGAAGAGTGATATCCCGTTTCTTCTGCCAATTCTCGTTGCGCCGCCTCCATACTTTTCTCTTTTTTCACATCAAATGTGCCGGCCGGTAATTCAAGCAAAATTTGACTACTACCATGACGATATTGACGGACAAAAATAATTTCTTCTTGGGGCGTTAATGCTAAAATTAAGACAATATCAGGACGAACATTGACAAAAAAATCATCAATAATTGTTCCATTCGGTAATTCAACAGTATCTTGACGAACTTGACACCATCGATGATTAATGACCCAACGGGAATCTACGATCTTCCATTTTTTTAAATTCGTCATGGTTTCTTTATTTTTACGTTGAGGAAACGGTAATTGAGATAAAAAGGGATGATAGGTAAAAGCACCAAAAGGGGTATCCTAGCTTAGCCGAAATTTTTATTAAATAAACTTATGAAAGCTTCAACAGCAGATCTTAAAGATTGGCTTAAATGGGTCAACTCCTTCCCTTCTAAAGGATTCACCTTGATCGAATTATTGGTCGTGGTAATGATTATGGGTATTTTAGCAGCGATCGCTTTACCAACGCTTCTCGCACAAGTGGGCAAAGCCAGAGAATCAGAAGCAAGGAACAACATAGGGGTAGTTAATCGAGCGCAACAAGCTTATTTTTCCGAACATGGAGACTTTGCTGTCACTAAGCAAGCCCTAGATCTGCCTCTCAGTCCTTCTAGCTATTTTGACTACGATATTCCAGGGGGAGCAACTGGCGTCGGCGTCATTAAAGCTCATGGGAAAGATAATCGCAAAAATGGAACGCGAAGTTATAGCGGTGGCATCCAATACAATCTCAGCAATAGCGGTTTTAGTATGATTCTTTGTCGGGCAACTGCCTCCCCTGATTACAGCGTTACTTCGGGGAATACCATTGAAAATAATGGCATCGTGTCGGGTAATTCTCCCCTGCCGTTAAGATGTATTGCAGGGGTAACACAAGAGGCTAAATAGATTGAGACAAAATAGACTTATTCCCCTGTAATTGACAGATTATCTACCCAGACATTCGGACAGACTCCTCTTGGTTTGATTTCTGCTTCTTTTTCGATGTAAAAAATGGCTTTTAGCACCTCACAAATATCTCCAGCGACGGTCGCCGAATCTATACTTTGATAATCACCTTTATTTACCAGCCAACCGTCAAAAGGCAGAGAAAATGACCCCTGAAGGGCGTTAACCCCAGCATGAAGTGCCTGTAATTTATCAATCAAGATGACATTTTCTGCTTGCTCTAAAGAATAAGAGGATTGAGGTTCTTCAGACGCAAAAATATGGTAAAAATGAGATCCGACGGTTACTTTTGCCCCCAAATTAGCGTGACCTGTCGGTTTCATGTCCATCCGTTTTGCTGTTCCCGCACTGTGTAGTAAGCCCGTTAATATACCCTTTTGAATCAATTCAATACGTCGGGTAGGTGTTCCTTCTCCATCAAAAGTATCCACCGCAATATTATCGGGATGCAAGGCATCATCAAACACACACAGCAACGGAGACGCTAAGGGTTGTCCGAGGGAGTCAGGCGTCGAAAGACTTTGTTTATCAAGGATGCTTTGGGCGTTAAATAAGTTGGAAAACGCACCCATTAAGCTCAAAAACGCACTCGGCGAAAAGACGACCGTATATTTACCCGTTTTAATCGGACGATAGTCTAAATGGCTGAGGGTTTTTTCTTTTACTTCCTGTAAACAGCCCTCAATGTCCAAACTGGCTAAACGATGACTAATTTTCATCGCACTTGCCCCACGGGGTTTTTTCCCTTCTTGTTCTGTTTTACTGTAGAGATAAATCGAGGTATAAGAACGGTCTTCGTGACGTAACGCCCCTTCGCTATTCAAGTAGAAATGTTGAATAGTTTGCTGTCCTAGACCATTGTAGGGAACGCCCACAATAGCGGGATGGGCTTCTAGTAATTGTTTTTCCGCTTCAATCAATTTTTCCAGTAATTCTGAGGCGGCAACGGGTTCGTAGGGTTCTTGAGGAAACGAAGGGGTAGGAGCTTGGGCTTCTGGACTAAAATCAGGAATATTCTCTTTCACGCCAAAAAAGCTGGCCTCGTGAGCCGTTTTTAAGGCCAATTCAATCCCTAGTGCATCCGCATCCGTCGTGCTGGTAACTCCCATCGTTTTCTGGTCATTCCATACCCGCACAATGACGCTAGAACGGTTAGAGGCTTCGACTTGCTTGGGTTCACCAAATGCAACTTCTACGCTGGTTTCATCGATGCCAGAACCATAAAGATCAAATTTCTCAATGCCAAGGGATTTCGCTGTATCTTGGGCGTATTGGGCAATGTCCTGAATGTTGCTCATGAAGTTAGAAGAAGGATTGATAGGAGGTTACTTATCCTAGTGTAGCGGCCTTCGCTAAATTCTGGATAAACCCTCTGAGGGATTGCTAACGATTTAAACAAACGATATGTTAGCCTTTTAACCCTAGATTTTGCCAAAAAAAGGCTCAAAGGAACTCAAAAGACCGTCTTCTCCTGCTATTTGACAGTAGGACTAATGCTCAATTCCCAAAATTTCTTTACAATAAAAAATAAAGCTTCTGCGATGACTCCTCTTAGTTTAGAACAAATCACTCAACAACTCGAAAGTCCTCTTTCTAAAGATAGAATGCTAGCATTAGCCGCTTTACGGAATGTACCTGATGCGATCGCTGTTCCTTTAATCAAAAAAGTCTTAGATGATGAATTGTTGCAAGTGCGATCTATGGCTGTTTTTGCGCTTGGCATTAAGCAAACAGAAGAATGCTATCCAATTTTAGTAAAATTGCTGGAAACAGACCCAGATTATGGAATTCGTGCCGATGCGGCGGGTGCGTTAGGGTATCTAGAAGATCAACGGGCGTTTGAACCCCTAGTCAGAGCTTTTTATGAGGATACAGAATGGCTCGTGCGCTTTAGTGCAGCAGTATCTTTAGGCAATTTAGGCGATATCCGTGCCAAAAAAGTTTTATTATCCGCTTTAGAGAGTCCAGAAACGGTTTTAAAACAGGCAGCGATTGCCGCGTTGGGAGAAATTAAGGCTCTTGATACAGTGGATCAGATTTTAAACTTTATTGATTCAGAGGATTGGCTGGTTCGGCAAAGATTAGCGGAAGCGTTGGGCAAATTAAACACTGAAAAGGGGATTTCTGCCTTAAAATTTCTTGCTAAAGATGAACATCCCCAAGTGAGAGAGGCAGCAAGATTATCCCTAGAAGGTCTGACCCAAACATGAGATAATAGATTCTTGAGGAGATAATTTGTCTTAATTTTAGCCTTATTCATGGATATTAACGAATTTCTACAAAGTTGCACTGGGAATTGGTTTTCTCAACGCAGTAGTTACCACGTAGCACAACAACAAGGGATGAGTCATAAATCCGAATTAGCGATTGAATGGTTGTCCTTAGACGATCCGGAGGTGGCAAAACGCTGTCAAACACATCAAATTGATCCCCATACCTGTTTAGGGGGTCAGAAAGTAAGTTGGGATACCTCAATTGATTGGGGTAATCCAAAGGATGTCGGTTCAAGTTTATTGATCTTTGTGCCTGATGAGGCAGATTCAGCCACGGGAAGTCTGTTAAGTGAAAGGGCGTCTTGTCAAGGACGTTATCAATTAAGTGACAGGGCGTCTTGTCAAGGACGTTATCAATTGAAGGCCGACCAATCTCTTTATCTCATACTAGACGATGAAAAACAAGCTATCGTCGAACGAATTTGGTTCGCTAGTCCTAATTTGAGATTGCGAACCAGTTTAATTAAAAATGAACAGGGATTGAGTCTTACGTCTTTTTATTCAGAAATTCGGAAGTTAGTCGCTGATGCTAAGGCTTAACTCAAAAGTCTGCTTGGATAGCGGTGGATTTTTCTTATCGTCCTAATTTATTGGGAATTCCCTCACATCCCCCCGGAATCGTCTTTCGTGTGTATTCTCCACCCCAAGCGCAGCAATAATATCTATTTTCTTCGCTGAGATTCTTAACATCTGCGAAATTAGCATCTTCAATCACGACCCCTGTTTGTTCTCCTGTTTGATAGTTAGGGGGAATGGTGCGACTGCGAGGACTAGCCGTTTCCGCCGAGCCATAGAATAAACGAACGCTTTTTAAATCTGCTCCGTCTAAATTTGCTTCATAAAGAACGGTACGGGATAAATTGGCTTTAACTAAGTCACTACAGGCTAAATTCGCCCTCACCATATTGGCTTCACTTAAATCTGTCCATCGTAAATCTTGGCCGACTAAATCTGCCCCTGCCAACATCACCCCGAAATTAATCACCCGAATGCCATACGCTCGATCTTCCGCATAATTGCCATAACCATCTAAAATAGGTCTGCCTAGATGATTATCTCGCTTAAGAGGCGTAACCAGTTTCGATTGGGATAAAAATCGCAGAATTTTCGCTTTTCCTGACGGATCTACACTACTGAGAATAGAGGCGGTTCGTCCATCGGCGATCGCTCTTTCTTGAGGCCAATCTTCTAACATTCCTTCTCCATTTAAGGCTAAATCAGAAATCCCTTGAAAATAAGCATCTATCGTTTGTTGTTGCGTAATTCTGTTTTGTTGTGTGGTCAAATCGCGAGAAATGACATATTGCGCCCAAGCAACATAAACCGCTAAGATGGCAATCATAATTTGCCCTAATGCGCCTACCCATTCCGCCCACGAACCAAATTCATCGTATTTGAATTGGTTTAACCAGCTTGAAATCCGTTGATAAATCCCAAAATAATAAGCTAAACCAGCCACAGAAAGCAAAAAAACCACAGAAGCTAATAAGCTTTGCCGTTCTTGGTTAGTAAAATAATGAATAAACCATGATTTGAGAGAAGGAATAATCACTCTCAACGAGAGATATAATGCAATCCCTCCTCCCGTTAACCCCAGCCAAGGGAAGTGAAGCAAAATCCCTAATCCCATCAAGCCAATTGCCGATAATAACAAGTAAGGATTAGAAGGTGCAATTTCTTTCCTCAGTAAATCTTGTTTTTGCGGTAAACTAGCAGGATAAGTTTGAATAGGAGAGGTTAAACTCGAACTAGGGGCAGTTTTGCCATTGGCAGAATCCGAGGGATTGGAAAGATTGGTTTTAGGCTCTGGGGTCATTACTGCTCATTTTTTTCCTGTTATTATAAAGGATTTAATTCAGCTAATAAACATTCTAAGATAGAAAAAGGTATAAGCGATCGCTGTTATGACAATCCTAACCTCTCGGACGTTTCTAATCGGTTTTTTCAGTCTGGTTTTATCCCTTCTACTTGGGCAATTTATCACCCTCAATTCTCCTTTTTTTGTTTCTCAAGCACAAGAGAATAGTACCTTTCAAGGCATCCAGTTACCCCTCGTTGATCCGCAATTTCGCAATCAATGGACACCTCAATTAGAAGCTGAATTTCAACAAAAAGCAAAAACGGTTGTTCAATATTATGCAAAGCTTGACAATTACGGAAATCTTCATCAAGAAAATGAAAAAGGATCTTATCCCAAAGCAATGTTTGATTTCTTAGCAGGTCATCGAGAACAAGCCCTTCAATTTTTGCAAGCAGATGATCCTCAACAAGCAGAACACGCCCATACTAATGGCATTGATTATTATTTTTGTTTTACCTTAAAAGGACAAGTTCGCAAATACTTTTTATTAAAAGATTTTTTAGAGCCAAATTATCGTCAAAAAATGTATGAGGGTGCCAAAAAATGGACTGAAAAAGATCCTTTAATGCGTCCTCATCCTCTCTATGGCTTTGGAGACGAATCAGGGCGAGATTGGAGTATTAGAAGGCGAGGAAGATGGGTAGATGGACGAAATACAGATAACTTACGGGCAATGCGGGAAACTTCCGTTTATTTAATGGCTGAAGAAACGGGCAATGAAGAAACTCGGCAGATATATAAAAATAAAATTCGCCGTTATGTCGGTGCATTATACAATATTGGCATGGGAGAGTGGGATTCTCCTGTCTATCACGCTCATACCTTTGCCCCTTACCTCAATCTCTACGACTTTGCCCAAGATCCTGACGTCAAAAGTTTAGCCAAAGCGGCCTTAGATTGGCTGTCAACGGCGGCGGCGATTAAATATAATCAAGGAGGTTGGGGCGGTCCCTCGAAGCGCGATTATGGAGGGAGTCATCGGGTTTTCAGTGCTGATGCCAGTCGAGCATTTTGGTTATATTTTGGGGATACGGTCATACCCAATCCGAAACCTGAGCGAGATACATTATACTTTATGACCAGCACTTATCGTCCCCCATTAGCAGTAGTTGCTTTAGCAAAAAAACAGTTCCCTAAACCCGTAGAATTATTCGCTACTAAACCACTTTATGAAAATTGGAAATCAGGAAAAGATCAGTTACCGGGTTACTGGGAAACGCAGTTTTTTGGGCAGACATATCAAATGGGAAGTGTGGCAGGAGCATTTGCAGATAAGGATGTTAAACCCTTTGCTTTAATGGCTGAAAATCCAGTAAGGGGAGTCGATTATTTTGGGGTTAATACGGTGGGAGATTGGATTCGTCCGGGTAAAAATAGCGGAGATGAAATCGGTCAATACGAAAATCTACTTCTCTGGTTACGACCGACTGATCAAAGTAATTTTTATTTTCAAATACCCCAAACAGCAACGCTAGAAAAAATACAAAATATTTGGTTTATTCAACTGGAAAAAACTTGGTTGGCAATTTTTCCCATTAATTTAAGTAATTACCAAAATAAAGAGCCTACAAATTCAAAATTAGCCCAAGCTTATCAAGAAGAGAGAGTTTTCGCAAGTCAATCACAAGGCAATTTTTACTCAGGATTTGCCTTAGAAGTTGGAGAAAAAGCAAGTCATGGAACTTATCAGAATTTCAAGAAAATTATCCAGCAAAAAGCAACGTTAAATTTAAGTGCGATTGAACAAGGTAGCGTTATTTTTAAAAGTAGTCAAGATAAAATGTTAGAATTTCGTTATAATCCTCAAAACTTATTGCCTATTTTAACGAGAGATGGAACATTAAGAAACTGGCATAACCAGCTTGCTATTTACGATAGTCAAACGCCTGACAAATCCCCTGTTTATTTAGGATGGAAAGAAGGAAAACTCACGGTAAAGGTTAATCATTTACACTTTACCAACGAGGTTATCGGTATCACTGAGTGATTATACATCAGACAAAATCGTTCTTCTCGTTTCTCATCTTTCCATGCTCGATCTATTTTAACCTCAATTGATGGGATTAACGCTACATTTTGCTTAAAGTATCCACAAAAGCCACAAAAAGCTTTATGATAAGAACAATTTGTCTTAATCTAGAAGACCCATCCCTCTCACTCCCTCAGAATCTTCAAAGTTCATATTTTATGCAACTTTTTCGAGAAAACAGGAACAAGTAAGAATATTTCTCCTTCAAAGTAACGATTGCTCAAGTTTAAGGAAGGATTTGACGATCTTTTCTCTGCTTAAGGAACTTCCCATGGCGAAAATAATTCAAACAAACCAGAGAAATTCATTATTGATTTCGTTATTATTATATATTGGGCGATTAACGCGCATGGTAACCTTTCAAGGATTCCTAACCTCCGATAAATCCACTCTGATTCGTTCTCTGTTGGTAACCGTCCTAGCAATATTAGGAGTAGTCGGGGGTGTGATTCCAGAGTTTTCTTGGCAAAAGAACAAATTTTCCTTTAATTATTTTGCTTATAGTCAAGATTTTAATGATACGCAGATTGTTAATTATGCGAATGTTGTTTTGAGTATTGAACCGCTTCGTCAAGATGCCTACCAAAAAATACAGAAGATTATCGGCAGAACGCCTCCTAATATTGCTTGTGACCAAAAAGAAACGTTTAAAGGACTACCCAATGAGGCGCAAAAAGTGGCTGTTAACTATTGTAATCAATCCCGATTAATTGTGCAAAATAGTGGGTTATCCGTCAATCAATTTAATGATATGACCCTTCGCGTTCGTTCCGATCAAGAATTAAAAAGAAGAGTGCAAAATGCCATGATTCGCATACGGCAAAAGAAGCGTAATTAAATCGTTTTTTTGACAAAATCTAGAGGGTTGGGTAGAGAGAAAATAGTGAAGGGAGTAGGCTTTACTTTTTGTCATTCTTGTATTCCCCCGTTCAGGCACCCCTTAGGTCAAATCGTTAAACCCTCGCTTGACTAACAATTCCCGACCATTGGATCTGTTTTTTATGGGTACGACGGTAAGAAAAAAAGAGATTTGGCATTTGATAGGTACAATGAGGAGCGATCGCAATTTGGTCTGCTTGAATTCCCATTTGTTCTAATTGAAGTTGATTGACGCGTCGTACATCTAAGCGAATTTTACCGTCTTCTGAGTCGGGTAATAAAGAAGAATTAGGGCATTGACTGAACTTATCTAAAATATCTTGTTGCGTCCATTTTTCAGGGTTTTCAAGAAGACTGGAAACCACCTTAATGGCGACTTCTTCGGTGACTTGATATACACTTCCTGTGATGGCCGGCCCCATGGCAACGCGCAAGTTTTTGGTTTGACTGCCCTTCTTTAAAAAGTGTTGAATGGTATAGGGAACAATCCGTTGAGATGTGCCTCTCCATCCGGCATGAATGGCAGAGACTTGTCCCGTCTTTTGATCACCTATCAGTAAAGGGGTACAATCAGCACTAGCAACCCATAAGGACTGATGAGACATATCTTGAGTCTGATCAGAAATTAAAGCGTCCGCTTCAGGATAAATTGAGTCAGATTGGTGGGAATATTCGGGGTCAATTTCTGAAGTACTAAAAATTTGATGACCATGAACTTGTTTGACTCGGTAAACCTGAGCCGTTGTATCCAATGCCTCTACGAGCTTATCAGGAGAAAAAGGATAAAAAGAAGCCGTAAAAAAGCCGTGATGCCAAAACTTGAGAATATTACAGGTCAAATAGGGCAATCCATTCCATTTTTGCCATTGCCAATCAGAGGAAGATAAATTTTGTGAATTTTCCATGATTATTAATGGATAAGTGACTCATTATTCATAATTTATGATACTCTATTTTTAGACTGAATTATCAATTATTAAAGATTGCAATCTTTCGATTATTTGCTTTTAATGAATATGTCTCGTGAACCTTTTGCTAATTTAGCATTATATTATTTATTTAAGTGGTCAGTTGTGAGTCCTGTTTTTTATACTTATTTCCGAGGAAAAGTGATTGGATTTGAAAATGTTCCTCAACAAAATCCTTTTATTGTTGTCTGTAATCATGCCAGTTATTTCGATCCTCTCTTTGTCTCTTGTGCGATGGGTCGTCCGATTGCTTATATGGCCAAAGAAGAGTTATTTTCCGTCCCTATTTTAAGTCAAGCGATTCAATTCTATGGAGCTTATCCTGTAAAGAGAGGCGCAGGTGATCGGGGTGCTATTCGAGCGGCTCTACAAGCGATAGAAAAGGGATGGGGTTTGGGTATTTTTTTAGAAGGAACACGTACTGAAAATGCCTTAATTACGAACCCAAAATTAGGAGCAGTCCTGATTGCCGCTAAAGCGCATGTTCCTTTACTGCCGGTCAGTTTACGGGGAACAAATCGAATTTTAAAAAAAGGTTTAGCCTTTCCTCAACCTGTTCCTATTACAGTACGAATTGGGACATTAATTGCTCCCCCAATCAATCACAAAAGAGAAACCCTAGAAGCCTTAACGCAACAATGTGCGACGGAAATTAATCGTCTTTATCATATCGGGAGATAAGAGCAAAGGTAAGTCGGTAGATGTCAATAAACTTACAATAAATAAAAAACGAACCATCAAACATGAGAACGATCGCAGAAATTAACGAAAAAATTCTGGCTCAAAAAGCCGTCACTTGGACAGTGGAAGAAGTAAAAATTAAGGTGGCGGAAAAGGGGATAACTGCCGTTTCTAAAGAGGTAGATGTGATCTGTACGGGGACATTTGAACCGATGGAATCATCGGGGGCGTTAATTAATATGGGTCATACTGACCCGCCGATTAAAATTCGTCAATGCTGGTTAGGTGGCGTTCCGGCCTATGCGGGATTTGGAGCAGTAGATCTTTATTTGGGGGCAACGGCAATGATCGATTATGGGGGCAGTGAACCCTTAGAAGCCGATTCTCGGCAAGGGATTATCGAAAGGGGAGGCGGACACGTTATTGAGGATTTGATCGCCGGAAGACCGGTTTCTTTGAAGGCTGTTGGTCAAGTCACCGATTGTTACCCCCTATCTTCCTTTGAAACGACCCTCACGAAAGAGACAATTAATCAGTTTTATTTATTCAATCCCCGTAATTTATATCAAAATTTTATCGTTGGCGTCAATGGCGGCGATCGCCCGCTTTACACTTATCTGGGTCCTCTCCTACCCCGCATGTCTAACGCCGTTTATTCTAATCCGGGGGCTATTTCTCCCTTATTTAATGATCCAGACCTACAAATCGTTGGTATTGGCACACGGGTCTTTTTAGGGGGGGGGATTGGTTATGTTTCATGGGAAGGAACCCAACATTTTCCTTTACAAAAACGGTTGCCGAATCGTACCCCCATTGGTCCGGCGGCTACCCTAGCCTTGATTGGTGATGCCAAGCAGATGGACGCTCGTTGGGTAAGGGGGTGTT
Source organism: Microcystaceae cyanobacterium (assembly GCA_041746575.1). Lineage (GTDB taxonomy): Bacteria > Cyanobacteriota > Cyanobacteriia > Cyanobacteriales > Microcystaceae > JBGTGT01. Next base: position 11,103 of record JBGTGT010000101.1, read on the forward strand.
ATTTTAGGAATTATGGGCCATCTTTAATGTTAGGGGTCGGAATTCCTTTGCCTGTCTTAAATGAGGAAGTAATTGCCCATTGTGCGGTCAAGGATGAGGATATTGTCGCACCTGTCATTGATTTTGCCATTCCTCGGCGAGTTCGCCCTACGTTTGGACTGGTAACCTATGCTCAATTAAAAAAAGGTCGTATGACCTTAGAGGGTAAATCCCTTAAAGTCGCCCCGCTAGCCAGCATTTCCCTATCGCAACAGGTAGCAGAAACCCTTAAAGCGTGGATTGACGCCGGAAAATTTACCTTAACCGAAGCGATCGCTCCCTTACCGATGGATCGTAATTTTATCGCTCAGGAACGCTGGACGACACCGATGTCTTTGGAGTAAGAGCAAGATAGCCTTGTCTCTACTACTGAAAAATTTGCCCTTGACTTCTGTTGAAAGTTAAGCGAAACTTACAAAAATGAGAGTATCAACAGTAGCTTTTATAAACTTTTGTTAAAAATTGAAACAAATTGCTACGGTTGCTTAAGATGGTTATCACAAAAGCCCTTTTGGGTTGTTTGAATGCTTCTTCAGTTTCCCAATCCCCTTGAGTAAGGCTAGACTACCGATGAGCATGGAAACCCTTGAATTTATCATCTATCCTGATGGTCGTGTCCAAGAAAAGGTCACTGGCATTATTGGGCGATCCTGCCAAGAGGTAACGGCGGCCATTGAAGCTCAACTGGGGCGAGTGGTTTCGACAGAGAAGACATCCGATTACTATAACCAAACCGTTGAACAATCGGCGAAGGCCACCAATCAAAGCACCTTCAGCGATTGGTAATTGTATCCTGACCATTTTGTCCTTTTAATCACAATTTTTCAAAATATGTCACACTTTAGCAATATCAAAACCCAAATTCGGAATCTCTCGTCTCTTAAAGCCTCCCTTAAGGATATGGGGATTGATTGGAAAGATGGCCCGTTCACGGTAAGAGGCTATCAAGGGCAAACCCGTACGGCCGAAGTTGTTATTGAACAAGAGAACAACTCTGATCTAGGTTTTGCTTGGAATGGCAATGAATATGAACTGGTAGCCGATTTAGAATATTGGCAACAACCGTTATCGGTGGAAGGATTTTTGAGAAAAGTGACTCAAGGTTACGCCTTCCATACGGTTTTGAATGAATCAACCAAACAAGGTTTCCAAGTCGCTGAACAACAAAAAAATCAAGATGGTTCAATCCGTCTAGTGGTACAACGCTGGAGCTAAGAATCCGTTGCTAATGTTATTTATTTGTTAATTATGGCTGAATTTTCCCCTACTTCTGTACCAGAACGCTCTGGATTAGAACCCGAACTAGGTGGCATTTATCGCAATGCACCCGAAAGGACAGGTTTTGAACCGGAATTAGGGGGGGATTTGCGCCAAAGGGCGGTATATGTCGATGAAATGACCTGCATTGGTTGTAAAAACTGTGTTCACGTTTCTCCTAATACCTTTCACATTGAACCTGAATATGGGCGATCGCGAGTTTATCATCAGGATGGAGATACGGAAGCAACGCTACAAGAAGCCATTGATACCTGTCCTGTAGATTGCATTCACTGGGTTGACTATACCCAACTACACAAGCTTGAGGAAGAAAGAAAGTACCAAAAACTTAAGAATTTTGGACTTCCGCAAGTAAGAACGGGAAAACACTTTAAAAAACCTGCTCGTTAGCGTTTATTTTGCCATAAAATCTTACAATGTTTTTGGTAAATTGACCCTACCTAATGAACCCAACTGATTCAGTTTTCAGTTTAGGGTGAGGGCTTTAAATTTATCATCAGAGGTTTGAATGATTTCATTGTTGTCTATTCAGGCTGCGTTTCGTAACAGAGTAACGTCTAGAAGTAAGACAGGAAAAAGGTTTTAATTTCGGCATTTTGCGGTATGATCTATCCTAACCCTATCTTAAAAATAGGGAGAAACTTTCCTTATAGATAAAACATTTTAATCCTCTTAAATGATGTTAAGTGCCTTAATTTGGATTCCCTTCATTGCGGCGGCTATTATTGCCTTTTTACCGGATAAAATAGAGTCGGCGCGCTGTCGTTCTTTCTCTTTGATCGTTGCGGTTAGTATTTTTATGATCAATGGATTGATTGGATTAAAATTTGATCCGACTAATGCACAGATGCAACTGACAGAGCATCTTTCATGGTTGCCAAATTTAGGGCTAAGCTATCATTTAGGGATTGACGGATTATCTTTTCCCCTCACGTTCCTCAATAGTTTTCTCACTATTATTGCTATTTACTGCACGAATAAAAACCTTGAACGTCCCCGACTTTATTACGCCATGATCTTTTTACTGGCTGGCGGCGTTGCAGGCGCATTTTTAGCACAAGATTTATTATTATTTTTCCTCTTTTATGAATTAGAAATTGTTCCTCTTTATCTTTTAATTGCAATTTGGGGAGGGCAACGTCGGGGCTATGCAGCCATGAAGTTTTTGCTTTATACGGCACTATCTGGCTTTTTGGTGCTGACGTCCTTTTTGGGCTTAGTGTGGCTCTCTGGTGCTTCTAGTTTCGACTACGAACCCTTGCGTTCTCATACTTTGCCTGTAGATCGTCAATTACTGCTGTTAATTCCTTTATTAATAGGTTTGGGTATAAAAATACCGATTTTTCCTTTCCATACATGGCTTCCTGATGCTCACGTTGAAGCGTCAACCCCCATCTCGGTTTTACTGGCAGGGGTTCTTCTTAAATTAGGAACGTACGGCTTACTCCGTTTTGGTCTGGGATTGTTTTTAGAAGCATGGGTGACGATTGCCCCATGGATGGCTACATTAGCAGCAATTAGTGCCTTATACGGTGCTTGTTGCGCAATTGTGCAGAAAGATATGAAAAAGGTAGTGGCCTATTCATCTATTGCTCACATGGCTTATATTTTACTAGCGGCTTCTGCAACGACTCGATTAAGCGTAACGGCGGCAACCGCTCAGATGATCGCTCACGGTTTGATTTCTGCTCTATTATTTCTGTTAGTGGGGGTGGTGTATAAAAAGACGGGAAGCCGCGATGTGGACTTTTTACGGGGCTTACTGAATCCTGAAAAAGGATTACCCATTACAGGGAGTTTGATGATTTTAGGCGTGATGGCTAGTGCAGGAATTCCGGGAATGTCAGGTTTTATCGCAGAATTTTTGGTTTTTAGGGGTAGTTTTCCGATTTTTCCTGTGCAGACTCTGCTTTGTTTGGTGGGTAGCGGTTTGACGGCGGTTTATTTTTTGTTGATGATTAATAAAGTCTTTTTTGGTCGCTTAACACCAGAATTAGCCAATTTACCCCAAGTTCTTTGGTCTGAACGATTTCCCGCCATCGTTTTATCTTTTGTGATTGTTCTCTTTGGTATTCAACCGAATTGGATGGTGAAATGGAGCGAACCTCAAGCGGCGGTTTTATTGACGGGACGGCCGGATATTGCCTTATCTGTTAACAGTAAGCCGTTACCCCTAATCAGTCAACCCTAATTCTAATTTTAATTTGTCGCATTGCGTTCCTTTTTTGCCCCCCATCAGTAACCTACCACCTACTTATTTATCCAGAGATAATGTTATGGTCAATACGCAACTCAAACCCACGACTCACCCTTTAGCAGATTATATTTATCGCTTAGAACAAGGTCAAGCATTATTAAAAGATTCCCCTGAGAATGTGATAGAAGTGGTGGGTATTCTGAAAAGCTATGGCGTAATTTTAGATGCCTATTCTCGTAATTTAAATTATATTGCGGAACACCAGTTTTTAGTGTTTTTTCCCTTTTTTAAATACTTCAATGGAGAGGTTTCATTTGCTCGTTTGTTGCGCCATTGGTGGCATGATAGAATTAACTTTGAATATGCTGAGTATTGTATGAAAGCCATGTTTTGGCATGGGGGAGGAGCGTTAGATAGCTATTTAGATAGTGAGCAATTTAAAGAATTAGCAGAAAAAGCCATTCGCGCGAAGTTTAAAAATAATTTTTTTATCCTAGGATTGCATAACGTTTTTCCTGAGTTTCTGCCTGAACAAGTGCGAATGATGGCTTATTATACGGCATTGGGACAATTTTGGCGAGTGATGAGTGATATGTTCTTAAGTTTATCAGATCGCTACGATAGAGAAGAAATTAAGACCATTTCCGATGTTGTAAAGCATATATTGGATGGGTTAGTCGCTAATGCAAATTGTCCGATTACTTATCAGGTAAAAATTAAAAATGCGGTTTATGAAATTATTCCCAAATCGGTTGGTTTAACCTTTTTAATGGATACTGCAGTTCCCTATGTTGAGGCGATTTTCTTTCGGGGAACACCCTTTGCGGGAACCGTTTCTTATAATGCACAAGCGTATCAAATTCCCTACGATCAAAGTCAATTTGCTTATGGAGCATTATACGCTGATCCGTTACCGATTGGTAGTGCGGGAATTCCACCGACTTTATTGATGCATGATATGCGCCATTATGTTCCTGAATATTTACATCAAGTTTATCGTCAACGTCTGCGTCAAGAAGATGATTTATTAGTGCAGATTTGTGTGAGTTTCCAAAAATCCATGTTCTGTGTGACGACGGCGGCGATTCAAGGACTTGCGCCTTATGCTTTAAATGCCTCGACTTTAGAAGAACAAAAAGCGAATCGTCAGTATTTAGAAAAATGGATGAATCGTTTTATCACTTCTCGTTTAGAGATGGCGAATGAAAATTAAGGATAATTAAAAGGGATTAAGATTGTTTTTTTTGAGTTCTATTAGTGGGTTTAATAGCGTTAACGGATTGCTATAACTTTATTTATTAAATGAAATTTGAATCAATCCCCTTTTCAAAATCGTTTTGGAATTTTAGGCAATCTGAATCTAAAGTTATCGTTACATTATACGGTTTGGTTTCTCATTTTTTGGTAGGGTTCAGGTACAATTTATCCTAACTGCTGTCGTTTTGAAGTGGGAAGACGCAACAGACCGTTAGAGATTCAGTTAAGATTAGCCAAATTTTATAAAATTCGACATGATGCCTTATTCTTTGAGCTTACTCTTACAACAGATGTCTCGTGACTCTTTTTATCCTCATGAGGTAAAATCACCCATTCAAGTGTTAAAAACCCATTCAGCGATTGTTTTGTTAACAGGGGATTATGCTTATAAAATCAAGAAACCAGTTGATTTAGGGTTCTTAGATTTTTCAACCTTGGCGAAGCGCAAGGCATATTTAAAAAAGGAATTAAGTCTGAATCAGAGAGTATCTTCTGAGATTTATTTGGCAGTTATTCCTATTTCGCAAAAGGGGGATAACTTAATATTAGATAATCAGGATAACGTTGTCGATTATACCTTAAAAATGCGTCAATTTCCTCAAGATAGGTTATTAAGCCAGTTAGAAAAGAAAGGCAAACTTACACCAGAAATTATCCAACAATTAGGTCAAGTTATTGCTGATTTTCATCAAAATAGTTTAACCAATGATTATATTTTATCTTTTGGGGAAGTTTCACAAATTAAAAAAGCCATTGACGAAAACTATGAACAAACTGATCAATATATTGGCTGGTTACAAACACAACAGCAATACGACGAAACTAAAGCATTTACAGATCAGTATTTGACAGAAAAACAACCTTATTTTAAGCAACGTCAAGCAGACGAAAAAATTAGGGAATGCCATGGGGACTTGCATCTTAATAATATCTGTTATTGGCAGGATAAAATCTATTTATTTGATCGTATTGAATTTAATGAATCTTTTCGCTTTGTAGATGGGATGTATGATGTTGCTTTTACAGTAATGGATTTAGAAGCCAATCAGCAAAATGTGTTGAGCAATCTTTTTTTAAATATATATTTAGAAAGAACAGGAGATTGGCAAGGTTTACAAGTTCTACCGTTTTATTTGTGTCGTCAAACTTATGTGAGAGCAAAGGTTAATTCTCTATTATTAGCTGATGAATCTTTGTCAAAAGAGGAACGACAAAAAGCAATTGATTCAGCCCGACGTTATTATCATTTATCATGGCAATACACACAAAAAAAGCAAGGTAAATTAATCATAATGTCTGGTTTGTCGGGTTCTGGCAAAAGTACTGTTGCCGGACAATTAGCACCAGAAATTAAGGCAATTCATATCCGTTCTGATGCCGTTCGTAAACATTTAGCAGGCATTGAACTCAACCAAACAGGAACGAATGATATGTATCGTTCTCAGATGAATCTAAAAACTTATCAACGTTTATTAGATTTAGGAGAAATGTTAACTAAGGAGGGATATACTGTAATTTTGGATGCCAAATTTGATCAAAGACAATGGCGAAAAATGGCGTTACAAATTGCTCAAACCTTTTGTTATCCTTTTTATATTATTCATTGTAAGGCTTCCCTTGAGAGTTTAAGTCAACGCTTAAATCAACGTCAAGGAGATATTTCAGATGCAACCTCGCAATTATTACAGCAACAGGTCAATCAATTTGAAGAATTTACCGAAAAGGAAACAGCCTATTTAATAACATGGAATACAGAGCAAAATAAAAACAGTGTCAATTTAGTTCGTCTACTTAGCATAAATTAAGAATGTTTAATTCTATTCGACATTCATAATCAATCTGTTAAACTGAGAACGAGTTAAATGGATAGTTTACTGTCTAACTTAAAATGGTCAAAATCTTTTATCTATCTCAATTATTAACTTTAATTTTATCTGACTATTTATCATAAACAGAAATGACACAAGACGAATTTATTTATCTTCAAATTAGATTGAATACCCATCATCCTGAACAATTACGAGAAGGATTAGAAAATTGGTTACAATTAGGGTTAATTGATCATCAACAAGTTAAACGAATTTGTCAAACCCATTTAAGTTCTCCTTTACCCAATACAATCAACACGGTAAAAGCAGAATCGGCTCAAGATTTTATCCCCGAAGCAATTGATGTTACGACGTCTTCTTTCCCTATTTACTCCCCATTATTTCAACGTTTTTCATGGCAACCTTGGACGAATTTTCAACCTGCTTTCTCTCATTTATGGACATCTTTTAAGGAAGAATTAAGTGTTCGTTGGTTACTATTTTTAGGATTATTTTTAGTTATTGTTTCTTCTGGCGTACTGGCGGCTACTCAATGGCAAACGTTTCCGAATATCGGCCAATATTTAATCTTATTTAGTTATACCTTAAGTTTTTTAGGAGTGAGTCGTTGGGCAAAACGTCAAGAAAATTTACAGTTAACGTCTAAAACACTGGAAATAATTGCCTTACTGCTTATACCTATTAATTTATGGGCAATAGATGCTTTTAACTTATGGAATCGTCCTTTAAGTATGGGCGTAGCAATATTTGCCGCCTCACTGTTGAGTTTTCTCTATTACCACTTTTGTATTTCTAGGCAAAATATTGGGGTAATTGTCAATTATTTGGGGTTAAGCTATCTTCATTGGGGATGGAGTAATCCTAGCATCCCCTTATTATTTACTTATGTCGGCTTACTTGCCACTGCTTTCATTCTCACTGCTTTGAGAATACCCAAAATTCTGCCGTCTTCCCGTCGCTATTCCCTCGACACCCCTAAAGGATTTGTCATCTACGGGGTAACTGTTATCCTGCTACGCGCTATTTTCGTCACTCATCTTCCTCCGTCGTCTTTAGGGTTAGCGATCGCCTTACTGGGATGGTTACTACAGTGTCATCACCCTCGCTTGATAGCCGATCAGATTTCGCCAACGGTAACTATTTTTTTAGAACAAATTGGCGGCATATTGCTTTTTTTAGGGTGGTTAGAAACAGTTTCTCAGACTTTTCCTTGGCAAGCGTGTTTAATTACCCTGTTAGCATTACATTTCTTTAGCCAACGCTTACAAAGTCGCTGGTTAAAAGGGGATGTTTTGGCATTATTTATTATTGTATTTCAAGGATGTTTCTTGTTATGGCGGTTAATTCCTCTGACAAATCGTCAGGAAATCTTAGAGTTTGCCATTAATATCTCTGATTCTTCGACTCTCCCTCTTTCATTTCTGAGTGTTCTCTTTTTCCCTTCGATTGGGTTAGGCATTGGATTTACCCATTGGTTAGACCAAAAATCTCAGGTTCAATTAGGAAATTTTAGCGAAAAACTAAGTATTTTATTAATTTTTTTGAATATTGTCAGCAGTTTTGTAAATCCGTTATGGCGTTCCGTTGTATTGCTTTTATCTAGTGTTACCTTTACTTATCTTTTACGTTATCGTTCTTTAAAATTAATATTTGTCTATTTCAGTCATTTTCTCGGATTAAGTGGCATTATTTCGACAATATACTGGCGATTTCCTGATTTATCCCTAACAATCTGGGTGTGTATTCTATTAGCACTGATGGCAATAGAGTGGGGGTTGAGTATCCCACGAACATTTTCCCAATCCTCAATCACCAAACAAACGTTTTACACAAGTTGTTGGTATTTTGGTTTTATTTTATCGTTTATCGCCTACTTCTTCCTCTGGCCAACGTCAGAACGCTTTATCGCTAGTAATAAGCAATATCCTCAAGGATTACTCTGGCTTTTGACGCCTATAACCTTAACATTCGTAGCGTCACAGGTTAAAAGTCGCCACAAAACGAGAAATATTGCCTTTTTGAGTAGTTACTTCGCCATAATTGCTCAAAGTTTAACGCTATGGCAACCGCATATTCGTTTGTCAGGTTTAGCCATCGGTATGCTGTTAACCTTTATTAACGCCTACTTTTTCAGAACACCCTTAGCCGCCAAAATCAACATTGGTTTCTTGATAACATTCATTAGTTTTTGCCAATTAGAACTATTCTCAGGTAGTCTAGCTCATTTCACATTATCTTATCAGTTACTGCTCAATCATACTATTATTATTGCAGTTTTATGGTTACTGTATCTCTCTCTCAAATCCCGTCGCACTTTCCTTTCTAGAATTTATCATAAAGCCACCGATCCATGGGCAGTTGTCTTAGTGTTAACAGTCTTTATTCGTTTAATTTTCGTCCAAATTAGCTTTATTACAGCAAATTTTAATTATTTATGGATATGTTTAGCCCTAATAATCCTAATGACTTATCGTTATTGGAAAAAACCGTCCAATCTTGCGGTTTATACAGTGGCAGGTTTTATCGAACTGGGTATCTTACAAGGTGTTGAATTAGCAGATAAGACGATTTTAGCTGTTTCTATCGGGAATATTATGGCATCTTTGCTGATTTTAATTCTATTTAATCGTTTTCTCATTTACTTACCTCGTTTCGCCACCCTAGAAAGCCTTAATCTTCTACCGTTACTCTTTGGATTCTTAGCTATCCTTTTCCGTAGTGGAGAATTTAATGCTTATACGGGATTAGTTAGCATTGGATGCGGTATCACTGGATTAGGAACGGTTTATCGTCTAGCAAAGCGAAAAAGCTTAACCCATCTTTATCTTATTGTTATTTCCCTTGGGATTTATGAATGCGTCATCTATCAATGGTCACAAAGTTCGCAGACTATCATTCATGCGTTACTCTATCTCAGTTTAACGTCAGTAGCGATCGCTTTTATTTATTACTTATTCACTCAGCTAAAACGACGACAAAGACAATCCTCGCTCGGTTATTTAAGGGTAACCGAAATCGAAAGAATAGGTCATTATTATTGGGGAGTGGCGGGTGTATTAAAAGCAAGTTCTCTTCTGTTAATGATGACTGAAAAAATAACGCTTCATCCCTTAGTTTTACTAGGCACATTCTGCATCAGCATCTATGGATTTTTACAAGGGAGAAACCTGAGACAGCAAGAAGATAGTTGGATATATTTAGGGTGGATAGATGTCATTATAACGGTCATTATTGCCCGCTTAATCTGGTCAAATTTAGCTTCATTTGATCAATATTGGCTAATGATTACACCGTTTATTGCTGTGGGTGTATATTATCTGCCTTGGACACATTTGGGATGGCGTAAAGAACCGTGGAAACATTCTGCCTTAATCTTACCCTTAATCGTTTTTGCCATTACTTTAATCGTATTCTCAGACCTATCAAAACTTAGCTTATTAATTTTAGCTATATTTTATCTGCTCATAACCTTTACTGAAAGAAATATTCGCTGGAGTTATTTAAGTTTAGGTTTTATGAATGGATTAATTGCACAATTCCTTGACGAAGCGAATATTAAAGAACTAATTTGGCCGATTTCTTTAATGGGTTCAACCCTCATTTATATTGCTCAGGTTGACCCAACTTTACAACAGCCCCCTCATTATAAATTACGTCATTACCTTCAGTTAACGGGTAGTGGAATTATTGCCCTTACTGCGCTTTTATTCTATCAAAAGACAGGATTAATTCCTGCTGGTCTGGGATTACTTAGCATTTTTGCTGGATTAGGCTTTAAAATTCGTGCCTTTTTATTTGTGGGTACAATTACTTTTATTTTAACCAGTGTATATCAATTATTAATTTTAAGCTTCAAATATGCTTTTTTAAAATGGGTAATTGGCTTAATTGTCGGCATCATTTTAATTACGATTGCAGCTAACTTTGAACAGCGAAAAGATCAAGCTTCTTCCTTATGGTTGTCTTGGCAAGATACATGGAACGATTGGCAATAGTGAATAGTGAATAGTGAATAGTGAATCGTTTTATTTTTAGCTCACAACTAGACACTATCGACTAAACACTATTAACCCAGTTAACGATTACTAGGAAGTAAATTCAAAAAGGTGTCAAAGTCTTTGATAGCTTCCCTGAATTGAGTTTGTGCTATAGAAGCATCACGGTCTTTAGCAGCCGTATCAATGCGTTCGAAATGACCAAATAACTCTTTAGCCGTTTCTTTGGCAATTTTTTGATCTTTCTGCAACAAAGAACCCGATAAATTGACCATATCGCGACGTAATGTCCCTAAAGGTCCATGAATAAAGGTTCGGGTATCTACCCAGTTTTGTTCTGCAATCAAGTCCTTTAAGACGGCCATTTTCTCTCTTGCGTCCTCAATGGGATCAATGAGAACCTGTAGTTGTTCAATCTTTTCAGGAGTATAAGTAGTCGGAATTTTAGAAACATTGCCGCTACCACAACTTACGAGAAAAGTCGCAACCAAAACTAAGATAACTGATAGTATGGGTCGTAAACGAAACATGATTTAGCTTTTTCCTTCAAAATAACGTTTTTTGTTTTAATATCCCTCAGCAGTCGCCGTTAACCTATTTTCAGCAACCCTTATTTAAAGAGACATTGAGGATTCTTTCTTGATTTTCTCAAGAATGGGTCGTTTTACAAAGTCTGACGACGCAAAAAGTTTACAATCAACGGGGTAATTTCTTCAAACCAATGTTCTTGGGGATAGTGTTTCCCTGCCACTAACGTCTCTAATTCGATGTTAGAATAGGTTTTTGCCAATTTTTCAGCTTCATCAATAGATAACCAAGGGTCAGCGACTCCCCAGACAATTAAGGTCGGTTTTTCCCACGTTGACCATTTTTGTTGCCAATCTGTAAGGGTATTGCCTAATTGTAAACGTTTAATGGTCGTTCCTAATGCTCGACCGACGGAGGAACTTTTGAGATAAGGTTTTCGATAAATCGCTAAATCTTGATCCGAAATCACGAAACCACTGCCCCCTTCTAAGGTACGATCCACTAATAAAGGATCTTGGGTCAACATATCCCCAAGCAAAGGAAATCCCCACTGCTTCATTTTAGCCGGCAGTTTATCCGTCGGGGCAAGAGGCGTATTCAAAATGATCAGGCGATGAATTTTTTCTGGATGAGTAAAAGCGTATTGTATGCCCAAATGTCCTAAAAATCCCTGTAAAATAAGGGAGACGCTTTCAACTTCTAACGCTTCAATAAAACCCTGTAAGGCGGTGACATAGGAATCAGTTGTATAAGAAAAGTCTCGTTTGTCGGGTTTTGCCGAAAATCCTGACCCTATCCAGTCCGGTGCCATGGAATAAAAGCCATTTTTAGCTAAATCAGGCATTATTTTACGCCAAGTATAACTATGAGAAGGTAAACCATGTAATAATAAAACGGGATTAGAATGATGCTCATTTTCTGGCTTCATTTCCCGATAAAACCAATCGAGATTTTTGACGGTTAAGGTATTTTCCGTGAGAGTCATGGGATAAGGGGTCAGACAAGCGTAAAGTTAACAGTTGAGAAGGAATAATTATAAAGGTTTTTGGCGAGGAATACCCACATCTCTCGGGAATTCTAGGGAAGTCAGTTTAATTTTTTCAAGATAAAGACAATGGCGTTCACTTTGAGTAATCGGTGTTCTAAAAGGATAAATGTCTTGAATTTTGCCCCCTAATAAATGAAGCGCAGATTCTAATTTTAGGGTTTCTTCATCTGTCCATTTTCCCCGATAAAGAAGGGCAACACCCCCTATTTTTAATAAAGGAAGCACATATTCTGCGCAGACTGAACCCTCAGCAACCGCTCGAATGAAAGCCAAATCATAGCTATTTCGTTGCTTTTTTTGCTGTCCAACTTTTTCTACCCTATCAGCAATACAATTTAAGTTTTTTAGTTTTAAATTAACAATCAGATGATTCACAAAATTAACTTTCTTGTAAATAGAATCTAATAATGTGACCTGCCAATCGGAAAAACAAATTCCAACTGGAACACCCGGAAAACCTGCTCCTGTTCCAATATCAATGGCTTTTAACTGTTGTTTTTTGCATAAATCTTTGTGATAGTAAATGGGGGCTAAAGAATCCCATAAATGTTTCTCCCAAAATTCAACAGGTTCAGTAATACGAGTTAAATTAAATTGACGATTTCCTACTAGGATTGTATCGTAAAGTTGCTCAAATTGTTGAATTTGATTAGAATGAGGTTGCCAATTTAAAGTGTCTTGCCACAGCGGATTTAGGGGTTGCCATTGTTCTATCATTCAATTTAATACTCAATCATTAACTTGACTTTTTTAACCTCATTGGCTCAAGCAAGGTTAATTCTCCGTGCTTAATTTGCCAACAGCGATCGGCAATTTCTAATAATTCTCCTGAATCATGACTCACTACTAATAGAGTCCAATGTTGTTTTAATTTACCTAACAATTTTACCAATTGATGACGCATTGACCAATCGAGTCCTGCGGTGGGTTCATCTAATAATAATAAATTCGGTTGACGAATGAGTTGAACGGCTAAAGATAAGCGTCTTTGTTGTCCCCCACTCAGCGCATCAGGGGAGGTTTCTAATGAGAGATGATCTAAGCCCACTTCTTGTAAAGCGTTTCTAATTTGGTCTCTACGAATATCGGGATGGCCTAAGCGTAATTCCTCCAATAAATTACAGCCGCAAAAATGCCGTTCAGGAAATTGAAAAACCAATCCAGCAAGCTGTTGTAAATGTAGCGGGTTTAACGCTTGATGATTCCAAAAAATACTGCCTCCTGTGGGTTCGGCAAATCCCGATAAAATTTCTAAAAGGGTGGTTTTTCCTGAGCCAGAGGGGCCAATAATCAAACCCAATTCTTGAGAGGCGAGTTCGAGGTTAATTCCCTTTAAAATCGGTTTAGGGGTCGCTGGGGGATGATAGTGAAGATTTTTCAAATGCAGCATTCGAGAATTCAGTTGATTGTTAATAGTAAATCGTTAATAATAGTAAACGAGAAAGGCAATTTTATTTTAGGGGATTATGGATATTCATCGTTTACCGGCTCTCTCTGATAACTATATCTTTTTACTGCATGATTCGGAAAATCACACGGCCGCCGTGGTTGACCCCGCAGAAGCAAAACCGGTATTAGACTGTTTACAAGCTTTAGATGCTGAATTAGTGACTATTTTTAATACTCACCATCACGCAGATCATGTAGGGGCAAATAATGAACTAAAACGTCGTTATCCTAATCTTTGCGTTTACGGTGGCGAAGCAGATAAAGGCCGCATTCCCCATCAACAAGTGTATCTCAAAGAAGGCGATCGCGTTGAATTTGCCGGACGGGAAGCCACTGTCTTTTTTGTCCCCGGCCATACCTACGGTCATATTGCTTATTATTTCCCTCCCACTCAAGAAGGGGAATGGGGAGACCTGTTTTGTGGCGACACATTGTTTGCAGGGGGATGTGGACGATTATTTGAAGGGACACCGACGCAAATGGTAGATTCTCTCCGTAAAATCCGTAATTTATCCGATTATACTCGAATTTGGTGCGCCCATGAATATACTTTAAGTAACTTGCGTTTTGCCCTTACAGTAGAGGGGGATAACCCAGACTTACAGGAGCGTTTAGAAAAAGTCAAAATTGCTCGTAATCACGACGAATCGACGATTCCCTCGGCTTTAGGTCTAGAAAAAGCCACTAATCCTTTTTTACGCTGGGATAGTCCTGCTTTGCAATCGGTGACGCAACATCAAGATCCTGTAAGAGTCTTTGCGAAATTACGAGGAATGAAGGATAATTTTTAGATTTTTAACCTAAATTTGCTTAAAAAAGAGAGTTATGTAGAATTAGATCCAGATGACGAGCAGACGTTAGGAGCGATCGCTATGCCTTTCTAATCCGGCAAGCAAAGCACTTATAGGCTTGCTGACCTGATAGATTATCGTAGTATTGGTCATCGACCAATAAGTTTGTCGGTTTATAGAGAGGGGTTCCTAATTCGATCGCCATTTTTTGTTGAGGACCAAACCAGTTTGGCACAAAAATCGTATCCTCGCGGATGTGTTCCCACAACAAAGCCGTTCCTGTAATAGCTCCTCTCGGACTTTCCACACGGATCGAGTCCCCATTCTGAATCCCTTGAGCTTGAGCCGTCTTCGGGTGAATTTGAATCAAACGAATGCCATTCATTTGTTCTCCCGTGTAAGTCCAATGGGTAACCGAATGAAAATGAACCACACTGGAGCGACCGGACATTCCCATCAGGGGATATTGCTGATGAACCGTTCCCAGCGATCGCTTACCCAATTTGACTTTGGGAGTCAGTGCTTGAGGATTGACGGGATTTTGAACCAGTTCGGCGGTGTACTCAATGGTTGGATGTTGTCCAGTAACCTCGGGGTGGGTGTAAAAGCTCGGCAAGGCGTTATGTCCCGCTTTGGCTAACCGTTGTTGCAGTTCAGTTGTGTAGAGTTCTATTTTGCCGCTTGGTGTCAGAAATCGTTTGCCCTTATTCTTTGGATCGATTGATTCTGCCGCTTCATACCAAGAAGGGTGATCCAAATAGAGCGTACTGACTCCAGGATGCTTAGCCGTAGGACAAGGATATCGTAACGGTTCCGTTCGTTTCTCCATTCTGGCTTGTGTCATCCCACCCATGCCTGGAGTATATTGCACAAACGTTGACCAGAGCGTACGATAGTCTTTCCAAGCCAGTGGGAAATGCGTTGTCCAGTATTCAGCTGGATGACTTCGATCAAGTTTGGCTGTCGCATGAGCCAAATCAATCCAGATATGCCAGTCTGGTTTAGATTCTCCAACAGGCGGAACAACTTGATTTTGCCAGCGAATCGCGCGATCATCTCGCCGCATATAAACGGTTTCCATCTCAAAGCCACTTGTGACAGGCAGAATGATATCGGCGTAGTACGCCGACTCCTCCATGAACAATCCGGTATAAACGTAAAAATCTAATTGTTGATAAGCCGCTTGAACTTTCTGATTCCCAGCAGAAGCAATTAAGGGATTACCTTGGGTAACCAGTGCTTTTAACTGATAGGGATCGCTGGTCAGAATCGATTCGGCAAAGTAATCGGGACCAACAGGTAACGCCACATCTTTTTTCGGTACAGTAGCTTGAATCAGGGGCAAATTTAATCCCCCAGGCCAAGTGTTATGCATAAAGTTGCATCCCCCCCCAGGAATACCAATATTGCCTGTAATGGCAGCTAGAAAGGTTAAGGTGCGATAGGTGTCAAATGCGCCGAGTTGATGAGAAATCCCGGCATTACAGAAAATGGCAGCAGGCTTGGTTGTGGCATAAACTGTGGCGAGTTGACGGATTTTGGCTATAGGTACATCAGTGACCTCGGCAGCCCATTGCAGGGTGTAATTTTGAGTGACAAGATGATTCTTGAGTTGCTCAAATCCCAATACCCATTTCGCCACAAATTCAGCATCGTAGAGATTGTTGGTAATGATATGGTGCAACATTCCCAAAACTAAGGCCAAATCAGTATGGGGTTTGGGTGCAATCCACTCATCTGCTTGTGCGCCTGTCGGTGTCAATCGTGGATCAACTACAATCAACTTTGCCTTTGTTTGAGTGCGACTTCTGAGAAGATAGGCAAACGTTACAGGATGCGTTTCAGCCTGATTGGTGCCTAAAAAGAGGAAGAGTTTTGCTGCGCCCAAATCCTCTTTTCCGGTTGCACCGTCAATGCCATAGCCGTTAGTAAAGTTGCCCATCCCCAGTGTCCAGGCTAAGGCATTTCCTCCAGCATCGTTACACACTGGTCCTACATCGGTATCATTGGGGCTGCCCAATAGAGTAAAGTATCGACCCACTAATGATCCAGTGCCGCGCGGGAGTCTGCCAGAAGTTTTGTTGGCGATCGCTTTTGCTTCTCCCGCATCACGTAATGCCAGAAATTTCGTCGCTATTACCTCGAGAGCTTCATCCCAAGAAATGGGTTCAAATTGAGAATCGGGTGATCCCTTATTGCCTGAAACATGCTTCATTGGACGAGTCAGGCGAAATCGGTTATACACCAATTGCGTCATCATAGGTCCTTTGACGCAAAATCCGCCGGCTTGCACCGGATCATCTGGCTCACCGACGACATCAATAATACGATTGTCTTTGACATGCACTTTCAATCGGCAAAGACTATTGCAAAACTGACAAGCACTATCAACGATGCGATCAGGTTGTAGAGCTCCAGATTGCTGTGTAAAGTCAAACTCTAGAGATTGGGATTGGGAGGGCTGAACTGGATAAAAACCGTCTCCAGAAGCCTCAACAGCATTCTGACTTTTTAATAAGTCTGCGCTCGTCACGGCTGCTGCGCTCAGCGCAACTCCTTTGAGAAAACCTCGACGGGATGTTCTATTCTTACGAGATGGCATGGCAAATAAATACTTACTGAGGTCAAGCTATCGTGATTTTAATAACCCATCTTGATGGATAGGCTACATAAACTTTACAACATCTAAAATAACACTGCTGTTTACGATTCCTTTTTCCCTCTTGGTTAAAAATTAAAACTCGTACGCAGATGTCCCACCCATGGGGTTGCATTACGGCTGTCATTTTCAGGATTTAAAATAACCCAAAATCCGGGGATCAACGCCATAAAATCATTAATTTGCATTGGACCTACTCGCAAGGTTAAAGATGAACCCAGAGGGGTACGATACCATAGATGGGGAGTTTGAAGTTGGTTGTTGGAATTGTCATCATAGTTAAGGCGAGTCATAATTGTCCCTGTAAAAGGATCATTATTGACCAAATTACTCATTTGTAGGCGCGTTCTGAAAGTATCTTCCCCCGTAAAGCTCGTTTCCATATTGAAGCGAATACGATATCCTAAACTCGTCTGGGTTTCATCTTGATTCCCCCCAACGCGATCGCCAAAGGTATCACCGACTGACCAGATAACTTGAGCAAATAAGGTTTTTGTGGTCGAAAATTGATGATCTTCTAGGTAAGTGACTCTAGATTCTAGATTATCAATTCTTGTCCCCAATGCTGTCAATTCTTCTTGAAATTCTACCGCTAATCGTTTGAGTTTATCTAAGTCTTCTCGCGAAACGGCAACATTTTCTTGTAGCCGTCGTTCCATCGTATTTAAACAAGCACTCAATCCGGCGGCAAACTCCCAGCGAGTCAACGCTCGATTTCCCCGAAAGGTTCGCTCAGGATAACAATACAGCCATAACGTTCTACAAGGCTTCTTAACGCTTCATAAGCCCAAGCAGTGGGTTCAACATCCCGTAATTCTGAGACGGCAGTTACTTGAGAAAAGGGCTGATTTGAGCTTTGAAAAGAACGGGATTGGGGCAAATCTTGACGAAATTGGGTAATCGGATTGGGTTCGGCGGAAGTGATTGTTGCAACACTCGTGAAACTGAAGCTCAACACAACAATAAGGGCTAATCGGTTGAGTTGTCTGAGCTTGAAACTGGTTAACTCACACCCCATAAGCGATACCTTATACTGATAAAAGTCCTCATTTCCAGCATAACAGATTCTTTATCTTGAAAAATCAAAGAAATATAAACGGTTTGTTGATTTTTCGGTTCTATCCCAAAAGCTTGGCTTAAAGTTAGGAATGGGGTTCGCCAAATATGACCACTGAGGCGTTTAATTGCTTTAAAACTTCTGTGGTAACATCGCTGACTGCCAATCCTCCGGCGGTACGACGACGCATCGACCGTAAGATAACCAAATCAAAGGCATGAGAGGCACGAAGAATCACTTCTGCCACGTTTTCATAGGGAACGACTTTAATGCGGCATTTAACTGATAAACCAGTCGTCGTCAAAAGCGTCGCTAATTCTTCCTTAAATTCTACAATTTGTTCGGCGGGCGTGCGGCGATCGCAAACATGAAGTAACGTAATAGAAGCTTGGTTTGCGGCCGCAAATAGTTGAGCGAATTTAATCACTTGAACCGTTTGAGCATTCAGGATCTTAATCGGAATTAAAATATTATGAATATTGCGGGGTTCATCTAATAAGCGAACGACAGCAACCGGACAATGAATTGACCAGAAAACATTATCAATTACATTGCCAAATAGCTTAGCGCGAATTCCCGTTGTCTGACTCCATCCCATAATAATTAAACTGGCATTTTTTTCCCTCGCCGTGCGACTAATTCCTGCGGCAATATCATCATCAATGCGCACTTTTGGCTGAACATTTACATCCAATTTTGAGGTGATTTCGACCGCTTGTTCAAGCAGGCGATGGCTTTGTCGAAGAGAGCCAGTCACTTCAGGATCATCCATATGAACGCTTGCCTTAGCGATAGAAAGAGGAATAACGAGTCCCGACTCATGACGTGCCAAAAAAGAAGCCATTTCAATTAAATAGCGTTGAGTATGAGGATTATATATCGGAACAACCACCGTAAAAATAGAGGGTTTTGCCAAGGATTCTGTAGTCGATAACCCGTCTTCTAAGCTGACAGCAGTGGCGTTTTGAGCGGAAGATAATTGAGTTTTAGGGACAGATAAATAACGAGCAAATTTATTCGTTAAGATGGGACCCAAAATAGACGTGACTAACATTAAAACAATAATACTGTTAAACACGGATTTGGAAATTAGAGGCTGTCCGTCTGGATTAATCGATTGATAGGCGGCTAAAGCGGCGGCTAAGGTTGCGGCGACTTGAGGTAGGGATAGTGACCACATGGTTAATAATTCATTTAGCGTGTAGCGATAAATAAATTTAATGACAAAAGCGGCTATAAATTTAGAGAAAATTAAACCGACTACAATACCTGACATTAGCCAAAATTCGTCGCGCACCGTTGTAACAAAAGCAGGGATATCAATTAATAATCCCATTCCCACAAAGAAAAAGGGAATAAACAATGTTCCTCCCACAAATTCAATTTTTTCTTCTAACGGCCCCCTTCCCACCACATCATTAACCGCTAAACCCGCTAAAAATGCCCCGACAATTTTATCTACATTAATAATCTGTGCGCCGACTGCTGATAGAAAAACTGCTAATAAAACAAATAAAAATTGATTACTTTCCTGATCGCCTGTTTTCTTAAAATATATCCTGCCAGCCCAATCTAAACCGAATAAAACTAAAATGGCATAAATGGCTACTGCTGCTAATTGAAGAATTAATTGTTCAGGAGAAAAAGACCCTTGATGAATGGACACGCAAACTGCTAATACTAAAAGTGCTGCAATATCGGTAAAAATCGTTGCGCCAATCGTGATGGTTACTGCCTCATTTTTCACCACCCCTAACCGTTGCACAATAGGATAACTTAAAAGCGTATGAGAAGACAATAATGAACCGATTAAAATAGACGAATTCCAACTAAAATCGAAAAAACGACCCACTAAAATTCCCGCAATCATCGGAAAAATAAAGGTCGTAAAACCAAATCCAAAAGATCGATTTTTAGTTCGTCTAAAGTCATCTAAATCTACTTCTAAACCCGCTACAAACATTAAATAAATTTTACCAATATCAGACAATAATTTAATGCTTTCTGAGTCGGCATTCAGTAAATTTAAGCCATTTTTACCTAAAAGAACTCCCGCAAATAATAACCCCACTAAACCGGGTAAACGAAGCTTTTCAAATAAAGGGGGTAAGGTTAAGACCACCAATAAAAGAATCGTAAAGGAAACAAGCGGATTCTGGGTGAAATGTGTGAGAAGTTGTTCCATCATAGAGTTGGCAATGTTGAATATTGATAGTTATAGCACTTTTCAAAAATAATGGGAGACGTACTTCATCAATAATTGAAGGTTTGTTGGTAACCCTTGAAAGCTTTATTTCAAAAGACAAAACGAATCGAAAAAACTGACACCATCAACATTCTATGAAAATTAATGATGATCTAAAAAACCTTGAACCCAAAATTCCTTCAGCCATTCTTGAGTAATTAACGTTAAAGGTAAAGCCAGCAAGAGTCCTAAAAAACCAAAAAAGATAGCAAAGATAATTTGAGAGAGTAAAGTGACGGCTGGCAACAAAGAGACTTGTTTTTGCATCACCATGGGGGTTAATATATTGCTTTCAACCTGCTGAATCAGAAAATAAAGTAAAACAACAGCAATCGCTTTCCAAGGCTTTTCTAGGAGGGCAATCGCCGCAGGCGGAACGACACTAATTGTGGGTCCCAAATTAGGAATAAATGTTAATAAACCAGCCAGTAAACCATTCGCAAAAGCAAGGGGAACTCCCAAAATCCAAAGACCTATCATGCTCATCGTTGCAATCACAGTCATATTAAAGATGATACCAATAAACCAACCGGCGATCGCTTCTTCGCAATGATCGAGGACTTTATCTACTTGACGACGACGTGAGGCGGGAAACATTTTCAAAAAAAGGTGGCGATAAGGAGTAGGATTTAATAACATCATGAGGGTGAGAACAATCAACAATAACAGATTTAAAGTAATGGTTAAAGTATTAGAAAATAAGGTGAAAAACCGTCCAAATACCATTTCTAAATCGAGAGATTGAAGTTGTTGGAAAAGATAATCAATACTCTGAATATTTCGGAAAGCAGGAAAAGTATTTTCAAGGGATATTACCCAATCTTGCAGACGCGCCGTTACTTGTGGCGTTAAGTAAAAAAATTCTTGTAACTGATTGGCAAAAGGAGGGAAAACAATTACTCCAAAAATTCCCAACATTAATAAGACGGCACTCGCTGATATCAATACAGCAACATTCCGAGAAGGTATCCACCGATGTAAACGTTTAACGGCTCGATTTAAGACAACGACACAAACAACGGCAGTAAAAGTTAACAGTAAAACATTGCGAATTTGCCAACAAATCCACAAACAAATTACAAAAATAATGATCCTAAGCCACTGGCTAAACTTCACCGATTTTACTTTGTAATAAATAATAAAAGTTACACTAGCTGAAACAGCATAATTATTTTTACTCAAAAACTCATCCATCAGCAGAAATAACTAATGCTCTGTCAAAAGATAGATTAATATTATGACGATTTATTTTCGGTCAGAAGGGTGATGTGGAAAAGATAAATGATTTGTTAATTTCAAAATAGAGTTAGATATTCGTGCATTTCGTGCATACATAACAGTCGCTTAAGATCAGCAAACTTAATCATATTATAGCGTTGGGGAAATAGGAAGATGTCTCAACAATCCTTATCAAATTCGGCCAAATTAGAAACAACTTGGGCAAAGTTTCCCACTGAATCAGCGGCCGTTGCTACTCAAAAACAATTAGAAACGAAGGGAATCGCCCCCGAAAAAATTACAATAGAAACGAAAAACTTTAAACCTCGACTTCAACTGAAAAATACGCAAGCCCTTGCCAACCTCAAAACGGGAGCGATTACGGGAGGAGTAATGGGGGCGTTAGTCGGTTTATTTCTTAGTTTATTAACCACTAATTTTTTCAGTCTAGGATTAGCCGCCTTAGACAATTTCCGAGCGATTCATTACTTCGCCCCTTTGATGGGGGGGATCGTGGGAGCAGTGGGTTTCGGTTTAATGACTGAAATTGGAGGGATAGAGGCACCTAAACCTGACGCAGATATTAAAAATAGCGACGATCAACCCTTAGAGAAAAACTATCTAGTGGTGGTCAAAGGAACAGCCGAAGAAATACAACTCGCTCAATCTATTTTTGGACAAGATCAGTAACTGCAAAAGCAATCAAACTTCCTTTCCCAGTTAATCTTTTTGTAAATCGTAAAGTAAGTGGAATCAAACCAATGACAAATAACCCCCTTTCAGCCATTAATGACTACGGACAAAGTATTTGGATGGACAATCTTAGTCGTCCTTTGATCGCGTCAGGTGAACTTGAAGAAATGATGGAAAAATATGGACTCCGAGGAATTACCTCCAACCCCATTATTTTCGAAAAAGCCATTTCAGGAAATCCGATTTATGATGCGGATATCGAGGCAGGAATCAAAGCCAATAAATCAGTATCAGAAATTTACGAATCTCTCGTTTTCGAAGATATCCGGAATGCTTGCGATCGCTTTCGTTCCTTATATGAAGAAACCCATGGACAAGACGGCTTTGTGAGTCTGGAAGTATCCCCTCACCTAGCCAAAGATACCCAAGAAACAGTAGAGGAAGCATTACGTTTCTATCAAGCTGTTAATCGTCCTAATGTGATGATTAAAATTCCCGGTACAGCGGAAGGATTTCCTGCTATAGAACGGGTGATCGGACAAGGCATTAATGTTAATGTTACTCTGCTGTTTTCTTTAGAAAGTTATGAACAGGCCGCTTGGGCGTATATTCGAGGGTTAGAGAATCGAATTGCTAAAGATCAACCCATTGATAAAATTGCTTCCGTCGCCAGTTTTTTTCTGAGTCGCATTGACACGAAGATTGATGATTGTATTGATCAAAAACTCAGTAAAATTGGCACCGAAAACCTCAGCGAAGAAGCCCGTTTGGAGAAGATAAAAGGAAAAGTGGCTATTGCCCAAGCCAAATTGGCTTACCAAAAACAGCAAGAGATTCTCAAGAGTCGTCGTTGGCAAACCTTAGCAGAGAAAGGCGCAAATATACAGCGACTTTTATGGGCAAGCACCAGCACTAAAAACCCCCAATATAGTGATGTGATGTACGTCGATGCGCTCATGATTCCTAATACAGTGAATACCCTTCCCCCGAATACTCTTGAAGCCTGTGCAGATCACTGCCAACCCCCAGAAAATCGGATTGAAATGAATGTAGAAGAAGCCAAAAACTTACTGGCGAGTCTGCAAGATTCGGACGTTAATATTGATCTCAGCCAAGTCACTAATGAACTGTTAGAAGAAGGACTCGAAAAATTTGTTCAACCCTACGATTCTTTGATGCAATCATTAGAAGATAAGATTAAACAACTCTCACCTGTTTAATTTTAAATTAAGGATCGAAAATGAGAAATTTTTGGTCCTTAACTTTTACGATTGCTTTCTTGATTTTAAAACCTTGCCCAATCTTTAACTATCTAAAAAATTAAGCCCTACCAGCGCAATAGAAAAGTCATCAGGGCGAACGACGGGACTTGAACCCGCGAGTGGTGGAACCACAATCCACTGCCTTAACCACTTGGCTACGCTCGCCATTTGCAAAATCTATTATAACATAGGATTAAAAGGTAACAATCGCTCAGTGTGATCAATCTAAAAAGCCGTGTCGATTAAAACCGCAATGAAAGGCTCAAAAGTGACCGCCATGGTAGGGGGGCTGGTGCTAGGGGTGATGGGAGGAATGCTCATTGTCACTAACCCCGGTCAACGAGAATACGAAGCTTATGCCACGGATGCTCTTAGTACCTATCTTAAACAAGAAGTTTGTAATCAAGTCGCTCAAGAGCTTAGAGGTGCATTAACCAGCTATTGCAAAACGTTGGTAGATACAGGAAGGCCGCAAATTCAGCAAATTATTGCTCAAAAAACCATAAGAGCAAATTATCTTCTTTTTAGCATCTATGAGACTAAATTATGGATGCCTTCCCCCGTTCCTAGTTATCAATTTACGTCCTTGGGTATCTTTGAGCAATTTTATACCTACGAAGCAGATGAACTTTAGAGATTAAACCATTTAATTTAAGCAAAATATGCAAACAAATTGGTACTTTAAACTATTTTTGAGCAGTTTAATCGGCTCATCCTTGAGTATTCCCGTTCATGCCTTGAATACTTCCGTTGGAGAAGCGGGAATTGATGCAGAACGTCTTCATAATCCTCCCTACACATTAACAGGGCGCAAAATTGGCATTGGTCAAGTAGAAATTGGACGCCCGGGGAAATTTGGTTTTGATAAAGTGGCGGCATGGCATCCCGTTTATAACCTAAAAGGGATTTATTTTCGTAACAAAGACGCAAAACCGAACGCTAATGTCGATCATCATGCGGCGATGGTCGCCACCGTCTTAGCCAGTCAAGATAAACGCTTAAGAGGGGTTGCGCCGGCGGCCAATTTATATACAGCTGCTGTAGGGGTTTTAAAATATGGGGGGCAAATCGAGGAATGTTTAGCCGCCCAACACATTGCCCAACAAAACGGAGAAGATGTCCGTGCCATCAATTTCAGTTTCGGGGAATCTTTAGAACGCGATAGTCGCCAAAACGCCACCTTAGACGGTAATGCCCTCTTAACTCAATGTATTGATTGGTCAGCCCGTGTCCATGATGTGTTGTATGTAGTGGCGGGAAATCAAGGAAAAGGAGGGATTCCCATTCCCACTGACCAATATAATGGAATTACGACTGCCTACACCGCAAAACGAGATGGCATCTATCAAAAGGTCGATTTTGCCAACCTCAGTGACTTTCCCTTGGGAGTCGGTCGCAGTTTGATTAAACGGGAGATTAATGAAGGCGCAAGACGGGCGATTAATTTAACCGCCCCCGGTCATAAATTATTACTCTACGACTTAAGCGGCAAGATTAATGAGGTCAGTGGCACCAGTTTTGCCGCCCCCCACATTACGGGAACAGTGGCCTTATTGCAAGAATGGGGCGATCGCCTTCTCCACACTCGTCAGCTGCACTGGGGACTGGCCGCCCGTCGCCACGAAGTTATGAAGGCGGTATTATTGAATTCTGCCGATAAAATCGCTGATCAGGGGAATGGGTTAGCCTTGGGCATGACTCGCACCCTATTCAGTAAAAATAGTCGAACGTGGTTACAATCCGATGCCTATCGTAATCCTAAGATTCCCCTCGATATTGAGATGGGAACGGGACATTTAAACGCCTATCGAGCCTATCAGCAGTTTAATGGCGGTCAATGGTCACCGAGGATAAAAGTTCCGGCAATTGGCTGGAATTATGACAGCTTGCCTCCCCAAAATCATCAAGAATATTCCTTAAAAGAGCCTCTCGTTAAGGATAGCTTTATTTCGATTACACTGGCATGGGATCGTCAGATTGAACTCAACGATAGCAATCATAACCAGCAATATGACAAAGGAGAGTCATTTATCAATCGAGGGTTAAATAATTTAGATGTATATTTATTATCTGAATCTGCGGCTCACACCGGTTATGTCTGCGCCTCTCTAAGTGACGGAGATAGCTTAGAACATATTTTTTGTCGTATTCCCCAAACAGGATACTATAAAATTCGGGTTCAATCTCGTCAAAGTGTAACCCGTGAAGCTCAACCCTATGCGATCGCTTGGTGGAGTGCAGGGAAAAAGGCAACCGTAAAAGTCCCATCCCGTTAACCTGAGTTTGGGTTAAAGAATCGTTCATTCAATCGTTCTTTTTGCGATCGTCAACTTAGTACGATTACTGTCTGCTACCCAAAAAATCAATGGTGTAATCAGGACTCAGAAGCGGGAGCAAATACACTATAGTTAGAAGAATAGAGCAAACCCCTGTGTAAGAGAAAGAGATCCCCTATGAGTACCATTCTAGTCGTTGATGATAGTCAGACTCAACGAGAGTACATGATTGAGTTGCTAACAGAATGCGGATACACCGTTAAGAGTGCCAGCAATGGCAAGGACGCTTTGGTAAAAATCCGCCAAGACCTGCCCGATTTGGTCATTTTAGACATTGTTATGCCAGAGAGAAATGGTTTTCAGGCCTGTCGAGATATTAAAGAAGATCCAAAAACCAAACATATTCCTGTCATTATTTGTTCGACAAAAAACACCGAGGCCGATATTTATTGGGCGTTAAAACAAGGGGCTTCAGATTATGTCATTAAGCCCTATGAACCCGAAGTTTTACTCACTACCATTAAACGGATCTTTAGAAATCCCCAGTCCTAAGTTTTGTGAAGAAAAATTGCGCCGAATCAAACTTTAACAAAATGTTCCATTGTGAGCAGAAAGGTGATCGTTAACTCTGCTATTTTGGGAATCTTAGTGATTAAGTTAAGTAAGGTTATCCCTTCTCGTTGAAATAAGGGATGACGAGACAAACTCAGTTTATCGCAATGAGTTCTTATGATCATACGTTGGCCTTGGCGATTCTGGATAGCCCCTAGGATCAGTGGCATATTAATGCTTCTTTTGAGTCTAAGCAGTTCTCTAAGCTGTCGCGCGATCGCTGCCGATGTGTTAACCCTACGTGTTAGCGGATGGCAACGGTCGTTTGAGCTAAAAGATTTAGAATATTGGCAAAAAACAGGCGAAATTCCGCCCCATTTGGACGCTGATCGCTGGTTGTTGACCCCCAAAACCCAGCAGTTATTGGGACAACGCTTAAATGTGGATAGTGCTGTCGCGATCGCGTTTTTAGAACAAATCGAAAAGTCGGGAGATGGGAAAAAATTACTCCAACAACTGACGACGGCTTTACCCAATACCACGGAAGCAACCCTGAAAGCGGCATTGATTGAAAGCTGGCAACAAAACGAAGATTTTCGCTTTTTATCCTTCGTCCGCGCCTATCCTGCCCCTAATTTAACTGTCGATCTGGCGAAATTAACCGAAATGGGGATTCAAGTTAAAAGTGCCTCTTGGCAAGGCCAATTACTGCGCCCCTATCTCAGGCAAGCCTTTCAATCATCCACCGTATCCCTCGCAAAAGCGATCAGTGATCCCAGTCAAGTCGGAGAGCAATCGGTACAGGTTAGAACCTTATTTTTTGAAGATATTCGTCGAAAAAGAAGAATTCCTCTGGATATTTATACGGGAAAGACCACAGAAAATACTTTGGTGGTCATGTCTCACGGTTTTGCGGCAGATCGTCGTTTTGGGATGTATTTAGCCCACCATTTAGCATCCCATGGCTTTACTGTGGTGTCACTTGAACATCCGGGCAGTAATATCCAAGCCTTAGTCGATTCCGCTTGGGGAGTAGATTCTAACGAAATTCTGTCTGCGTCTGAGTTTATTGAGCGGCCGCAAGATGTCCGCTTTGTCTTAGATCGCTTAGCCCGTTTAAACCGTCTTCCCCCCTTTCAGAATCAATTGCCAACACAATCAGTGGTTATGGTGGGACATTCATTTGGAGGATACACCGCCTTTGCCTTAGCGGGTGCAACCTTAGATCTAAAACGGTTACGTCAATCATGTCAACGCTTAGCCCCGTTGGAACGTTCTCCAGCAGACTGGTTACAGTGTTCGGCTGCTAAGTTACCTTATGCCCAATTACAGTTCAAAGATGCTCGAATTAAAGGAATTATTGCCTTAAATCCAATTACAGGAGAATTATTTAAGGATTTGTCCCAAGTGACCGTTCCCAGTTTGATTTTATCAAGCAGTGACGATGGAATTACCCCCATTGTCTCCCATCAACTCCGTCCCTTTCAGCAGCTTAAACACGAGAAATACCTTATCTTAGCGATGGGGGCAACCCACATGAGCGTCACCGATGTCAGTAATCTCGACAGTGCGATCGCTCAAAGCACCCTTGTACGAGAAGTCATGGGAGAAGAGGCAAAACCGGTTCGAGAGGGAGTAAAAGGAGTTACTTTGGCTTTTTTAAAACAATTTAGCTCAGAAGCTCTAATTTATCGTCCCTATTTAAGCGATAATTACCTCAGATCCTTTGCCACCCCTCAAACGCAACTCTATTTGAGCCAAAAATTACCCCTAACCCTCAAAATTTTAATGCCGACTCTTGATATCGGCACCCAAACCTTAACCCGACGTTCTCCTTTCTTGTTAAGCCCTCGGATGGTGGAGATGAGATCCTATTTTAACCATGCTCAACAAATGTTAAATCGTCCTGAATACTGTACGCGGCAAGTGGATGATATGTTTACAGCTTTGTTGAAAAATTTCAGTTAATCAGGCATCTTGTTTGAGGATTGATGCTCTCACGGTTTTTGAAAAAGGGTACTGTAAAGATTAGAAAGCCAGATCAATGATGACAGGTTACTGCTATACAATAAAAATCTAAAACGCTATTCAATGCAACGGAATTCTCATGAAAATTTTATTGGTCGAAGATGACCCCCTGATGCAGTTAGGATTAGAACAAGCCCTAACGGAACAAACAGACTTTGAAATTATTGGTCAAGCAGAGGATGGTCATTTAGCCGTTCAAAAAGCACTAGAACTCAAGCCTGATCTGATTGTAATGGATATTGGTTTACCCCGTCTCGATGGTATTGCGGCAACGCAACAAATTAAAGCCAAATTGCCTCATATTCATGTGGTTATCTTGACATCTCATACCTTACCGACGGAAGTCATCGCTGCCTTATCCAGCGGTGCAGATGCCTACTGTGTCAAAGGAACGCGTTTAGATCGTTTATTGGCGGCTATCGAAGCGGCGCAAGAAGGAGCAACCTATCTCGATCCCCAAATTGCGCGATTAGTCATTGAGAATTTGAAATCCCCAATCTCAGAAGTTCATCCTAATATTAGTAATTTATCCGAACGAGAAATGGATGTTCTCAAGTTAATTGTTGACGGTAAAAGTAATAACGAAATTGCAGAAGAATTGTATCTAAGTACCAATACGATTAAAACCCATGTGCGAGGAATTATGAATAAATTATCGGTTGATGCTCGAGTTCAAGCCGCCGTGATTGCCTTAAGATCAGGTATCGTTTGATGGTTCAAAATATCTTAATTCTGTTTGTTGGCTGATCTCATTATGATTACTTTAAGTGGCTATCAACTACTCCATAAATTATATGAAAGTGATCAATCTTTGATTTATCGAGGATATCGTCAAAGCGATCGCCAACCGATGATTTTTAAGATTCTCAAGCAAGAATATCCCAGTCCTACAGAACTGACTCGCTATCAACAAGAATATGAGATTACGCGACGTTTAGAGGTGGATTCTGCTATTCACACCTATGGCTTAGAAAAATATAAAAATACGCTGATTATTCTTCTAGAAGATTTTGGCGGAGAGTCTCTGAGTCATTTAATAAAGCATCGTTCCTTTAGTCTAGAAGATATCTTAAAGATAGCGATTAAAGTGACGGAGGGATTGGCACAAATTCATGAGATGAATATTATTCATAAAGATATTAATCCGGCGAATATTATTGTTAACTTGGAGAAAGAACAGGTTAAAATTATTGATTTTGGAATTTCCACAGCTTTACCGAAAGAAAACCCCATTTTACAAAGTCCAAATGTCCTAGAAGGAACGTTATATTATATCTCCCCTGAACAAACAGGACGCATGAATTGTGCATTGGATTATCGCACAGATTTTTATTCATTAGGGGCAACGTTATATGAATTATTAACATCCCGTCCCCCTTTTATAAGCAATGACGAAATGGAATTGATTCACTGTCATTTGGCAAGAATTCCTATTGCTCCTCATCAAATTGATCCCCTGATTCCTCCTATTTTATCAGAAATTACCCTTAAATTATTAGCTAAGCGTGCTGATGAACGTTACCAAAGTGCTTGGGGAATTAAAGCAGACTTAGAAATTAGTCTAGAACAATTACAAGAACAGAATCAAATTGTCTCTTTTCCCCTTGCTCTAAAAGATCACTCTCATCGGTTTCAATTACCTCAAAAGCTCTACGGAAGAGAAGCAGAAATTCAAACCTTACTCGCCGCTTTTGATCGAGTTTGCAATCAAGTTCCTTCCCAAAGTGAAATTGTCTTAATTTCAGGCTATTCGGGGGTAGGAAAGTCGGCTTTAGTTAGAGAAATTTATCAGCCTTTAACCAAAGCGAGGGGCTTTTTTATCGCAGGAAAATTCGATCAATATCAAAGGGATATTCCTTATTCTGCCATTATTTTAGCATTTCAAGACTTAATTAGTCAACTGCTGACCGAAAAAGAAAATAAACTGACTATTTGGCGTAGAAAATTAAAGGCGGCTTTAGGTAATAATGGACAAGTGATGATTGAGGTCATTCCCGATATTGAACTGATTATTGGTTCTCAATTGTCCATCCCTGTGTTGCCTCCAACGGAAGCCCAAAATCGCTTTAACTTTGTTTTTGAAAGATTTATTCAAGTTTTTACGCAACCGGATCATCCTTTAGTTATTTTTTTAGATGATTTACAGTGGTCTGACCCTGCTTCTCTACAATTATTACAACGATTAATAAAAGGGGAAAATTCTCAAAGTTTATTACTAATCGGAGCTTATCGGGATCGAGAAATTAATCTGACTCATCCGCTTCATTTTACCTTAGAAGTGATCCAAAAATCTCAGGTTAGAATGACATTGATTGCTTTAAATTCTCTTAATTTATCGGATATTAACCAATTAATTGGTGACGGATTTAAGTGTTCTGAAGAAAATGCAGAATCCTTAGCTCAATTAATTTTAGAAAAAACCAACGGCAATCCTTTTTTTGTCAATGAATTTTTAAGGTCACTTTATGAAAAAAATTTACTTTATTTTAATCACCAACAAGAAAATTGGCAATGGAATCTTGAAGAAATTAAAGCACAAGCCATTTCTGAAAATGTCGTAGATTTAATGACTCAAAAAATCAGTACCTTAGATAGGGATATTCAAACTGTTTTAAAGAATGCCGCTTGTATTGGTAATCAATTTGATTTAAAAACCTTGGCGTTATTGATAGATCAATCATTTAGTCGAACCGCTCAATTATTAACATCGGCAATGACGGAAGGACTGATTGTTCCTTTAAATGATCAATATAAATTAATTCAATCGGAAGTGTCTGGAAATCAAACTGACTTGAAGGTTAAATATAGATTTTCCCATGACCGAATTCAACAGGCGGCTTATTCCTTAATGAACCCAGCAGAAAAACCGCTAATTCATCGTCAAGTTGGACAACTTCTTTTAGAAAAAATTCCTGTTGATCAAAGAGAGAAAAGAATATTTGATATCATTAATCAATTGAATATGGTGATTCCTCAAATTACCTCTGATGCAGAGCGGAAAGACCTTGCCGCTTTAAATTTAATTGCAGGAAAACGAGCAAAAGCGTCAGCCGCCTATCAATCTGCTTATCAATATTTTACCATTGGTCGAGAGCTTTTGACCTTAACAGGATGGCAATTCCATTATCATTTAATGTTAGAGATCTGCACAGAAACAGTGGAAGTAGCATACCTCAACGGTGATTTTTGGGCAATGGAGAATCTCGCAGAAGAGGTCTTACAAAAAGCTTTAACTTTGTTGGATAAAATTAAAGTTTATGAAGTTAAAATTACAGCGTATAAAACTCAAAGTCAATCATTAGAAGCAATTAAACTTGCCATTTCAGTTTTAGAAGAATTGGGTTTGAAAATTCCGCAAAATCCCCAAAGAATACACGTTATTCTCAGCTATTATCAAACAAAATGGATGTTATTGAGAACAGGTCAATCCGTTCAAGCATTAAGTCAGCTTCCTCCTCTAAAAGATACAGGATTACAGGCGGCAATGAGAATCATGGCGGGTTTGCTAGCAGTGACCTATTTTGCCTCCCCTAAATTGATGTCTATATTGATTTGTAGAATGGTACAAATTTCTATAGAGCATGGCTTAAGTCCTGTGTTTCCCCTTGCTTATGCCGCTTATGGGGGCTTACTTTGTGGTAATTTTAATGATATTAAAACGGGCTATCAATTTGGGGAATTAGCGATTAAATTATTAGCGCAGTTAAATGCTCAAAGCTTAAAAGCGAAAACCCTACATACGGTCAATATCTATGTTCGTCATTGGCGAGAACCGTTAAAAAACACTTTACAGCCTCTCCAACAAGCCTATCAATTGGGATTGGAAAATGGAGACTTAGAATATGCAGCCTTGTCGACCTTCAGTTACTGTTTTTATTCTTATGTTTGTGGTAAGCCGTTAGAAACCGTTCAACAAGAGTTAGAGGATTGTCGAGAAGCCATCGCCAAAATTAGTCAAGAATTTGCCCTACAACGAATTTCACTGTATCAACAGGTGGTTTTTAATTTAATTAATGAATCGGAATCACCCGATTTATTACAAGGAGATTATTATGATGAAGTTTCGATGTTAGTGGCTTATAAAAGGGCTAACAATCACAATGCTATTTTTCATCTTTATTTGAATAAAACGATCTTGAACTATTTGTTTGAAGATTATAATCAAGCGTTAAGAACTTGTCAAATTGCTTTGCCATATTTGCAGGGAAACATTGCATCTTTAGTGTTGCCTCTCTTTGCTTTTTATGAATCTTTAGTCATTGTTGGCGTTCTTTCTCAGCAGTCTCTTAAAACTCGCAAATTCTATTTAAAAAGATTACAACAGAATCAAGCAAAGTTAAAAAATTGGGCTAATTTTTCCCCTAGTAATCATCAACATAAATATTATTTAGTCAAAGCAGAAAAATATCGCTTATTGGGCAAAATAGAAAAAGCAATTGATTACTATGATAAAGCAATTGAAGCGGCAGATCGCCATCAGTACATTCAAGAGAAAGCTTTAGCGAATGAACTAGCAGCTAAATTTTATTTAGGACAAAATCGCTGGCGTATTGCTCAAAGTTATATGCTTGAAGCTCAATATAATTATATTAAGTGGGGGGCAATTTATAAAGCTAAACAACTAGAAAATACTTACCCTGAGTTACTGTCTCTGCAAAAAGAAGCCTGTTTAAAGCTGGCTCAAAAATCGTCTTTTGCGAGAACGAGCCGTTCAAACAACACAAATACCCTCGATTTACAAACGGTTTTTAAAGCATCTCAAATTTTGGCTGAAGAGATTGTCTTAGATAAATTGTTAGAAAAGTTAATGAAAGTTGTTTTAGAAAATGCTGGTGCGCAAAAAGGGTTTTTAATTTTAGAAAAAGGAGGCAAGCTATTAATTGAAGCCTCAGGAACAATTGATCCTTTCGCGATTGCTGTTCGTCAATCTCTGCCGCTCAAATCAGTTGCAGGTTTATCTTTTTCTATTATTAACTATGTCAAACGAACTCAGAAAACGCTAGTGTTGGGGGATACAACGCCAGAAATTTTTTCAAGTACTGCTCCTATTATTCCCGAATCTACGGCAAAATCTTTGTTATGTACACCCATTCTTAAACAAGGCGAACTCATCGGTCTTTTATATTTAGAAAATAATCTAACAACACGTGCCTTTACACCCGATAGAATAGAAGTTTTAGAGATTCTTTCGACACAAATTGCGATTTCTTTAGAGAACGCCTCTTATTATGAAAAAATGGCGAATTTGAATCAGTCTTTAACTCAAGAAATTACTGTTCGACGAGCCGCAGAAAACCGCTTACGCGAAAGTGAAGAACGCTTTCGGATTATTGCAGAAACATCTCCTGTTCCCATTTTAATTGCTCGCTTGGATGATGGAGAGATGGTTTACGTAAATCAAGCGTGTAGTTCACTGGTAGAATGGCCAATTGAATCTTTATTAGGGCAGAAATCGGCAGATTTTTATGTGAATCCTCAAGAACGAGAGCATTATATTCAGCAAATGCTAACAGAAGGAAAAGTTGATAATTATGAGATTTTAGTTAAAAAGAAGGATGGAACTCCTTTTTGGATTAGTAGCTCATCGCGTCCGATTCTATTTAACGGGGAAACGATGTTATTAACGGCCTTCTTCGATTTAACGGAAAGAAAGCGTATTGAGCAATTTCAAGCCAATTATAGCCTCAAATTAGAGAAAGACGTCCAAGAACGCACTAAAGAACTGAGTCACACTCTAGAAGTCTTAAAAGCGACGCAAGCGGAATTAGTCTTTGAAAATTCCCTTCTTCGAGAAACAGAACAAGTGATCGCCTATAATTATCAAGTGGGGGGAAGTCTGCCGTTGGATGCGCCGACTTATGTGGTTCGTTCTGCTGACCGAGAGCTTTATAAAGCGTTAAAATTAGGAGAATTTTGCTATATTCTTAATCCTCGGCAGATGGGAAAGTCTAGTTTGCGGGTACAAATGATGAGACGCTTACAATTAGAAGGATACCTCTGCGCGGCGGTGGATTTATCGGCGATTGGCAACCGTCAGATTACCCTCGAACAATGGTACGCTGGCTTTGTCTATTCGTTAGTGAGTCAGTTTTCAGTCATGGATCCAGTAGAATTAAGGACTTGGTGGCAAGAAAATATGTTCATTTCCCCTGTACAGCGTTTAGGAGAGTTTATTCAGACAATTTTGTTGGCGAGAATTCCTGAAAAGCTGGTGATTTTTATTGATGAAATTGATAGTGTGTTAAATTTAGACATTGAACTGGATGATTTTTTCATTTTATTACGTAATTGTTTTAATAAAAGAGCAGATAATGCTGAATATAAACGATTATCTTTTGTTTTTTTGGGTGTTGCGACGCCCTCTCAATTATTACAAGATAAAACCCGTACTCCCTTCAATATCGGTACGTTTATTCAACTAAGAGGATTTCAAGTCCATGAAGCACAACCCTTAATTCAAGGATTAAAAGAGAAAGTAAGCAATCCGCAGGCATTCTTAAAGGAAATTATTGACTGGACTCATGGACAACCCTTTTTGACTCAAAAAATCTGTCAGTTACTGCGAAATTCTAAAGAAACTATCCCTCTCAATCAAGAAGCAGACTGGGTTAGACAATTAGTGGAAACCCGCATTATTGAAAATTGGGAAAGTCAGGACGAACCTGAACACCTGAAAACGATTAGAGACCGTTTATTAGCGAATTATTCTAAGTTACCTCATTTATTTGATTTATATCGTCAAATTTATCAAACAGATGCCGTAATCGCTAACGATAGTCTAGAAGAACGAGAATTAATCCTCTCTGGACTAATTGTTAAAGAACAGGGCAAACTTAAGGTTTACAATCCTATTTATCGCCGAATTTTTACGGACTCTTGGCTCAATTCTCTCCTTGATAACTCGTAAATCGTCATCCATTTTATAATTAATATTTGATCAATCTAAAAATTCTTTTTTTCTAATTGATTATCCGTTTACTTTAATGCCTAAAATTCTATTAACCTCTTTTCAACCTTGGTTATCTCATCATTGTTCTAATAGCTCTGATGATTTATTAGAAAAATTGGAAAATCAACAGCTTAATGACCTTTCTCTTCTTTTCTTACGTCAACTTCCAGTGAACATCTCTCAAGCTCACCAAAGGGTTTTAGTTGCTTTAGAATGTCATCAACCCCATGGTGTTATCTGTTGTGGAATGGCCGAAAAACGCACTCACTTGAGTATCGAATCTTGTGCCATTTGGGAATCTAAAAAAGTACAAACTTCGGTCAATTTATCTCAATTAATGCTATCATTATGTCACACCCACTTGAGTCATGATGCCGGTAAATTTGTCTGTGAAGGACTTTATTATCATGTCTTGAAATATTGTCAGTCTCTTAGCCCCTCTCTGCCGTGCTTATTTGTTCATGTTCCTTTATTTACACCATCCAATACGTCTCAAATTTTAGGGGATTTTTGTTTAATTTTAGAACACTTTAAAGCTTCTCAATGTCTAAAGGATTATTTTGCCTAACAAAATCTAACAAAATTTTTCGTTCTGCTGTTGCGATCGCTTGATAAACCCCTTCTACACTGGCAGATTCAACAGAAATAGCATCAATCCCCCAACGGATAAATTTTTCAATTAAATCGGGAGAATGAACGGGTAATTGTCCACAAATTGAACAGGGAATTTGATGTTTTTTGGCTTGCTTAATTATTTGTTCTAATGCCTTCATTAATGCGGGATGGTGACTAATTTTCGGGTCGCTTTCCCAAGACGTTTCTCGATTAATTCCTAACAAAAATTGGGTTAAATCATTTGTCCCTATGGCTATTCCTTGAAGCCCTGCTTGAATATAATCCTCTAATAAGAAAATCGCTGAAGGAACTTCTGCCATAATCCATAACTGAAAGGTTTCTATTTGATCTAAACCTACCTTTTTTACCCAATTTTGACAAAAACAAAACTCCTCAACTCCCCGCACCAAAGGTAAAATTAAATGGATCTGATGATACCCTCGAGCTTGCCAGTATCGTAATGCCTGTAATTCAATCTCGAAAAAACGAGAATCTACTAAATAAGCAGAGGTTCCTTGACTAAAAGGGAATGAGTTTTCTTTTTTTAGGTCTAAAGATCGGTAAAAAACGGGACTATCCTTAAAATGCACGACAAATTGCCCAATCAATTCAATTAGATGAGCTTTCAATTGTTCCGCATGATACGTTAGCCATTGATCCAGCGATTTCTCTTGAAATAAATCGAGTAACATTAATTCTGAGCGAATTAAACCGATTCCATCAATCGGTAGCCTTTTGATCTCTGTGAGGAAGGTGGGTTGACTCATATTAACCCGTAGCTGAGTGGCAATGACAGGAGACGCAATTGTCTTCTGGATGAAAGCGGGATCAGTCAATTCTTGTTTCACCCCTTTAAATGGATAAATTTGCCCTTTATTGCCATCAATCGTCATGATATCCCCTGAGTGAAGTCGTTGTCTTGCTGCTTGAACCCCTACCAGAGCAGGAATTCCGACTTCTCGTGCTAAAATTGCAGCATGACTGGTCATTCCTCCTTCCTCTAATACGATTCCCGCCGCATTCCTAAGCCAAGTTAACAATTGTGGAGAAATTCGATCTGCTACCAAAATATGCTGAGGAGGAATCGCTTGATAATCATTAGATAAATGATAAATAGGTGCGTTTGCCAGACCTCTTGAGGCAGAAATCCCTTTTATAACTTTATTGTCCTTTATTTCAATGCTTAAATCGGTGAGATGGACAACAAAAGCGGGATGAAGGCGATGGATAGAGATAGAGGAAGAAAGCGTCGTGTCAATGTCGGGAATTGTCCACTCAAACAGAAGAGGTTCATCAGAAAAAGAGGTTAATTTTTGTCCTAATTCACTAAATTGTTGTAAAAAAAGATCATTTAATACAAAATTCTCTTGCTCAGTTTGAGATAAAACATATCCTTCTAAAAAAGTGGTATGATGGGCAGTTGATAAGCGATAGCCATAGCGTTTATGACCCAATTTTCGTAAATTTAGACATGAGTGAACCAAATTAAGGTGATATTCATCAGGATCAACTTCTCCTTTTAAAATACTAAGATCTTCTCCCCATGTCGCCTTTAGGGTCAAGTGATCGCCCGCTAAATAGGCCGTTCCAGAAGCGATCGCCGGATTAAGGGGATGAACCAAGACAGTAAACGGAATTTTTTCTAGTTTAATGCCGCTTCGATCGCAAAATAGAAGGCTTTTCGCACTAAATACAGATGACCACACCTTCTTGATCGCCCATTCTAACGATTCAGGCGAATTTGAGCAAATCTGAGCGGGAAAAATGCCCCCCATATCCTGTGAAGCCATCAGGGATAAAGGGGAAGCTCTAACCATCAAAGTAGAGGATGCCAAGGTTTGACTTGCTTGCCAACAGTCATCCCACACCAATGATTGAAAAGGCGTTTCCATAATTGCTTGGCGACTTTGCAGGGCAACAAATTGGAGTGAGCGAGGATTATCTACATCTAAATACAAAGAAGAACTGGGAAAATCAGCTAACAAAGAAGATGTTTTAGCAACTGATGCCAAAAATTCCTGAAAAATTTGATTATTAATGACAAATCCCTCGACGACAGGATATCCTCCTCGATAAAGCTGACTAAGGTGGAAAGCCTCATCACCCACCCAAGAACGATCAAGCGTTTCAATCTGATTGAACCAATAAAGCGTGGTCACAGCCTGTAACCTCTAAAGGATGAAAATCTATTAGCAACAAATTCCTTAGACATTAGTTGTGTGTTTATCGTCAAAAAAGTTGAACGTTTTAAATTTTCCTGTCCTCTTTTCTGACTCCTCATTTTCTCGTCTTGATTGTTCAATTGAGTATGTCCGACGATTTCTCATAGATAGGGATTGAGCGATGGGACGGAAGGGTTCAACTTTTTTTATCTTAAGCAATTTGTCAATAAGCTGTGATATATCTTAACATCAATTAATTATACTGAAAAAAGACAGACGCAACGCCTGTCTCTCAGAAATTTAACAAACCGCTCAAGATTTTAGAAGTTAGCTTCTGCGGCTTGAACCCGTTCGATTTGTTTTTTCTTAAGAACGAGGAAGATTTGAGCTAACATAATAACCCCTAAGAAGACAACCAGAGCGACAATCCGACGCGGGTCCTGGAGAACCACTTCCGTATCTTTTTGACCAAATCCGCCAACATTGGGGTTTTTATTCAAGACCTCTCCTGCCGTCACTGCTTGTCCTTCTGTGACAGTCAATTCTAGGCCATTGGGAATGTTATCCACCACGTCTCCGTCCTCTGTGGCAAGGGTTATCTGATAACCGCTATCTCCTTGGCTAATTTGGCTGATAGTGCCACTAGCTGAGGCTTTATAAGCATTATTATTGCTCAGTTCCCCAGTGGGATAGATTTGACCACGACCACGGTTTGCCCCCAAATGAACGGAATATTTACCAAAATGTAAGTTTTTGTCAGTTTTGGGATCGGGCGAGAGAACCGGAACGACGATTTCTTGATATTGATCCCCCGGTAGCGGTCCTGCAATAATCACGTTCTCTTGATCTTCCCGATAGGGTTGAAAATAAACGCCCCCGACTTCTTCGTTTAATTCATCAGAAATGCGTTCGGGGGGTGCAACCTTAAAGCCTTCTGGTAACATTAACACAAAACCCACATTGAGACCCCCTTTTGAACCATCCCCTAACACCTGTTGACTGTTCGTGTCGTAGGGAATTTTAACCACTGCCTTAAAGACAGAATCGGGTAAAACCGCTTGCGGAATTTCGATTTCGGCAGGTTTTTGGGCTAAATGGCAGTTAGCACATACAATGCGCCCAGTGGCTTCACGAGGGGTTTCTGGGGCAGTTTGTTGCGCCCAAAAAGGATAGGCGGAGGCAGATTGCGGGAGATACAGATCACTCAAAACCCATAGGGTAACCGTGGCTAAAAACAGTAAGAGTCCTTGGGTAATAACTTGCTGAAAAATTCGTCTAATTGCCGTAAAATCAACTTTTTTCATTGTAATGGTCGTAAAAATGGAAACTATGCGCTGAAAATAACAATTGAAAAGGATTAAGCCCACCAAGGCTTCTCATCCGTCCGAAAATCGGTTTCTGTCCATTGAGTAAAGACCACTTTATCATTCTCATCAACGGTGGTGTGGACAAGGGCTAAAGACAAAGGAGCAGGCCCACGAACGACTTTACCCGCTGTATTGTATTGAGAACCATGACAAGGACAGATAAATTTATTTTCACTGGCATTCCAAGGGACAACACAACCCAAGTGGGTACAAACGGCGTTAATGCCATAATTGGCAATGGTGTCATCGCCTTGAATAACGATATAGGTAGGATCTCCCTTTAACCCTTGAGCTAAAACGCGATCGCCGGTATTGTGACTGGCTAAAAATTCAGTAGCCACAACATCATTGCCTAACGCATCTTTAGCCGTGATACCGCCTCCTGAACCGCCACTAGAAGGGGGAATGAAGTATTTAACAACAGGATATAATGCTCCTGCTGCAACGCCGGTAATCGTGCCGAAGGTTAGTAAATTCATGAATTGACGTCGCCCCAGATCGGGGACATCAGATGAACCAGAAAGTTGAGCCATAATAACAATGTCTTGATCAATAACTGAGTGTAATCGCTAGTCTGGTTAACCTCCAGACGAGGCAGCCCCAAAGCTGAAAAATCGCCATTTGGCTGGTCATAATTATTCAGTTTAGTCCCATAGGGCATCGATCACAACTGCTTCAATGCGTCTAGTCATACCTTATCCACTTTACTGTGACCTGTTCCCTGTTATGGTTTCCCTTTCCTTTGGAAAATCCCTCAAAGATTCACTATCATAAAGGTGGCACTCATTCATTTTGTTCATTTAAAAGTCTTATGGAAAAGGTCAAAAAAACAGAAAAAGAGTGGAAAGAGATTTTAACGCCTGAACAATTTCGGGTCGCTCGCAAAAAAGGGACAGAACAAGCATTTACAGGTAAATATCACGACAATAAACAAGCAGGGATTTATCAATGCGTTTGCTGTGGTCAAGACCTATTTTCCTCAGAAAGCAAGTATGATTCAGGTACAGGATGGCCGAGCTTTTGGCAACCGATTGCTGAAAATCGCATCAAAACCGAAAATGACTTTAGCTTGTTCATGCGTCGCACTGAAGTGTTATGTTCCGCCTGTGATGCCCACTTAGGTCACATTTTCAACGACGGACCCCCACCCACAGGTCAACGTTACTGCTTAAACTCTGCCGCTTTAGATTTTGCAGAAACGCCTTAAATAGGGGACTCAGGCACAAAATTTACAGAATAAAAGGGGAGAAAGGCAAACGGCAAAAAAATCGAGCAAAATTTCAATACCCTCAGCAGTGTATTGAGATCTCCCCTTATTCTGATATGATAAGGGCGCACCAGCTTGCAAAAACGACTTGAGACAACCCGAAAAACCGTGTCCACCCTAGAACGCATTGAATCAATTAAGGCGGGTATACTGGGAATGAGCAGTTTTACCTTTTGTCATTGCTTTTTTTTAGTTATAAAAGGCCATTTGACCCTATTTTGGTTCTTTTCTCCCGATCTGATATTCAAGATTCTCATTGCTTTAATTACGGGGGGATTATTTGGACTGACTTATCGTTACATTATTCGAGGGGAAGATAATACGCATCTCAAGGATGGGGCAGTCTTAGCTTTTGGTTTAGTGAGGGGTTTAGCTTCCTTGGAATCAACTCCCCATTTTCTGGAAACGTGGCAACAATCGAGCTTAATTCTCGGAGAAAGCTGTCTATGTTTCTTCATCGCCCGTTTGACTTTAGATTGGGCTTTTATGCAAGGATGGGTTAGTCCTTAATTTTGTCCTTTTCTCTACATCGTTCAGAATCGTCAGGCAGGTTGCTTGTTAAACTGAAGTCATCCTTTTAAGATTTCGCGCTCCTCATGATGACTTATAATCATTCATCGAATAAAAAGATATTTTCCGTTTTCTCTGTCTTGATTTTAGGGATAATTTCGTCAGCAGTCGGGTTAACCGTTTCTGCAGAACCAGTAATGACGTTTAGCTCGTCCCCTCGACTCATTCGTTCTATGACCACCTATCGCAATCCAAGCGTTTTAGCAAACTACCAATTTACCCTTGAAATTCCCTCAGATGCGGGAACTCCTTTGAAAAAAGTCAAAATCACGCAACAGTCTAATTTAGAAATCATTCGGTTCTTTCCTGAGCAAACCA
Source organism: Microcystaceae cyanobacterium (assembly GCA_041746575.1). Lineage (GTDB taxonomy): Bacteria > Cyanobacteriota > Cyanobacteriia > Cyanobacteriales > Microcystaceae > JBGTGT01. Next base: position 52,752 of record JBGTGT010000101.1, read on the forward strand.
AAGCGTTTATCGGCCAAAAATTCATCAATAAAGACGATCAAATCATTCCAATCGAAAGTGCTATTTTTGAAAAAAATACAGAAAATTCTCTACTGATAACTTTTACTCAAGGATTAGAACCCGGAACGACCCTGACTCTTTCTTTACGCGGAAAAAACCCTCGATATGGTGGAATTTATCAATTTGGAATTACGGTTTTTCCAGCAGGAAATCAAGCTCAACCGCTTTATCTAGGGGTTGGCCGAATTCATTTTTCTCAACCCGGAGGAATGGGGAGTTAAAGAAATGCACCCTTAATCCCTAACAAGATTTGAGGTTAATCGTTCAGGGCAAATCTGAGAAAATTCTGCAACTTTCCGCTTCTTCGTCGAGATCATACTAACCTAAAAAGGGAAAACAATCCTTATCCCTCACTATGATCAGGAGAAATTCTACTTATGTCAGAAGCATCTATTATTGAAAATCGAGACTATACGCTGATGATCGACAAAAGCAGTAGTATGGCTATCTCTGATGGAGCAGATGGTAAAACGCGCTGGGAAATTGCTCAAGAATCTACCCTAGCCCTCGCAAAACAGTGCGAACAAATTGACCCCGATGGCATTACCGTTTATCTGTTTTCAGGACGCTTTAGACGCTACGATAACGTCACCTCGGATAAGGTCTCCCAAATCTATGCCGAGAATGAACCGATGGGCAAAACCGATTTAGCCACTGTACTACAGGATGGATTAAAAAATTATTTTCAGCGCAAAGCGACCGGAGAAACTAAAGAAAATGGTGAAACATTTTTGATTATTACTGATGGTGAACCTACCGATCGTAAAGCGGTAATGCGAACCATTATTGAAGCGACTAATCTGATTGAGCGAGATGAAGAATTAGCAATTTCCTTAATTCAAGTCGGTCGTGACAAGAAAGCGACGGTTTTTTTTAAAGCTCTTGATGACGAATTACAACAAGCCGGTGCAAAATTTGATATTGTTGATACCGTAACCGTTGAAGATATGCGAAATATGTCTTTAACTGAAATTTTACTCAAGGCAATTACCGACTAAGTTTAAAGGAAAAAATCAGCCATCAAGGGGAGTTTAGAACCCCTCCCCCTCTAAGCAGAGGGATGATCTATGTCTCCCCGCTCGTCTCCTATATTATTGTGAGCCATAAGATTAAGGTTTTCTTAATATAAAAAGTCTGCTTTTGTCCGATTTGCCAAGGGACTAAAACTTATGCTACATTAACCACCAACTAAGCGATCGCGTCTGTCAATGATTGAGGTTAAATCCCCTTCTAACAGGTAAAAAACCCTAAAGCCTGATCTCCAATAGACAGGGCTAAACAGTCTTCGCTTAGGAAAGAAAACAAAGTTAAGGCATCCATTCCTTTGACTTAGAATTTTTTGAGTCAAAAGGCAATCTTCACTTAACCCAATCTTATAAGTCATCTTTCTACAATACGGAGGACAAAATGCGTCAACTCAAAACCTTTGTAATTATCCTGTTCTGTACTTTATCCTTCACTTTTGTAATCTTTGCTCCTGCCAGTCAAGCCGACCCTTTTCAAGCAGAGGTTACATTGAGCCAATCCTATTATTTTATGGGATTCTTTGACCGTTTTAAGGCAAAAAGTAAGCAATTAGAAGGACAAGCTCAAGAAGCAAAAGGAAAGCTCACCAATGATAAAGCAGAGCAACTGAAAGGCAAATCAAAACAGCTTCAAGGAGACACAATGGAAGCGTCCGAAAATACGGGCGATGCTGTCAAGAAAACGGGCAAAACAGTCGAAAACACGATTGACGAAACCTCTGAAAACCTCTCAGAATCCTTTAACGCCTTAGGGGAAAAACTCCAAAAAGCGATGGAAGCGCAATAAGTTAAATTCTTTTTCCTCATTCAAGCGGAATTAGAATTTGAGATCCGTAGGGCGAAGTGCGATCGCCTTTTATTGATAGAAAAAGACGAAAATAGATCGTTCGCCCCAAATTCTAGGAGAATTCATGATGATTGCAACGAAGACAGTCTTTCCCATTGATTTAAGTACCTATCAAACCGTAACTTTAGATCCTAGCCAACCTGAATTAACCCAATCCCAAAAAGAAGCCCTCAAAGCGAATATTCAACTTTGTCGGGATGTTATCGTCTTTTTCACGGCAACCGGCGCGGCCAGAGGTGTCGGCGGACATACGGGTGGACCCTATGATACTATCCCCGAAGTGATGATTCTTGATGCTTTCTTCAGAGGTGCGCCTGATCAATTTGTCCCCATTTTCTTCGATGAAGCCGGACATCGAGTCGCGACTCAATATCTAATGGCTGTGTTACGGGGGCATTTACCTGCCGAAAACCTGCTCCACTATCGAGAAGCTCACTCTAAACTGCCCGGCCACCCTGAATTAGGACTAACCCCCGGTGTGGAATTTAGTTCAGGACGCTTAGGCCATCTCTGGCCTTACATAAACGGGGTTGCCAAAGCGAATCCCCATAAAGTGGTCTTCTGTTTAGGGTCGGATGGAGCGCAACAAGAAGGAGATGATGCAGAGGCGGCCCGTTTTGCCGTTGCTAATGGTTTGAATGTTAAATTACTGATTGACGACAATGATGTAACCATTGCGGGTCATCCCTCCCAATATCTCCTCGGTTATGATCTGAGTCGTACGTTAGGTGGTCATGGTTTAGCCATTTTATCGGGCAAAGGTGAAGACTTAGATGACCTCTACCGTCGGATGTGTCAGGCAGTGACGACAGAAGGTCCCGTTGCCGTGATTAACTCGCGGAAAATGTGTGTTGGCATCGAGGGATTAGAAGGGTCAACCCATGGCCACGATGTTATTTCCCTTGATTTGGCGATCGCTTATTTAGAAGAGCGCGGTCATGATGAGGCGATCGCTTATCTTAAGAGTATTCCCAAAGGGAAAAATCCCAATACCTATCTGGGTTCAGGCAGTGAAATGGGGTCAAACCGTAATATTTTCGGAGATACGGTAGTTTCGATTTTGTCCGAAATGAGTCAAACAGATCGCAAAGAGAAGATTCTTTGTGTCGATAGTGACTTAGAAGGATCTTGTGGACTGCAACAAATTCGCAAAGCCTATCCTGACATCTTCGTCAGTGGGGGAATTATGGAACGAGGGAATTTCTCGGCGGCGGCCGGTTTTGGCATGGAAAAAGGAAAGCAGGGCATTTTTGCGACCTTTAGTGCCTTTCTAGAGATGTGTATCTCGGAAATTACCATGGCACGACTAAACTACTCTAATGTTCTTTGTCACTTTTCCCATGCAGGGATTGATGACATGGCAGATAATACCTGTCACTTTGGCTTAAATAATATGTTCGCTGACAATGGCCTAGAGGACGGTTATGAAACGCGTTTGTATTTTCCGGCCGATGCAGGACAAATGAAGGCCTGTGTGAAAGCCGTATTTGATGACCCTGGCTTACGGTTCATCTTTTCAACCCGCTCTAAAGTGCCAAATTTGTTGGATTCATCGGGAAATAACCTTTATGGCGAGGGTTATACCTTCACACCGGGCAAAGATGAAGTGGTACGAGAAGGGACAGCCGGTTATATTGTTACCTTCGGCGATAGTGTGTATCGTGCCTTAGATGCGGTGGAGCGATTGAATCAGGAAGGCATCGAAGTGGGATTAATCAACAAATCAACCTTAAATGTCGTAGATGAAGAGATGATGCGGAAAATCGGTCAATCTCCCTTTGTGATGGTGGTAGAAGCCTTTAATCGTCGTACGGGATTAGGCAGTCGTTTCGGGTCTTGGTTATTGGAACGGGGTTACACACCCAAGTATGCTTACCTAGGAACCTATAAAGAAGGTTGTGGGGGACTGTGGGAACAATATCCCCATCAAGGAATTGATTCGGAGGGAATTATCAGTCATGCTCGTAATTTATTAGGTTAACCCTCAAATAGATTCGTTTTGAGAGGAGGGGATACCGTTTCTTAGGTTGGGTTTTATTTGACCTATACATTGACATTTGCTGATCAACGTGAGTTCGACCATCAGAAAATCTACGAGACTTCTTTATTTAATTTTTTTGTGCAGGGGTTTTGGGGGGCTAGTACCCCAATCAAGAATTTGTTTTTCCTTATCCCAATGAGAACGGACAAAAAAATTGAGATAATTGCCCTCGTCGAACTCACGTCGATAAGATCAAAAAGGCAAGAAAACTCGGTCAAAAATTGAATTTTAAGTTTTTGTGGCAAATTTTGAGCAGAATCCCTTTTCAACCTATCTCATCTATCTTAAGATAGATTTTTTATGACTTAACGATCTATATTTAGACAGAATCCGTAAAAAATAGTAAGAATTATTCTACTATCAGTCTTGATTAGATTTAGAATTATTTAACAGAAAATTTCAAAATTTCGACTTAACCTTTAATTGTTGTCAATACAAGGAAAAAATTCATCATGCCCATTTTGACAAATATTAGTAACCTAATAGCGTTACCACTACCCATTGCTCAGCTGGATGTCAGAACAACACCTCCTTGGCTAGATTTTTATGGAGACAGTGCAGGAGACGAGCTCATAAGATTTGGTAAAGCCTTTCTTATTCTGATAATTGGCTGGATTGTCGCTATTATCATTAAAAATGTGGTGCGAGGACTGCTAAAACGCACCAGCATTGATAATCAAATCGCCAGTTGGATTGGCGGCGAATCAGCTAGAGAAATCCCGATCGAAAGCTGGATTGCGGAAGTTGTTTTTTGGTTGATTTTTCTGTTTGCCGTGGTGGCCTTCCTCAACATCCTGCAATTAGAATCGGTTTCTCAACCTCTCAATAGTTTACTGGGGCAAATCACCGTTTTTATCCCTCGTATCCTCGGTGCAGCTGCCTTATTAGGTCTTGCTTGGGTGTTAGCGACATTAGTCAAATTGATTGTCACTCGCAGTTTTGAGCGATTTAACCTCGATCAACGACTAGGACAGGTCGATGAAGGGAGTAATCAGATCCCTTTAAGTTCAACCATCGGCAATGCTTTATATTGGTTCATTTTTCTGCTCTTTTTACCCGCTATCCTTAGCACTCTCAGCTTAGAAGGGACACTCGTTCCTGTTCAAAGTCTGCTCAATAAGATTTTAGACATCTTACCCAATGTCTTTGCGGCCATTATTTTAGGGGGTGTTGGTTGGATTATTGCTCAAATTGTTCGACGGGTGGTGACGAATCTCTTAGCGGCCACGGGAATTGATCAAGCGGGTAGTCGCTTTGGTTTTACTCGTAACTTGGGGGTTGGTCGTCAATCGCTCTCTTACATTTTAGGAACGGTCGTTTATGTCCTTATTTTAATTCCCACCGCTATTATTGCCCTAGATGCGTTGAAAATTAGAGCTATTTCAGATCCTGCCACGGAAATGCTCAATCAGGTACTGGCTCTCTTACCTAAACTCTTTGCCGCAACGGTGATTCTTGGATTGGCTTACATTGCCGGACAATATTTATCTCAACTGGTTGCCAGTATTCTCGCCAGTATCGGGTTTAATAACCTATTTCAATGGTTAGGTCTTGCCTCGGCGACACCCACACCCACTCGGACGATGGTTGTCGACACGGATATCAATGAAATTGTTGAGACGACGCCGACGCGAACCCCTTCGCAAATTGCAGGGGTTATTGTCCTTGTCACAGTAATGTTGATTGCCACCTTAACGGCGGTAGATATTCTGGAAATTGAAGCCCTAAAAACCGTAGTGGGCGTAATTTTGGCGATCGCCGGCCAAGTCTTTGTCGGCCTCGTCGTCTTTGCCATTGGACTTTATTTATCTAATTTGGCTTTTAACTTGATTACCAGTTCCCATACTCGTCAGTCAAGAATTCTAGGACATACGGCTCGAATTGCGATTCTTGTGCTTGTTTCAGCTATGGCATTACAACAGATGGGAATTGCACCCAATATCGTCAATTTAGCCTTTGGCTTATTAGTGGGTGGCATTGCCGTAGCGATCGCCCTTGCTTTTGGTTTAGGGGGTCGAGAAGTGGCTGGTGAACAGTTACGCAGTTGGTTAAATACCTTTAAAAACAGTAATGATAGATAATTAGAAAGGATTCACGGGTAACTGGTTAAGGGTAACGGGTTACCCATCAGCGATTACTGAAATAAAACCATGGATTACGATTTTGATTTGTTTGTTATCGGCGGTGGCTCGGGAGGAATTGCTACCGCTAGACGGGCGGCTGAGTATGGTGCAAAAGTAGGACTGGCAGAAGGGGGGCGTTTAGGGGGAACGTGTGTAAATAAGGGCTGTATCCCCAAAAAATTGATGGTATATGCCTCCCGATTTCCCGATCAATTTGCCGAATCCCAAGGTTACGGATGGAGCGCGGTAGAAAGTCATCTTGATTGGCCAAAAATGATTAAGGCGGTTAATCAAGAGGTAGAGCGGCTCAATGGCATTTACTTAGGAATGTTAGAGAAAGCAAAGGTTCAGCTTTTTCGTGCTTATGCTCAATTTCTAGATCCTCACACTCTTAGGATCGGCGAGCAAACCGTCACTGCCGCTAAAATTTTAATCGCTGTAGGAGGTCACCCTGTAATACCAGATATTGCAGGAATTGAACACGCTGTCGTTTCGGATGCTATGTTTACCCTACCCCAACAACCGAAAAACATCGTCATTATCGGAGCAGGTTATATTGGTGTAGAATTTGCGTGCATGATGCAAAAATTAGGTACGAAAGTGACCCAATTAGTCCGTAGGGATAAGATTTTGCAGGGATTTGACGATGATCTCCGCACAACGCTTCAAGAAGAACTGGAAAGACAGGGTATCACCCTTTTCACTCAGACAAATCTGATCACCATTGAAAAGACCTCAGAGGGGCTAAAAGTTTATATTGAGCAAGAAAAAAGCAAAAAATCAACAATCTTGCTCACAGATGCTGTCGGACTGGCGGCAACGGGACGAAATCCCCAGATAAATTCGTTAGGTTTAGAAAAGGCCGGCGTCGTCGTTACTAAAGGGGCGATCGCTGTTGATCAATATAGTTGTACCTCCCAACCCCATATCTACGCGGTAGGAGACTGTACTGATCGGCTCAATTTAACGCCAGTGGCGATTAATGAAGGCAGAGCCTTTGCAGATACAGAATTCGGCGGAAAACCCCGCATAATGAGCCACGAAAATGTTCCCTCGGCGGTCTTTACCACGCCAGAAGCAGCCACAGTGGGGCTAACGGAAGCAGAAGCCAAAGAAAAATACGGAGAAAATGCTATTTCTGTTTATCGAACGAAGTTTCGCTCAATGTACTATATTTTGCCGAATAAAGACCAAAAAACCCTGATGAAGTTGGTGGTAGAAAAAGCAAGCGATCGCGTATTGGGGGCGCACATGGTGGGAGATCATGGAGCGGAAATTATTCAAGGAATCGCAATTGCCGTAAAAATGGGCGCAAAAAAAGCAGATTTTGATGCAACCGTTGGTCTTCATCCCAGTTCAGCCGAAGAATTTGTCACTCTACGGTAATTATTCAAGTTAAATCAATAAATGTTCCGCTTTTTCTATTTTGTGGGGTTCTGACTGACGCACTGCTTCGATGGTGTGTAAAATAGCTTCTGGTGTCGCAGGAGAAGGTAAGGGAATGTAATCGGGATTGCCAAAGGCAGAAATGGCTTCTCGGATCGCTTCTCGGACGGAAATCGCCAACATAAAGGGGGGTTCACCCACCGCTTTTGAGCCATAAATCACACCGGATTGAGGGGCATTTTCTAAGAAATTAACAGTAAATGCCTCAGGAATCTCGCTAATGGTGGGAATTTTATAAGTACTCGGTGCAAACGTGCGTAATCTGCCCTGTTCATCCCAAACTAATTCTTCCATCGTTAACCATCCCATCCCTTGCACAAATCCGCCTTCAATTTGACCTTTATCTATTAAAGGATTGAGAGATGCCCCAACATCATGGACAATATTGACTTGACGGAGTTTAAAAGTCCCTGTGAATCCGTCTATCTCGACCTCACTGACTGCCGCACCAAAGGCATAATAATGAAAGGGTCGTCCTTTGCCAATTTCGGGATCATAATACAGATTGGGGGTGCGATAATAACCTGTTGCCGCTAAGCTGACTCTATCTAAATAAGCTTGTCCGATCACCTCGTCAAAACTTACTCTCTGGCGGGGATTTTCTGAGCAATAAATCCAATCATCACTGAAAATTAATGCTTCTGGGGCATAAAGCTCTAATAATTTAGCCGCAACGGGGGCAAGTCTTTCTTTTAACGCTTCACAAGCATTTTTCACCGCTTGTCCGTTTAAATCTGACCCACTGGAGGCGGCCGTTGGTGAGGTATTGGGAACTTTATCGGTACTGGTTGGCATCAGACGAAAACGGTTAATATTAACGCCTAAGGATTTCGCGGCTACTTGTAACATTTTAGTATGCAATCCTTGACCCATTTCAGTCCCCCCATGATTAAGCTGAATACTGCCATCAAGGTAAATTAAAATTAATGATCCGGCTTGATTATATTCATTTTTAGTAAACGAAATGCCAAATTTGACGGGCGTAATAGCCAAGCCTCGTTTTTTGTAAGTATTGTGCTGATTGAATTGTTGAATCTGCGTTTTTCTTTCGATAAAATGAGCTTGCTCTTTGAGTTGTTGCCAGACCGTTTGTAGGCGATTATCCCAAATTTCTTGTCCATAATGGGTTGTATTGGTTTCTCCTTCGCTATGGTAAAAGTTGCGTTGGCGAATATCTTCAGGAGATACTTTGAGATGACGGGCAATGTGGTCTATGATGTCCTCTATGACGACCATTCCCTGTGGCCCCCCAAATCCCCGAAAAGCCGTATTAGAAACGGTGTGGGTTTTCGTAATCCGTCCCCGAACCGCTAAATTAGGGATATAGTAAGCATTATCAATGTGAAATAGAGCGCGTCCCATTACGGGTGGGGATAAATCTAAACTCCATCCACCATGGGAATATAAATCAACGTCTAAGGCGGTAATTGCGCCTTTTGAGGTAAATCCAACGCGATAACAGCCTAAGAAGCCATGACGCTTTCCAGTCATCAACATATCGTCGTGACGCTTTAAGTGAACTCGGACAGGTTGCCCCGTTTTTTGTGCCGCTAAGGCTGCCACTGCCGCGCTAGGATTGGCTTGGGTTTCTTTGCCGCCAAATCCCCCTCCCATTCGTAAACACGTCACCACCACTTGATTGCGAGAAATGCCTAACACCCGCGCAATGATAATCTGGGTTTCGGTGGGATGTTGAGTAGAGCAATAGACTTGATAATGACCTTCAGTGTCGGGAATCACCCAAGTTGCTTGTGTTTCGAGGTAAAAGTGGTCTTGTCCTCCCATTTCCACTTCTCCTTCTAATGTGTATTCTGATTTTTCTAAAGCAGTGATGGGATTGCCTCTCGTAATACTTTGAGTGTTTCCTTGAAAACTTTCGGCTTGTATTGCATCTTTGATGGTGATAATTGGGTTCAAAGGATCATATTCAATCTTGACTCGCTTTGTGCCTTCTCTAGCGGCATTTTCTGTCTCGGCAACAACCCAGACTACCGCCTGTCCATAATAACTGACTTCATCAGTTGGCAGTAAAATTTCATCTTGAGTAATTGTCCCTGTGTCATTAATGCCTGTCACATCGGCGGCAGTGATCACGGTGACGACGCCTGCTACCTCATAAGCAGAGGTCAAATCGATCTTTTGTATTTTAGCGTGAGCATAGGGAGATAAAACGGGATAAATTGATAGCATATCGCTGGGAATACGCTGATCATCGGTATAAGTGGCCTGCCCTGTAACGTGGTATTCTGCGCTTTCGTGATTTCTTTTCATTGTGTATGTGTATTAGAAGGGTTAATCGTCAACAATCTTTTACGATTATTAAAAAGTGAGAATTCTAGGGAAATTAATGTCTTTGTTAATTAGAAATACCCTATTATTTCTTTAATAAGCATTAATGATTATGGATAATAATTCATTGTCGATTCTCCATTTCTACAAAAAACTTTTCAAATAGATTTGCCACTAACATCTTGCGATATTCGGCACTTCCTCGTAAATCAGTCAAAGGGGTAAAAGTATCTTTCAAAAGGGATTTAATCTTTTGTATGGTATGAATATGCCAAGGTTTACCCTCTAAAATAGATTCTATTTCATAAGCTCGAATGGGTATCGCCGCTACCCCTCCATAACCGAGCCTTGCTTGAATAATAGATTGCTTCTCGTCTAAATCTACTGTAAATCCTGCCGCCACAATACTAATATCATCCGTTCCCCGTTTACCGATTTTATACGATTGACTGAGGCGACGCACCGTACCTAGCGGTAAGGTTTTGGGAATCTGGACAGAAACAATCACTTCTCCTTTTTTTAGGTCAGTTTGACGATATCCTTTAAAGAAATCGCCTAAAGGTAAAATCCGTTCTCCCTCAATCCCCGCAATACGTAACTTTGCATCTAAAGACAATAAAATGGGTGGCATATCGCCAATGGGTGATGCTGTACCGATATTTCCGCCTAAAGTCGCTCGATTTCGGACTTGACGTGCAGCAAACCAATGAATCATTTCATCTATACTGGGGAAGACGCCTTTTAATCGTTCTTCAATATGACTGAGGGTGACTGCTGCACCAATTTCTACTAATTCGCTGTTTTGTTCTAAAATATGCAACTCTGTTACGGATTCTAAGGAAATTAAGAGGGGATAATCTTGGCGATGATGACTCAATTCTAGGCCTAAATCCGTTCCTCCCGCGATTAAAGTTGCTTCTGGGTGGTGTTGTAAAAGGTGTAAAACCGTTTCTAAGTCAGTAGGACGATAAAATTGATGATTTTCGTCTTGATAAATGAATTCTTGAGGGTTTGAAGTATATTGTTTTAATTTTTCACTAAAATGGTCTTGAGGACAACTATCCGTCACCATTTTGGCCGCTTGACGAATGGGTATATAACCAGTGCATCGACATAGATTGCCTTCTACGGAGATATCATCTACTTTTCCATCATAATAGCCAGAAAATAAGCTCATTATAAAGCCGGGTGTGCAGTAACCACATTGGGAACCCCCAGTCTTCACCATAGCATTTTGTACGGGATGCAGTTGTCCGTCTTGCACGAGTCCTTCAACTGTCACGATTTCTTGGCCTAAAACCGAGCCTAGCGGGATAAGACAGCTATTCATCGCTTGGTAGTGAGGTTTTCCTTCGGTATCTACCCCAATTAGGGCAACCGTACACGCACCGCAATCCCCATCACCACATCCTTCTTTTGTTCCTACATATTCTTTTTGTCGTAGATACTCTAATAAGGTTATAATTGGGGAAATATTTTTAATATTAATGATTTTTCCATTAATTTTTAGGATGGTCGTGCAGTTTGCTGTTTGAGTCATCATATTGCTATCAGTGAAGGAACAGGAAGGATCGTTTATTCAACTAGCATAATGGAATTTGAGATTTCCTGCATACTGTATACAATAGCAAGAAGCGAAACTATCTTTGCGAGTTTTTTACTTTATCTTTATAAAATTGGTCAAGTGGGGAATGTGAGTTAGTAATTCAGTCATTAAAACGACTGCTCGAGTAAAAAGAAAAGATAACGGTATTTTTTATGAACTCAACTTCTAATTTTGTCGCTTACTCTCACCCCATTCGCTCTATTATTCCTCCTCCTAAAGGATGGAATTACCAGCTTTCTCAAAATTCTTCTGGCAAGTGGTTGATTAAAATGTATTATCCTCCTCACAACAATACTAAAATATGGATTTTGCAACAAGTTACTGCCCAAAAGTGGTTACTTAGTATTGATGATATTCCTCAATTTTTTCTATCGCCTGAAAACGTTTTACACTTATTGAATCTTTTGCAACAAGAGCTTTGTTTTGAATAATATTCAATTAAAAAACAGGAACTGACACTTAAATAATTTTTGGTAACGCTATTGATTATCAAAAAACGCAATTTTGTATTAAACATGAAAACGCTAGTTTTTGGGTAGATTGAGATGCTAGACAAGAAAGAATAAGAGAAATATTAGAAAGTGATTCTCAGGATAATTGAATTGATGGTCTTAGGAGTGATGGCAAAATCATTAAATTACCAGTGACAAAATTATGCAATTAATGATAATAATAATTGTCTCGATTTATGAGTTTCTGAATAATTAGATAACTTCCCCTCAAATTATTGTATAAATAATCTTACGCTTTAAAATAAACCTGATGAAGAACCTGATTTCTCTTCCCCAAATTCCTGACTGTGCATGGCAACGTCTCATTGGCAAAGACTGGGATAACCCCTACACTGTGCGCTATGCTAGTAATCTTGATGATGGCCCCTCTCATGGAATGCCGTTGGGGGGGTTTGGTGCAGGTTGCATTGGACGCTCTCCGAATGGGGATTTTAACCTCTGGCACATCGACGGGGGTGAACATACCTTTAAATCCGTTCCCAGCTGTCAATTTAGCGTATTTGAGCAAACAGAAGACGGTAATGCTCAAGCTTACGCCATGAGTACAGAAACGCCAACTGATGGTACATTGTCAGCGTGGACATGGTATCCCAAAGAAAAAGGGACATATTCAGCATTGTATCCCCGTAGTTGGTACCAATATGAAGGAATTTTTAAAACAAAGCTAATTTGTGAGCAATATTCTCCCATTTGGTCGGGAAATTATCAAGAAAGCAGTTATCCCCTTGCACTTTTTGAGTGGACAGTCCACAACCCCAGCGATGAACCGATAACCCTGAGTATCATGCTCACATGGCAAAATATGGTGGGATGGTTTACCAATGCAATCAAATCGCCGGAAGTTAAAGTCAGAGATGATGGCAGTCCTGTTTACGAGTATCATCCTAAATGGGGGGATAGTACAGGCAATTTTAACCAATGGATACAAGATAACTCCAGAATCGGATATATTCTTAATCGTATTCAATTGCGCGATCAAATCGAAGAAGGAGAAGGACAAATTGCGATCGCAAGTATTACTAATCCCAGCCTAGAAGTATTTTACCTTGGTAAATGGAATCCTAACGGTGACGGTTCAGAAATTTGGGATACCTTCGCTCATAATGGTTCATTACCCGACAAAGAAGACGAAACACCCGCAGAACCTGAAGAACAATTAGCGGCGGCTTTTGCGATTCGTTTCACGATACGTCCGGGCAAAACTCGCAAAATTCCTTTTATTGTGGCGTGGGACTTTCCTATTACAACGTTTAAGCAAGATGTTAACGCTTATCGTCGTTATACGGACTTTTTTGGTCGTAATGGCCAGAACGTTTGGTCAATGGTACGAACGGCCTTGAAACATGGAGATGTGTGGCGCGATTACATCACAGAATGGCAATCACCGATTATCAATCGCAAAGATTTACCAAATTGGTTTAAAATGGCTCTTTTTAATGAGCTTTACTTACTTGCAGATGGAGGAACACTTTGGACGGCGGCGACAGAAAATGATCCTATCGGACAATTTGGGGTTTTGGAATGTATAGATTATCGTTGGTATGAAAGCTTAGATGTGCGTCTTTATGGTTCATTTGGTTTGTTAATGAACTGGCCTCGCTTAGATAAGGCGGTTTTAGAGGCATTTGCCAGAGCAATTCCTACGACAGACGATACCCCTCGTATTATCGGTTATAATCGTGCTTCAGCGATTCGTAAAGCGAAAGGGGCAACTCCTCACGACTTAGGTGCGCCGAATGAACATCCTTGGGTACAAACAAATTATACTTCCTATCAAGACTGTAATCTTTGGAAAGACTTGAGTAGCGATTTTGTCCTACAAGTTTATCGGGATTATGTCTTAACGGGAGCAACAGATCAAGATTTTTTGTGGGAATGTTGGAATGCTATTACGGAAACTTTAGCCTATTTAAAGGAATTTGACTTAGATAACGACGGAATACCGGAAAACGCCGGCGCACCCGATCAGACGTATGACGACTGGGAATTACGGGGAATTAGTGCCTATTGTGGGGGATTGTGGATAGCGGCATTGGAGGCGGCGATCAAGATAGGGGATATTTTATTAAAACGTCCTCCGATGAATCCTCAATTGCAACCCGAAAATTACCCTGATTGTATTGAAAAGTATCTCGCCGTTTATCAAGGTTGGTTAGCCCAATCTCGTGCTATTTATCATGATACTTTATGGAATGGAGAATACTATCGTTTAGACAGTGAAAGTGGTTCAGATGTGGTGATGGCTGATCAATTATGTGGTCAATTTTATGCGAGATTATTAAAGTTACCCGACGTGGTCGAAAATCAGTATGTGGAATCGGCGTTGGGCAAGGTTTATGAGGCGTGTTTTCTAAAGTTTTATAACGGAAAATATGGAGCGGCAAATGGAATGAAACCCGATGGAAAACCGGAAGATCCCAATTCAACCCATCCCCAAGAAGTTTGGCTGGGAATTAATTATGGTTTGGCGGCATTTCTGTTACAAATAGGACGGAAAGATGAAGCATTTCAATTAACCGAGGCAGTGATTAAACAGGTTTATGAAAATGGCTTGCAATTTCGGACTCCTGAAGCAATTACGGCAGTGGGAACTTTTCGTGCTTGTCATTATTTACGAGCAATGGCTATCTGGGCAATTTATGGAGTTTTAACGGGGTTTAAGTCTTAGTAATTTCGTCTGTGCATTTTAAGCTAAACTGTACGGATATTACTTATCCCTGTTTTCGGAAAGATTTACCATGCCGTACGTCAATATTCAAATTACCCAAGGTGCAACTAGAGAACAGAAAGCTGAATTAGTCAAAGATGTGACACAATCTTTAGTTCGCATATTGGCTAAAAAACCTGAACATATTCATATCGTTATTCAAGAAATTAATGAAGAGGATTGGGGATTTTCTGGATTATTGACTGATGAATGGAAAAAACAACAAACGGAAGCTTAACAGCGATCGCACAGTAATTTGCATTGCGGCGTGCCTTTAAGTTGATATAATCTAAAATTAGGATAAGGGATAGATTAGGGGAACTTCATTACCCATCACCCGTAGATTTAATTAGTTATTGATGTTGCTATGCCGACAATTATTCTCATTTCTTTTCATCGTTTGGGGCATGAATATCGAGGTTTATTAGATTGCTCTGCTTGTGCTTATCACAAAAATAATACTGAAGATAATAGCTATAACATTAGTGATATTCAATCTCTGACAGATTTACCTTTTAAGTTTTCTATCTGCTGACGAAGAAAATGCACTGATAGATCGTTTTAATAAGTGGTTAGAGGAGGTTATTGTCACAGGTTTAGAATATCGGAATAGCAGCATTTAAAGATAAAAATAAGGTAGGAGCGATCCCACCCTAAAATTAAGTTACTTCGCTTCTAATTTCGCCAAACGGCTCTTTAATTCCTGATTGTCTTGCTTAATCTTATCTAAATCTTCCCGCAATGATTTAAGCTCTTTATCCGATCCTAATTTCTTGCGAACTTTCTCCATTGCTTCTTCTGCCATGCGTCGCACTCGTCCATCTGGCGTTTGATCGGCTAAACTTTGAAGAATAGGAATAGCTTTGGGTGTTTCCATTTGTCCTAATGCGCTAGAAACTGCTACTTGGGTTAAAAAGAAACTTTCTTGGGAAATTGCCTCCAGCTGCTCTAAAATTGTCTGTAACTTGTCGGGAGTTTGTCCGCTTGAAACAGTCCCTAACGCACGAATCGCAGATAATCTTAAAGGTTGAGGAATACCCGATTTAGTGTATTCTGCAATAACGCCAACTGCCACGGGAGAAGTAGTCAACTTACTTAAACCGCCAATTGCACCCGATCGCACGACTTCATTCCATCCTTCTCGCTCTTTTAACACTTTTTGCAAAATTTCAATCACTTCTGCTTCTTTTTCTTTCAAATTCCCTGACACCATACTCCCCAACCCTCGCGCCGCGGATGCTTCCACTGTGTAACTTTCATCGCCATTTTCTAAGGTATTTTTGACACTTTCGTAACATTGTAGAGTTTTAATCTGACTTAATCCTTCTACCACCGCACGACGGACTTTTGCATCTTGATCTTCTAATCCTTCCCTTAAAGCTTCCCCAGCTTGATTTAGTTTAATCGTTGCAAGCTGTTTGGCAGACTCTAGCCGAACTCCCCAGAAAGGATCTTGAGTTAAACTGTTTTTTATCGCTTCTATTGCCTCTAAACTGCCTTTTTTAGCAATTGCTTTAATTGCATAGATGCGAGAAATGGGATCGGGATCATATTTTAATTGTGCCTTTAATTCGGCGATAGGATAGTCTAATTCGACGGTTTTCAGCCAATTATTTCCTATATCAAAGCTGATGAAGTGGGGTTTCTTCTCCAGAGGGAAATAAAAACTCTGTTCATATTCGTAGATACGCAAGGTAAAAGACTTCTGAGTAACGCTACCGTTAGTATAGCCAAAAGCAATGGGTATTTTTAGATCAAATAACTCTTTTTCATTGTCTTTCGCTTGCTTTTGAGTAACGGTTAACTTAGTAAGGTTACTGTCACCATCCCAACTATAGGCGATTTTGTAGTCAGGATGCCCCCCGCGGAAAACATATTGATCAAAAAGAAATAAAAGGTTATATCCCGTCGCTTTATCTATGGCTCTCAATAAATCCACTGTTTCAACAGTTTTATGAGCGTTATCCTGCACAAAGGTAGAAATTGCTTTATCAAATAACTCATCCCCCAAAATTGTGCGAATCATGTGATAAACACAAGCACCCTTTTCATACAGATGACGATCATACAACTCGATCGCTTCTCGGTAAACATGAGTGACAATGGGACGGCGATAACGGCTAGAATCTTCCTGTAAATACCTTTTTGCTTCTCCTAAAAGGTAATATGCAGCATCATCTTTTCCGTACTCCTTCTCAACCCATAATACCTCTGAATAAGAAGCCATTCCTTCTTTAATCCAAGCGTGTGACCAATGTTTGATTACCACCAAGTCACCAAACCACTGATGCGCCAACTCATGCGCCACCAAACTTTCAGTCCGCATATTATCAATCATAGCCCGTTCGTCGAGCAAACAGCGATCGGTTAGCAACGTGGTTGAAGTGTTTTCCATCCCCCCAAAAATAAAGTCATCTACGCACACTTGAGCATATTTAGGGTAAGGATAGGGATAACCAAACTTTTCGCTAAAAAAGGCAATCATTTGCGGCGTTTTTCCCATACTACGCTTGCCGTCTTCTTCCCGTCCTTTTTCAACATAATAGGTGACAGGAATATTATTCCAACTGTCTTTGATCTCTGCAAAGTCACCGACTGCTAATGTCATCAAATAGGTAGGATGAACCTGTTTTTGCGTCCATTGATAAATAATAGCGTCTCCTTTATCTTCTGTAGCGATTAGCTCTCCGTTAGAGATCGCTAAATAAGGTTTAGGCAGTTTTACACGGATTTCTGAGGTTGCCAATTGGCCAGGGTAGTCAAAGCAAGGAAACCAAAAACGGGAGTCTTCGTCTTCTCCCTGTGTCCATACTTGCACGGGTTTGTCTGGATAATGTTCATCGGGTGCAATAAAGTATAAGCCCCTCTGAGGATGAGAAACGTGGTAAGCAATCGAAAGAATGCAGGTTTGTTCAGTGGTGGGTTTTAGAAGCTGAATAACGAGCTTTTCGCCGTCATAATCAAAGGGTTGACTGACACCATCCATTAACACCGAGGTAATATTAAGGTTGACTGCATCTAGAGTTAATTGGGTGATTCCTCGACGTACTGGAGTTAAAGTGATATTACAGTGACCCTGAAAGGATTTATTGGAGATATCTAAGCTCAAATCAAGGAATATATGATTAACCTGTCCAGGGCGATCAGGGTTATAGTGAGGTTTAGCACCGGGAAGTTCAAAGGATTTACGATTGTTGTTTTCGGTGTCAAAATATAGGTTAGGCATTCTGTTGTGATGTCTCGTTAAGGTTTCTTTTTAGATTTTAAAATAATCTTTCTTTAAATGCCTTGTCTTTATCAGAAAAGAAGATATTCTGAGAATAGTTAAACGAGTTTGAGGTTAATTATTTTCCCATACAATGACCTTTCTAGATCCTAATGCTATTATTCCCAAAGCTAAATTAACCCAATATTTGTTAATTCAATTATCAAAGAATGACAAATCGCAGTTTTTAGCAAAAGCAGGTTATACACCAGCAAATTGGCAAGATTTAGAAAGGGATCTGCGACAGCAAATTCTTCCTCTTAATGCGATTCCTACTATCTTAACTGAATTTGGGCAAAAGTATGAAATCTCTGGACAATTAAGAGGCGTAAATGGTGTTATTTTAAAGGTTGTTACAGTGTGGATAGTGAGTGATTCTGAAACTCGATTTGTAACCTTAGTTCCCCAAAAGTAAGCAATATGACTATTAAACTTTATAATCTAGTAGCGTTAATCGTTGATCTTCCTCAATTTGGCTTAAAAAAGGGAGATACTGCTTATGCTATTGAGCATTATCCGATGCCAGAAGGTCAAGAGGATGGTTATAGTTTAGAAGGGTTTGATATTCCCATTGAAGAAATAACCGTTGAGGTGAGAGAAAGTCAAATTAGACCTTTAAGTGAAAAGGAATTAAAGGAAGTAGAGAAAAGTTATTCATCAGTTAAGTAATCGGAGATTTGACAAATGAAAACAGATTTATTTAATAAATTTCTCACCTTTTTAAATCAATTAGAACAACAAAAGATTAGTTATCAAATTTCTCATCCTCGAGATAAAGCGGTTATGATAACAGTTGCTACTGTGGGAGAACGTTGGGAAATTGAATTTTTAGAAAATGGAGAGATTGAAGTTGAAAAGTTTATTAGTAATGGAGAAATTCAGGGAGAGGAAGCGTTACAAGAATTATTTAAAAGGGAAAAATTAGAAGATTCTATCATTGAGCAAATATCTGTTTTAACTTAGTAGCGTTAACCGTTGATCTTCCTCAAGTTGGTTAAAAAAAGGGAGATACTGTTATTGTCCTTTATTCTGCAAAATAGTCTGTATCTATTTTCTTAATCTCATAAAATTTGACGGGAGAAACACCCACATTATAATCAATCAAAAATTCACCCAATACATTGCCATCAATGAGAATAATTTTACTGTCTATCATAGAAATGAGAATAATTTTACTGTCTATCATAGATGCGTATTCAACCGCTTCTTTACTGTATTGTGAGGTTGTAATAAAAATTCCTTTTTTTGCTTGTTGTCCTAACAAAGCACCTGCAAACTTTTGTATTTCTGGTCTTCCCACTTTTCCATCCCATCGTTTAGCTTGAATATAGATAATATCTAATCCTAGTCTATCTTCTTTGATAATACCATCAATACCCCCATCATTTGATTTACCAATCGCTTGACCCGCTTCTTTTCTTGAACCACCATAACCCATCTTAATTAAAAGATCAATAACTAATCTTTCAAAAAAGTCAGGTGAACATTTTTTAAGAATGTCTAATAACTCATCTTTTAAGTCATTTTTGATTTTCTGAAAAGCCTGTTCTAATTGTTCTTCAGGGGTTTTAGAACCATTTATGATGCTATGATCTTGAAAATTAGAATCACTCTCATCTTTTTGCTTTTTATTTGTTCTAAAATCCCTAAACTCCTCATATTGACCGAGAAAATCAACATTAATATCTTGAGGTAATTTACTTAAAACTTGTAATCCCCTATCTGTTATTTTAGAATATCCTCTTCTTGTTTTTTCTAATAAACCAGCTTTTTTAAGATAAGTAATAGCCCAATAGCCCATCCTACTCTATTATCAAAAGTAGGTTGTTGTCCACTGGGTAATAGTTGCCGTCTTTCTTCATCAGTTAAAGTAAAACTATCTGCTAAATACTCAATGGTTTTTCTTAATGAATGTTCTTGGTTATCCCCTATATATTTTAAAAGAGGAAGCATAATAGTTTGAAAATCTGGAATCGTCATAATTCTTACAATAAAGATAAGCATTGTAAATTAACCTTTACTTCTAGAATACCCAGAAATTACCTGTAAGTAACATTTCTCCGCGAAAAACTTAAGACCTTCGCTAGATAAGCATTTCAGCAGAATTGTATCAAGATTAAATGAGTTTGAGATAATAAGGCGATCGCCTTCAAGACATAATATTCTATAAACCACTTTAGAATAAATCTATGTTGCAACCCCAAACCCTTAACATTCAATATATTACTGATGATAACGGCAAAAAAACGGCTGTTATTATTCCTATTGAGCAATTTGAGGAACGATTAGAAGATATTGAAGATTTACAAATGATTGCAGAAAGGAAAGGAAAGCAAGCATTTTTCATGAAGATTTAATTAATGAACTTAAACAATATGGACTCTCATAAAATTGAAATGATTAGAATAGGTCATCGTCAAGGAATTTATAAAAATAGTTTAAAATAAAAAAGCGATAGAATGATATCATTATTCAATTCAAATTTTACCAATTCAATAGTGAGGAAACTTTCTGCCTTACCCCCCGTCAAAAAGGCATAAGTGTGTGTGAGGAGTAAGAACAAAGTTCCGGTAGTCGAAACATGGACAGGCTTACGGAACTTTTTTTTCTTTCATATTTTAACCCAAAAATAAGTCCGCCAGAGACGGACTCACAGATTATGATAATAATTTAACCATAACGCTTATTCAAAGTCTTTGCGTCCGGGATTACGAGTAGGATCGCCCGACAGAAAGCCAAAGACAAAGAGGGTGATAAAGAAACCAACCACAATATAAACGGCAATTTTGAGAGTTAACATCTTATTGACTCCTTGTAAAACGGGAATGAGGGCTAAGGTTGTAAAGCTACCTTGCTTACTGTAGCGCATTTCGGGTCTTCATTAAAACCCTTTTATCCCCAACTGTTGCGCCGTTTGACTGGCAACAATTACTTGGCGATCGCCATCAAATAATACCGATCCCACTGCTACTTTTTGCCCGATTTGTCGTTCGATATAATCTTGACAACGGTTATCAATGGTTTCTGCAATATGATAGTAGAGTTTCTGTGACCAAATTTCCCCGTTTTCAAGTGTTTTTAAGTATTTTAAAGCTGATTCTAGGGTAGGACAGTTCCCCATCTCCTGTATCACCTTAAGCGGTAATCCCACTTTCACCCCTTGTGCCATGAGAATCTCTTGACGACCATCCGCTAAATAATGGTGCGTGTGGAAAATTCCTCCGGCTAACTTAACTAATTTACCATGATATCCTAACAAAACCACAGATTTGACTGAATAAGAGGCGGCAGTCACTAACATTGAACCGATCCAGTTGGCTGTTTTAACCAATGTTTGAGGATCTATTCCCATTTTTTGCCCTAAATCTAAACCATTTTCCCCGATACAAAAGACTAAATGCTTAAATTTATCTGCTTTACTGCGTAAATCTGCTTGATAAGCGTCCAATTGTTCCTTTGCCGTTAAAGGTCGAGAAATTCCCGTTGTCCCTAATAAAGATAACCCATCTACCACCCCAAACGCCGCATTTGAGGTTCTTAACGCCAGTTGACGGCCTTCTGGCAAAATTAAAGTAACCGTAATTTTCTGATTTTGATGAAGATAGGGAGTCAAATTATGCTGTAACAGTTCATTGGCATAACGATAAATCGCCACCTTTCCCTCATGATTTTGCTGAATGCCGATTCCTGCACCTCCCTTGATTTCAATCTCCGATTGATCCCCCATCTGACAGGTGACAAAAGCCCAAATTGGTGTATTTCGGGTTAGATCTAAATTATCCCCCGGATCACTGCGTGTAATTGCCAAAGCTTGATTTTCCGTTATTTTAGCCCCTTGTTCAATCGGAATCGTTACCGTTTGTTTGGGAGTCACCAAATCAAAAGTGACTTCCTTAATCTCTGTTTCCCCTCTGAGATACTGTAAAGCAGCGATCGCCGATCCACAAGCAAATACCGGTAATGTATAACCCGAACGAACCATCTTACCCCTAATCCCTAAGCCATCATCACCAGTGTAGACACTCACCCATTTTTTCCCTTACAATAACAAAATATTAACAGTTCTTAATATAAAACTCAATGCCAACCCCATCCTTGATTGACACCCCCTCTCCTGCTGGACAATATTGGACATGGCGCGGTCATCGGGTTTATTATGCCAAAGCAGGGGAAAATCAGAACAATTATCCGCCTCTCTTATTAATTCATGGATTTGGTGCATCTACCGACCATTGGCGCAAAAATATTGCTCAATTGCAAGAAAACTTTCAGGTTTGGGCGCTCGATCTCTTAGGTTTTGGGCGATCAGCTAAACCTAATTTACAATATAGTGGTCATCTTTGGCGAGATCAATTAAACGACTTTATCAAGGAAATCATCGGTCAACCTGCTGTTTTAGCGGGGAATTCCTTAGGAGGATATGCAAGTCTTTGTGTAGCGGCACAATGCCCCGACTCTGTTTGTGGATTGATTCTTATTAATAGTGCTGGACCTTTCACCGAAGCGACACCGCCGCCTCAACCCTCGCAGATACAACGTTTGATCAAATCTCTTTTGTTACAATCTTGGGCGAGTTATCTTCTCTTTCAATATGTGCGCCGCCCTGCCATGATTCGCAAAACCTTAAAAAAAGTTTACTTTGATCAAAGTGCGATCACCGAACAACTCATTCAAGAAATTTATCGTCCTTCCTGTGATCAAGGTGCCGTACAAGTTTTTGCCTCTGTTTTTCGTTCTCCTCAAGGAGAAAAAGTAGATATTTTGTTACAACAACTTAAGTGTCCTTTATTGATGTTGTGGGGCGAAAAAGATCCTTGGATAAATGCAAGAGAAAGAGGGGCAAAATTCCGGCAATATTATGTAAATCTAACTGAATATTACCTAAATGCAGGTCATTGTCCCCATGATGAAGTTCCTGAGCAGATTAACGAACTAATCCGTCACTGGGTACAACATAAATGTTATTCAGGTTCAGTAGATCAAGAAACTCAAAAACATTAAATATCTGCCTGAATTAAGACAACTTAATGATTATTTTACATAAATTTTTTTAAATAAAATATCAGTGAACCCACGGGCAAAAAAATGATTACTTAGGAGCAATAGATTAAGGATCCTTCTTTGCTCAACAAGCTAAATCACGGATATGTTTTCTAGAGAAAATTGTGATTTCAGTTATTTCACGGATCTCTTAACTCAGTACCAGCGTTATGTTAAACATAATAATGATCAGCACCTTTATAGACTTAATATCTGGAATTAGGCTTGATCTTTTCTGCTTATTCCTCAATAAAATAGCAGGGTTTTTCCCATAATTAACCGTCGAAATTGCAGGAGACAAAAATGGAAACTCAACTTCAAATTACTATCAATAATGACGATGATTTTAGGAGCATTTTAGATTTAAATTTAATGCCTACCGCCCTAACAAATGATCCTATCTCATTATGGGGTATTAATAAAATCAATGCCCCTGAAGTATGGAATAAAATCACGAATCTAACGACGGTTGTTGTGGGAGTTTTAGATACGGGAGTAGATTATCGTCACGAAGATTTAATACAAAATATGTGGACGAATTCCCAAGAAATTGCTGGCAATGGAATTGATGATGATAATAATGGTTATATTGATGATTTTTATGGTTATGATTTTTATAAATCAAATGATAGCGATCCCAGGGACGGTAATTCTCATGGTACTCATGTTGCTGGGATAATTGCAGCAGTAGGTAATAATAATCTTGGCGTTGTTGGTGTTAATCCCAATGCTCAAATTATGGCTTTAAAATTTTTTAGTGATAGCGGCGACAATGGAAGCTACTATGATGCCGCTGAAGGCATTTATTACGCTGTCAAATTAAAACAACAATACGATCTAGATCATCGAACAGGTGCTAATATTCGAGTGATTAATGCCAGTTTTGGAGGAACCGGTGGGGATAGCTCATTTAATAATGCGATTAAAGCGGCTGAAAATGCGGGCATTTTGATTGTAGCGGCAGCCGGTAATAATAGTCGCGATACCGATATTAATCCTTTTTATCCCGCCAGTGCTAACTATAGTAATGTGATTGCTGTAGGAGCGAGTAATAATAATGATAGGCGGGCAAGTTTTAGTAATTATGGGGAAACATCCGTTGATGTTTTTGCCCCCGGACAGAGCATCATTAGCACACTACCCAAGAATAAATATGGAACAAAAAGCGGCACTTCAATGGCGGCTCCCCATGTCGCAGGTATTGCGTCTTTACTATTTAGTATTAATAATAATTTAACCCCAGAACAAGTCAAAGAAGCCTTAATTTCTTCTTCCGTTTACATTAGCAAATTAAATAATCTTTCCGTATCTGATGGTGTTGTTAATGCAAATGCTGCTGTTCAGTATGTCATTGATCATTTTGGGGTTTCTAATACGAATAATATCCCTGTTACAGGTGATGATTACTATACAATTGATCAGAATTCTTATCTCAGTATTAATACTATTAACGGGGTTTTAGCGAACGATTACGATTTAGACAATAACCCGCTAACTGTTTCCTTAGTTAATGACGTTAGCCAGGGGATATTAAAGCTTAATAGTGACGGCTCATTTGACTATACTCCCAATAGCAATATTTTGGGTACAGATAGCTTCATATATCGTGTTAATGATGGTCAAGGGGGAACAAAAACGGGTCTTGTCACCCTAACTACTGCGCCGCTTAATCATGCACCTATCGCTAATAATGATAATTATACTCTCTCAGAAGATCAAACCCTTATTATTAGTGTTGAAAATGGAGTTCTCAATAATGATAGTGATGTTGATGGTGATTCCTTAACGGTTTTCTTAGTCAATAATGTCACAAAAGGAACTTTAGTTCTGAGCAATAATGGTTCATTCAATTACACACCTAACGCCGATATTAATGGGATAGATAGCTTTACCTATCAAGCCAGTGATGGTAGGGGCAACTTTAGAAATGCCACTGTTACCCTAAACATTAATCCCATTAACGACGCACCCATTTTGGTACAACCGATTAATGATGTAATGGCAAGCGTTGGCACAACTTTCAATTATGAAATTCCCATTAACACCTTTACTGATATTGACGGAGATAACTTAACCTATACAGCAAGACTGGGCAATGGCGATAATTTACCAAATTGGTTGAGCTTTGATGCTTCTAGTCGTACGTTTAGCGGAAATATTCCTAATAATAGCCCCAAAAGTCTCGATATTAAAGTGACTGCCAGTGATGGAAACTTGTCTGCCACCGATCAATTTACCTTGAATGTTAAGCTATCCACCCCGCCCCCCGTCATCGGAGAATTTGGCCGACTGAATCTTTCTTCTAATAATCAAAGCGTTCAATTACAAGGGAATTATATTAACCCTGTTGTGTTTGTTTTAACCCCTTCCTTCAATGAGTCTGATTCCGTCGCTCCTCGCTTAACAAATATATCTAGTAATCAATTTACTGTTTCTTTAAAAGAAACAACGGGATTTTTAAAAAATAATAATTTTAATTCTAACCACGCCACAGAAAACGTAAGCTATCTTGTGTTAGAAACAGGTAACTATATTTTAGCTAGTGGAGCGCAATTAAAAGTCGGAGAAATTAAAGCTAATGGTAATATTTTAAAAGCATCTAAAAATAGTAATTGGAGTGATATTAAGTTTTCTGATTCATTTGAGGCAAATCCAGTCGTTCTGAGCCAAATTCAAACCAATAACGAAGCCGGTTATCTAGTAACCCGTCAACGGAATATTACGCCGACAGGGGTACAAATTGGACTACAAAAAGAGGAATTACTCAATGAAACGATTCCTTCCTCTGAAACCATTGGCTATCTAGCGATTTCTCAAGGGGATGGATATTGGGGCAATAATCCTTATCTAGCCCAAAATACAACCAATGCCGCTAATAGTAACTGGTTGACAGAGAAGTTTACTGGTTTTAGTCAAACCCCAGAACTTTTTGCTTCCTTATCAACCTTTAATGGTCCCGATACCGTCAATCTTCGCTATACTCATCTTGGCAATAGTAGTGTTCAATTTTTAGCACAAGAAGAACAAAGTTTAGGAAGTGAGCTAAGTCATGCGAATGAAGGACTTAACTATCTTTTACTGCAAGGAAGCGGTGTTCTAACAGGATTAGCTGTATAAAAACCCATTGATCCTTATTTAGCTAAACTATCCTTGATCAATTGCTGAATTTGAGCGGCACTATCCACCACAGCTAAGGTTTTTGCCCGATTGGACATCTCCTGTAAACGCTCTGGTGATCGCAATAAATAGAGAACACTTGCACTTAATTGGTCAGCAGTCAAGGTCTCTTGCGCATAACATTCTGCCGCTCCAGCAGTGACAAAAACCTCAGCATTATAGGTTTGATGATCTTCAGCCGCATACGGATAGGGAATCAGGATTGAAGGCGTATGAGTGACCGCTAATTCCGTCAAAGTCCCCGCTCCTGAACGACTAATGGCTAAATTTGCCCGTTGAAACAAACCAGCCATATTTTCGTAAAAAGGAAAAGAAAAATAGTGAGAATGGCTGATGATTTGTGATTCTGGGTCATTTTCTCCTGTTAAATGCACCATATAAGCTCCTTCGTTGAGCCATTCCCTAACCCCTTGACGAACGAGCCGATTCACGGCGATCGCCCCTTGAGAGCCTCCCACCACGACGATTAAAGGTGCATTCTCAGGAATCGGTAAATCTAAGGGCTGAGGAGCATAAAATTGAGATCTAACAGGGGTACTCACCCAAATCGTCCGACAATCAGCCAAATACTGGGCTGTTCCCTCAAA
This sequence comes from Microcystaceae cyanobacterium, assembly GCA_041746575.1. Taxonomy (GTDB): domain Bacteria; phylum Cyanobacteriota; class Cyanobacteriia; order Cyanobacteriales; family Microcystaceae; genus JBGTGT01. The sequence continues at coordinate 79,477 of JBGTGT010000101.1, forward strand.
GCCTAGGGCAACCGTTTGACACCATCGGCCGAAGAGGCGAGTGACCTTGCCCGGAATATAGTTAGATTCGTGTAAAATAACAGGAATTCCTTGCCAACGAGCGGCTAAAATAGCAGGGGCGGCAATATAACCACCTGTTGTAAAAATGGCTTTAATTTTCTCTCGTTGTAGTAATTGTTTGACCTTAAAGACTGAAGAAGTCAATCCCGTCGCCACCGTCAGGGTTTTCCAACTCAAGCTCGTTTGGAAACCTTCCACGTTAACGGTATGTAGCGGATAGCACTGAGGAACAAGAGTTTGTTCTAGACGATTAGGCACACCTAACCACTGAATTTCCGTATTTTCTAGTTTTTCTGCGACAGCAAGGGCAGGAAACAGATGTCCTCCCGTACCACTGGCCGCTATCAGTAATCGAACCATGTCCCCTCTTTCCGTCACTTTTCCTAATAATATAGCCGAATTATGACGACGACTGAACACCAAAGGTTGATCGCAGATGAAGGGAAAAAATAACTTAAAATTTGAGGAATTCCGTTCAAAAAGTTTGAGTTCGTCAAGATAAATTAAATCTTTAATCAGATTAAAGTCCAAAGCAGGAAAAATAAAGGGAAATCACGCCAAATTTTGGCATATTTCTAGGCATTACGATTTTTTTCAGACGCTCCTTGAGGTCTTGATAATCGCGATTGCGTTTTCGTCGGTTGAGAGACGTGAGGGGTTCGTTTTGGAGCGACGGCTTTCCGGTTTCCGCTTTGAGGAACTTGCGCCACGATAAGAATTGTCCGCTCAATCCGAATAAGATCATTCATTACTAGCAAATGAGGCTGATTTTCCTCAATAACTTGATCATTCATTTGAATAGCATCAGAAGAAATTAAGACAATGAATTGATACTGATTTTCAATCCGTTTAATTTGCGCTGGAATTGATTTTTTTTGCAGATTGCTGAGATAAATGTGGCACGTTTCTTGATTACCAATCAAATATTCCTCTTGTTGGCTCTCTCCCTTATTTAGGGTAATCGTTTGACAGTCAAGGGGAGAGTATGAATCGAAAAGCTTAAGAATCAACATAAAGATTTAATCTAAATACGCCAAGATTTCATTCTAAGACTGCCCAAATTCACCGATTCATTAACCATCCTAATACTTTAACTTTAATTTCTACCCTCTGATAGGCCGCACCCCATTTCAAATTTTCTAAAATTGAGGAGTTGATTCATCACCCTTTACGTCAAAATCTTCAAGAAGTCATAGACTGTCCATTATTTTTAATCACGTTTTTAGGTGTTTCAGGAGAGACACACCATGATTCCTCTTGTTCCATCTTGAGCTAAATAAACGATGTTAAAAAGGAGAAAACCATGATGGATACTGAATTTCAGCAAGATCCTGATACCAATCAAGTTCCCTATCCCCATCTACCCCCCTTAATTGAAAGTCGAACAACTGAATATCACGGTAGTGGCGTGACCAGTTCGGTTAATATTTTAGGTCATCCTATTCATCCTATTATCGTCATCTTTCCCGTTGCTTTTCTGAGTAGTGCGGCAGGGACTGACTTAGGGTACTGGCTGACTCGAGATCCCTTTTGGGTGCGGGCTTCAATGTGGCTAATCGGTTTAGGCGCATTAGCTGGAATTCTGGCAGGATTAGTGGGAATGGTAGATTTTGTTCGGATTCCGCGTGTTCGTCACCGCACCGCCGGATGGGCGCACATGATCGCCAATATTACAGCACTGGTACTGTCGCTGGTGAACTTTGGTTTACGCTTAAATGAGCCGACAACGGCTATATTGCCGATTGGTTTAACGCTATCGTTAGTGGTGGCAACCTTGCTCTTAGTAGGGGGATGGTTTGGGGGCGAACTGACGTTTCGTCACAAAATTGGCGTGATTGGTAGGGAATAACCTGATAAGGGTTAGTCGCTAATATTTATACTAATAGAGGGGTTAAACAGAAACATTCAAAGATTGATGCTAAGAATGCCCAAACTAACCCCCCAATGCACTAACCTAGCACCTCAAAAGAGCTAACCTCTAAGACGGGACCGATCATGGCCATCGTCATGATATCATCCCGAATATTGCCTTCTACTTTGACTTTTCCGGTAGAGTGGGTTAAATCCGCAGACGGGTTGTGTAATTCGTAGGTCTCTCCGTCATCGCTGACAAAAGACCATGCACCCATGTCCACATCTTGCCACTTTACCTGTCCTGTTAGTTTTACTTTCATACCCGTCTTCTCTCTCCTTTACCGACTAAACAGACTAATCCAATACAGAGTAACCCATTGACTATTAAAAAGACACGCGCCCAAGGCAGAGAACTCACTCCCCATACAGACGGATGAATCGCTGAATAAACCAGTAAACAGGAGGCAACTCCTAAGGATGTCCCAACAGCAAACCATTTTCCTTGAGGATGCCCCAATAATAAGGCCATTAAGCCAAAAGGAATTAACACACTGGCAAAGACAGGATTAAGTAAAGAGGTTCCCTGTAAAGTATTACCCAACTCTGGCAGAGAACTACCCATCATCCGAAAGGGCCACTGAGGAAGATCGAAAATATATAATCCTTTCAGGAAAAATAAGCCAGAACTGCCAAAAATCAAACCATTCACCAAAGACCAGCCCCACTGCATGGGAAAATAATTACGTAAGAACCAAGCAAGTAAGTAAGATCCCAAAACCATGGCAATTTTCGGCACTAAAGAGACAACGCCGCCATCTATCCAGAAACGGGGGTTTAAATAGCCACTATCCCGTAACCAACGGAAGAAATCGCGGAAGGTAATTTGTCCTTTCACTGCCATCGCCACCGCTTGTCCAGCATCTAATTGTCCCGATCCAAAATGATTGAAGGGATCTTCGGCAATTTTACGAGAAGATTGCTTTAGAATTTGGGTAATCTCTTCTGGATCGCTGATTCCTGCCCCTTTAACCAGTGCCGCAACGCCTGCTACATGAGGAGCCGCCATACTCGTTCCCTTTAACCCCTTAAATACCGCATTGCCCGTCGTTGCATCGATGGTTTCTTGCAAAATTAACCCTTGATCACTGCCACCAGGAGCCGAAATATCAACCCCTGCGCCAAAATTGGAATAAGGAGCTTTTAAACCCGATGAATCTAAGGCAGAAACGCTGATAACGTTGGGATAGCGAGCAGGATAGGCCGCCGCATTTTGATTGGCATTGCCTGCCGCCGCAATAATGACGACTCCTTTTTGATGAGCATAATTAATCGCCTCCTTCATCACTTGATTTTCGCCCCCACCTCCTAAACTCATATTGATGATATCTGCTCCATTATCCGCCGCAAAACGAATAGATTCGGCAATATCTGCTACATCGCCGCCCCCTGTCGCCGAAAGCACCTTCAGGGGCATAATTTTCGCCTCGTAAGCAACCCCTGCAACCCCATAATTGTTATTCGTAGATTCGGCAATTGTTCCCGCCACATGAGTACCATGACCATTATCATCAGAGGCATCGGTGCGATCATTAACAAAATCGTAGCCGTCGACAAATTCGGTTTGTTGTAAGTCAGTCACCCGACTCACCCCAGTATCAATGACAGCGACGGTTATCCCTTCCCCTTTCGATTCTTCCCACGCTTTTTCGACGTTAATGCTACGGAAGTTCCATTGTTTAGGATAATCAGGATCATTAGGGGCTTCTAGGGTGTGATAAATGTAATTGGGTTCAATATTATTCAGGTACTTTCTTAAAGAAGATTTTTTGAGAGATTTTAGCAGATTTTTATCTCCCTCTACGGTGTAAAGCCGTTGGTCGGCAGAAAAGATACTATTTAAGGAAGCTTTCGCTTGATAGGTTTGTTCAATATTTTGCAGTTGTTCATTAAGAACAGAAACGGGTATATCTTCCCGAAAATCGAGAATAAGCGACTGGTATTCTCCTTTATTCGCTAATCCTTTGAAATGTGCTAAGGCAAACCAGAGACCGACAACAAATAAACCGAGTAATAATAATTTTTTCATCGACATTAACCCCAATTATGCTGGGTGTGAGTGGCTGAATCCATCTTACTTTATAGATTTCAGTTTGGTCGTCAATATTTACTGGATTGTTATACCCAACTTGACTAATGATCAAATAGTCTTTAATCAACCCAATAAAAACTGACAGATATAAACCGCACTAAAAATGCCAAAGACATCGGCAATTAACCCTGCAATCAAAGCATAACGAATCTTTTTAATGCCAACTGAACCAAAATACACCGCCAAGACATAAAAAGTGGTTTCTGTCGAACCGTACATGGTTGCGCCAATTTTAGAAATGAGGGAATCCGTACCATGTTCTTTAACCAAATCTGCCAATAAGCCAAAAGATCCCCCCCCTGAAAGCGGACGCATTAACGCCAGTAAGATATTCTCTGGTGGAAAGTGAATTAAGCTTAAAATCGGTGAAAGTATGCCAATCAGAATATCTAGCATCCCCGAAGCGCGAAACATGCCGATCGCTACCAACATGGCCACCAAAAAAGGGATAATACGAATGGCGATGGTAAACCCTTCTGTTGCTCCTTCAACAAAGACTTCATAGACTTTGACTCGTTTAACCACTAAACCGTAGAAGGGAATGCCACATAAGAGGAGAGGGATGATATATTTCGCACCTGTATTGAAAACGTCTGCAATAGATTCAATCATTGAGCAAATTTTCCTCAGTTTTAAGCTCAAAACGCTTCATTTTAGCCAAGAGTTTTGCCGCAATAATGCCAGCGATCGTGGAGCAAGTTGTCGCTAAAATAGTAGAAAGAAAAATCTGACTGGAGGCTGTCCCCATCAAGCCGACCACAGTAGCAGGTAGAATTAACTGGACACTGGAGGTATTAATAACCAAAAACATACACATCGCATCGGTTGCTGTGTCTTCTGTTGGGTTTAATTCTTGTAACTCCTGCATTGCCTTTAAACCTAACGGTGTCGCCGCATTCCCTAACCCCAAAACATTAGCCGACATATTGAGGATAATTGAACCCATAGCAGGATGGTCGGGAGGCACATCAGGAAAGAGTTTGAGGGTGAGCGGACGAACAGCTTGAGCAATTAGGTTAATTAAGCCCGATTCTTCGGCAATTTTCAAAATTCCCAGCCACAGTGCCATAATACCAATCAGTCCGATCGCTAATTCAACGGCGGTTTCTGCGCTACTGATAGCCGCCTCTGTCACAGCATCAATTTTTCCGGTCACGATTCCGGCAATAACCGAGAGTAAAATAATGGCAAACCAAATATAATTAAGCATTTCCTTCACGATGAATTGATGAGGATTGACGCTGAATTTTCGAGTTTTGTTTCAGAATGAGCATTAATCCTCTCTAAAAAGGCGATCCATTTCTTCCTGCATTTGTGCTACTACAAACTGATAGCATTGATTGACATAGGTGCGATCGCGCTCGGCGGTTTTTCCCGTCCATTCAAAGGCAATCGGCGCACAAACTCGTGTATGTAGGGGAATCGGCAAGGGGATATTCGGTAAAGGACCAAAAGCAATAATCCAAGGTAAACCTAGATAAATTGGAAAAACAACCGGATCAACTCGATAAAGCCAAGGAAAAAGCCCTTTTTCATGCAAAGGCTTAATATAATCGTAAATATCCGCTAGCACAATTAAAGTATCGTGAGCGCCTTTTGAAATAACAGGAATAATCGGAACATTATAGCGTAACGCCAATTTAATAAAGGCTTTATTGCCATTTAATTCAATTTTCGCCCGCTGACTGTAGGGACGGAAGACGTCCTTGGCCCCACCCGGATAGACTAAGACACTATATCCTTGATTTAAAGCAGCGATCGCCATTTTGGGATGAGCGCGAATTGCTCCTGCCTTAACCCCCCAACGAGACAAAAAGGGATCAACCGTCCAGACATTGGGGTGCATGAGTCCATAAAGAGGGCGTTGACTGCCAAAGTGCCGCAACCAATCATAGAGCATCATGGAGGTGTCGGGGGACGCTAAGCCGCCATTATGAGATCCAACGAATAAAACGGGTTTATCTGGGGGAATATGATGCCAACCATCCGTCTTTACTCGAAAATAATATCGATAAGAACACTCTAAAACGGCCATTAAACGATTTAAAAATTGGGGATCTCGTTGATCAAGTGACCAGCCATCGTAAGGTTTATTCATTCAGTCCATCGTAAAACGGGGTCAGATTTCAAATTACTCAATAGTAGATAATTCTATCGCAGTGTTACCCCATTTTGAACCATGCCCCAATTTCCCATTAAAATAAAAGCAGCCCAATAATAGGGATGGCGATAATCTTCAGTTGAATCTGATCTTCGAGCCGTAGGACAATGGCCAAAATGCGATCGCACTTTGGCACAAGCCGTTAAAAACATTTTAGAATCATATCAAAAATTGACGCAGAATTAAAGAAAACGCCAAGAGCATGATTTCTCTTTTTCTATTTCTTTTTTATTATAGCAATAATTCGCAGAAATCTCAGAGAGCAGAAAAGAAGAAAAACATCCAGATATTCGAGAAAGAATTTTAATATTGTTATTGCTAAAGGATGAAAAAACTCAAGCTAAGATTGGCTTTATCTTGTTAAAGATAAAATTAAATTAAGAAAAAATAAAGATGAGATGGAGAACTGAATCATTCGACAGGAGAGTATAACATTTTCTAAAGACTTGAAGTTGAAAGAACAAAAAACTGTTTTAATCACAGTAGAATAATTAAGCTGACGAAGAACAGCGAGAACCATGGTTTCCTTTAAAGTAATGACGTGGAACTTAGAAAATCTGTTTCAGCCTTCTCAATCGAATCCTGAAACTGCTCAAGAATATCAAGAAAAACTGACCACCTTAGCCCAAGTCATCTTAGACTTAAAATCAGATATCATCGGCGTACAGGAAGTGGGTAATCCCTCAGCCTTTGATGATTTACTAGCAAAATTAGACGGACAATATCCCCATCATCAATTATCCACTGAACCCGATACAAGGGGCATCCGTGTCGGTTTTCTCTCTAAATTACCCATTGAATCCTCAGAAGAGATCGTCGATTTTCCCTGTGAAGGATTAGCCAGTGTGCCGGGAATAGATAATAATGGCAACCCTAGCAAAGTGACCCGTCTGAGTCGGGGAGCATTACGCATCACCGTTACCATCTCCTCTGGATTAAAAGTGAACCTGATAACGACTCATTGGAAATCGAAATTGTTAACCTTTGCAGGGGGACGGTTTACCACCTCAAATGAAGATGAACGAGCAAGGGTTGCCGGAATTGCTTTGTTAAGGCGTACAGCAGAAGCCGTGGCCATCCGTGTTAAAGCTTCGGAGTTATTAGTCGGTAATAAAGACCAAGGATTAATTGTTTTGGGAGATTTGAACGACGTGACTGAGGCGGCCACCACCCAAATTCTACAGGGGCCGCGGGGGAGCGAACTTGGCACAAAGGGATTTGAACGACCCGATAAAGGAGATGATGCTCGATTGTTTAATCTTGCCCCCTTAATGCCAGCAGAAAGACGCTTTTCAAGAGTTTTTCAAGGCAACGGTGAATTAATTGACCATATTTTTGTTAGTGAGGAGCTATTACCGGGGCAACCCCGTCAACGTCCCGTGGTAGATAGTCATATTGATGCTTTGGGGTCACTGCCGTCTATCTCGGAACTGCCGAGCGAGCGACGGGGCAAACCAGGGTCTGACCATGCGCCCGTAACGGCTACGTTTGATTGGTAAATCGTTGAATTTAAACAGGAGGAAACGATTATGTCTTTAAGTGAAGGTTATGGCATTCTTAAAGGGACAGCCCTTGAGGGAAAGGCTGAAAGAGAGGACAAAAAAAGTCCTCATTATCAAATTTTAGTTGAAGCGAATTTAGAAAAATTTCGAGTTCCCGTTAATGTTAAATCCGTCAAAGAACCCCCAGATTTATTGGTCAAAATCGTTCTCGACTTCGACCATCCGATAACCCAACAATTAACCCAACTGTCTCCTGGTTTTACGGAGATTTCCCTCGCCGAACGAAAAGCCGGTGGGGTTGCCTTAGATTATATCCGTATGAATCTAGCTAATCAAGCAGAAATGCGCGTCGTTAGGGCATATTTAGACGGAAGAGATAATGATTTAAACGATTTATTAGAAGGGATTATTTTGCCCATCTTGAACGATTCTCAAGTAGAGGTGTATGCCTTTGGTGAGCCGTGGGGGCCGGAGAGCAAAAGAGATAAAATTTTTAGTTTTCAACCCGGTCGCGGTGTTCATAATATTCACATGAATCAAGGCAACCGAGAAGCGCAATTTGCCAAAGAAAACAGCGTATATCAAGATGGAGGGTTATTAATCCATCTCAAAGATGAAAATCGTTGGATGGCTTTTTTCTCGGCCTTTCAGTCTCAATCTTTCCATACAGATGATGCAACGGGAAATCCCTTGGATAATCAAGGTCAACCCGTCCAACCTCGTCCTGATGTTGAAGAACCGCTTCCCTCTGTTCCTTTGGATATCAAGATTATTGCCGCCCTAGTCAATCCCCTAGGCGATGATGTCGGACTAGAAACGGTTACAGTAATCAATACCACCGCGAATACGATAACGCTAGAAGGATGGTCACTGGCTGACCGAATTAAGCGAAAAATGCCCCTTTCTGGCTCAATAGAAGCCGGAGAAACCCATCGGATTAAGCTATCGGGGAATGATATTCAACTGAGTAATCAAGGAGGAATGATTACGTTGCTCAATCCTCAAGGATTAAAAGTGGATGGGGTATCCTACACCAAGCAGGAGGTCAATACTCAAGGAAAGACGCTAATTTTTAAAATTTAATTCCATTTCTCAAAATTATGTCTAGATATGATCAGGTTAAGGGAGTGGCCCAGCCTAGTATCATAGAGAGCATGAAATCGTTTAACTTGACAACGCCCTCAGTATAATTCCTGAATATTAATCGTTTCCCACTTGACTGGCGTATCATAGAATGCGGTAAGATACAAAATAGCGAAAATTAACATAAACCTTATGGATATTCTGGCACTTGGTTGGGTTAGTGTTTTAGTCCTTTTTACGTGGTCAATTGCAATGGTAATTTGGGGTCGTAACGGCTTCTAAGATTGTGGATAAGTCATTTCTCTTAAATGGACTTTTTTTGTTATCCTTCATCCTACTTGTTGTCGTGAGTGGGGGGATTCTCTACTTAACGGCAATGGAGTGGCGCGATCGCCGTCGCCAAGATCGCGATCAAAAACCTCGGCGATAATGACATTTTCATCCTTTTCATCCTTAGATCTTCCCCTATTTTAAGTCTGCTTAGTAGGGGATTTTTTGAAGTCTATTTTCCGACAATTAAGGCGTATTTTCTTGTCCGTTGCCTAAAGGGGTCGTTATCGTCTCAATACCTCGATCATAAATCATTAAATCCCATTGTCCGTTCCGATTATGCTCAAAAGCCACAAAACGACCATTGCCACTTATCGTTGGATGACGCACTTCGCCTAAGTGATTTCGGGTGATATTTTGTGAAGCAAAGCTTTGGCGATCATATAACCAAATATCGGGTTTTCCTGACTGCTCTGAGACATAGACAATAGATCGTCCGTCTGCGCTAATATCGGGTTGATCCTGCATAATTCCACCTAGATTTAACCCCGGTAAAGGGATTAATTGATGGCGTTGGGTATCGTATAATAAAACACGTCGTTGTGCGGCGCGATCAGAGACAAACACTAGATAACGTCCATCATAAGAAAAGCGAGGTTGTCCTTCTAGCTTCGGCGTATTGAGGCTTGATCCTAAATTTTGAGTAGGAGGCGTAACAAATCCCGATGTTTGACAACCTATTAAGAAAAAATTGCCGATAATTAGCCCAAAAAGTTGTTTCCCTAATGATTCAGGACATAGCTTCATTACTAGCGGTTTCTGAAAGGGGTAAGGTGCAACAGTTGACGTCATCTAGACAGACTTTTCCCCATTGCAAAGCCCATCTTACTAATTCTACTCGATTATCGGTTTTGGTTTTAGTGAGAATATTACTGATGTGGTTATCTACCGTTCGTTTACTAATCTCTAATCGCTGAGAAATTTCTTGATTAGTTAAGCCACGAGCCACTAACTCCACGATTTCCACTTCTCGTTCTGATAAAGAGGCGGGATTCTCAAATTTAGCTTTCTTCATAAGTATTGTTTCCGTCGTATATTTACCTAAGTCTATCTTTTCTATTGTATAAGCATTAGCAAAGACCGGCCTGTTAATTTACTGAATATAAAATGAAGTTTTCTCTCCTTTTAATTTAGCTGGCGATAAGCTACATAAATCGCCTCTAAAAAAAGACTGGCTGTTACATTATTGGGAATATCGGACAGATGGATAATATCTTTAACTTCATAGGCTAGTTTACGAGCGACATCATGACGAGCAGAAAGAAGCATTTCGTCTCGATGTTGTAAATATTCAGACAAAACGGCAAAATTTTCGGAAGAAAGCAAATAAACCTCAGATATCGTCCCTATTTCCTGAGATAAGACTTCTGCTTCTGAAGAAATTTTAATCTCATCAGGCTTTTGTTTTTGATCTTCTTGAATAACAATTGTTTTTGCCACTAAATCGCCTAAGCGTTTTTCTTTTTGCTCAAATAAAATCAATAAAGCCCCAACGAAGAATAATTGATCAATAGGTAAAAGTAAGGCTCTTGGGATTGCCTGTTGCCAACACATAGGTCGACCATTTTCTTGAATCACTCGAATATTCACCCATTTTTTACCGGGGGTTTGTCCTTGCCATTGGGTTTCAAAAAAGGCAAAATAACCGACAAAAATGGCAAAAACGAGCAAGAATTGCATGGCATATATCCATAATATTCCTTGAAATCGTTCGGCTAACCTAAAGAAAATAAATAAGAAAACCCAAAGTACTAAAATAAAAATAAGCGTGAAGTTGATAATTAATAAATCAATAAGTAGTGCATAGGTACGATTGCCGATTCCTGCCAAGGTCAAGTTAAATTCGATACTTTCGGGGGTGGCTAAGCGAATTTGTTTGAGGGGATTGATATTTTCAAACGATTCTAGGGTGAAATTTAGCCCTTCACGACGACTGCGTAAATTATAATAGATAACGGCTTTAATAATTTGCCAAAAAGCACTAATGAAGCAATTCACTGCTAATCCTAAAAGAATAGAAGTAACAAAAATAAAATCGTAAAAAATAGAGTTTTGAGGTAAGAATCCTAAATAAATTTGCAGAAGAAAGCTCCCATTAATGACAAATGGCAAAGTTACTAAATAGGCAATAAAAATAATTAATTGCATAAAAAATACAGTGTTTCTGATTAAATGCCAACTTCTTTGAATACTCTTGCCTCCCGTCATATTTGATTCAACCGCTAGGGGAACTTCCGCGATAAACCAATGCGTTGCCAGCCAAAACAAGATCATAATACCTGTGGCAAAAGCGATCGCTTTCATTAAAAATAAGGAAAAATAGGAGAAAATAGCAAAAGTTAACCAAGAAATAACCAAAATTGCGCCTGCATACGCAAAAAACTGGAGACAAATCCGCAAAAATGACCATTTGTATCGCAGTAATTCTTGCCTTGCTAAAGGAATCGTTTCGGGTTGATGGATTAATTTTGTAAAAGCAAATCGAGAAATTAAGGCAAAATTGACTAACATACGGCTCAAGGCAATTAAGGAAATAATCAATCCACCGCTAAAAAGGACAAAGGCAATTAAAGAAACAATGGAAGGGGGCAGAGGGATATTAATCAGATTGCCAAAAAAGGGATTATTTAAGATGATCCAAAAAGCCGCCAATAACACGAGACTGGCAACCGAAATTAAGAAAGTTATTGAAGCGAGAATTTGCCACAACGTTGCTCTCAGGGCAATTCTAAGATAGGATTTGAAATGAGAATGATACAGACTCACTGCTGTACTGACCACATTACCCGCACTCATAGGGGCTAAGGGTTGATACTGAGACATTAAAGCCACCCTAACGATTTCTTTGAATTCATCGAGAAGTGCGATCGCAATCGCTGAATCCGCTAACCCATGTCTTTGATAATTTGTAACAAAAACTGCGCAAAGGCTTCATCTCCGAGACGATTAACGGCTTCCTGCAATAGGTGCGAATGATGTTCATTTTTAGCAGATAAATTACCTGCAATTGGAACTAATAAGCCTAAATGTAGAATCAAATCCTGCAATTCCTCGCGGAATCTTGCTCGCTTTGCCGCTAAGACTTCAACAGTACGATTGACTGTCTTTTCTTGTAAGGCATGGGAACGCTCTCGAATGATTTCAGTTAGCACAAGGGTTTCTTGTCGAGTTGGTTCTAGCATGGTTAGTCGAATTCCTCTGACAGAACAATAATCACTGGAGAAAGAGGGTATCAAAAAAATGCTAAAAATAAAGATAAATAGTTGCTTTTTGGGCAGTTATCATCAATTAATATTTTGCTAAAAGGGATTCATTTACCTCTAATAATAGCAAGGAAACCCAGACAGAATTTCTAAAGAAAATGCGTAATTTAGTCTGGAGCAATCCTTGATAACGAGCTTGCCGACCCTTTTTGTAATCTATATTTAATTCGTCGTGTTTCGAGAACGTTCAACCCTAAAAAGTAGTTGTAAAGCGATAATAATTCCCACTAATCCGGCGGCAATGACATTGAGCGTCGCTTGGATGGCAATTAGACTCGACGGGGTAACTAATGCGCCGGGTACAGCTAAGGTTGTCCCGATCTGATTAGGGGCAATTACTGTCGCCCCTTGGGGTAAAGTTAATAACTTGAAGGTCAATTCACCCACGCGGATGAGGGCAATTAACACAGAAATAGCCATTACCCCAATATTGGTAAACAGCCCTAACTTGAGGTCTCGAACCATTGTAGCGTAAGTGAGACGAGAATTTTGACGCTTCAGCCGTCTGGCCAACTTTGTGTAACGAAAACACCAATAAATACTGAAAATGAGCATTATTAAACAGGTAAGGGCTAATCCTAACCCGACTGATAATCTACCCGCCGCTGGTTGCCCCCATTTTGCTAGGGCATAAATAATCACCACAAGGATGGGAATTAACCCTAAAAGGGTTTGCACAAAAAAACCAATCCATCCTAAGCGTAAAAAAGCAGGGGAGAGATGTTGAGACGTTGAGGCATTGACTTGAGACTTGGGAGAATTAGACATATATAAAATAGGGGAAGAGAAAAGGGAAGCAAAAGCGAATGATTAGCTGAATTCAGTTTTCTGTTGAACTCATTATAATGAGCAATGAGATTATCAGAAAAATTTTTGATTCATGAACTTATTTCAATCAATAAAGTAAAAATGACGATTTTATGGACATTATTCTTCTTCACAGCTCAAGCTAATCTTTCAGATCCGGATTTTCAGCGATTAGCCGAACACTTGGCACAATTAAACATCCCTTTGAAATGGGAGAAACCCCCCGGAACGGGGAATTATGGTGCCTTTGAACCCAAAAGTCAAACGATTTGGTTAGATCCTATTATTATTGACTTAGGAATTGCAAAACCAACCTTAATTCATGAATCAGTTCACGTTGCTCAAGAATGCAAAGGAAAGGGTAAACTGATACCCTTAAACTTGGATCTAGAAACGCCTGCCCTCACCCGACGCTATTTTATGCGTTATAGTGGCGATCGCCGTGATTTAGAGCGGGAAGCCTATACCGTTCAAGCCCAATCGAATAGTACGGAGATTGCGATCGCTTTATTAGAAAAGTATTGTCAAAATATTCGTTAAGTCTTCAATAATCCTATTGCTAAGGACTGTTGGAATTCCCTGTTTTCCTCTCTAGTTCCCGAATTTTCATTTCTAATACCCTATTTTCGGTTCTCAATTTATTGGCTTGTTCCCGATAATAATTAGCTTGTTGGAGCGTTAACTTTCTTTGAGCATCTTCGTTCGCCAAATGGGATTGATGAGCCGCTTCACATCTGGCTCTTAAGCCTCCATCTACCGGAATCGATACAGAGAATAAAGCACCAAATTCTTGAGCATAGCCCGATGCACCTCTAGTATAGCTAGCCGAGTGAATAGTGGTTCCGGGGCAAGAGATGCCTCCCCCCAAACCAAATTGAGATAGGGGAGGTGCGTAAATAACAGGGGCATTTGTCCCTAACGCTCTAGGAGAACTGCTGCCTTGACTGGAAGAATTTGAGCGATTGTTCGGCTCATCCAAGTTAAATACTCGGTTATCTTGGATAACTCTGCCATCATAATTTTGATCAGAAGCGTTGATGTCTCGATTATCGATAACTGTATCGTTGTCGTAAATTATGCGGTCTCCGTCAATCGTAAAATTATTAATGCCGATATCGTTTTCATTGTTGCTTAAGTTCAAATTGTCATTGGTTGTTGTGTTCCGAACCCCAATATCAGAATCAACACTGCTAGAAACCTGTGCTTTGGCGGGTATGGGTAGCGAAAGTAACAGAACGATTACTAAAAAACGATAATAGTGGCTCATGACTCATGGTATTGGAATTTGCCAAAAGTAAAAAATAAAGGGAAAGGACTTTAAAAAGTCAGTTCCTTCCCCTTCCTCAGGATTTGATCAGGGACTTACTTAAGCAAGGTGTTAACTGTTTTGCTAACTTCAATCGGTTAAGTTCCTAACCTGATCCTGTCAGTTGTCGTTTAATCCCGTTTTTCAAAAATATCGAGAGCATTATCCTAATCCCCAGCCTCTCTCCCATAAGGCGAGGGAGTCAGATGTGTCTCAGGTATTCAGAAAATTGAGATAGGACGGAAAGAAACAACTTAATTAGTTACTTTGATCGCCACCACCAACATCTAAATTGCCATCGCCAGATTCTGCACCAAAGTCGATTTGAATTAGGTTCGTGTTGTCGCTGGTGTTGGTATTTTCATTGGTGATGTTATTAACGTTATCAATAACTGAGTCAATGGTGCTGGTGATGTTTGAAGTCACTTCACCCATGATGTCATTTTCAAGGGTATTAGCTAACTCAGACGGTGAACCGATGCCTTCACCAAAGTCAATATTGCCCGTCGTTGCCGCCACATCAGATTCAATGTCGCTCATTAACTCATTTGCGCCTTCAATGGCTGAATCTACCGCCGCCTGAGCATCGTTAGCACTATCTAAGGCAGAATCCACTGTACTATCCAATGCGCTTTCAATGGCACTATCTAAATCAGACATTCCCCCTTCTAAGGCGGCATCTAAAGCATTATCGATTGCAGAATCGACGGCTCCGTCCACCTCACTGGTGACATCAGATCCTTCAAGGCCACCAATGTCAACAGCACCACCTTGAGCGTCTGCCGTTGAAGGACCACTTTGAGCGTCTGCTGTTGAGGGACCACTTTGAGCATCTGCTGTTCCACCTGCACCCCCTTCACTGGTGGTCGTAGAATCCAAAGGGCCGGTTTGAGCGTCTGCTGTTGAAGGACCACTTTGAGCGTCTGCTGTCCCACCTGCACTGGTTGAATCAGAGTTTGAGGCATTTTCCCCGTCAATCGAGCCTTCAATGTCAGACTCTAACTCAGACAGCGCATCAGAGATCGAATCACCAGAGGCAGAATCACCAGAGGTCGCATTGCCGCCTTCACCTGTTCCCGTTCCTGCAGAGGTAGAAGATCCCCCATTAGCGGCCGAATCGGACTCAGAAGGACCATTCGTAGCTGATGAGTCGCCGCCATCCGAAGTAGAAGATCCCCCATTAGCAGCCGAATCACCAGAGGTGGCATTTGAGGGACCGGAGGACGCATCACCAGAGGTGGCAACGCCGCCTTCACCTGTTCCGGTAGAAGACCCACCATTGGCCGTTGAATCGGACTCAGAAGGACCACTGGTAGCCGTTGAATCACCACTGTCAGAAGTGGCATCACCACTATCAGAGGTGGCAACGCCGCCTTCACCTGTTCCGGTAGAAGACCCACCATTGGCTGTTGAATCAGACTCAGAAGGCCCATTAGTGGCCGTTGAATCACCACTATCAGAGGTGGCAGTACCGCCTTCACCTGTTCCGGTAGAAGACCCACCGTTGGCTGTTGAATCGGAAGTGGAATCTCCTGCTGTGTTGGTAGCGGCAGAATCTCCATCCGAAGTGGAATCTCCTGCTGTATTGGTAGCGGCAGAATCTCCATCCGAAGTGGAATCAGCCGTATTGTCAGCCGTTGCATCTGAAGTTGCGTCAGCGTTTGAATCAGAAGTAACTTCTACATCCTCTACAGCTGAAGTTGCGGGGTCTTGAGGGAAAACTTGAGCGAGGCTACGTAATAAGAAGGCATCAAAACCAATTCCTCCCACGGCGGCGAGGACAGCAGTCAAGGCTAACGATTTAATTTTTTTCATTTTCATTATCTTAGTCAGAACTCAACTTTATTTATAGGAGAACGAGCGCAACGAATTTACCCTTTTAATTGACGGCTTCAATCATTAATTTGAGATTAAGCGATCAATAATAATGGCTTTACTCCGTTTTTCTCTGCGTACTCCTAAATTAATTTTTAATGCGAAAAATTTTTTTGTCAATACGAACAAAATTAGTTTTTTCAGCACATGATTTGTTTTTAACGACTTATATTTTGTCGATTTTAAACAATGATATTTAAGAACGGAAAATGTTTTTTTTGATAACTTGTGTTTTCAATAATCCTTTTTCGTGATTTTCAGAAACCGCGATCGCTCAAACATCCTTTGGGAAAACCATTTGAGAGATTAGACTCAGATTTTGGTTGCTTCATGGGAAATAGTTAAGCGATTTCCAAAGCTTATTCACTTCACCATTTTACGGAATCACTTTATCGTTCCGCTACAGAGATATCGGCAAAAGCATAAATTTTACGCATTTACGATTCAGAGAAAGGCGCAGGGAATTTTATAATTTAGGGAAGGCGACAAAAGTAGGCAAAGGAGATGTCGCGGGCAGATAAAACAACGGGTAGCACTCTTTACAGTCTTTCAATTTTTTGAGAAAAAATATAAAGCTTTATTTCAATCATAAGTGGTACAGACGACAACTCATATTGTCGGTCATACTATATAGTAACAACTGCTTATCGAAATATACTTGCTCCGTTATTCCGGAAAACGACAAATTGCATCTGTAAATATCGGTAATTGACGGTCTATACTTTAGTATGAGAGGAATGCAATCATGAAAGACGCTGCATCATTTCGGTCTTATCTAGACTCCCTCAATCTTCAACAACAAAAACAGATTCAACAGATTACCCTAAAAATTAAAAATCGATTGCGTCGTTGCGCTCAAGATATTGTGGAAATTGGCAATGATTTATGCCAAATAAAAAAACATTTAAAGCATGGTGAGTTTCGTCAGTGGTTGAAAGTGGAATTTGATTGGAGTGTGTCGACTGCTAATAAATTTATGCAAGTCAGTCAACGATTTACGACAAAAGACTTAGTTGATGTCGAAATTGCTCCCTCCGCTCTTTATCTTTTATCAGCCTCTTCGCTTCCAGATACGGTTCGTCAAAATGCGCTTGAACAAGCGAAACAAGGTAAGCCTATTAGTTTTTCCTTTGCTCAACAATTGATCAATACTCATAAAACCCAAACCTCCGAGGTTTCTATCGAAGAGGAAGTCAGCCGTCAAGCACATCAGGAACACAACGATGTTGTCTCGTCCGCCTTGCCCGATCAGTGTTCATCTAACATTAATGTCTATCCTTTTGCTAATTTTAGTATTTGTCTGCAACGGGAATGGCAGCGCATGGCGCGCGAACAAAAAGATTTATCGGTGATCATTGCTCAAATTGATGATACCTCTTTGTTACTTTCTGCTGAAATACTTGAAATAATGACCAACAAAATGGCGAGTTTGTTGCATCGTCCTGCTGATTTTATTGTTTACGATAGGAATAACCGATGGTTCATTATTCTACCAAATACCTCGGCGGAAGGAGCGCATTGGGTGAGGCGTCGTTTTTTAGAATGGTTCTCTGTTTGGCAAAACCAAAATAATTCCTTTCATAATTTAGAAATGCCCAAACTTAGTTTAGGGAATGCAACCGTCGTTCCCCAACCGAATTCTGATGCTAAGTCTTTAATTGAACAAGCGCAACGGGCTTTAAAGCAAGAACACTACACTAAAATAGACTAGATTCTTTTTTCATCAGTTTGAAAGTAAAAGTCAAAATATGATTAATTAATAATTTGACGTTTGGTAATAGGAGCGAGAAACGACTCCTAATCGGTCGTAAGGACTAAATCGTCTCTATTATTTTAGTTATTTTTGGACATTTCTATAGCAATAGATTAAGTTAAAAAAAATTAATCTAGAAAAATGGTAAATTTATATACAAAAACAGAAAAAAATTATATACTTATTCTTGAAAATTTTAATTATAAAACACCGTCTAAATTATCTTTATTTATTTAGACAAAAAACTGACTGAATTTTAGCCGTTATATTATTCCTGTTTGCTGATTGTTTCTCTACGAATTATTTGCTCTTCTTTACATTACCTCTTTTTTGAGATGTCATATATGGCTGTCAATTCCACCGCTCCGTTAGAACTCCCAATGTTCGCCAAGCCGATTAATCGTTTATTGAACACTCTATCCGAACATGAATATGAACGGCTGTTGTCCTATCTCACCCCCGTCTATCTCAAAGCGGGTAAAACGATTTGGCAACCGTTTGAACCTATTACAATGGTTTATTTTCCGAATAACGCCCTCATTTCTCTCGTATCCCACCTAGAAAATGGTGTCACCACGGAAATTGCCCTTATTGGCTATGAAGGTGTCGTCGGACTTCCTGTTATTCTAGGAACTCAATATTGTCCTTATGAAGCGATTGTTCAGATTGAAGGTGTAGCCTTAAGATTAGATGCCAAAATTTTCAAAGAAGAATTTAAACGGGAAGGGAGCTTGTTTCACCGACTTTTAGCCTATAGTCAAGCTCGTTTGACTCAGTCGGCTCAAACCTCCGTCTGTAACCGTCAGCATACCATTGAAGCTCGTCTAGCTCGTTGGTTGTTATCTGTGCGGGATTGCACCCTTTGTAATGAGTTGCCAGTGACTCAAGAATTGATTGCCAATATGTTAGGTGTCCGTCGCTCTGGTGTGACTGTTGCTCTCGGAAAATTGCAGAAACTCGACATTATTCGCTGTTATCGGGGAAAAATTGTGATCATTGATGCAGTGAAGCTGACAAATGTTTCCTGTGAATGTTATGCTCTAATTAAAGATGAATTTGCTCGTTTACTTAAACTTGCCAATGCTTTTAACTAGTTGCTCTAAGGAATAACGCCATTCAAGTACAATTGAATAGGAGGGAGATTGCGATCGCTTTATTAGAAAGATATTGTCAAAAGAAGCGTTTGGCAAAACATCTCCTAACAAAATAAAAAGGGAACTTAGAACTCGAATTATTAGAAAATGATCTGTGTTTTTTTTCATCGTTTAACAACTCGTTTTCTATTTTTTCTTAGTCTTATTTTTTGCCTCATCATTGGACAGATAACCGTATTTTCTCAAACAACTAACCTTCCTTTACCGAATCCTCAAATTCATCCACTGCCGGCTTTCCTTGAACAATGGCAAGATTCAACGGATTCAGGGGATTACTTTGATTATATCGAAGTTTCACCAATGGGGTATTTAATTTGGTCAACTTTGCCAATTACCATTTATGTAGAAACCCCCCTTAATCTTGATGAAAATTCTGCCAGCGATCGCCGTTTTCAACAATGGTTTAACGCGGTTTTAACAGCGATTCAAGAATGGAATATTTACTTACCTTTGGTAAGGATTACCAGTCCTGAAAAAGCCGATATTAAAATCTTAAGAGAAAATCCGCCTTTAGGTTCAACCCGAGATCCCGAAACAGGACAACTGCTCATTCCTCGCGCTCGTTCGGCTCAAACAACCTATCAATTTAAAGTCAAAGATGATAGACTGATTCATCAAATGACCTTACAAATTAGTCCCAGATTGAGTGAAATTTCTACTTTATCAGCGACTCGTCATGAGCTAGGTCATGCGTTGGGTATTTGGGGTCATAGTCCTTTTGAAAACGATGCTCTTTACTTTTCTCAAGTTCCTGTTTCACCTTCAATTTCTCTGAGGGATGTTAATACCTTAAAAAGAATTTATCAACAACCGACGCGCTTAGGTTGGACAATTCTTCAACTCTCTTATTAAATCTCGCTAAAACTTTAATAAATAGGCTGATTTTCAGTCTTTAAATTTTAGTCAAAAATAAATATTTACGCTTTTTACAAATGATTGATATAATTGAGAAAACTGATTTAAATAATTAGAGATTTAACCGATGTCTTTTGTAGGTTTACATATTCATAGTGATTATAGTCTTTTAGATGGCGCATCCCAATTACCTTCCCTGGTTGAGCGGGCGGTTGAGTTAGGAATGCCAGCGATCGCTTTAACAGATCACGGGGTAATGTATGGCGCAATTGAACTGATTAAAGTCTGCCGGGATAAAGGCATTAAACCGATTATTGGCAATGAGATGTATGTCATTAATGGTGATATTGAAGAGAAAAAAAAATATCGTCGCTATCATCAAGTTGTTTTAGCAAAAAATACGCAAGGGTATAAAAATCTCGTTAAGTTAACCACCGTTTCTCACCTAAAAGGAATACAGGGAAAAGGAATTTTTGCTCGTCCTTGCATTAATAAAGACCTCTTAAAATACTACCACGAAGGTTTAATTGTGACCAGTGCTTGTTTAGGAGGAGAAATTCCCCAAGCCATTTTAGCCAATGATCTCAACCGAGCCGAAGAAGTCGCTAAATGGTATCAAGCTATTTTTGGAGATGACTATTACTTAGAAATTCAAGATCACGGTTCCCCTGAAGATAGAATGGTCAATGTTGCGATCGTTAATATCGCTAAAGCATTGGGCATTAAAATCATAGCGACCAATGATTCTCATTTTATATCTTGTTATGATGTAGAAGCTCATGATGCCCTTTTATGTATTCAAACAGGGAAATTAATTACCGAAGATAAACGTCTCAGATATAGCGGCACTGAATATCTTAAATCGGCAGAAGAAATGCGTTTGCTCTTTCGAGATCACTTACCCAATGACATCATCGAAGAAGCGATTAACAATACCCTAGAAGTGTCCGAAAAAGTCGAAATTTATAAGATATTAGGAGAGCCTCGTATTCCGAATTACCCCGTTCCTCCCGGTCACACTTCTGATAGTTATGTTGAAGAAATCGCTTGGAAGGGGTTAATGGAACGCCTAAAATGTAAATCCCACAGCGAACTTGAACCGCACTATAAAGAACGATTAGAATACGAACTTAAAATGTTACAAAAGATGGGTTTCTCAACCTATTTTCTGGTTGTGTGGGATTATATTAAATATGCCAGAGATCATCATATTCCAGTTGGCCCCGGACGAGGTTCGGCGGCGGGATCTTTAGTAGCTTATGCCATGAAAATTACCAATATTGATCCGGTACATCACGGCTTATTGTTTGAGCGATTTCTCAATCCTGAACGAAAATCGATGCCCGATATTGATACCGATTTTTGTATTGAAAGACGAGATGAAATGATTCGATATGTCACCGAAAAATACGGGGAAACCAATGTTGCCCAAATTATTACTTTTAACCGCCTGACTTCTAAAGCGGTGCTTAAAGATGTAGCCAGAGTGTTAAATATTCCCTATTCGGATTCCGATAGAATGGCGAAATTAATTCCTGTTTTGCGGGGGAAACCGACTAAATTAAAAGTCATGATTTCTGACAAAACCCCAGAACCTGAATTTAAAAAAGCGTATGATCATCAAGACGTTGACATTAAAGATGACAAGGGCAATGTGAGTGGACAAATTCCTGTTCGTAGTTGGATAGATATGGCCATTCGTATTGAAGGGACGAATAAAACCTTTGGCGTTCATGCGGCAGGTGTGGTCATTTCTTCCGAACCGTTAGATGAAATTGTTCCTTTACAAAAGAATAATGATGGTGCAGTAATTACCCAATATTTTATGGAAGATTTAGAGTCGTTAGGTTTATTGAAAATGGACTTTTTAGGCTTAAAAAACTTAACGACTTTAGAAAGAGCCGTAGAACTGATTCAGCAAAATCAAGGGATTCAACTGGATTTAGACCAGCTTCCTTTAGACGAACGAAAAGCCTTACAAATTATTGAAAAAGGAAACCTTAAAAAATTACCTCCCGATATTGAGAAAACCCATAAATTACTAGAAGCAGGAGATTTAGAAGGGATTTTCCAACTTGAATCATCGGGAATGAAACAAATTGTCAAAGACTTAAAACCTTCAGGGATCGAAGATATTTCTTCTATTTTAGCCCTCTATCGTCCGGGGCCTTTAGATGCGGGACTAATTCCTAAATTTATTGATCGTAAACATGGTCGAGAACCGATTCAATATGAACATAAGTTACTCGAACCCATTCTTAAAGAAACCTATGCTGTGCTCGTTTATCAAGAACAAATTATGAAAATGGCGCAAGATTTGGCAGGATATTCTTTAGGAGAAGCGGATTTATTGCGTCGTGCGATGGGTAAGAAAAAAGCCTCAGAAATGGCAAAACATCGTGAAATTTTTATTGATGGTTCGACCCGAAATGGGGTACCGCCGAGAATTGCAGAAAATTTATTTGAGCAGATGGTCAAATTTGCTGAATATTGTCTCAGTTATGAAACTGAAATTTTAACAATAGAATATGGCTTTTTAGCGATCGGTCAAATTGTAGAAGCGGAGATTGAATGTCAGGTTTATACCATAGATAAGAATGGGTTTATTTATACCCAACCCATTGTGCAATGGCACGATAGAGGAGAAAGGGAAATTTATCAATATACCCTAGAAGGGGGTTCAGTGATTCAGTCCACGAAAGATCATCAGTTTATGACGATAACAGGGGAAATGTTCCCCATTGATCAGATTTTTCAACAAGGATTGGAACTTAAGCAAATTCCGGTCAGTATGCCAGAAAAGATTGAACCTTGTTGGGTTTAAGCGATGGATTTGTTCACTTTTTTACACAGAAATTCCCCAACCCCTTGAGGAGAAAAGGCTGTTTCTTTGCCATATTTCCCTTTTTTTGTTTGGGTTCGACAATTATAAACTTGGTCAGGGTAAGTTACGCCATTAACCTTAACTGAAGCGCGATATTCCCAATGATACTTTGCACTGCGCTTAATTGTCAGAATACAAATTTCGGTACCTTGATAAGGGTAACAAGATAAAGCGATCGCTGGCAGAGGTAAGAAAATCCCTAGCCATCCTAAGCACAGGATTAAGCCCAGTTTAATCGTTTTCATGAACATATCGTTATTTTACTGACTAAAAGTAATTAGGTATTTAGGTTTTATCTTTTTTACTTCTTTTTTTGATCCTTTTATCTTCCTCAGATTATTAGGGAGGGGAATCCGAACCGAGGCTCAAGGCATGGCGGAAATCAGAATTCGCTACAATGAAAAAGGACCATCCTTAATAACTATCATCATAGGTTACACTAAAGCCTAAGCCCTAAGCTCAAAAGATAACAGAGATAATCTGATCTCTATTGTTTTTCTAAGATTTAGGGATATTTGAGCAAAGGTTAATGATCTTGAGCTAGTATTAGTAGACTCAGAGAAATTCATTTAACCCCAATCCCTTATTTTATTTCTGTATAAAAAGCTATTGCATTTAACCTTAACAACAATGACAACTGACAACATCCGCCTACGCAACGAATTTATCAATACGCAAGTGATTACCCGCAATACGGGCAAAAAATTAGGTGTCGTTAAAGAAATCTTAGTTGATATTGATCAAAGAGAAGTGATTGCCTTTGGGTTACGGGATAATATGCTATCTCTGTCGGGAATGTGCCAATATCTCTACTTATCCGAGGTTGGTCAAACGGGAGATGTCATTCTGGTCGAAAATGAAGACGTCATCGAAAGTATCGACGTGGATTTGTATAGTCCTCTGGTCAATAGCGAAGTCATTACCGAAGCGGGAGAGCCTTTAGGACGGGTGCGAGATTTTCAGTTTGATAGTGCCACTGGTAAGGTCATTTCTATCGTGATTGCCTCCCTTGGACTGCCACAGATTCCTGAATCTTTATTGAGTACCTACGAGTTATCCATAGAAGAAGTGGTCAGCAGCGGACCCAATCGTCTGATTGTCTTTGAAGGTG
Organism: Microcystaceae cyanobacterium; assembly: GCA_041746575.1. GTDB lineage: Bacteria > Cyanobacteriota > Cyanobacteriia > Cyanobacteriales > Microcystaceae > JBGTGT01. Next base: position 103,624 of record JBGTGT010000101.1, read on the forward strand.
CAGAAGAACGGCTTTCTCAAGTGTCTGTCGGCTTATTAGAACGCTTAGGCATTGGTCGTCCGCCTTGGGAAAAAGACGCCGCCGATGTTTATTATCCTCCAACGGCCAAACCCGAAAATCAACTCGGCACAGGCATCCCCATTCGCACGCCCATTCAAACGAGACAACCTGAACCCGTACTCGAAGAACGCTGGTCAGAAGACGAGTGGGAACAACCGACGGCGCGTCGGGCAGAAAACCCACGCTACGATACTTATGAAGCCGAATATGAAGAAGATAATTGGGGGGAAAGTCATCAAGAACGGACGATGGACTATGAGCCTCAACCTTACACCCCTCCTCGCACGGAAAAAGCTCACAAGCCGGCGGAGGATATGTGGGATGACGATGTTGAACCCGACGAACCTTATAATCCCCCACGGGTTAATCTTCCCGAAAAGCAACGGGAAAAATCCCCTGAATATTACGAAGAAGAAGCAGGTTAAGTTATATCAAGTCATTAGACTCGAAAGGAAGTGAAATTCACCTTCTTTTGCAATTTTTTGTCATCTTACTTTTATGGATCGAGAATTTTAGCCTCCAGCGGCTTTTAAGGCCATATCCATTAAGGTTTGATGGGTACTTAAATCCTGTTCGCCTTCCTTGGGAGAACGCTGAATATAAGTGCCGTCCGTCTGCAAATCCCAAGCTTGACGGTTATCTGAAAGCATAATTGCCATAATTTCTTCTAATTCTTTGGCAATTTTGGGATCTTCAATGGGAGCCACCGCCTCAACACGACGACTGAGGTTACGAGTCATCCAATCGGCACTGCCAATATAAATTTCTTCATGTCCGCCATTATGAAAGTAAAAAATACGAGAATGCTCTAAATAACGCCCAATAATACTAATTACATTAATATTTTCGCTGACTTTCTCAATTCCGGGTCTTAGACAGCAGATACCTCGAATAATTAAATCAATTTTGACCCCCGATTGAGAGGCTTCATAAAGAGCGAAAATAATTTGCGGGTCAACTAAAGCGTTCATTTTAGCGACAATTCTACCACTTCCCCCGTTACGACAATGTTCAGCTTCTCGTAGAATCATCTCAATCATGCGATCGCGCATATTCACGGGTGCAATCAGCAGTTTACGATAGGATTTTTGGCGGGAATATCCCGTTAAAAAATTGAATAAATCGGTTAAGTCTGCTCCTAGTTCCTCACGACAACTAAATAACCCTAAATCCGTGTAAAGTTTAGCGGTTTTCGGATTATAATTGCCTGTGCCAATATGGACATAACGACGAATTCGTTGATTCTCTTTGCGAACGACTAAGATAGTTTTAGTATGCGTTTTTAGTCCAACTAAGCCATAAACTACATGAATGCCAAATTGTTCTAGTTTTTTTGCCCAATTGATGTTATTTTCTTCATCGAAGCGCGCTTTTAACTCTACTAAGACCGCCACTTGTTTGCCATTTTCTGCGGCCGCTATCAAGGCACCAATAATCGGAGAATCCCCAGACGTGCGATACAAGGTCATTTTAATCGCTTGCACTTGAGGATCATAGGCGGCTTGCATGATAAACTGTTGCACTGATGCCGTAAACGATTCATAGGGATGATGTACCAGAATATCCCCTTTGCGAATTAGCGTAAAAATATCCTCACCTTCTGTCTGAATCGCCCCGTCTTCGTTGCCGTCGACAAATTCTCTGATATGTTGGAAGGCAGGAGGAACAACGGCAGTCCAAGGGATATCTTTTAAATGGGGACAGGGCAAACCCATAAAAGAAAAAAGGTCTTTCAAGCCCAATAAACCATCAATATCATAAATATCATCTTCTTTCAGTCCCAAATCAAAACGAAGTCTTTCCCGAATAGCCGCCGGGGTTGAAGCATGAATCTCTAGACGAACGGCCGGTTTACCAATGCGGCGTTTGCGCACCTCTTCTTCAATCGCTAACAGTAAATCATCTGCCTCATCTTCTTCAACGGCTAAATCTGCATTACGAGTCACCCGAAAATGATGGCATTCTTGCACAATCATGCCCGGAAACAAGGTATCCAGATTATGAGCGATAATTTGTTCGAGGGGAACGCCCGTCCAAATAGCTGTGTGACCATTATAGCGTTGCTGTAGGTCTTTGGGGAAAGGAACAAAACGGTCAATATTAGATGGAACCTTAACTCTAGCAAAGCTTTCTTGTTGCGTGTCAGGATCTCGTACAACGACGGCTAAATTAAGGCTTAAATTAGAAATATAGGGGAAAGGATGGCTGGGATCAACAGCCAAAGGTGTTAAAACGGGAAAAATATTCAATTCAAAATAATTCTGCAGATAACTCCGTTGTTCTTGGTTAAGATCAACATAATCCATTAAATAAATGCCCTGATTGATCAGTTCTTGCCGTAATTCATATTCAAATAAATGGGCTTGACGTTGCACATCGGGTAATAATCGTTCTCGAATGGCAAGCAGTTGTTCTTCGGGTTTACGTCCATCAGGCGGTAATTTGGTCACTTGGGCGGCCACTTGCTGTTTTAAGGCGGCAACCCGCACCATAAAGAATTCATCAAGGTTAGAGCTAAATATTGCCGTAAATTTGAGTCGTTCGAGCAGGGGGGTTCGTTCATCTAAGGCTTCGTTGAGAACCCGAGTATTGAATTCTAGCCAACTTAATTCCCGATTAAAATAATATTCAGGGTTTTTTAAATTAATTTCCGTAACGGGGGATTGGATACTGGTCATAAAGCTTGAATTTTGGGTTGATTAAAGCAGATTGGTCTTATACTATCTTGATCTGTTAGGGGAAAGAATTATCTTAAGGTTAAGAAACGTTTGGATTTTTGACTTTTGGTTAATTTGCTAATTTCTGGGGCGAGACGCTTTCTTGTCCGTCCATTGTCATTGGTAAAAGAAGAGGGTTAAAGTGGAGAAAACTAAATGTATGACGGTGAATCTATATGAACAAAAAAACCTCAACATGGACAATAACCCCCTTACTGGCTACTTTGTTTTTATCGTCTTGGGGATTTAGCCCTGTTAATGCCAAACCCAATCCTACGCCTCCTCCTTCTCAATCTAGCAATCAAGCTCATCCGACTTACGACCAAGCGAAAAAAGATCTGAAAGAAGATGTGTATGTTATCTACCGTATCACTGAGCGCATTGCCCGGGCGAATAATATTGACCAAACGCCTTGGCGGTTGGTGGCGGTAGATGAATATAATGTCAATGCTTATGCCTCTGAAATCAATAAAATTTCTCTTTATACGGGTTTATTAGACCAACTAGGTGGTGATTCGTCCGCGATCGCCTGTGTTGTCGGTCACGAAATGGCACACCATACAAAACGCCATATTGCGATGGGAGAATCGGAAAAAGCGACCTTAATTGAACAATATCAAAAAGAAGCTGAACAACAGGTATTACAGGAAGCAACCTCTGCCCAACGAGATGCCACAGGTGCAGCTGTGACAGGGGGAATTTTAGGGACAGTCGGCGGTTTTCTCGGCGGTTGGGGAGGACAAGCGGCCAGAACCGGCGGTGCGGCGGCCAATGCCCTCGGAAGACAACGATTAAACGATTCTCAAACTCGAATTGAGGCGATTGTTCAGAAAAAACAGCAAGAATTAGAACAAAGATTGGCAGAAGAAAGCCGTAACCACGAATTTGAAGCAGATGAAATGGGTTATCAATACATGGCGCAGGCGGGTTTTGATCCCAATGGTTGCCTACGGATGCTGAGTGTTTTAGGGCGATTAGCGGGGGCTGAATTTGACACGACTCATCCGGCAATTCCTAAGCGGATTGAAAGCATGAAAGGGTTAATGCGACAGTATCCTTCCCAAACGTTAGCGCAAGAAGGAGACTTAAAATTGCGTACGAGTCAACCGTTAACCTATGAATTGTCGAAAGACCAAGAATCCCTCCGCGTGAATTCTAGCCATGGGGGGTCAGCGTCTAGCGATATTGAACGAATGTTTGGGCAATAGTTTCACGGCAAGGGGACAGAGGCAAAATTGAAGGTTTCTAGGCTTTTGAATTTTCTTCTGTTCCTGTGTAATCGGAGATGATTTTGATAAGTTCTTAAACAAAATTAATTATATAGCAAGTCTAAATCATTTAGATAAATGAGAATGAGATGATAAAATCAAAAAAAGATTCACCATCTTGGAGAAAAAAGAAAAATGGAAGACTCTCAGCTATTCAAGTTAGAAGCGATTGCCCAACTACAAGAGTTTG
>JBGTGT010000102.1:0-48272 GCA_041746575.1 Microcystaceae cyanobacterium
TTTTTGTGCAGGGGGTGCGGGGGAGGCACTCCGTCCCCCGCTGGGGGGTTTGGGGGGCTAGTCCCCCAATCAAGAATTTGTTTTTCTTTTCCTAATCCCAACGAGAATGGACAAAAAAATTGAGATAATTGCCCTCGTCGAACTCACGTTAACAATAAATATCAGAAGATATTAATGTGTTTCTTCTCTTCTTCTGACATATTCCTTCCTCAGAAGGGGAATAGACGCTAAGACAACACCTGTCCCTAAAATCGTTAAGGGCTCAGGGGCTTGAGTCACCGGTTTGGGTTGCTTAGACTTTTTATACTCTGCGATTTTCGTCCTGAGTTGCTCAATTTTGGCGGTCTTTTTTTTCCTTATTGCTTTTGCGAGTTTCTTTTCTAATTTTTTTAAAAAGGAATCGACCGTCTCTTTAACAATATCAAACAGACCTACCTGCTCCAAAAGAACAGTACGGGAAACACTGGCTTGCGCAAGCGATTTTGTGGGTGATCCTACCATAATGCTGGCAGTAATAATGGACGCTCCTGTGAGGGTTGCAATGGCTTTTTTCATAGTATGCGACTGAGTTTGTCTCATTTAGTTGGTTTTTTCGGATTGATATCTTAACACGTCTATCTTTTTGACCTATTGGTGAGGGAGACAGGGTGATAATCGGAAACAATTAAGTAATTTCACTAAAGATTAAGTAATCTTTAGTAAATCGCCTACAAGTCTATACGGTTTCTTTAAAAACGGCAAGCTTTCTAAAGCTTAAAAAAAAATTCCCCGTTCGTTTTCTTTTATACTGACGAAAAAAACGCTGAGAATTACAATTATCTTTAGTATTCAGTCAATTATTAAGACTTTTTAAACTTTTCCTTTTTCCGCTTATACTCTTTTTTGAGAAAAGGAAGAGAGGCAAAGGCAACACCTGTCCCTAAAATCGTTAAGGGTTCAGGAACTTCAGTTTGCTTGATTCTTTCAAGGTCTGCGATATCTTTTTTGAGGGATTCAGCTTTGGCAGTATTTCCATTTTTAAGGGCAACCGCTAGCCGTCTCTGTAATTCTGCAATAGCCTTGCTAAGATAGTCAAGCAGATTGACTTGTTCAAAGGAAGCGGACAGGGGAATACTCGTTTGAGCAAGGGATTGGGTCGCTGATCCTGCTATCATACTAGCAGCAATGACGAAGGTCCCAGTAAACGTCGCAATTGTTTTTTTCATGATTTGTGACCGATTTCGTTTAGGTGAATCAGCTTTTTGACACGTTCGCTTTTGAGATCAGCAAAACGGTGCTTTTGCTAGAGAGCATTTAAGTAAATTTAATTAATCTTAAGAAAGATTAACTAAATTTGCCTACGAGTTTATACGGTTTATTTAAAAATGACAAGCTATTAATTTTAGTAAAAATAGAAAATGATAAAATTCAAAAAGGTGGGATAAACCCACCCTGTTTAAGTTGCTTAAGATTGCTCAAATTCTTCCTTTTGCCATCGCTCATCTGCTTGAGGCTTCAAATGGGATTCATCCGCGTCCCGTTAGGGCTTCGTATTATTCATTTCACCATTGGAGAAGAGATACAATTTATCATCTGTGATAGTGTAGGTTTTAGGATTAATGGGGACGAGTTTTGCCTCAGTCATCGTCACGGCACAAAATTCTCCATATTATGGTATGTATTTGGCTGATTCTGCTTGCAATATCGTTTTATTGGCTTCACTGGCAAATTGCTCAATAGCCCCTTCGTAAAATAGGGTAAGGTTAGGGTTACCTAACGTGGGATGATCCAGAAAGTAAGATACGGGATCGTAACCTTCGATAGCAATATCAGAGGGATTGAAATTGATCGGTTTAGACATGGTTTTTGCTCCTTTACGCAAGGTCATTGAATTAGGAATCGTATTCAGCTAGTTTTTGCTCTAATTCATTAATTTGCTGTTTCAATGCTTCTACTTCTTGTTCGGAATAGCGCATAGGGATATGTTGGGGACAGTTCCAATTCCATGCTTCAATCTCAAAGAGGATAACTCGTTCAATTTCGGCAAAATAATCGGAATCTTGGACTTTTTTCTGTAAAGCAGTGTCGTTTTCGACATAACTGGCTTTTCCCCAAATTTTCAATCGTTTGCGGTGGCGATAATCCATCAAGAAGAGAAAGGCTTTATCGGTTTCGGATAGGTTGCCGACGGTTACATATTGAACATTTCCTTTGAAATCAGCAAATCCTAGGGTTTTTTCGGTTAAAATTTTGAGAAATCCGGGCTTTCCACCTCGAAATTGAATGTAGGGATAACCGTTAGCACTCATCGTGCCGAGGTAAAATCCATCCATTTGACGGATAAATTCAGCAATTTCTGGGGTAACACTATTGTTTTCTGGGCCGGTTTGCTCAAATTTGGCGTAAGTTTCCCGCGAACCCCGTTCGGTTTGCGCTTGTTTGACGGCAGGAGTAAAGGCGAGTTGGGTGAATTGACGAGGCATCTTGCAGTCTCTCCTTTTAAATAGATAGAATGTTCGGTACATAAAATACCGAAAAAAAGATTGAAGGTTTTAGGAAATGCCTTGCATCGTAACGTAACCGGATAACTGTTTAATGCGGTCAATCCATGCTAATACGTAGGGATAGGGGGTTAAATCAATTTTACCGTCAGGCGCAAGAGCAACGTAGGGAAAAACGGCGATGTCTGCAATGGTGGGACGGTTAAATTCTAACCACTGGCGGTTACTAAGGTGTTTATCGAGTTGGGTGAGAACAAATTGAGATTTTTGGGTTGCTCGCTCAATATTAATACTTTTCACGTTGAATAGATAATACAGCCGAGCATTTTCAACCCCTTGGCGTACTTCTCCTGCTGTAGTAGATAACCAACGGACGACTTGACTTAAGGAAACAGTATCTAAGGGTAACCAATCTTTACGCCCATATTGCCGTGCGAGATAGACTAAAATGGCTTGAGCATCAGTAATGACGGTGTTGCCATCGACTAAGACGGGAACTTGACCAAAAGGATTCAACGCCAGAAATTCAGGAGTTTTCTGTTCGCCGCTCATTAAATCGACACGAATCCATTCAAAATCAAGCTCAAGTAGGGATAAAAAGAGTTTCACTTTGTAGCTGTTGCCGGAGCGTTCATGTCCGTAAAGTTTAATCATGGATTTGTCCTCTAAGTTAAAAGAAGTGTACCGTTCGTTCGGTAAAGTTGTCAAGGGCTTTGCTTGACTTTTTGAGACGTTCTCAACCAAACTTACACCGACTGTTCGGTATACTCAAAAGTGTGGTAATCGAAAAATTCTAAATTTATGTCTAAAGAGAAGTATATTCCCATTTTACTGCAACTATTCCGAGAATACGGCTACGATGGCGCAAGTTTATCCAAAATTTCCCAAGCAACGGGATTAGGAAAAGCAAGTTTGTATCATCACTTCCCCGGTGGCAAAGAAGAAATGATGGATTCGGTGCTAGATTTTTTGGCACAAGCATTAGAAAATGGCGTTATCAAAACACTAAAAGGTAAAGGAGACTGTCTATCTCGCTTTAAGAAGATGTGCCAAGTCCTCAATGACTTATATGAAGAAGGGAAGCAACCTTGTGTTTTTGCCATTTTGTTGTCAGGTTCAGCAAGAGATACTTTTCATCAGAGAGTAAGCAGATTATGGATACTGTGGCTTAATGAAATGATGAACGTTCTGATTGAAGCAGGATTTACCGAAAAACAAGCAAAAGAGAGAAGCGAAGCTGTGGTGATCGCCATTCAAGGGTCTTTAATCTTAGCACAAGGATTAAGAGATCCCGCACCATTTAAGCGCATGATTGAGCAATTACCGGCACAAATCTGTCAATCTCATCCTCCGATAACGATTTGAAGGGATGTTACAACTTATGCCCGAAAACACAAGGTCGCAAAAGATTACGGTAAACTCGTAAAAGAAAGGGTCTAGGGATAAAAAGAAATTATCCCATCTTTCCTAAATCCCTCATCAGTGTTTAATTTTAGCTATCGTGACTAATAGTAATAATCCTGAACTCGAACCGTTAACCCGTAATCAAATTTTAGTTGTTATGGGAGTCACTGCCGTTATTTTGCTGATTGTTGCAAAAGTTTGGCAGTTTTTAGGCTCAGTTTCTCTGCTTTCATGGCATTTTAACTCTCAATCTTTTGGCATTGGTTTCTTACTCGCTTTAGGTATTATTATCGCTAGTAGTATCGTGTACCGTCTATGGCCAGCTTATCGTCAAAGTGCGGATGCTTACCTAGAATTAGTAATAAAACCATTAATTTGGCCGGATTTAATCTGGTTAGGCTTATTACCGGGGTTAAGCGAAGAATTACTCTTTCGAGGGGTGATGTTACCTGCGTTTGGACTGAATGGCATTGCCTTAGTGATTTCGAGTTTGATTTTTGGTATTCTTCATCTTAGTAGCTCTCAACAGTGGCCGTATGTAGTCTGGGCGACGGCTGTGGGCTTTGTTTTGGGCTATAGTGCTTTAATGACGGGAAATCTTCTTGTTCCGATTGTGGCACACATTGTTACGAATCTTGCCTCTAGTAGTCTTTGGAAACTGAATAGACTGCGGACAGAAAGCTAATTTTTTAGGATAATACCCTATGGATGTTCAATTTCGGGAATTTGACCCCTTCAATGTCTGGATTTGGTGGGAGTTTGAAACGATTCCTTCGGCAATGGAAAAACAGTATGTCGAAGAATTATTTGACTCATGGTTTTATTTAGGAAAGTTAGGCGGATTTAATGCAGAAAATTTGCAAGTTCAAGAGATGGGAATTGACATCAGTTATATGGATTATGAGGGGGATAATACCGCACAAAGTTTGATGGCACCGATGCACAATATGGGGGAATTTCAGTATCATCAAACATGGGGACGCTGTTGGTTTGATCTCGGCACCAGTGATTTAATGGCTTTGGATGTTTTGATTAATTCTCTGCGTCAACTGAATCAAGATTATGTTACGCTTAAACGCTTAACGATTGGGGGAGAAAATGAAGATTGGCCGATTGATAGTAGCCAGTCATCTCTATTTGCCGACAATTAATTAAACAAAAATAAAATGGTTGCTTCTTGTTTTCTTCTGATTGATGGTCATTCCCTTGCCTTTCGCGCTTATTATGCGTTTACAATGTCTAAAAGTGGCGCACTAAGAACGAAAACAGGAATTCCTACCAGCGTGTGTTTTGGGTTTTTAACTTCCTTATTGCAAGTGATTCAAGCACAAAAACCCGATTATTTAGCCATTGCTTTTGATCGTACAGAACCCACTTTTCGGCACAAAGCAGACGAAAAATATAAAAGCGATCGCAAAGAAACACCCGAAGATTTTATCCCAGATTTAGCGAATTTACAAGACCTTTTATCAGCGTTAAATTTACAAACTGTTACGGCTATAGGCTATGAAGCCGATGATGTGATTGGCACCTTAGCGACTCAGGCCAGTGTAGCAGGATATGAGGTGAAAATTGTCAGTGGCGACCGAGATTTATTTCAGTTAGTCAGTAAACTCAAAAAGATTAGTGTAATCTATTTAGAAAGAAATGCGGTCAAGAGTGCTTCTGCTGCTAATTATACTGAGTTTCAAGAGGAAGAAGTAATCGCAAAGTTGGGAGTTAAACCGTCTCAAGTCGTGGATTATAAAGCGTTATGTGGCGATAAGTCTGATTGTATTGCGGGGGTATTGGGAATTGGCGAAAAAACGGCCGTTAAATTATTACAAGAACATCCCAGTTTAGAGAAAATCTATGAGAATATTGAGCAAATTAAGGGAACTGTTCAAAAAAAGTTAATGGCAGGGAAAACATCGGCCTTTCATTCTCGATATTTGGCGGAAATTATCACCGATGCACCCCTAGAATTGAAGTTAGAAGACTGCAAATTACAGGGATTTGAGATTGATCAAATTAAACCTTTATTAGAAAAGTTAGAACTGAATAAGTTTCTTCAACAAATTAATAAAATTCAGCACCAATTAGGGGGAGAGCATATTTCTGCTTCTGAGGTTGTGCCTGAACTAAAAATAGAGAATGCCACGTCTCAACAGTTATCTTTATTTGACACCCCTAAAACGGAAACATTGCTAACCTCAGTCAACATTAATGATGAATCTTCTCAAAAGCGTGAGACTTTCCCCCAGATTACTCCTCAAATTATCACAACCCTTGAGCAATTAACTGAATTAATTCAAACCTTAAAATCACACCCGAATTCACAATATCCTGTTGCTTGGGATACAGAAACCACTGCGTTAAACCCCAGAGATGCAGAATTAGTGGGAATAGGCTGTTGTTGGGGAAGTCAACCCAATGAAGTTGCCTATATTCCGATTGGACATATCGAAGGCAATCAACTTGATAAAAAAACGGTATTAACGGCTTTATCTGCCATTTTAGAAAGCGAAAATTATCCTAAAGCGTTTCAGAATACGAAATTTGATCGCCTCATTTTTAAGCATCAAGGAATTAACCTTAAAGGTGTGGTTTTTGATACCATGTTAGCCAGTTACGTTTTCCATCCTGAATATCGTCATAACTTAGGGGAACTTTGTCAGCGTTACCTTCCCGAAATAACCGCGCAAAGCTATAAAGAATTAGGAATTGCTAAGGGGAAAACAATAGCGGATTTGTCTATTGATATAGTCGCTAATTATTGTGGCATGGATGCCTATGCGACCTTTAATCTGGTTCCCATTTTAAGCCAAGAATTAAAGACCGCTCCTCAATTATATCAACTGCTCTTGGAAGTAGAACAACCCTTAGAACCTGTTTTATCAGAAATGGAAAACACAGGAATTAAAATTAACACGAAATATTTAAAAGAACTTTCTCAACAACTGGCAAAAGAATTACACAAAATCGAAGCTCAAGCTTATCAAGAAGCAGAAGAAACCTTTAACTTGAGTTCACCGAAACAATTAGGGGTTATTTTATTTGAAAAATTGGGTTTAGATAAACAAAAAACCCGTAAAACAAAAACAGGATATTCGACCAATCATGCTACCCTAGAAAAGCTACGAGGCGACCATCCGATTATTGATAGTATACTTGAATATCGCACGCTATCTAAGCTAAAATCCACCTATGTTGATGCCTTACCTGCCTTAGTTCATCCTCAAACGCAACGGGTTCATACGACCTTTAATCAAACGGTTACAACAACTGGAAGACTTTCTTCTTCTGATCCTAATTTACAAAATATTCCCATTCGCACTGAATTTTCTCGTCAGATTCGTCAAGCATTTATTCCAGAAGATAACTGGTTATTAGTCTCTGCAGATTATTCCCAAATTGAACTAAGAATCTTAGCCCATTTTAGTCAAGAACCTGTCTTATTAGAAGCGTATAATCAGAATCAAGATGTGCATCGTGTCACCGCACAATTACTGTTTGATAAAGAAGATATTACCCCGTTAGAAAGAAACTTAGGGAAAACCATTAACTTTGGGGTAATTTATGGCATGGGAGCGCAACGATTTGCTAGAGAAGCAGGGATGAGTTCTCAAGAAGGAAAACGATTTATTGATAAATATCGTCGTCGTTATGCTCAAGTTTTTAACTATTTAGAAAATACCAAAAAAGAAGCGATCGCACAAGGTTTTGTGACGACAATTTTGGGGAGAAGGCGTTACTTCGAGTTAGGGGATGAAAAACTCAAACAATTTAAAGGACAAGATTCAGCTACTCTTAATTTAGATGACTTAGAGATTAACTATATGGATGCACAATTGTTACGAGCGGCCGCTAACGCACCCATTCAAGGCTCAAGTGCAGATATTATTAAAATAGCGATGATAAAACTGGCACAAATTTTAAAAGATTACCAAGCAAGATTATTGTTACAAGTTCATGACGAATTAGTTTTTGAAATACCGACAGAAGAATGGACTGTTTTAGAAGCTAAAATTAAAACGACGATGGAAGAAGCCGTCAAATTAACGGTTCCCCTCAAAGTTGAGATTCACACGGGAAGCAACTGGATGGAAGCAAAATAGGTACGTTTTTCCCTAGTAGTAGGTACGGCTTTCTGGTGTTTAAATGATCGGTTATGAAGACTAGAATCAGACTATGGGATAAGCGCAATCCTTGTATTGACCGTTAATCTAGTATTACTCCTGAAGAGTGACAAGCGATCGCTAAACGCAGAATTAAGGTCTTCTCTATGAATGAGTTTAAAGATTCATAATGCGTAGGGGTATATAAGCTTGTTCTAAACACTTATTTTTTGCTTTAGTAGGATCACAGACCATGGCTTTCAACAATTCTTTTATCAATATTTTTAAATCCAATCATTCAATGACATCCAAAAATGATCTACGCTCCCCTGACGGCGACGAAGATACTTCTGTAAAAGGACTTTCGGAAAAGACAGATTTTTTGCAAAAATGGTCAAGTCGTTCTAAATCATTCAATCTGAAGCAATCAGCACAAAATTTATCCCATAATATTGACAGTATTGTCCATAAAGCTATTCATAACGAACGTTTGCGAAGCTTGAAATTACCCTCATTTTACTTTCAATCTTTTTTCAACTTTTTTCAGTCAAAATTACCGAGCAACGCAATAGAAAAAACGAATATTTCTCGGAAAACCTTACAAGATTTAAAAGAAATAAAGGTTCCTTCTCCCAATCAGTTTCAATCCTTTTTGTTATCTTTACGAGAAAAATGGACACCCCACCGTTCAGAAATTACTGAGGTTGAAGTTATTCAGTCTAATTCGTCTCCCCCTAATCAGTTAAAACGTATTTTTGATAAATTGACGCCATCCCAAACCGTTGAATCTGTCAAACCCTTAGCAAAGATTGACCATAAATTAAGTGAAATGAAATGGTATCGGGTTCAATCTATTTATCATAAAATTTTGCAGAATGTTCAACTTGAAGATGTTGAAAAAATCAACGATCATTTAGATAAAATGAATCGAGGCGTTATTCATCCTATTTGGCATAAGGTACAAGCCTTAGCTAATTTGATTCAAGATCCTAAAGCGGCATGGAATGTCAAAACCTTAGCAGTTGCTACCTTAATTTACTTAATTTCTCCTTTTGATGCCATTCCAGACGTGATTCCTTTTGCAGGTTTAGCTGATGATGCAGCTTTAATTATTGCCGTCTTTTCAACCTTAAGCAAGGAAGTAGAAAAATACCTAATTCGCCAAGCAGAAAATCGTGCAGAAATTGAAATTCGGAAATATAACAAAATGGTTAAAATTACCTTATTAAGCAGTATTGCGGCAGCAGTGATTGCCATTGTTGTCCAGATGGTTTTACGCTCTATATAATCAAAATTTATGGGATTATAATGACGGGTTAAGACAAGAAAAAAGATAGAGGAATTGAAATTTCGGTTCTTCGTTTAAACAGAGTATAATTAATAAAGACAGAAATCCGAGAACCGGTTATATCTGAAAACATAACAATTTACTGCCGAAAATAATGCCGAATACCGATATTTTGCTGGGGAAATCCCTCTCTGAATTAACCCAATGGGTAGAAAACGAAGGACAACCGTCTTATCGCGGTAAACAACTTCATGAATGGTTATACCAAAAAGGGGCGCGATCACTGTCTGAAATCTCGGTTTTTCCAAAATCTTGGCGAGAAAATTTAGAAAATAAAGCGATTGGTCGCTCAAACATCCATTATCGTACCATTGCACCTGATAAAACCCGTAAATACCTTCTCACTCTCTCCGATGGTTTGATGATCGAAACCGTTGGCATTCCCAGTCAGAAACGGTTAACGGTTTGTGTCTCCTCTCAGGTCGGGTGTCCGATGTCTTGTGACTTTTGTGCGACAGGCAAAGGAGAATTTAGCCGTAATTTAAAAGATTATGAAATTGTTGACCAAATTTTAACAGTTCAGCAAGATTTTCAGCGACGGGTGTCGCATGTGGTTTTTATGGGAATGGGAGAACCCCTGTTAAACTTAGAAGAAGTAGTCTCTTCAGTAAGAACTTTAAATCAAGAAGTGGGAATTGGCCAGCGTTCTCTGACGATTTCTACAGTCGGTATTCCCCAAAAAATTCAACAATTAGCCAATTATAAATTACAAACAACGCTTGCTGTCAGTTTACACGCCTCGAATCAAAAGCTTCGAGAAAAATTGATTCCCAGCGCAAAACATTATCCCTTAGAAACGCTATTAAAAGACTGTCGAAATTATGTAAATATAACAAGCAGAAGAGTCAGCTTTGAGTATGTATTATTAGCAGGGGTTAATGATTCTTCCGAGCAAGCGATTGAATTAGCAAAACAGATCAAAGGATTTCAATGTCATGTTAATTTGATTCCCTATAATCCGATTACAGAAGCCGATTATAAACGTCCAACGCCTGAACAAGTCAACCGCTTCCAAACGAGCTTAGAGAACCAAAAAATTACCGCCAGTGTGCGTTACTCAAGGGGATTAGAAGCAGATGCCGCCTGTGGACAACTACGCATCCGACAAGGGAATATGCGCCCTTAGAAAGGGAAATTATTGCTAAACTTTGATATTACTGTTCTGCGTTGTCAAGCTAACTTCATAATTCTTAATGCTTCTTAGCTGAATCCCCCTTATAATAAAGTCATAATATCATAACATTCAGGACAAGCTTAGTTTGGGTTAAACATCCATTTCCTTGAATTGGGCTAGGAGGAAAATCGCATGAACGTCAGAGATTTATTTAGACACTATATTCGCAATCAACGCAATTTTACGGGAGAAAACTTTCATCAGGCTGATCTACAGGGCTTTAACTTTCAGAGAATCGATTTTACCCGCTCTGACTTGAGTGGAGCGAATTTGAAAAACACAGACTTGAGTGGAGCTTGTTTGTATCAAGCGAATTTAACCGACGCTGATCTCAGCGAAGCCTGCTTAGTTGGTGCTAATTTAGGGGAAGCGAACCTGATTGGCGCTGATTTGAGTGGAGCCGATTTATCAGGGGCAGACTTAACAGGAACAGATTTACGCTGTGCTAATCTAACGGGCGCGAACTTATCTCGGACGAATCTCACTCGAACTCATCTCGATGGGACTGATCTCAGTCAAGTAAACCTTAAAGAAGCGCGGATTGTCAATACAGACTTTAGCGTCGCTCAAGCAGAAGAAAGTCAGTTGACAGAAGTTCAAGAATCTTTAGCGGATACATTTGGCACCTATTCTGCTAACTGGGTGACGTGGGCAGGTTAGGGGCGTTAATTTGAGAGTGCTTTTCTATAGAGGTTATTGCCCTACGCCTCTAAGTGTTTGACCTATTATAAGGAAGCAAAGCAAGTTATCATGCTATTTTTAACTCTAATTGCTTTCTAGCTAAACGTGAGTTCGACAATCAAAAAATCTACGAGTCTTCTTTATCTAATTTTTTTGTGCAGGGGGTGTGGGGGGCTAGTCCCCCAATCAAGAATTTGTTTTCCTAATCCCAATGAGAATGGACAAAAGGATTGAGATAATTGCCCTCGTCGAGCTCACTTAATTAAGCCAAAAGGAGAAAAAGCAATGTTTTTACAACCTAAATGCCATGAAGATTTGATCGAAGTTTTAGATTCAGAACAGTTATTTAATCCTTGTCTGAAGCAGTTTTTAGGGCGATCGCACTGGGGGGAAGAATTACAAGATCCTGAAATGTATTCTAAGGAGGAAATGGTATTTCCGTCGGGCGAAAAACTGCCGCGTTGTTGGTTAGAACCCAATTACCGATTAACAACCGTCTAAAATTCTTTCAATGCAGAAAAGCTTTTTGTGCCTAAATCAGGGTGGGGTGCTGGGGTAGCCTTAAGAAGGTAAGCGATCGCCCGGACAAACCTTTTGAGGACTTTCTAGACATTTTGGTTTCAATCGCCTCACTAAAGCGGCAAATTGTTTCCCATTTGCACCTTGTAAATTTAACACCTTAATTTCCTCTTGAACAGGGTTTCCTCGATGGTGAATCGTGATTTTTTCTTTTCCTATTGTCCCAAAGGTACTAAAGGCATTGGCTGCAAATTGACAAGATAAAGGGAATTCACCCATAAACACCTGTCCTTTATCGGCCTCATAATTCCAGTGAATCACATAACTCCCCTCTCGCTCCTTACAAAATAAATGCGTTACTTCAATCATCTTTGCTAAATGAACTTCATATAATCGTAATTCGGGAGTGACTGCTGTCACCGTTGTCGGACTATCTACCGTAAAAGTGGCATATCGTTCTGCAAAATTGCCCCCTGCTCCGGCAAAATTAATGTAAACATTTTTGACAGGAATTGCATAACTTTTTTGGGCGTGAAACAGGGGATCACAAGTTGATATAAGAACTAAAAAATGAAACAAAGACTTGAATTTCATGGGTTTACAGATTACAAGTAACTGTTAAGGGTTGACTGACTAAAGATTCTGCGATTTCCCCCCCCAAAATAAACGAACCTGTTCGCTAGAACGTAACCATTTAACTCCTAATACAACCATTAATACCCCCAAACGGTCTTGAGGGGATTTCAAAAGAGGATTTTGTAAAATTTCCTTAATATCTGTTCCTCTTGGCCAATCTTGTCGAATATTATTAATTAACCCCCTGAGAGACTGAGGGGGAAACACATCATGAACTCCCCCAATCACCCGCAGGGTTTTCGCTTTAATAGATTGCCACGTTGAACGAGTGGGATGACGAATAACGGCCTCTGTACAATAAATAGCCGTATATCCTGCTTGATGAACCCGTTTACCCCATTCCATATCTCCCCCCGATTTTAAGGTGGTCTTAAATACCCCTACTTGATCAAAAATTTGACGATAGGTGAATACATTGGCTGTTGCTCCAAAATACCATTTTTTAATATATTTTTCTTGACATAAATCCGTAATCATGGTAAATAATTCTACCGCATTGGGATGGTCAGGATCAAGGGGAAAAAGTTCTATATTTCCGGCTACTAAACCACAATTTGGCGTATTTTGTAAGCATTTTATCCCTTTCTCCAGCCAAGTCGGCATCGGCAAACAATCGGCATCGGTAAAGGCTAAAATTGACCCCTGTGAGGCTTCAATGCCTAAGTTACGGGAGGCGTAAGAACTGCGAGCTGTTTGAATAAAATAACGAATTTGGTCAAATTCAGACACACATTGCTGAATCGCTTGATCAGGACCATTATCCACCACAATAATTTCATATTGTTCGCAAGACAAGGTTTGTTGTTGTAACGCTTGTAGGCATTTTCTCAACCCTTCGACATCATTGAGAACGGGAATAATTACTGAAACCAAAGGAGAGGTAGGAGTCATTCGATTTTAAATTGTTTCTTGTTGAGTTGACAGGTCACTTGGGAAGTAAAAATTAAGAAGGAATAAGAAAGAAGGACATGAAAGTATTTAAACCCAAAAAACAGGCAAATTCAAGAAAAATTCTACATTCTCTCTTCTTTGTTCCTCATGCCAATAAGGTACTGGTCACTGACGATTAAGTCAATTACCCTGTTTTTGAGCAACACCTGTTATCATTTCAAAGAAAAGAAATATAAAAAATTTAAGTTTGCTTAAGCAAGTCGAGTACGAGGAATCAGAATGTACATTGTTCAAATTGCGTCCGAATGCGCCCCTGTCATTAAAGCCGGTGGATTAGGTGACGTGGTTTATGGGTTAAGCCGCGAATTAGAGAATCAAGGAAACTGCGTCGAACTGCTCCTACCAATGTACGATTGTATGCGGTATGACCATATCTGGGGACTCCATGATGCTTATCAGGATTTACTCGTTCCTTGGAATGGCGGGGCAATTAACTGTTCTGTGTATTGTGGTTGGGTTCATGGACGACTTTGCTTCTTTATTCAACCCCATTCAAGCGATAACTTCTTCAATCGGGGTTGTTATTATGGTTGTAGTGATGATAATATGCGTTTTGCCTTTTTCTCTAAGGCGGCGATGGAATTTTTACTCAAAAGTAATAAGCGTCCAGATGTTATCCATTGTCATGACTGGCAAACCGGATTAATTCCTGTTTTATTGTATGAAATTTATCAGCATCATGGCATGTGGGCGCAACGGGTTTGTTATACCATTCATAACTTTAAACATCAAGGGTCGTGTGGCGTTGAAGTTCTTGATGCTACAGGGTTATATCGGACTGAATATTACTTTGATTATTCTCGTTTGCGGGATAACTTCAATCCCTTTGCCTTAAACATGATGAAGGGGGGCATGCTTTATTCTAATGCGATTACGACCGTTTCACCGCACCATGCTTGGGAAGCCCACTATACTGCAATTAGTTATGGTTTAGGTCATACGCTTCATCTCAATCAACATAAATTTAAAGGGATTCTCAACGGGGTTGATTATAATATCTGGAGTCCTGAAACTGACCAATATATTCCCTATCATTATTCCCCAGAAACTTTTGCCGAAAAAGCCAAGAATAAAAAAGCGTTGCGGGAACGTTTACTCTTACAAGATGTCGATAAACCGATTGTGGCTTTTATTGGTCGTCTCGATGATCAAAAAGGGGTACACCTTGTCCATCATTCTATTTATTATGCTTTAGGCAATGGCGCACAATTTGTCCTTTTAGGTTCAGCAACAGAAGCGAGCATTAATAACCGTTTTTGGCATGAAAAGCATCACCTTAATAATAACCCTGATTGTCATTTAGAATTGGGCTTTAATGAAGAACTTTCTCACCTGATTTATGCAGGGGCGGATATCATTGTTGTTCCCAGTAATTACGAACCCTGTGGCTTAACGCAAATGATTGGCTTAAAATACGGCACAGTCCCTGTTGTGCGAGGGGTTGGCGGTTTAGTTAGTACCGTATTTGACTGGGATTATGACCAAGATCACGAACGGAAAGACCGCAATGGTTTTGTCTTTTATGAAGCGGATAATCATGCCCTCGAAACGGCTTTAGAACGGGCCTTAAAACTGTGGTATAATGAACCTAAACTCTTCAAAAAATTAGCCCTTCAAGGCATGGCTTGCGATTATTCTTGGAATATTCCAGGACAAGAATATATGGATTTATACGAGTTTATTCGCTATAAATAAAATGCAAAGTACGAGGTGAAAGCTTAAAGCTGAATGATTAAAAACTTGATTTTGTCTCTGGCCTCATTTTAACCCGTTGTTGACAAAAAAGACAATCTAAAATTTAAAGTCAAACTGATAGTCTTCAGGTTCAGGACAAATAAAATTCATCAATTCTTGCGTCGTCGGATGTACAAAAGAAAGCTGATAAGCATGGAGGAAATAACCGACATCTCCCGGTGTAACGGATGAATCATCTTGCTTAGGAATTCCGCCCATTGTATATAGCGGCTCACCCAATAAAGGATAACCCTTTTTCGCTAAATGAATTCTAATTTGATGGGGACGACCGGTTAAAATGGTAACCTCTAAAAGGGTACTTTTTTCACTTCGTTTTAAGACACGACCTTCACTATAAGACCATTTACCGTCAGGCGTAGCGGCATAAAGATAACCTAAACGGGGATAGGGAATTTTACCAATCGGATATTCAATGATAAATTGAGCCGGTAAATCACTTTTACCAATTAAGGTTCGATATACTTTACGAATTTGACGATTGCGCATCTGTTGGGTTAAATGAGAACGAGCCATGGCAGAACGTCCAATTAACATTAAACCAGATGTTCCCCGTCCTAATCGATGAATGGGAATAGGTTTATCCTGCGGGTACTGTTTTTTTAATTGCCAAAGTAAGGTATGTTCTAAAAATCCTCCCCCCGGTAAAACGGGTAATCCTGACGGTTTATTAACGATTAATAAATGCTCATCTTCGTATAAAGTATCAAACGCTAAAGGGACATCGGGTTCTTGCCAAGGGAGACGGTGATAGATTAACCATTGACCCCTTTCTAAACGGGTTTGCGGCATTACAGGACAATTATCCAGACAAATTTGTCCTAATCTTATTCGTTCTAACCATTCCTTATTAGTTGAATGATGATACTTTTGCGTATAGTATTGTAAAACGGTCAGTCCTGCCTCTTGAAAACCGATTTGTTCTCGATACGTCCAACCTTGATTCATTAATTCAAATTAACCCGACATTAAGAGATAAGCTCGATTAAGCTGTCACGATGGGCAAAAAGAAAAAGGTGATTGCCTCCTGAATTGATCGTTTAAATACACCCTGCTTACTCCTTTTAAGATTACAATAAAAAATCATGCAACTATGATCGGATTTTTCTGGGCGATCGCTTGCGCTGTATATTAAGTTCAAACTCTCAATTTAAAATCAAGGTTAAACGCTTGACAAGGGTCTCAACTCTACAATCTCCAATTACTTTACATTGCTTCGGTTCTCATCCCTAAGAACTGTATACAAGGAAGGACAATGCCTGTTAAAGTAGTAATATAGACAAAAAGATAAATCGTTCATCTGTCAGCAACAGACGGAAGTAGGAAGTCAATCTTCCGAAGGAACGCACCTCAAACAACCCTACGAGAAAATGAGGTGAAACGAATGAACACTCAAACGCTTAAGACCGACTCCTTACGCCCGATTAACCGACAAGCTCGTTTACTCATGAGTCATCAGCGACAAGCGCAACGCAATCGTCAGCTTTCTTTGTTGCAACGGGCTTCCGAAGAAATTAGTCAAAAGTAATTAAAAAGGACAAATAACCATGAATATCAGACAAATCCATCGAAACAGTTTGCTCAAAAATCTAGCGCATCGTCTAGAAGTCGCTAAACTAAGCGGCAATAATGCTCTAATTGAACAACTAGAGGCAGAAAAACGCCACTACAGTCAATAACCCATAACGGGAGTTCTCAAGACGAGAATCCCTTTTTTTATCATAATTATCATAATGTCGGGCAGAATACCCCAATCTTCTTAAGTTGGGGATGCGGAAATAGTTCCGTCCACAGCCCATCATTTGATTATTGTTTCCCCTGATTGTAATTTTACAAGACGATCACCTGTGCCATCTTTCCCCCATTCATTGACCTGATCGACTTCAACGGTTAACCGACGTTGTTGACAGGTGGGCAATATTAAAGTTTTATCCGTCTCGGCGAGAGTGATCAAGGCTAAATGATCCTCGGTTTGCTTAAATTGTAGAGCAGGTGTCCCCAAATCTCCCAGTTTACCTCTTCTAAATAAATTAACCGGAATTTTCTTGCCATAACCGTATTGAGTGATTAAGATCAAGTTTTGCATCTGACGACCATTCACCCATCCCGCAATCCATTCCCCATAGCGTAGCTTAACCGCCTGATTGCCTTGAGCATTGCGTCCCATCAAGGGAATATCAGGTTCATCTACTAAAAAGCGTAAAATTCGACCGCTAGAGGTGGCAATAATGACATTATCTCCTGTTTGAGTCAAGTTAAAGCGGTGCAGTTTATCTCCCTCCTTTAATTTAATTAATACCAAACCTCGATTGGTTAACTCTGATAATTCCTCAGAAGTCATCCGTTTAATTTTTCCTAATTCGGTGAGCAAAAGTAAATTTTGTTTAGGATTCGGCAGAAATAATTGACTGATAATTTTATTGGCGTCTCTTTGTCCACTTGCAGGCAATAATTCCATTAAACGAACAATGTGACTGTCTTTAGGAGGGACATTTTGACAAGCAATGGGATAGGCTTTGCCGTGATCGGTAATCGCAATAAATTGTTCTTGTTGCTTAATTAAGGCACGATAAACAGGGTAGTCTTCCCCCGTCTTAGGTTGAATCTTGCTCAGTTTCTCTAGCGTTTCCCAATACACTAATCCTTCTTTTGTCACCGTTAAAATTGCCTTGTCAGGGGGGGGTTGCGGCGTAAATAACGTCAACGGTTTAGACGGGGATTTTGGAGTTTCAACCTTCTCATTTTTGATCTCAATCTCTTTTTTGGGTTCTTTCGGTTTCGTAGAGACGGGTTTAGGTGTTAAAATCCGGGTGCGTCGCTCATCACCATATTTCCGTTTAAGCGATCGCAACTCTTTTTTGAGGGATTTTAGTAATTCGTGACGATCATTCAGCAGAATCTCTAATTCTTGAATTCTTTGCTGAAATTGGCTAAATTCCTCCTGTAATTTCTGTTTTTCTAACCCAGTCAAGCGACGTAACGGCATCGCTAAGATAGAATCCGCTTGTGCGGGAGTAATCTCTAAGTGTTCCTGTAATTGTACTTTGGCTGTGCCTCCATCCGCCGCATGGCGTAAAATATCGATAACTAAGTCTAAATGATTTAAAGCGATTAATAATCCCTGTAAAAGATGGGTTCGTTTTCTGCCTTCCTCTAGCTCATAACGATATTGACGCGTTAGGGTTTGTTCCCGAAACTTAAGAAATTCGTCTAAAGTTTGGCGTAAAGACAATTGACAGGGTTTACTGTCAACTAAACTTAGTAATATTGCTCCAAAATTACTTTTCAAAGCCGTTTTTGTATAAAGTTGCTGTAAAACCTTCTTTGCAGTTGTATCCCGTTTTACTTCAATGACAACCCGCATTCCCGTGCGATCGCTTTCATCTCGAATATCAGCAATCCCCTCTATTTTGCCCTGTGTGACTAAATAAGCGACTTTTTCAATCCACCCCGCCTTATTAACCTGATAAGGTAACTCTGTCACGACGATTGCCTTTCTTTCTCTAGGTCTTCGTCCTTCTAGAACTAAGGTTTCGGTTTTAATAACCCCCCGAATGGGAATAATGCCTTTTCCCGTACGATAGGCTTCTCTAATGCCTTCTGTCTCTAAAATTTCACCCCCTGTCGGAAAATCAGGGCCAGGAATAATCTCCCATAGTTTTTCATCAGTTAAGTCCGGCCGATCAATTAAGGCAATTAAGCCATCCACCAATTCACCCAAATTATGGGGGGGAACATTCGTTGCCATCCCCACCGCAATACCCGAACAACCATTTAAGAGTAAAATCGGTAACTGTGCGGGCAAAACCACAGGTTCTTGTTGGGAATTGTCAAAATTATTCGTGAAATCGACAATAGATTCACTGATATCCTCTAACATCCCCTCATAGGAGAGTGCATTCAGGCGGGTTTCTGTGTAACGCATGGCCGCCGGTGGATCATTGTCAATTGACCCAAAATTGCCATGGCCAGCTAAAAGGGGGTAACGACAGGAAAAATCCTGCACCATTCTGACTAAAGCATCATATACCGACTGATCTCCATGGGGGTGATATTTCCCCAGCACATCCCCCACTACCCTTGCACATTTGCGAAACGGACGGTCTGGGGTTAATCCTAACTCATACATTGCGTAGAGAATACGACGGTGAACTGGCTTAAGTCCATCCCTGACATCGGGTAACGCCCGCCCGACAATGACACTCATGGCGTATTCTAAATAAGATCGGGACATTTCTTGGTGTAAAGCAGTGGGTATAATTTGTCCAGAAGACAACAGTTTTAGCTGTTTTGCCATGGTTTTTCGTGTCCTGTGTCAGTATTTGCCAAAATAAAGATAGTTATCAGTAAACCGCAATCGGGGTCTATTGTGCAAGGGACATCTGATATCCTAATTTTGTTCATTTTAATACACTCGTTCCCTTTTTTGGTCAGTGTGTCTACTAAAGTAAAGGTTTGCCAAAAAGCGATCGCTTCTACTTGATCGGTAGGTATGATAATGTTCGTAAATTTAAAGAACCTAATCCAATGTATCAGCTTCGAGCAGGTAAATAGGCATATTTCTTGAGATTAAACACAAAAAAAGGGTTAACCGCAAAAGGGTCAACCCGTAGGCTTGGGAACGCGCTCTTGTTGGATTAGCTTTGAACAACTAACTTGACATTAGCATTTTGTAAACCGCGCTGCTTAACTTCAGCTAAAGTTTTATTAACAGCGTATTTTTGGTTAATAGAGTTGATAAGTTCGGTTTGATTGTGTTTTTTGGCTACACCCCAAAGGTCAGCGATTAGATCAAAAGTTCCATCGCTATTACGAGACCAGCCGAGGTCATATTCACCATCAAGAACGGCAACAAGGTCGGCACGAACCCGTTGGCCATTGTAACCACGAACATCAGCTTCGGTTTTAACACTAATGCCAAGATCTTTAAGAGAATTCTTTAAGATTTCAGCTTCGGTGATTTTGGTACGAAGAGTGCTAAAGTGAGACATGGGTAGATTTCCTCCAGTAGAACAGAAGTCAACAACATTTTGTTTTAATAGGTTAACAGTATCGCTATTGGGAAACGATATTGTTTTTTTAGCATTTGCTAGTCTGAAACTAGCCTTTCACCCTGTTGGGAGCAGGAGAAAGCCTTTTAGAACTCCAGTCGCTGGTATTCAGCAACGGAGGCTGAAGCAGGTCGAGCGCGTTGTCTTGCCCAATCCCGTAGGGCAGTAACCTGTTCAGTCATTGTCCGGGACAAAGGAAGGGTCGATTTAATCGACGCAATAATATCTAATTGCGTAAATTCTCGCTCTTGAGCAAAGGCTTCATACATCGCTGCAATCAAGGCTTGCTCAATCTCTGCCCCGGAAAATCCATCGGATACCTTGGCTAACTGTTCGATATCGAAGCGGTGAATATCAGAACGACGTTTGCTTAGGTGAATATTAAAGATTGCCTCGCGTTCTTCTGGTGTCGGCAAATCTACAAAGAAAATTTCGTCAAAACGACCTTTACGTAGGAATTCTCCCGGTAACCGTTCAATTCGATTCGCCGTCGCCATGACAAAGACAGGGGAGGTTTTTTCTTGCATCCATGTCAAAAAAGAACCAAAAATACGACTGGATGTGCCGCCATCGGAGTCGGCTGAACCGGTTCCTCCGGCAAAGGCTTTATCTAATTCATCGATGAAGAGGAGGGCGGGTGAAATCGATTCGGCGGTTTTAAGGGCGTTGCGCAGATTGGCTTCTGAACGTCCGACCATTGAACCATCATACACCCGTCCCATATCTAAGCGGAGCAGGGGTAAACTCCAGAGACGAGATGTGGTTTTGGCAATGAGGGATTTTCCACAGCCCGGAACGCCTAAAATGAGCATTCCTTTGGGTTGGGGAAGTCCATACTCTCGCGCTCTTTCGGTGAAGGCATTAGAACGCTGTTTTAGCCATTTTTTCAGTTCCTCTAAGCCGCCGACAGAATCAATGGTTTCATCTTCTTCGATGTACTCTAAAATGCCATTGCGGCGAATTAGTTGTTTTTTCTCAGAAAGAACAATTTCTACTTCGTCTTCTGTTAACTTACCCGATTTGACATAGGCTTTGCGGTAAACTTTTTCGGCTTCATCCTTCGTGAGTCCCAAAGCGGCTTTCAAGAGCTTTTCTCTGGTTTCTGTTGTCACTCGTTTACTGCGGGTTTTTTCGAGTTGATAAGTTAAAACTTGGTTCAATTCTGTTAAGTCAGGCATCGGAAAGTCCAGAACGACCACATCCTTCTCTAATTCGATGGGGACTTCCTGTAAGGGAGACATCAAGATGATAATTTTCTCACTTCCCTTAAAACTGACAATTGCATCTCTCAACCAGCGGTTGACACCGGGAGAGGTAATGAAAGGATGTAAATCTTTAAAAACAAATATACCGGGTTCTCTTCGTCTAACGGCCCACTCCACTGCCGCCTCCGGTGCAATGGTGTTGTGCTGAGTGGCTTGCCGGGGTTGACCATACTCTACCATGCCGTGGGTCATCGTCCAGATAAATACTGGGCGATTTTGGGCTGTCTGTTGTGCAATTCTAGCGATGGCCTGTTCAGACCGCTCCTCTTCTGAAGTAATCAGATAAATGAGGGGGTATTGGGCTTGTATCAGGATGCTTAACTCTTCTTTCATGATATCGACCCCTACTAGATAGTTTAAACAGACGCTAACGGATGGATTTATCCCATTTAACAGGTGACGAGAGTTTTTTCAGGGGTTTCGTTTGTCCCTTTGACCGTATCGGGAATCTCTATCGGCACTTCTTCAACAACCACACTGGGTTGATGTTTCAGAGAAATCATCTCTCCCTCTCGCATAACCATAGCCGCTTCGCATTCGGGGCAGATATGCACTTGATGGGTTTTCCCGTGGGTAGCAGCCTCAATTTCCTCTATTTTGTCTGGATATTTGAGATAGAAGCCAATGGCTCTTTCAACGAGGGTTGACATAGATTCTTCGTCCACGGCAGCTCGAATTTTAAGCTGTCGGTGTACAGATTGAGGAAGATAGACGGTTACCTTTTGCTTGTCCTGCATATTGCTAATGAGTGGTTGACCCAGCTATGTTTTCACACTTTACCGAGTTTGTTCGGAACTGTCAAGCTGTTATGCCAGCATGATGGCATAATTGTAACATTTCTTTACATTAAAATATTTTCTTGATTTATTAGGAGAAAAAAGAGCAAATTTGTTGGATTTCAGACACTTTATCGTCATAAATATCGTTTTTTAAGACAGGAATGCTATTTGCAAGAGAAATAGGTGAATTAAGATCGATCCAAGATTGGCAGCCCCCGTAGTCTGTAGTGTAAGGGATTAAAATAGGTTCATGCAGTAAATAAACTCTTAATAACAATAAATATAATGGCTGGTGGCGTTTCCAGTGCAATCGTTCAGATGCAAATTGCTCGTTACCGATGTGATAAGGCAGAAGGTACTGAAGTTGATTTTCCTCTGATATTGTGAGAATATCAGTAATATTTGCCCAAGAACGAATCAAAATCTTTTCAGGATGCCAACCCGAGGGAACAGGCGTCACTTGAGATTGATAATCGGGTTTGAGAAGGTGGGGTTTTTGGTGTTCGTAGGTAGGGAAAAGCAATACTTGACGATATTTAAGACCGAATTGACCTTTTTTTTCCTTAATTCCCCCTTTTCGTAAAAGCAAAATCGTTCTTCCTCTGCTCAAAGCTTCAATCACAATATTCCATTCTTTGAGTGCATGAGATAAAGTCATAGCGATCTTTTTCAACCCCGTAATTTGATCATCAGTTGACCCTTTGCATTTTAAAAGTTTATTAAGCAATAAAGCCTTAAAAGCGAGTGTTCGGCAGACACTTATCTGTCTTAAGATTGACTTTTTCAACAACCCCTAACGACTGATGCTAGCGTTAAAATAGGCAAGCGGTTGAGGCGTCGCTCTCTCCATATCTTGCTTAATATTCAACCCATTCGGCATTTATTTCAAATTATGTGGGATGAAATTCTTAAAGCCTACAAAACTCAGGGTTATATTCCCCATGGCCATTGTTATCTGTGGCAAACACCCTTAGTTTCCCTTCACGCTATATCCGACATTTTCATCACACTTGCTTATTATTCCATCCCTATAATGTTGCTTTACTTCGTCAGAAAGCGAGCAGATATTCCTTTTAGAAATATATTTATCCTATTTAGTGCTTTTATCTTGTCCTGTGGAACAACTCATATTTTAGAAGTCTGGACGCTGTGGTATCCTGCCTATTGGATATCAGGAGGGGTTAAGGCACTAACGGCTCTTGTTTCAGTCTATACGGCGATTGATTTAATCCCCCTTCTACCGAAAGCGCTCTCTTTGCCCTCTCCTGCTCAATTAGAGTTACTCAATCAACAATTATCGCAAGAAATTCAACAACGAAAAATTGCTCAACAGAAAATTGAGGCTTTAAATGCTCAATTAGAACAAAGAGTTCGAGAGAGGACAGCTGAATTAGAATTGGAAATTGCCGAAAGAAAACAAACCGAAAATGCCTTAAAAGAAAGTAAACGTTTGACCGAAAGAGTAACCCAATTAACCCCCAACATTCTTTATATTTATGATTTGGAAAATAATTGTAATGTTTACTGTAATGGTTTTATTACCGATATTTTAGGTTATGCGCCCGAAGAAATTCAAAAAATGGAAAATACGCTTTTAGAAAAACTGATTCATCCCGAAGATTTAGCGATGTTTAAGCAACATTTGCAACGATTTTTGAGTATCAAAGATGATAGCTACCTTGAAATTGACTATCGTATTCAAGATATTAAAGGACAATGGCAATGGTTTCATAGTCGAGAAACCATTTTTGAACGAAATAGTCACGGACAAGTCAAGCAAATTATTGGCATTGCCGCTGATATTACCGAACGCAAAGAGACAGAAGAAACCTTAAAAAAAGTCAATCAGCAAATGACAGAAAGAGTGAAAGAATTAGAAATTCGCACTCAGCAAATGATTCGCTTAGGAGAAATGACCGACGTTTTACAAGCTTGTTTAAATGTAGCAGAGGCAGAAAGTACCTTAGCGGATCTGTTAAAACCGCTATTTCCCGGTTGTTCCGGAGCTATTTATATCATTAAACCTTCCCGTGACTTTTTGGAGATTGTGGCTCAGTGGGGCGACCATTTAAATAGTAATTTAATATTTACCTCGAATGATTGTTGGGCATTGAGACGAGGAACAACCCATCTCAGCCATCTGGAGCAAACCAGTCTTTATTGTCGTCATATTAACACAAATCATGATCTCAGAAACTCACTTTGTGTACCCATGATGGCACAAGGAGAAACCCTTGGTTTGTTGCATTTACGATTTGAGAACGAGGAGCATTTTACGACTGCAAAATGCCAACTTTTAGAAACTGTTTCTAAACAAATTGCCATCGCTTTAGCTAATTTAAAACTAAGAGAAACGTTACAACAGCAAAGTTTTCGAGATGCCTTAACGGGATTATACAATCGTCGTTATTTAGAAGTTTCAATGACCAGAGAAATTCATCGCGCAAAACGCAATAAACAGTCTTTTTGTGTGGTTATGATCGACGTAGATCATTTTAAAACCTTTAATGATACTTATGGTCACGAGGCGGGTGATTTGGTTTTACAAAATCTTGGGTTATTTTTGCAAAAGAACACCCGACAATCGGATATCACGTGCCGTTTTGGTGGAGAAGAATTAACAATTATTATGTTAGACTCAGATTTAGATAATGCTCGTATTCGTGCTGAGAACTTACGTCAAGGAATTAAACAGCTAAAATTGCAATACCATGCCGCAACCTTGAGCAGTATTACGGTGTCAATGGGAATTGCTGCTTTTCCGGATCATGGTCTTAATGTCGAGCAGTTGTTCAAACTCGCCGATGAAGCGTTGTATCAAGCTAAACGGGAAGGTCGTGATCAGGTTATTTGTGCCACGCTTGCCTTGATGTCCTTTGAATCTTGAACAAATGAAAATTAGTGTTATTATTCCCACTCTAAATGAAGCCAAAAACGTGAGCAAGACCTTAGAAACAGTGATCAGTCAATCTGAGGTGGAAGTCATTGTGGTAGATGGTGGAAGCGTCGATAATACTTTAGAAAAGGTTCAACAATTGGGGGTTAAAGTTCTTCAGTCTTCTCAAGCCAATAAAGCGATACAAATGAATCTAGGCGCAAGTTTGTCCACGGGAGAAATTCTGTTGTTTCTTCATGGTGATACTCAATTGCCTCAAAATTATGCTCGAATTATTATAGAAATTTTAGTCAATCCCGTTTATGTTGCTGGCGCATTTCGGTTAAAAATTGATCAGGCTTCTAACGGACTAAAAATGATTGAAACCCTTGTCAATTGGCGATCGCAGTGGCTCTCTTTACCCTACGGCGATCAAGGTTTATTTTTGAAGAAAAGCACCTTTCAACAGTTAGGGGGGTTTAAACCGCTACCTATTATGGAGGATTTTGATTTGGTGCGACGCTTGAACCAAAGAGGGAAAATTGCGATCGCTCCTCAAACAGTAATCACTTCAAATCGTCGCTGGCGTAAGCTGGGCGTCATCAGAACCACTCTATTAAATCAGTTAATCTTATTAAGCTACTATGCTGGTATTTCTCCTCATATTCTAGCAAAATGGTATGGTCGCTAAAAATAATCAATTTTATCTTGTAGTCAACTGAACGGTTTTTCGGGTTATCAGCCCCTATAATCAACCCTTATAATAAGAACATCGTCGGATCATCAACAATAATTTTCTCAAGATTGATTCTGAAATACGGAAACTCTTTAGGCTACTCTGTAGTGATTAAAGTGACTCCAGTGCAACCCATCATTTTCCTAAGGAGTGAAAACACCTTTATGTCTTATCATCCCAATTCCTCTGCTTTTTCTGACTCGGATTTACAGGAAGAATTGTTAGAGGCTTTATTAGAAAGTGAAGAAGCCTATCCTTGGAATCCCCTTGATCCAGAAGTTGATGCCTATTTTGACGAGTTAGAAAGCCAATTTGACCTCGTTGATTCTTCAGACGAAGCTTTTAATCAACAAGCTGATGATTTCTTTAGTACGTTACATCAGCATTGGACACGATTCGATCCCCAACCTCCTTCCTATTTGCAAACGAATATTTCTTAGATAGTTCACTCTTTTGTAAAATAGGCTTTTGTCTCAGTGAGATTGCCAAAACATCGTCCGCTTGCTCTATTGCTTTCTTTGCGAGCAGGAAAATTTTTTATTTAACTTATCGAGTATTTTATTGCAGATATCAGCAGTATAAATGAGATAGAGAAAGAAGGATCTCGCTTGTGTTGATCCCCTCATCGAGTCGTAAGCGGCTATAAAAAAAGCTCCTAGTGGGAGCTATCCGGTTTTTTGACCTTTCAATACTCAACAAAATAATTAATTAACGATTAATTTCGGCAAAAATGGCCGATAGGATTTCACCTGCGCCTGCTTCTCGCAGTTTTTGCGCCAAGGCGAGTCCAATAGCCTCTGCTTCATCAGGTGATCCGGTAAGAGTATCTTTAATCAACTGTTTGCCGTCCAGACTAGCGACCATTCCCGTTAAACTTAAAACCCCTTGTTCAATCTGCGTATTGACGCCAATGGGAACTTGACAACCTCCTTCTAAGGAACGCAAGAGGGCTCTTTCTGCATAACAGCGATCGCGGGTATCAGCGTCTTCGAGGACTTTAATGACGTCTAAAATCTTAGCATCATCGCAACGACATTCAATGCCTAATGCACCTTGGCCGACGGCGTGTAAGGAGATTTCTGGAGGTATAACTTGATCAATGCGATCGCTCATGCCTAGGCGGGTTAATCCAGCAACCGCCAACACAATGGCATCATATTCCCCAGTATCTAATTTCGCTAGACGAGTATTTACATTGCCTCGAATATCTTTGAAGGTTAACTGAGGATAATGGTGACGGAGTTGCGCTAACCGTCGCAGGGAAGATGTGCCAATCACTGAGCCTTCGGGAAGCGTCTCTAACTGTTTGTCTTGATGTTTAGCATTGAGAACTAAGGCATCGGCCGGATCAACTCTTTGGGTGATGCAACCTAACATTAAACCATTGGGTAAATTCGTGGGTAAGTCTTTGAGGGAATGAACGGCTAAGTCGGTGCTACCGTTAAGCATTCCCACTTCTAATTCTTTGGTAAATAGTCCTTTATCGCCAATTTTGGCTAAGGCTACATCCAAAATCTTGTCCCCTTGGGTACTCATGGCTTCAACTTCAAAATGTTTATCGGGGAAGTGTTTTTGTAGTTCTTCTTGTACCCAGTAGGTTTGCACTAGGGCGAGCTGACTTTTACGAGAACCAATACGAATAGCGGTCATAGGTAATTCTGAGAAAATAATTCAATTTATCTTAGGGGACTCGATCTAGCGTATCGTAGTGGTCGACCCCCCGTTAAGCGATCGCTCTGTTTCTGCCTAAAATAGTTACATCTGTTAACATTTCTGCCAGAAGACTTGGTGAAAAACAAGAATTTTGCTATGCTGATAAAGCTGTGTAAAAATGCGGCGGCATAGCCAAGTGGTAAGGCAGAGGTCTGCAAAACCTTCATCCCCAGTTCGAATCTGGGTGCCGCCTTTTTTTTAGGTGTTTGAAAAAGCTTTAAAGGGTGCTTAGGCTATCCTTATAAATTCTAATACCAATTTTCGTAGAGGCTCAGAACTATGACGACTATTCTCCTAAGTGATATTAAATAAAGTAAACTCTCAATAACTATTGACCCAGTCCAGCAGGAATCACAATCGCAGCGACGGCGGTAACAATTAAACCAAAGGCTAAGTTAACGACTGGCTGATAAGCTTTTTGATAGATGTCAATTCTGATATTAGAATTCTTGAATTCTGCTAAAATTTCGCTTAACTTTCCTTCATTCTTCAAACCCGTAACGTCGGTTTCCAGTCCATCCAAGCGAGATTCGACTCCATCTAACCGAATTTTAATACGTTCTAGGCGATCTCGTTCAGTCATAGTCTTCACTTTTTGAGTACATTGTAAAGGATGAGGACTTGTCAGAGCGAGGTTGGCCGTTTAGATTTGACCAAACTATTGCTTTGACAACTTTACGTTACAGAGTTTCTAGTTTTACGCGACTAGCAGGACTCGAACCTGCAACCGACGACTTAGAAGGTCGCTGCTCTATCCTGTTGAGCTATAGTCGCATCAAAAAATAGTCCTTATTGATCATACTATAAGTGGTTACGCTTTTGGTTGATTTTTCGGGTTAGGTTTTCAGTTTTGGGGATGGATGAATAATATTCAATCTTGTTTGTCGAGTAAGAATCATAAAAGGTATCAGCCAGAAAAAGGCAACCGAGATGACGCAACTTCATCTAATGGATTTTAATCGTACCTATCCCTGTTTTGATACCTCCCTAAACTAAAAAGAGACCAGAAGAAAGAAGGTTGGCAATATAGATCAAATCTAACGAATGAATGTAAGCATCCTTGTTTTGCTTTGCTTTTAACTTGTCTAATTTGAGTTGACGTTTTTCAACTTTAAGTTTGTTCTTGCTCTTGATTGAGTTTATTTTCTAACGCTTGAATGTTTTCTCGTTGAGTTTCTAATTCTAATTGACGCTTTCCGAGTTTAAGTTGTTCTTTTTTAAGTTGGCTTTCTAAGGCTTGAATTTGTTCGCGTTGGGTTTCTAATTCTAATTGGCGACGGGTTAAATCGAGGCTTTTTGCCGTAATTTCTTGTCTTCCCTGTTCAATTCTGGCCATTTCCTTTTCAACCCAGTCAGGGGTAATAGTCGGATAGGATAAATATTGTTTCACCAACTCTAATACCCAATTCTTGGCATTCCCAAGGGTTAAAATTTGCTGGTTTTCTCCTAATTCGACGATAACTAAATTTCCTTGCTCAAAGTTATTTATTTTTTCGCAGAAGATGGTTTCAGGAGTTGAGACTTGCCATAAATTGTCAGCTTTTTGATAGGCTAACAAATATAGCTCTTTTTCGCCTGAATGATGATTTTTTTGAACTTGAGCTAGGTACAGCATAGCAAACAGGACACAGCAGGAAGAGTTATTTCAGGCGTTTTAAGCGTTCTTTCAGGATTTCGGCTTGTTTTTGAGCTTCAGAAAGGCTATTCCTTGCCGCTTGGATAATCTCATCCGGTGCTTTATTGACAAAACCGGGATTCTGTAAGCGCGTGTGTAAGGAGTCTATCTCCTTTTCAATTTTACTTAAGTTTTTGTCTATTTTGTGCTGTAAGGTTTCAAGCTCAACGACACCAAAAAGAGGAATTAAAACCTGAATCGTACCGACAACCCCCGCAAAAGCTTGTTTGGGTTCTTCTACAATCCGCTCAGTAATCGTCAATTGTTCCACTTTCCCCAATTCTTGGATATACACGCTCCCCGACGCTAAAATCGCGCGTTCTTGGAGATTTTCACTTTGTAAGATTACAGAAACTTTCAAATTCGGCTTAATATCCGCTTCGGCTCTCAAGTTGCGAATGGTGCGAATCGTTTCAAATATAACGGTGAAAGCAGATTCTAAGTCAGTATTAATCAGTTCTAACTGACTAGCAGGATAAAGCTGTGTTGCAATCTCGCTGTCTGTCTTTTGGGTTAAGGTCTGCCAAATTTCTTCAGTAATATGAGGCATAAAGGGATGCAAGAGTTTCAATATTCCCTCAAGGACGTAAGCTAAGGTTTTTTGAGCAACTAAGCGGGAATTTTCGTCTTTTTGTCCCTGTAAGCGAGATTTTACTAACTCAATATACCAATCGCAAAAATCTCCCCAAATAAATTCGTAAAGTCCTTTAGCGGCTTCTCCTAATCCATAGTTATCAAGACTATGGGAGGTTTGTCGAATAATTTGATGATATCGGGAGACAATCCATTTATCTGCCAATTCTAACTCATTTAATTCGGGTTCTTCTAAATCTTGTAGAGTTTTGCCCTCTAAATTCATCAGCACAAAGCGAGACGCGTTCCAGAGTTTATTCGCAAAATTACGAGACGCTTCGACAGACTCAGATAAAGGGTCTTTTAACTTTTCTTCTAGCTGTTTTTTGTCTTTTAGTTTGTGTTTTTTCAAAAATTCTTTAGATGGATTTTCTGCTAAGTCGGGATTTAAAATAACCTCATAGAGAGGACGATTCAGCAGTAAACTAATATCTTGACCCGCACCAGCCACTTCTCGGATTAAAGTGTATCTTAAAGCATCTGTGCCGTATTTATCAATTAAAACCAGAGGATCAATTCCGTTATTAGCTGATTTTGACATTTTTTTGCCATTTTCATCTCTTACTAAGCCATGAATATAAACATCCTGAAATGGCATTTGTCCGGTAAAGTGTCCTGCCATCATCGTCATCCTAGCCACCCAGAAGAAAATAATATCAAATCCTGTGACTAGAAGACTTGTTGGATAAAAAGTTGCTAAATCCGCCGTTTTTTCTGGCCATCCCATCGTCGAAAACGGCCATAACCCCGACGAAAACCATGTATCCAACACATCAGGATCTTGTTCTAAGCTGATATTATCCCCATACTGCGCTTTAGCTTTCTTTAACGCTTCTTCCTCGTTATAAGCCACAATAAAAGGAGTATGATCGCTAATTTGTCCATTTGTCTCACTAATCACATACCATGCCGGAATTTGGTGTCCCCACCACAATTGACGGGAGATACACCAATCTTTGAGCTTAATCAACCAATCTCGATAGACCTTTTGCCATCTTTCTGGCACAAAACGAGGAGAATTCTCATTATCTAAGCAATCTAATGCTTTTTTGGCTAACGGTTCAATTTTCACAAACCATTGGGTTGAAATTAAGGGTTCAACCGGAACTTTCCCTCGGTCACTATAAGGGACAGTATGGCGATAATTCTCTATTTTAACTAAAAATTTTTGTTCTTCAAGAGCTTTCACCACATTTTTACGGGCAACGAACCTATCCTGTCCTGCAAATTCTCCAGCATTCTCATTTAAGGTGCCATCTTTGTTTAAAATATTAATAAAGGGCAACTGGTGACGATTTCCCATCTCAAAGTCATTGGGATCGTGTGCTGGCGTCACTTTAACACAACCTGTGCCGAATTCAGCATCCACCAGTTCATCAGCAAAAATAGGAATTTCTCGACCCATCAACGGTAAAGTAACCGTTTTTCCGATAAAATATTTATATCTCTCATCATTCGGATTCACGGCTACTCCTGTATCCCCTAACATTGTTTCAGGTCGCGTGGTGGCAACGACTAATTCCCCTGAACCGTCGCTTAAAGGATAACGAAAATACCATAAATGACCCTCAACTTCCTTATTCTCCACCTCTAAGTCGGACACGGCTGACTGCGACTCAGGACACCAGTTGACGAGATAATTTCCTCGATAGATTAATCCCTCTTCGTAAAGGGTGACAAAAGCCGTTTTAACCGCCTGAGACAGGCTATCATCAAGGGTAAAGCGTTCCCTCGACCAATCGGCAGATAACCCTAACCGTTTAATTTGGTTAATAATCGTTCCCTGAGATGTTTCTTTCCAGTCCCAAGCACGCTTTAAAAAGGCTTCACGTCCGATTTCGTAGCGATTTGTTCCTTCTGCTTTCAACTGCTTTTCTAAAATCGTTTGTACGGCAATACTCGCATGATCTGTCCCCGGTAAACAAAGGGTATTCTCTCCTTTCAGGCGATGATACCGAATAATTGTATCCATTAACGCCTGTTCAAAAGCGTGTCCCATGTGCAGACTTCCCGTAACATTGGGAGGCGGAATGACTAAACTAAATACTTTTGCCTCTTTTTCTGACTCAACTTGAAATATTCGCTGTTCTTCCCAGTATTGTTGCCATTTCGCTTCGGTAGTGGAGGGGTCGTATTGGGTGGGTAAATTATCTGGCGTAACAGTCATCAAAGGTTACAGGGGTAAGGAGTCTTGTCTCATTCATTTTGCCATACCTTGTCAATCTGTGGGAGCTAGGTGACCTAGATTAGGAGTAGCCTTACTGACTGAGATTAAAAAATAGACTGTTTTGAAACTTGCACTTTTAAACAACTCATTTTAGGTTATTCATCTAAGGTAAATAGAATCAGATCTAGAAATAGTTCTCAAATTAAAGGATTTAATTAAAGTCTTCATATCCTCAGACCAGTTACCTTCGTTGAAAAAGATTTTAACTGATTCTTCTTCAACTACTTTATTAAAGTCTGGAATCTGTGTTGAACCTCCTTGATTGATATTATAACGAGATCCCTTGTATAAACTCTGAGCTTGAATGGTAACATTCCCTGTCAGAACATCAATGACCAAATCATTGTTTTGAAGATGATGAACATAAATTAAGGTTAAGTCCTCGTTAGGCGAAATTTGCACTTCACTCTGAATAAATTCAACGTCTTCAACTATTTCTGCCAATAACTGAAAATCAGTTCCATTCTTGTTGTTATATGCTCTCCTGATCGCCTCTTTTAACTTCTCTTGATTAATTTGAGGATTTTCAGGAAGCTCCTCAACTCCAAGTATCTCTTTGTAGTAATAAAAAATTTTATCAATGTCAGGTGCATCATTTTTTAAGCGTTGGTTTTGAAGAATGTTAAGGCACTCGATGGCAACATTGTAATATCTCAAGTCTGAATCACTTATCCATTCAAGTAGTTCAGATTTGGCAACACTATAACCAATATTAACTTCCTGCAATCTTTGTAAGATTACCTCTGCATTTTTTTCGTTATTCTGTTTAGCCATTGCTTTTTCAGCAAAATAAAGATTTTGTAAACTTGATCTTTTCAAAGCAGGAGATCCAGCAATGAATTTTTCACAATGCCAGGGATTTTGCTGCCGAAGCCCCCAACCAATAACACCACTGCCATCTAATCTGCAAGGGAAGGTGTACTGAGTAGTTGCAGAATCAGTACCTGCTTGCAAGATTGGACTTAAGACATTAGACCCTTTCATTAATTTGAGATGCGCCCAACTTACTGAATCACCTACAATCGACAAAATATCTGTCCTGTTGAGGGTACCACCATTTGCTGTTATTCGTACTTTATTTATTTTTTTACCGTTTGGTAAAACATGAATGATTCCACCATATTTCTCAATAATTGCAGAATCTGGGAGATTATCGGATGACTGAACTCTATCTACAGTGGTTAGTATTATACAGATAGGAACTAGCACAATTAACATTGTAAAAACTAACCATTTGGAACGGTTTAATTTTTTCGAAATCTTTTGGTTAAAATTGCTTTTTTGAATCATTTTACTCTCCTTTTATGGAAAATGATTAATGTTTTATTGATTCAGAAATTGTGGTCAATTATTTAGGGTGAAAGACAAGTACCAATTCGATTCATTACTTCAGCATTGACATCAATAAAAACTAAATTTGTTAGCGTATTTTCTACTAAATTAGATTGCGAAATTTCCGACTTAGCTAATTCAACACAATCAGCATCATCGAAAAAGTATGCCTTTCCCTGATTAGGATCGTAGGGCTTTTTCTCTCCAATCCAACCACAACGGTCTTCGGTATATTCCCTCCATAGTTCTTCGATTTTTTGTAATGTTGTACAAGGCATCTGGTTTGCTTCCTCTGGTGTGTCAATTAAACCATTTTTGTTTAAATCTGCCCCTGCTCCTGAATCTCGTTGCAAAATAGCATAGATAGTTCGCAATGCACCTTCTGTATAACGCTGCTCAAATTCTTCAGCTCCATTATCAATTCGTTCTCCCCAATTTCTTTTCTTAAGATCCAATTCTAATTCTGGTATTCGATATCTACAGATCATATCAGCTAAAAACGCCTCTGCGTCTGTAGAGATTTTTTTGACTGTATCATTTATTTTCGTTATATTTATATTGCTTGAAAATGCTGCTGGATTGCTTTTAATTGTTTGTTGGAGTCGATAAGAACTAGATAAAATACTGCGATAGTATGCAAATACAAGGTTTAATTTTCTGTATTTTTTTTGTAGTCATTAATTGACTCTCCTTCATTGTAAAAGTTATTAAGAATATAACCCCTCTTTTGATTTGCTCTTTCAAGAAATTTGGGTAAATTTTTGTAAATTTGATTATCATCTGTTCCTAAGAAGACAGCTTCAAGTGTTTTTTCAGATTGGAATTGTTTCCAGTAAGAAAAAAACAAAATAGTTGAAGCGATCATAAATAAAGCTGCCGTAGCGATCGCCCATTGACTTTTACGCTGAGTTTGTTTACGGGCTGTCTCTTCCGCTTTACGGGCGTTTTCCTTTTCATCTACAGCTTCGTGAAGAAGTTTTAATTCACGGTTTCTACGCTCTTCTTCAGCTTTTATAAGATGATCCCGCCATTTTATACTAGCATCAATAAATTCATTTTCCTCTAGTGTTAAGCCATCAAGATTTTTAAAAGCATCTTTATTTCTAAACTCTACCAATTGAAGTAATCGAGAGCCTTTTAAGAGTTCATCGTTAGCCTTAGACTCATCCTGTGAGCGAATTTTTTGCCACCGTCTTGTCTCAACAGTCAACCAACTTTTGAGGATAATTGCTTTTTTTTCCTCCTCAAGCCAGCGTTTTAACTCATCCCAAGATGAAAGTAAAATTTCATGGGCAATTTCTACGGTTGCCGATTGTTTCAGGTGATTATTGACTGGCAGTTCTTCTGGGCTTAAGTATTCACTATTAGTAACTAGCAATTTTTCATCAATAAACTTATTAAGGAGCTTTGCTACCGATTCACTAGCAAATTCATTTTGATAAGCTCGTTTGCTTACGATTTTACTGCCAGAATCAGTTTCAACAATATTTACCAGCTTCAAAAATATTTGCTTAGTGGCTATCTGTTCGTCTTGATTGAGCTTGCTGTATATTTCGCTGACGTGCTTTTGTAAAGCACCCCTTACGCCTTCTAAGGCAACATAACTTTTCTTGCTTAAGATCCGTTTTTCGATATTAGGACGACCATCAGTATCAAGAGTTTTACATTCGCTTTCCCAAAGCAAATTCAGAGTGTATTGCAATAAAGGAAGGTAACCTTTTTGCCCCTCTACTTCTTCGATAATTTGTTCAATTAACCCTTTTTCAAGTACGACTCCATGCCTGTTTGCTGGCTGCTTGATCGCTTGCTTAAGCTCATCTGGCTTCATCTCCGTGACTATATGAATATTATTTTGACTGGCAATTGCACCTAAATCGGAGTAGAAACTAAACTGCTCAAAAAAGTCAGATCGCATTGCCAGAACAATCTTGACAGAACTGACCTCAGACTGGGCAACTTGGACAATACCTGAAATAAAGTTTTTTCGTTTTTCTAGATCATGACAAATAGTAAATAATTCTTCAAATTGATCGACAAAAATCAACCATCGTTCCTCATCCTTCCTTAAGGTGTTAATAACTTTAGTGAGTGTATCAGCTTTTGCTACCAAGGCAATCTCAGCTTCTAATTTACTAAAGCTATAGTCTTTTTCCCTGCTAAGTAAACACCGATATAGAGAATCAAAGGGATCTTGATCAGGCGTAAAGATAAAGTCATAAAATGTTTGAGACTCAAGATATTTATACAATTCAGGAATTAACCCTGCACTCACTACAGAAGACTTACCACTACCAGAGGCACCTAAAACTAAACTTAAATTGCTCCGATTCGTTGCCTCGAATAATGTAGCAATAAGCTTATCTCTACCAAAAAAGCGATCTCTGTCCTTGAAATTAAACCTTTTTAGTCCCTGATAAGGGGACTTCTTAATTAAGGGTTGCATCGTAACTTTATCAACCGGATTCCCGTCAATCTGAATATAATTTTCAATACTCTCAATATATCGCTCTGCACGAATTTCTCGTTGTTCAATCTTATCCCTCCCCACGTTATCACCTTTCCCTGAATGATATTGGGTCATTTCATGGCTGTTATCGGGGTGATTTGGAGGCTTTGAGTCTAAGGGATCAGACATATAAGCTATTAACCTTCGTAGATCCATGCCATCGTAACAATGGTTTTAGCCTTCTGTCTTCAGTTATTTGTAAGACCAAGACAGATCCTTGTCCATGGATAAAAACAATGAGCTACACTACAATCATAAAGAATGTATTTTAATTTGTCCACATTTTTTGCGACACAACCTCTTCCAACGCTGTTTACGTCAGACGAGAATTACTACAGGTATTGCATGCAAAATGAAAAAAATAATCCTCCATCATTAGAAGAAGTTGCTAGACGGATTTCTTGTGATAGTAGAACAATTTATAAGTATTTTCCAGAACTTTGTCAGCAGATTTCCTCTTGCTATTTAAGGTAACAAAACACTTGTCATCATGAATCTGTTAACCAATACTGCCAAGAAATAGAGCAAGCTATCGTAAATCTTCTGCCACAAGGCATTTATCCGACAGAAATGCTTATTGCTCAATTAGTTTCTCGTCTTAGCTATATCAGATACAAAAAAGTCAGATAGTTTTTTAAGGCAACCAGAGAATATCTGAATTTAGAGGAAGCATATCGTTTCCGTCATCGAAATAATATGCTTCCAGTTACAATGAGTGTTTTTTAGGCTGAATTGGTTTAAATGGAGCCGAGCAGAGTCGAACTGCTGTCCAGACTGGGTATTGACATTCCGTTCCTTCACAGGTTTAGCTCATCTAATCCTCAGAGCGGGAACCATCGATTAGTCCCTGATGGTGGGATGCTTTGGTAAAGTCTTTACCGAGTCGTCAACCAAAGGTAACGAAATGGTGCATCCGTTAGGGTTATTCACCTTGCCTTTAACGGAGTCAGGACGAAGGTGCAATCGAAATCTCTTAGTTAGTGGAGATTAAGCTACAGCTACTGCTGCACGATTGAATGCTACGACGTTGTTTTTCGCAGTTACATTTTTTTTGAGCCTTGGATTTGCGAGAGGAGACTCACTCTCGACCTGCATCACGGAGAAGCTTTCGCCAACCTGTCGAAACCGTGGCGGCCCCTTGAGATACACTTTATATTATAAGCGATCGCTCAAGCAATTGACAACCCAATGTTTTTTGGTGCATGAAAAAGTATTTACGGCGTTCTATTCCCATCATTTTTGCTTTAAGTTTATTTTGCCTAGCAATTTGGGTTATTTCTACTGAATTGCGCCATTACAGTCTAGCAGATATGGCCAATCACTGGAATCATCTTCCGTTAGGTCGCAAATTAGGGGCGATCGCTCTCACGGGTGTCGGCTATTTTGTGATGACGGGCTATGATAGGCTGGGCTTTCATTATTTGCGTCGCTCTTTATCGGGGAATAAAGTCGCTTTTACGGCATTTATCAGTTATGCTATCGGGAATACGGTAGGATTTACGGCCTTATCGGGGACAGCAATTCGCTATCGTTTTTATGGTAATTGGGGCGTTGCCAAGGCTTCTATTGCCAAATTAGTGGTCTTTACCCATTTTATTTTTTGGTTAGGCTTATTTTCTGTTAGTGGCATTGTCTTTTTAATTGATCCCTTAACGTTGCCCACTTTATTACACCTTCCCTTCGATTCGGTTCGCCCGTTGGGAGGAATTTTTTTGTTATTAGTGATGGCTTATCTCATCACCAGTATTTTTTGGACGAAATCTTTAAAGATTGGTAAGGAAACCTTGGATTTTCCTTCTTTACGAATTTCTTTAGCAGGAATCGGACTTTCAGCCTTAGATTGGGGCTTGGCGGCTGGAGTTCTTTATCTTCTCTTTCCTCATGCTTCAGGTTTATCCTATTTTGGTTTTTTTGGCATTTATATCTTAGCGTTAACGGCCGGTCTAATTAGCAATATTCCCGGTGGTCTAGGCGTCTTTGAAACCGTTATTTTAGGGTTAAAACCAGCTAACTTGTCTTCTGCCGATGTTTTGGGCGCATTAATCGCTTACCGTGGGATTTATTATCTTTTACCGCTATCAGTTGCTTTATTTCTGCTACCTATACAATTATGGGTCAAACGTCGACATTAAATCGTTTGGACAATTAGACAATTCTGAAGAAATTATTCAGTTTTCTCAATCAAGAAAGAATCTATAAAAGTAAGCTAAATTACCTTTTAGTACCCCTCATTTACCCTTAATTTTAAGTCAATTGTTGGGAATTTTTGGGGGCTAAATTTCAGATTTATGGTCTAAAACGTTTCGTAACGGTAAACGTAGCAAATTTGTATTTTAGTTTATTTTCCTTGCCTTCTGCCTATGATAAAGATCAAGAAAGAAAGATGGTATAATGTCGCCATCTAAAACCTGTTGTCGAAAAGTGAGTGAGCTTCTAGGGAAAGATTCGTTTATTAATCCGTTTGTTGAGTGAAGTTATGAAAATGCAAGTCAATTGGTCTTTTATTTGGAAGACAGTTCTCTGTTTGAGCATTATAGGGATTGGATTACTGGGCGTTCAAGTACAACCCAGTTATGCCCATCGTCCCCATGACGTGATTGAACAGGTTGTGCTATCACCCGATTATGGCAAAGATCAAAATTTAATGATCATTGTGCGAGGAAATCTTTACAAATCGAATGATGGTGGACAAAACTGGAGACGAGTGGTTCAAGGCCTTGATAAACTTTATCAAAGTCCCACTCCCATTACGGATTTAGCGTTAACCCCTAGTCAGAAAGATCACTTCTTTGCCGCAACTGCTTGGAATGGTATCTACAAGTCCGAAGATGGAGGAGAGTCTTGGTTTTCCGTTAATGAAGGATTGCCGACTTCAGTGTATAACAATTTGTCGTCTATTCAAATCCAAAGATTAGCCGTCTCTCCAAACTCGGAAAAAGACGTATTAGCATCAGGAACAGAAGGAGGGCTGTATTTAACCCAAAATGGGGGACAAAAATGGCAATCTATCCTTGATTCTTCTCAAAAAATTAATGCGGTTGTCTTTACACCAAAAAGTAAAATCTTGGCGGCAGATGCCCAAGGAAACCTATTGAGATCGGATGATTTGGGTAAAACGTGGCAAAAATTGGCTACCCTTTCTTCGGGGAATAACGTCAATCGTATTGCTGTCTCACCGAATTTCAGCCAAGATAATACCTTTTTCTTAGCAACTGCAAAGGAAGGGATCTTAAAAACCACCGATGGGGGTAAACGCTTTATACCGATGATGCAGGGAGTGAAGGATAAAGCCGTGCAAGATGTATCCCTTTCACCCAATTATGCTGAAAATCAAAC
This sequence comes from Microcystaceae cyanobacterium, assembly GCA_041746575.1. Classification (GTDB taxonomy): domain Bacteria; phylum Cyanobacteriota; class Cyanobacteriia; order Cyanobacteriales; family Microcystaceae; genus JBGTGT01. The sequence continues at coordinate 39,171 of JBGTGT010000102.1, forward strand.
CTTAGCACTGGTAAATTGGCATGAAGGTGCGTTTCTCTCCCAAGATGGCGGACAGACGTGGACGAAAATGAGTCAAGGATTAACCAAAGATCGTCAAGCAGATGAGTTCAAAGTGCCTCATTTTTACTCAGTGCGCTTTTCTCCCAATGTCCAAGAGGACAAAACCCTGTTTGTCGGCGGATTTAATGGACTCTTTCACACGAATGATCTAGGCAAAACGTGGCATGAGTTAGAAACCCTCTCTTTGGGAACGGTTATGGCTTTAGGGATTTCGCCCGATTATGCTCAAGATCAAACCTTAGCGATCGCTACCTATGTAGGCAATATTTATCGCTCTCAAAATCAAGGGAAAACGTGGCAACCCATCAATAAAGGGTTGGAAAGGCCGCTCTTTGAAAATCGGTTCAATCGCGATCCGCAAACCCAAGATCCTCGACGCTTCTACGATCTAGAATTTTCGCCCAATTATGCCCAAGATCAAACTTTTTGGGTCAGTCTTTTATGGAATCAGATTGTTAAAACCGTCAATCAAGGTAATTCATGGCAAATCGTTGATTTGCCCGCACCAAAAGGCCGAGGCTCGACGTTGGCAGTTTCGCCTAACTTTAGCCAAGATCAAACCCTATTTGTCATTACTCAAGAAGGAAGAGTTTATCGTTCAACCGATGGAGGAAACCGTTTCCGAAAAGTAGGTAACATTGGCCATACTACTGGCAACGATCCCTCGTCTATTGTGATTTCGCCGAATTTTGCTGAAGATAAAACGCTGTATGCGGTAGCCAAAGGAGGGGTGTTTCAGTCGCAGGATAGTGGTGTAACGTGGACATCAGTTAGCAAAAATACGGTAACGGAGCAGTTACTGTCGATGCAGTTAGCAATTTCGCCCAATTATGCCCAAGACAAAACGATTTTACTCTCTAGTAGCTCAGGACTCTTTCTCAGCGAAGAGGGGGGGGAAACATGGCGAGAACTTGAGGTTATCCCAGTAAATTCTGATCCTGATCTCACCGGAGTAGCAATTTCGCCTGATTACGCAAAAGATCAAACGATAGTAGCAACAGTTCGCGGTAAGGGATTATATAAAAGTACCGATAGCGGGCAAACCTTCAGCAATGTGGGTGATAATGCTTTACCTATTACCAAAGTTGAAAATATTCCTTATGCAGGGATTCCCATTCAATTTTCGCCCAATTATGCCCAAGATAAAACCTTATTTGGCATCGGTTCTGCAAAAACCCAAGTCTATCGCTCAATGGATGGGGGAGACACTTGGGAAGTCCTAACCGTTCCTGTTAATGATCACAACCACTATAGCTTTCTGACGCAACTCCGTGTCAGAGCGTTGGTTTACCGACGACATTTAACGGCGATCGCTTTAGCTATCTTAGCGGCCGTGCTAAGCTACCTGTTAAGCGGTTACTTCAGACTAGATAAACGCTTACCCCTCAGTAAAATGCAAATGCAAGTCTTGAGTGGTTTTGTGATTTTTCTCGTCGCTTTCTTTGCGGTTGAACAATTACTGTAATCTTTTAAGGTGAATGGGGCGATTTTTCAGGAAAATCAAGGGTCAATCTCAGACTTTTTGCCCTGAATCTTCCCCCTTTTCTCCTTTAAGAAAAGCCAATTTAAAAATTTTAGGTGTTTATGATGAAAAATTTAATTTTTGTAGCGTATTTAACGTTATTTTTGCCCTTATTTCACCTTAAGCTCCATGCCGCTCCGCTCATCCTAACACAACAAACTGAAACCATCGAAAAGACCGATGAAGGGAGTCCAGAAACAGAAAACACGACACCTGCTACTGAAATTCCCGTTTCTCCAGCTAATGAACCTGAAGCGGCTAAATATGAAGGACTGACCGCCGTTCAGTGGTACAATAAAGGACTAGACCTCCTTGATGCCAAAAACTACCCAAAAGCCATTGAAGCGTTTACCAAGGCATCAGAACTCGATCCACAGGATGCAGATTCTTTTTACAATTTAGGCTATGTTCGGGTGATTATTGGCGAATTAACGACCGCCATCGCCGATTATACCAAAGCCATTGAATTGAATCCTCAATATGCCTATGCGTACGGTAATCGTTGTTATGCTCACTTTTTACTGAAGCAAGCGGAAGAAGCCTTAGCAGATTGCTCAAAAGCCATTGAAATTGACGCCAAATTCCCTGATTTCTATACTTATCGTGGCAATGCTCATGATGCCCTCAGCCAACATCAGGCGGCGATCGCTGATTATGATCAAGCGATTAACCTTAAAAGTAATGACCCCAAGACTTATTATAACCGAGCATTATCTTACAATCGCTTAAATAAACATCAAAAAGCACTAGAAGATTACAATCGCAGTCTAGAACTTGATAATCAATTCGCTGAAGCGTTTTATAATCGAGGCATTACCTATGCTCAATTGGGGGAAAAAAACAAAGCGATTACGGATTTAGAACAGGCTAAACAACTTTTTAAAGCGCAAAATCAAGTAGAAAGTGTGGAAAAAGTGAATAAGACCTTAGTGATGATCCAAAAGTCGGAAAATAGTCAGGAATAGCGAAAATATTGGAAATTGATGGGGATAAATGCCCTTTTTTCTACTCGATTCTGCCGTAACGAGCTACCTGAACGGATTGATCCTGATTTTGCCACCCCAACCACACCCACATTTGATCTCCGCAAGAAAAATGCCACCATTCTCCTGGGTGACGGCGAAACCCTGCTTTTTGCATAATTTGTGATAATAGTTCTCGATTTTCGTGATATTGCCGTTCTGTGGGGGTTAAAGCATTTAGGTAATAATCAGGATGCGATCGCAGAGATAATTCGTCAATTTCTCCCCCCATTTCGACTAATTTTCCGGTTTCATCCATTAGGGTAAGATCAACTGCCGCACCTGTACTATGGGGAGGAGGGATTTTGGGATCATCGCTGGGAACTGCCCAAATGGTATAAACTTCTTGCCAGAGGACTTCAATTTCTGATGGGGATAAGTGGTTAATAACGAGGGTTCTGGATTGAATTAAATGATTAAATGTATAATCTACCATAAATTGCTGAATCCATAAGGGACGAAATCCATCAAAAATATTAATTCGCCAATTGGGTTTTCTTTGTTGTAAATTATCGTGCGCTGTTATTAACGCTTCAATGACACTTTGACGCAAATAATAGGGAGATTTTCCTCGGTAGTTTGCTCCTAATTTTTCATAAGGATGGGGAATTTCGATAGCAAATACATCTAAAGGAATGGGAAGTAAGGGTTCACAACAGTCTTTAATAGGAACAGATTGATAGGGTTTTTTCATTGTTTTTGATTTCCGAGAATCGGTGATCAAGTTAAGGTGTACCTCATTTAGGGTAACCAATTCTGATAAGGATTTTTGACTAAACTAGAATTATAATAACGAAGATCCTCTGTTACTTCTTGCCCTATCCAGTCGGGGTAATAAATGTTTTGATTGACTGTTTTAAGTTCAATTTCTGCAATAATTAAGCCTTGGTTTTCTCCGGTAAATTCATCTATTTCCCAAACCAATTCTCCGATGGGAACACGATAACGTATTTTTTCAATTAAAGGGCGATCGCACATTATTTTCAACAGCATTTGAGCATCTTCTAGCGGAATTTCATACTCAAATTCTCTGCGACTAATGCCGATTTTTTTACCTTTAAGTGTAAGATAACCTTGCTCGTCGGCGATTCTCACTCTTACTGTATTATCAGGATTTTGTGTCGGGATATACCCTTGGTAATAAGATTTTCCTGTTCCTAGTTTGCGCCATTGATCACCGATGACCAAAAACTTGCGTTCAATTTCGAGTGCCATTTTTACTAAGAGATCGTTATGAATAAAGTACCTTTAGTAATTATAAACAGTTGAGCTTATATTTTGATCTCAAAGTTAAGACATTAGATCCACTTTATAATATTTTACTCACAGCGTAACCATCTTTTCCTTTTCCGAGGGCAAATTGCCAAGATTGAGCTAGTTTTCGATTAGATAATGTTAAAAATAAGACAAATCCCATTAATGAAAAATAAGCCCCCAAGAAAAACATTCCTCGATAACCAATAGCATAATTTAATCCGCCGATTACTGGCCCTGCTATGGCAATGCCTAAATCAAATCCGCCAATACAAATCGCATAGACTTTTCCTCTTTCATTGTCATAAGAACGATCTGAAATTAAGGCAATTAATAGAGGTAGTAAAACCCCTCCACCCATCCCCTCCAAAAAAGCCGCCAAGAAAAACTGTAAAGGCGTACGACTGCTAGCCAACAAAATCATTGACAAACCATAACAAATCAGACTACCTGTAATAAAAATTCCCCGACCATAACGATCTGAAGCTTTACCAACGACAAAGCGACTGCTAAAACTGGCGATAGCGGCAATTGAGTAAAATAAACCCACATTAACTTCTAATTGAATATTTTTAATATATAGAGGTAAAAAAGTCACTAATGTGCCAAAAAGTAAGCCAATTAATAATAGAATTAACGAGGGAATTAAAAGGGATTGCTGTTTAAATAGTTGCCAAAAGCGACGGGATGATTTTAATTGCTCCCTTACGTCTTTTAAATAAGTTGCTCGTTTTTCTTCAACAATTTGACTTGCTAAAATCAGAGAAATAAAGCCTGATACACCCGAAAGCGTAAATAAAGTTGTAAAACCGAAGGATGTCTGCATGAATCCTCCCACGGCCGGCCCGATCGCCATACCAATAGGAACGGCTAAACTCATATAACCGATAATCTCTCCCCGTCGTGACGGTGGGGCTAAATCAACCACTAAAGCACTAAAACCAGTGGTAAAAGCGGCGACGCTAATACCGTGAAAGGCACGAATTCCCAGCAGAGCAAGAATAGTATCAACGCTGAGATAGCCAATCGGCGCACCGGTGGCAACCATTGCCCCAATCAGAATGACTAATTTACGACTACGATAGTCAGCCAACTGCCCCATAAGGGTGCGAAATCCTAATAAGCCAATGGCAAACCCCCCCATAACAATACCGACTTGTTGAAGGGTTGCCCCCATATTTTCGATATAAAGCGGTAACGTCGGCAAGAGACAGGTTAAGCTTGTCCAAAAAAAAAGGGCAGTGATAAACAGTAAAATTAGGTTACGCTGTTGTTCAACGGTTAGGGCGTTAAGGGATGGTTGGGTTCTCACAAGTCAGTTTTGAACTTAATCCTTTGTTGACAGTCTAGTGGGTGATTGGGGATTTTTAAACCGCTTCAAGGCAGAAATTCTCCCTATTCCTTGTCGTCTGCGTAGTGGGAAATCAAGGATCAGGATTTAACCCCACAATAGGGAAATAGGGAGATAGGGTAATATTTTTAACAGGTTACGAATGACTAGCTACCGTCTGCCATGCGTCGGGAGTATAGGTTTTCAAGGCTAAGGCATGAATCGTTTCAGTTGCTAATTGATCTTTTAAGGCGCTATAGACCATTTGATGCTGTTTAACCTTGGTTTTTCCGTCAAAAGCTGAGGAAATAACCACTGCTTCTAGGTGATCTCCCCCTCCCGTTAGATCATTAAAATAAACTTCTGCATCGGGGAGAGTTTGCTGAATAATTTCTTTGTATTGTTGAAAATTGCTCATTTTTTCGCCTCAATTAGGATCAAACTCACTTTTATTTATTTTATCGTAATCCTACTTAAGGATTATCACAAATTATTGACTTTGTGCCGGAGGAGTGGGAACAGGAGAGGTGGCCGAAGAACGGGTGTAAGGGGTATCCACAAATCCTAACTCGTACAATTGTTGATAGGATTTTTGCCCCAACTCACTGGTGGGGTTTTGAGAACGAATCACTTGAATTAGCAGAGGCACAGACAATTCAGGTTCATTTTGGGCGCGGTGTACTAAAGCCAATTGATAGGTCGCTTGATCTCGTAATTGTCCTGTCGCTAAGGCACTTTTCCGTTGAAATTCGGCAATCTTGGGTTCGATTCCCGCAAAACTATTCGCTAATTGTAAGTAGAAATTGGATAATTGGTTGAAAATTTTACGAGCTTTTTGCAATTTATCCACAGCAACTTTGTATTGCTCTGCATTGATTGCCTCGTTGGCCTCTGCCATCAGTTTTTCTCCACCCTGAAGACTGAGTAAACTGTCTTCTTGCGTTAAGGGGCGCAAGTTATTGGGGTCGGTTAAATCCTCTTGGACATCTGGAGATTCTGTTTGAGCTTGGGCAGAAAAAGCAAAGCCACACAGAGAAATTAAAAAAATTGTCGTTAAAAACCGACGATAAGAAAATTCTTTCAGCATATTAGAGAAACTAAGGGTTACTTTATAGTCTAGATGAATAGGAATATCTAAACTATCTTAACATTGTTCGGGAACTGACAAAGTAGGACATGGGCAATAGACAGTAAATAAGAGACAATGGTTTCCGTTTATTTCAACTTTAAAAGGGGCTAAATAGACAATATTTTGATGACGAATTACGTTGAGAATTACAGCCGATTTGCTATGATTGTAGGGTTGTTTTAAGAAAATGATCAATTAATTAAGCGATGGGTGCTATTCAAAAACCACCGGGAACACGAGATATTTTACCTGAAGAAATTGGTTATTGGCAATGGGTAGAAAGGGTGGCTAGCGAGGTTTTTAACCATGCCCTTTATCAAGAAATTCGTTCCCCCATTTTTGAACAAACTGCCCTTTTTGAACGGGGAATCGGCGAAGCAACCGATGTTGTCGGTAAGGAAATGTACACCTTTAGCGATCGCGGCGATCGTCGGATTACACTACGCCCAGAGGGAACGGCAGGCATCGTCCGTGCCTATGTCGAAAATCGACTTTTTGCTTTGGGCGGGGTACAACGATTGTGGTACAAAGGGGCTATGTTTCGCTATGAACGACCTCAAGCGGGTAGGCAACGACAATTTCATCAAATTGGCTTAGAATTAATCGGCAGTCATGATCCACGAGCAGATGTAGAGGTAATTTCCCTCGGAATGACTATTTTTCGGCAATTAGGACTCAAAAGCCTCAGTTTACAACTAAATTCTGTAGGAACCGGAGAAGATCGCCAACGCTATCGAGAGGCATTGGTTGACTATTTAACGCCTTACAAAGCAGAATTAGACCCTGATTCTCAAGATCGTCTCACTCGTAATCCTTTACGGATTCTAGATAGTAAAAACAAACGAACTCAAGAGATTTGCCAAGATGCCCCTCAAATTCTGGCTCACTTAGGGGCAGACTCGCGAGCACATTTCGCCAAAGTACAGCAATTATTGACCCATTTAGGAATAAACTATCAAATTAACCCCTGTTTAGTGCGAGGCTTAGACTATTATACCCATACGGCTTTTGAAATTCAATCCCAAGACTTGGGCGCCCAGTCTACTGTCTGCGGTGGTGGGCGTTACGATGGACTCGTCAGCGAATTAGGCGGAAATGAAACCCCTGCCGTCGGTTGGGCAATGGGCATGGAAAGATTAATCCTACTCCTGAAACAGTCGCAAGATGCACCCCTATTAACCCCTGATATTTATATCATTTCCAAAGGGGAAAAAGCAGAAGATCAAAGCATCATTTTAGCCCAAAGCCTCCGCCAATCAGGTTTTAAAGTCGAATTAGACCTTAGTAGCAGTGCCTTTACCAAACAGTTTAAACGAGCCGATCGCAGTGGAGCAAAAATGGCGATCATTATTGGTGAGCAAGAAGCAGAGGCAGAAACAGCGCAAATAAAGTGGTTGGCTAGCCAAAAACAAGAAACTTTTCCTCAAAAGGACTTAGTTGCCTATTTTATTGCCAGTTCACTCAATAAATAAATGATTACGCTTGGAACAATTTCCCGTCTGTCTTCTTGGCACAAAAACTCTGTCAGCATCGTCGTAGGGCGCAACTTTATCCTTACACATAGCAATGCAATTCTATATTCAACAGGCAGATGAAACGACCCTGCGCCCTTTGTCCTCGTCTGAGATCCGTTTATCCGCAAATAAATACCATATTACCGCAGAATCCTGCTTTAAAAACGGAAAATCTATTGATATTCGGGTGATATATAATCATCCATCCCATCAGCAAGTCTTTGAGACAACCACTACGGTAGCCGAAAATGGTAAGGTGGTCATTCTTCCCCCCACTCAACTTCGCCCCGGAAAATGGGAAATTTATTGTCGAAGTGACTTAATTGCTGAAATGGTCGGCGAATATTGGGAAAATTGCTTAATTTTAGAAGTTGAACCCGCAATTGCCCCTTTGCCTATGCAAGAACCCATTTCGTTTGCTTTTCCCGTTGAATTATCGGAAATTAACGCCTTAATTCGGGAGGAAGTGTCTGTACATGATTCAAATGCTCAAGATTGGCAGGAAGAACGGTTAAATTCCCTTGACACTGAGCTTATTTTGAGGCTTGACTCTGAACATTTACTGCGTCAGATGGGAGAAGTAATTATCGTTTCAGGGTGTATTGAAGCTAAAAACCAATACTTAAGCCATTTATGTTATGAATTACGCCGTCCTCTCAGTGATGAAGTGATATACAGAGAAATGCAACCTTTAACTTTTGAGTACTCTCCTGTAGACTTTCAATACTCCTTCACAATTCCTAAGGAGTGGGAAATGCCCTTATTAACCCTTGTGATTCAAGCGATCTCATTTCAAGGAGACGTTTTGACGGAGAAAACTTTATCTATTGAAACAGAAGTGATAGATTATCTTAATTACACGTTGGAATTAGCCGACACAGACACCAATACTTCCTATGTCTTTGATATCGAGATCGAAAAACCGATCAAACTGCCAGCGATATCGGTGGAGCTACCTAAACCTTGTCATTCGATTCAAAAACGCCCTTCGATTCGACGATCTTCGTCTGCTATTTTACCTCCTAAACTTTATCCGGCTCAACCGAAACATTCTCCGTCGAAAACCTTAGTATTACCCCAATTTGAAAAGGCAGTTAAATCTTAACCTTTAGCGACTGTTTTTAAGGTTCATTGACATACTCCCGCCGCTAATTGAGATACGCAATTTAACGGGGGATTCTTAAGCTCACACTTAAGAGTTTCTGCTTCACAGACTCTTGACTAGACATTACTGCCCCCGTCAGACCATCTCCACAGACATTTTCTAATAC
>JBGTGT010000103.1:0-6403 GCA_041746575.1 Microcystaceae cyanobacterium
GACCATAAGAAACTCTGCTTAAATTAAAGTAGGGAAGCTGTATTTTGCCAAAACTTAGATAAGTATAGTATCTTTTTTATGTGAATTTTTTAGACATAAATATAATGATATGTCAAGTTAATTTAGATGCGTTTACCCTGCTTTTATATCGATTGTCAGTACATTTGAGAGTTCTGCTAGTGCTACTACTATTTGGCGAGATGACACAATAATCATACCAGGTGGTGAAACAGAACATTTTCATTATACTGATTTATCAATTAACCATGGCGATTTTTGGATAGGTTTAGAGCGAGTTGACCCTGTTGCTCCTCCTATAAATCTTCGCGTTTTCTTGACAGGATCTATACATTTAGACCCGGGGGAGAGTTTTACTAAACACGTATCAGGTGATTGGCCTTTCACTGATACTGAATCTTTTCAAAATGCTGGAATGGACGATCAAACCTTAGAAGGAGAATATACTGTAGATTCTCTTCCCCCTGTTCCTATTGGTCCTATAGTAGTTCCTCCAGGTGACATTGAAGAAGTTGTTATTCCAGTAGATGTATCAACACCTTTAACTGGAAGATATGAGTTATGGAAGGAAATAACTAATACGTCTGTTGATACAGATTGGTGGAATTATGAAGAAGAGATCTTCTTACCTAACTTTGTTTTTCGTCCCAACGATCCTGATTTTATTTATCTAATTCACGGGGGCTTCTGGAACGCTCATATTACAGATATTAGTATTTGGTTTGAAAATCCAAGTAATGAACCAGCCACTCTTCCCTTTACAATTCATATTGTTTCTACCCCTGAACCTTCTGGATTAACTGCACTAGGTATTCTTGGTGTAGGTTTTATAAGTCTAAAATCTAGTAAGGCGAAAAGAAAATCTACAGAAAAGGGGGTTGCATCATTGCGAGATGATTCTTGATTTTTTTCTAGTCCAGTAGTGGACTGACACAGCTTATTTTGTGCATTAAAATGAGGCTTGTAGTAAGCCCTTTAGGGCCACAATAAAAGGGCTAAATCCCTCACTACGAACTTAAATCTATTGCCTCATTTTAGTCATGTCAGTTCCGTATGGTGCATTAACGCAGTGTAATGCACCATTACCTTATATATTAGCCCAGATTCTTGAAAAAAGGGTTAAATTCATCTTAAGCAGGTTAGGGAAGTGGCTTTATAAGATTTAACTTGATTGGGGTTGACAAATTTAAGTTGAAGTAAACAGCTTTGTGTTTTGCTATAATCAAGCATAGTATGATAAACAACAAAAGATGAGATTACCTGATGATGTTTTGATTCCTGATGCTAAAATTACTCGCTATCTCTTAATTTTTAGACAAAAAGATGATAAATCGAAATCTTAGCACAAGGAGGCTTCAATCAAAACAATCCTGAACAACTTAAATTAGCAATTTATCAACACATTAAAACAAAAAATGTGATAGAAGATACAACTAATGAATATGGAACATTTTACAACGTTAGTGGTGAATTAATTGGCGTTAATGGTCGAAATCTAGCAGTCATCACTATTTGGTTAAAAAGAAAAACCGATAATCAATTTCAGTTTATCACTCTTAAACCTAACAAGGAGCAAAACAACAATGATTGAATTATATCAAAACATTTTATTAAATAAAGACTTTCCTGAATACAATTTAAACAAAGGAAACACAGCAACTTTAGTTGATATTATTCCTCATCCATCTGAAGGAGAAGATGGTTATGTCTTAGAAATATTTAACGATCTTGGAGAATCTATTGATGTCGTTATTGTTCCCCAATCTATCATCGAACTATTAGAAGAAGATACAGTGATCGCCTTTTCTTCTCATTTGCATTAACGAAGAGTAATGCACTATTACTTTATATATTAGTCCAGATCCTTGAAAAATGGGTTAAATTCATCTTAAACGGGTTAGGGAAGTGCTTTTACAAAAATTAACTTGATTGGGGTTGACAAATATTATTTTATGTTTAACTGGCATAAATTGATATAATAGCTTATATATGGTTAAAATTATGGAAAAATTATGATAAAACGCATTAAAGCTTTAAGCAAATCGGAATTTGACGAAGCACAACCCTACGGAGATGTGTTCGGTTCATACAAAGGATTATATGTTTATGTAAATTTAGGTAGGGAAGACAACTATCAAGAAAAACCGAAAGATGATCCTAAAACCGAGTATCGCTTATTCAGAAGTTGCGAAATCGAGTATTCTGAGACAGAAGAACAATCAGAACAGGGAATCTATCAATATAGTGAAAAAAGCGTAGATATTATTTTGTATTGGTAGTAACTGATTCTGCTTTATTAGGACGTTTAATAGAACGTCTTCTAGGGGAAACTCTGTCTTGAATTAAATCCCGATTTTCTTGAAGGAAAGATAACATCTCTTCTTCAGGAACTTCAATTAATTCACCTGTTTTTAATAAAACATCAGGCATAATATCAATTTACTCCTTATTTTAGTAAATTATCCTAATTCAGAGTTGAAAAACTTCTGAATAGAGGAAGTATCAACATCATAGCTTATTACTGGGAAAAGTGCGATCTCGCATAGATCCGCAAAGCGGTGCGCTAATTCTATAATTTGCAATAACGAAGAGTAATACACCATTACTTAATATCTTAGCTTAGATTCTTGAAAAAAGGGTTAAATTCAGCTTAAACGGGTTAGGGAAGTGCTTTTACAAAAATTAACTTGATTGGGGTTGACAAAATTTTGCTCGATGTATATTCTCTCAACTGCTATAATTTCAGATAAGCTTGTTAATCAGTCAAAGAAAATCATGCAATGGAGAATCAACCTAGAGAAATTGTTAACTATACAACCTCAGATGGCAAAACTCCCTTTGAAGACTGGTTAAACAGCCTAAAAGATGTTAAGACAAGAGCCAAGATCAATGCTAGGCTAACTAGAGTGACACTAGGAAACTTAGGTGATTATAAATCGGTAGGAGAAGGAGTCTGTGAACTTAGAATCAACTACGGAAAAGGTTACAGAATCTATTTTGGTCAAAAAGGCTCAACTTTAATTATATTATTATGTGGAAGCGATAAATCCAGTCAACAAAAAAACATTAAATAAGCTAACCAATATTGGTTAGATTATCAAAGGAGTCAAGAAAATGCCAACCACTAAAAGCTATCATCAATACTTGATTAAATCATTAAAAGACCCTGTAGAGGCATCCGCTTATCTTGAAGCGATTTTACAAGAAAAAAATCCCGAACCTCAACTCTTAAAAGTCGCTTTAGAAAATATTTTAGAAGCATTAGGTGACACTAAACTATCGCCTGATGAAATAGCCTTACAGAAACAGAAAATTGAGGAATTATTAAATCAATCAGGATCTGAAGTTATTTATAATTCAGCTCAATGGTTACAAAAGCTAGGTCTAGAATTAACCATAACCATTGCTCAAGAATCACTATCAATCAATCAAAAACTATCTGAGCGATCGCTAATCCTATAATTTGCATTAACGAATAGTAATGCACCTTATTTTTATATATTGGCACAGATACTTGAAAAAAGGGGTTAAATTCATCTTAAACGGGTTAGAGAAGTGGCTTTACAAAAATTAACTTGATTAGGCTTGACAAACTGGGTAAATCTGTATATTAAATTACTTCTTAATCATTTTTACCCGATATTTTAGCTTCATACTTCAAATAAAGCTGTTTTGCTTGTTCACACTGGGCTAAAAGTTCCTGTTCTACTTTCTGACTCTCAGCAAGTAATTTCTGTAAAGCTTGTTCATTTAACTTTGTTTTCATTGTAAACCCTCAATACGATTAACAATTCCTTGAACTTGAACTTTTGTTTCTATCATTCTACCCAATAAATCCCCCAACTCTTCACCTACCTCTTGAATGGTATCCCTCGTTACATCATTATCTAAAAACAAATCACTCAACGCTTCAATTCTTCTCTCATAGACTTCTACCAAAAATAAAACATTATTTAAAGAACCAAAAAAGCTAACTAAAATATCATTATTCGGAAAATTGTTTAAAATCGGTCTAAGTTTATTTAACCCATCCGTTGCTATTTGCTCTAATAACCTAAGTTCATCATTTAAACGACTGAACAAGGATTGTAAATCTGAGGGAATGGTCATACTACTCGAAATTAATAAACCTTATCCTAATATCCTAATATCCTAGCCCAGATTCTTGAAAAAAAAGGGTTAAATTCATCTTAAACGGGTTAGGGAATTGGTTTTACAAAAATTCACTTGATTGGGGTTGATAAAAATTGTGTTAGATGAAACGTATTTAATTTTGGTATAATTAAAGCTGATAAATAATCATTAAATACCAAAAACAAAAATGGAACAATTAATGAAACAGCCATCATCTTGGCTACCTAACGGAATTATTCTCAATACATCTGATCAATATCGTCCTTTTTCGTTTACCGAAGACTTACAAATCAGATTAGAAGAATTACTCGAAAAAAACAAAGACAACTTGCTAACTTCTGATGAAAAAGCAGAACTAGCAGGTTTATTAGAATTAGAGAAAATCTTCAGTTTTATTAATGCAAAACTGGCTTCTTAATTGTGGTTATTAACAATTTTATTCGTCTAACTGTTCGTAAAAGAGCAGAATATTTATGTGAGTATTGCCATTCTCCTGAACGATCAAACGCTACTCCTTTTACCATTGATCATATCATCCCTCAATCTTTAGGTGGGTCAGATGACCTTAATAATTTAGCCTTAGCTTGTCATCGTTGTAACCAAAGAAGATATAATTTTACCTCTGGAATTGATCCAGAAACTCAAACAGAAGTATCATTATTTAACCCAAGATACCACAATTGGTCAGATCATTTTATTTGGAAAAAAGACGGGTTAGAAATCATAGGAATTACATCTATTGGTCGTGCTACTTGTATTCGCTTAGATTTTAATGATGAGTATCATGATGATGGTTTTATTCTTAATTCTCGGCAATTATGGATTATAGCAGGTTGGCATCCACCTCTTGATGATCCACGTCAAAGTTAACAAGAAGCGATCGCCTGTTAAAATTAATCAAAGGCGATCACTAAATCGTTAAATTGCATATTTTACTTTCGTTTCAAAACGCTTCTAACACCTCCCATTCCCACTAATAACAAACCTAGCAACAAAGAGGATTCAGGGGTCGTCAACGTGGGAGGATTAGGATTATCATTAGCTTGACCATACACAAGATTATCAAATACTTGACCGTCATTTGGTGCATTCATTGTGAGGAAAGTAATGGGGGTAGTTAGAGGTGAAACCAACGAAGGAAACCGCGTTATCTATTGTTAGTGTCTGGGAATCCCCTGTAGAAATTGTTACCGTGCGCTGTGTACCTATACCTGATGGTAAAGTAGCAGTAAAAGTAGAATCCTAAGTACCACTTCCTGCAACAGTTGTAGCTCCAATAAGGGGAATAGTTCTGTCACAATTACTAAAAGTATCAGGAAGAGTAGCACAATTTAGTGCAAAAAAAGATCCAACAGTATTGTTAAACGTGACTCCTGAGATAGTGGTAGGATTAATGAGTCCGATAGCAGTATCAGGTGGAGTCAGTCCCTCAGAATCGACGGTGGTTATTACCGTTGTCGCCGCTAGAAAAGCTGACTTGGAAGTGTAAATCGTAGCTGCTTCACTAACTCCTACTATACTTAGGCAAGTAGAGGTCGTCAGTGCCATTATAGCCGTTGTCCTAGAAAGACTTAGCATCATTGATATTTCTCCAGAATTAATTTTAAATTAGCGTAAAGCTAGTCTTTTACTAGCTTTGTAGTATAATAATCAAGATTTTTGCCAATGCTTAATAGTGTATGCTAGAAACTTAGGCTATAATTTAGCTACAAAGTCTTAAAAGGCGGACTAACAACAATGGCATCTGTAGATTACGATTTTCTTGAAGCGGCAAATTATTGGAACTTGGAAAAACTTTATTAAGACTTAGCTTCAGTAAAAGGAAAAAACCTAACCCCTGTCGAAAAACAGCACTTACGAGGGCTATTATGTGGCTATAGTCTCTCAGAAATCGCTCGAAAACTCCATAAAAGAATCAAAGGCGTAGAAATTGCCTTTTGTAACACTCTCTATCAATATGTAAAAAACTTAGTCGGTCAATCTAACGGTAAAGTAGAAAATTGGCGTAATATTAGCGAGTGGTTAGAAAAAGAAGGGTATAAACTTTCAAAAAGTCATAAAGAACAAATGACTGATTATTCGTTTTTAGATATTTTAATTAATCAATGCGATATAAGTAGCTAGGCAGAATTAAATAGAAAACGTTCTGTAGTATGTTGCGATCGTTGTGCGCGAGTTTCTACACTCTCGATTACAGTGATCGCCAAATCATATTCGTCTTCAAAAATCCGACCAGCCAGTTCATGTGTTT
>JBGTGT010000104.1:0-15598 GCA_041746575.1 Microcystaceae cyanobacterium
GACCATAAGAAACTCTGCTTAAATTAAAGTAGGGAAGCTGTATTTTGCCAAAACTTAGATAAGTATAGTATCTTTTTTATGTGAATTTTTTAGACATAAATATAATGATATGTCAAGTTAATTTAGATGCGTTTACCCTGATCCTGCATATCTTCAGAGTAAAGAATTTCTGCATTAACAGACAAAGCAATTGCTATAATCAGACTATCCCACAATGAGAATTGATATTGTAAGCGCAAATTAGATGAAGATTCAAGAATGGTTAAATTAAAGGAAATAACCTGACAGCGATTATATAAAGATTGAATAACTTGTTTAACTTCTTCTTCTTGAAAGGAAGCTTTTTTTAATAAATTGACCGAAAGTTAATTGATAACTTGTGTACTGATTACTAAATTGCTTTTTTGAGTTATTTCTGTTGCAATTTTGCGTTTTCTTTCTCGTTCATTGGGTTCAATTCTTTGGTCATCAAAAAGACGATATAACCAAACATTGGTATCAATAAAATTGACTGGCATAATGTTTAATTGGAGCGTTCATAAATTTCTTCACGGGATAAGAATGAATCAACCAAAACAGGGTTATCAGTTAAAATATCTATAATATCGGCTGTTTTGTCAGATGAAGACAGTTCTGAAGTGTCAGCTAAGTTTTGGGTTTTAAATTGTTCAATCATTGCTTGAATTTGGGCAATCTGTTCGGGTTTTAAGCCTGTTAAATTAATATTAACCATAATGTTTAATCATTTTATTTTTTACAATTATAGCTGATCTCAATCATGAGAGAACATTTATCAAACCTGTTAAGGAT
Organism: Microcystaceae cyanobacterium; assembly: GCA_041746575.1. GTDB lineage: Bacteria > Cyanobacteriota > Cyanobacteriia > Cyanobacteriales > Microcystaceae > JBGTGT01. Next base: position 811 of record JBGTGT010000104.1, read on the forward strand.
GTTGTTATCGTCAAATTTAGCAGATTAAGCCACCTCAAGTTCATAATGTAAAACCAATAACTCATCTTCCTTTAAAATTGCCATCGCATATTCCCGTCCTTGACTATCAGCAAACTCTACTAAATATTGCTTTTCTTCTCCTCTTTCATAAACTTCTACCACCGTTCCCACCTGTCCACTCGGTAAGCTTTCAATAGACATAAATTCAGGTTCAACTAAAGTTAATCTTTCCTTAGCAATTGGATTAATAATCGCCACTGTATCTAACATTAAAATATTGTTCATGATACCTACTTAATAAACGCAGAAATAAGACGAGGATTCGCATTTGTAGAAGTGACTTCCCAAATCGTCCGAAGTTGCATCCTTTCTTGATTCGGTATCGTCCAATCTACCTTAAACTGTTGACCAAAATCTGTCTGTGCTTGCTGAACCACTTCCCCTTCAATGGCCGCTAGACGAATCATTGACAATAACAGTTCAGCATTTTCTTGAGTGATACCTAAACGAGCTTTAAAAACCCTAGCCTTATGTTTACCGCTAGAATGTTCAGGATTTAAGCAATAGTTAATTAACTTTTCCATTGCAATCTCCGCTTGTTCCCCGTTAGGTAATTTCATACTTTTACAGACAAGATAATTTAAAATGGGATTTTACACCCTTTAACTACAAACTAAAAAAACTCACCTCACTATTAAACGATAAAACTACTATTGAAAATAGTATATCAATCCTTCCCATGCTTGCCAGCAACTCCCCCCTTCCCAACCCCTACATTGACCTAAAATTCCCCCTCACAGGTCACATCATACCCTTAAATCACGGCTATCCCCTCTATTCAGCTATATCTCACCAATTCCCCGTCATTCATAACCTAGACACCCTCAGCATTCATCCCATCACAGGTAAACCCGAATTTCCCCACCTTCTCTACCTTACCGAAGACTCTTACCTCTGTCTGCGTCTTCCTATTAATCAAGTCCCTCTAATCTACCGACTCGCAGGAAAAACCCTCAACCTCAATGACCATAAAATTCGCCTTGGATTACCAGAATCCACTTTTATCTCCCCTCATCATCACCTCTATTCTCGTCTTGTCGTTATTCGAGGATTTGATGAACCTCAAACCTTCCTTGAAGCAGCACAACGCCAACTAAACCAGCGTAACATAACCGCTACCTTATCCCTCACGTCCCGACCCGAAGGTGAACCCATTCGACGTATAATCAAGATTAAAGGCAAAACCCTTGTCGGTTTCGGAGTCAAAATCAGCGATTTGAACGAAGAAGACTCAATTTCACTACAAGAACAGGGAATTGGGGGAAAACACAAGATGGGATGCGGAGTGTTTATTAAGGCAGAGGGCAGAAGGCAGGAGGCAGGAGGAAATAAAAGGGAGAAGGAAGGGATTAGGATTCAGAAATCAGAGAATAGAAGGCGAGAGGAAAGTTAAAAAGGATATAATAAGCTTTAACGTCAAACTTCTGCCTTCAAACTTCTATCTATGAGCTATAGAGAACAATTCATTTGGAAACGTGGAATTCAACTATCCGTAAACTGTTATCAATTAACTGAAAAATTCCCTAAGTCAGAATTATATGGACTTACAAGCCAAATAAGACGAGCTTCTGTCTCTGTTCCCTCTAATATTGCTGAAGGTTATGGCAGAAGAACCAAGAACGAGTATATTCAGTTCCTTCATATTGCATTGGGGTCTTTAAGAGAACTAGATACACAGCTAATCATAGCTAAAGAAGTAAAATTAGCTACTCCTGAATTATTTGACCCAATTTTAGAAGAAGTAGATAGTATGCAAAGAATTTTAGTTTCTACTATTCAAAAGCTAAAGCCTTAAATTTCCCCCCTACCCTTTTACCCTCCTAAGCTAAGACGCATTTAAACTGGGTAGCGCGTAAATAGCTCCTGCCTCCTGCCCTCTGCCTCCTGCCTGTCCCCACAAACCAATTTAGATGCTTAACAGCTTACTCTTCTGCCATCTGTTTCCTGCCCCCTGCCCCCAAATGATAGCCACTTCAACCCCCCCCAAAATCCATCTGCACCTCAACGCACCTGACACCACCCTCATTCATCGTGCAGGGATATTAGGGTTATGGATGACCCTTAAACAGCTAGAACAGCAATTTCCTACTCCTTTCCAACGTTTAGGCGGATTATCATGGAAATTAACCCCTGATAGTGTTAGTCTTGATTGGCAAGGACAAGATGAGGAAGTCTTAGATTGGCTACTTAAACAAGCGTTTCAAGTTGATGCGAAAGGCTTAATCAGCTTACTAGGACTAAAACCTCAATTTATGCCTTTAATTAATAAAATACACCTACATCAAGCCTTAACCGCCACCTTACTACAACATAATCAATTTGTAACTCCCATTACTCGCCAATACCAAGTCTATGGAATTAATTTAAAGAAAACTGCTCCTAATTATCTCTTAAATTTACTCATCAAAAGCCCTATTCCCCTACAATTTTATCTATTAGCTAAAGGAAAATTAGATGCCATTAAATCTATCAACCTGACAGAAGATAAAGTTAACTGTCGCCTCAGCTATAAACGACTAGCAGACTATATTCATCAAGACTTTAGCCAACAATTATGTCATCCTAAAACCCATCAATTAATCAAAGATTATATCCCGATTGTTAGTTGGTTGTATCCGGGGGCTATCATTCGACATGAATTAGTCAGAAAATTTAATCAATGTAAAGAACGTCCCGAATATGCTTTTGCCCTATTATTTTTACCAATAGCTTGTCACTATTTAATTTTATCTAAAGGAATCAATGAACAACTAAAATCGAAGAAAAACCATCCTATTAAATACTTATTGGTCATTCCAGACTCTATTAACTTAGAAAAATCAGCCAAAATACGCTGGCGTTTAAATAATACTCATTATCGAGAGTTGTATGTTTCTAGTTTAGCCGAAGCTGGTTTAAATTATTATGTTAATGAAAATCAGCGTCACTTTTCCCCTCAAAGATGTCAAGTTATTCTCTATGATAAATTAATGAAAACCTCTCAACTCAGAAATCCTGTTGATATTCAAGACTTTTATATCACACCCAAAAATCTGAAAACCTATCAACTTGCTCACCGTCATCTTCAACACAATCAACTTATACCAACTGAAGTAAACTTTCTCATTAGATTAAACTTAATTAGGGGAATAATAGCTGAAAATATTCTTAAAAAACAATCGATTTGGCGAAATTTATGGTTAATCTTAAAACAAAAAGACCCCTCTGGTGAAATTAGACAGCAACTCAATTACAATCAAACAGGATTATTCACCATGATAAAAAATGTTGATGAAATTACCAAATCTCATGATGCTTTTATTGACGTTATTCACGAAGCATTGAAAATGATTTACGCTCAAATGTATCAAGATAATCCCGATTCAGCACCGAAAAAGATTGACAGAGAAAATGAACGCCTTAAATCTAAACTTTTAGATTGCTATAAAGAGGAAACCTTTCGACATCTCATGGCTAAATTACTCTCAAAAGCAGGGAATCTTTCAACCCTTAACGAAAACCGTAAATTAGTCTTACCAATTTTAACAGGTAAAATAGACTGGAAAGAAGCCAGAGATATTGCTTTAATTGCCTTATCCAGCTATCCCACCAAAGCAAGATTAAGTAGGCAAACTTTAGTCTTTTTTGCTTTTCCGCTACTCCTTGAGGTAGAACTTTATCAACTCGCTTTTGTTATTTTATAGCCCTTTCTTAGTCGGAGTTTATCACCATGCGATACTTATTTGGAAACTTACTCACCCATCATGCTCCTGCTTCCTTAAACCGAGGTGAAAATGACGGAAATGAACAATTAATACAACAAATTATTTGGCAAAATGAACCCCATTCAACCGTTTCTCCCTTTAGTATTCGTTGGAAAGTTCGCTATCAATTTCAAGAACAAAAAGAAGACGTTTACGAAAAATGGGACAAAGTTCAAAGAATTCGTGTTCCACAACCCAAACCTCATAATGCAGAGGATTTTATTGATGATGATGTCATGGGATTTATGGTAACAGAATCTGCAAAAAAGAATCAAAAAGGAACAAGTAATGCTCGTCAAGGTGCATTAGGGACAAACCGAGCCATTTCTTTAACCCCCTATGATGGTGCAACCTTTAACTATTACAATAGTGGTGAAAAAGATAAGCTTTCTATTCATAGCACGAATGTTCATAATACCTGTTATCAATATTGTTTTGCTTTAGATTCAAAACATTTAGTCAATAAATCTCGTATCCTTAAGGTGATAGATGCTTTTATTCATCTAGGTCAAGTTGGGGGTCACTACAATGATTCTTTCTTCGATTTCTCACCAGAAAGTGTTGTTTTTCGCTGGACAAAAGATAACTGTCCTCGCTTTCTTTATTGCTTTGAACAAGATGAAAATAAGCAAATTATTGCACCCAAGTTAGAAGAACAAGTCGAAGCAGAAGATATTCTCCCTCAAGAATTATGGATTGGGGGAGAAATTACCAAAAACTTAAATATTGAAAATGCTCATCTTCATAGAGGGATTAAAAAAACGGCTGAAAACCTTAAAGCAAAAATTGTTGAAGACTTAAAACTACCTCCTGAAGAATCCCAAAAACAAGAAAACCAATGAAATCAGTTGCTATTTATATTGATGTTCCCGTTGCTACTTTCCGACAATCTCATGCTAGAGAGTACGGGAAAACTTATCCTTATCCTCCCCATTCAACCGTTTACGGACTTTTGTTATCTTTAGTAGGTGAAATGGACATGAACAAGCATTGTGGGGTTCAATTAGCTATTGCAATGTTATCTCAACCTGCTAAATCGAAAACATTGAGAACCATTAATCGGTTTAAGTTCAAAAAACAAGATCATCAAGGCAATAAACGACCCGATTATCAAGAAATCTTAACCGATATTCGTTTCATTGTTTGGGTACAATCAGCAGAAGATAAACATAATCCTACCTTACCAGAAAGACTAGAACAAGCCTTATTGAATCCTGATTCTGTGCAAAGATGGGGCGTATTATTCTTAGGAGAAAGCGATGATTTAGTGAATAATATTAAGTTAGTCCCTGACAATTTTGAAGTTAAATCAAGAGAATGGCTATTAAGAGACGATAAGGGCTGGATTACTTTACCTTATTGGGTAGATCATTTTAACTTTCAAGGAACACGATGGTTTCGCTATCGCTTAGAAGCAATTGCTTGTCAATCGCCACCAGAATCAGCTTATGTAACAATTAAACAAGACAAATATTAAACTTTTCAGTAGGTTTTTGATTAGCTTAAAGAGTTGCTTGTAGAATTATTTGTACGAATAGGCTAAAACAGTCTTTTAGCTTATGCCGTGATTTATTGCTTGATGTTATAAGGCGTTACTTAACCTGTCAGAGTGGCTGGTTTTGTTTCAGTGTATTGTGATTTATTGCTCGATGTCGTAAGGCGTTACTCACGTATCTAGCCAGTATGCAATCGCTAAATTCGCTTGTAATCCATTACTTGATGTTTTAAAGCGTTACTCACGTCGATTATTCAGTTTTGCCTAATCTTCTAGAACAGTGATCTATTACTTGATCTATTACTTGATGTCGTAAGGCGTTATTCTCAAAGCAGAGAATTTTTGTGTAGTATTTTTTGGATTCTCGTTTTTATGTTACAACGAAGTCATAAGGGTTTGGATGCCCAAAACAAGGATATTTATTCAATGCAAGTGTAGTATATTTAGGCAATAATTAATAGCGCAAAGCATTATTTAAGCTAAAATTTTAGTAGTTCTCTCTTACTAAGACTTTACTCCTCTCTAATTTCATGTTGAGCTTTTTCCCAACTCCCTACCCAGACGAGTTACTTTACAGCATATTGGCTCGTTATCATCTGCGTAGTGGCAATAATAGCCCTAAAATCACCCTTAAAGAACTTTTTGACGACCCTAATACTATCGCAACAGTTGACCTTCCTGCTAATCTTGACGCGCTGATTCAACAACTTTCCCTATTCTCTCACTACACCGTCGAAGATTTAATCAATAATTACACCCTTTACCCCTACTATGCCCCATTTATGACCCCTCAACGGGCAATTACCATCCAAAACTCCATGAAAGCACAATATGGAGGCAATATTCATACTCGTATTGGGATTGTCGCCAGTTCTATTCCCTTGCTTCAATACCTTCGTTTTTGTCCAGATTGCCTTAAAGAAGACGAAAAACAGTATGGGGAAGCTTATTGGCATCGAATTCATCAAACAGCAGGGGTTTTAGTTTGTCCTCATCATGGCATTCCCCTACACGATAGCACCGTCGCTTTTCAAAGACTCAACCGCCACGAATACGAAATTGTCAGTCCTCAAAATTGCCAATTAAACACTTCGATACCTCACTATAGTTCTCAAGCCTTAAAAAGCTTCATCCAACTAGCTCAAGATATTGCTTGGTTATTGGAACATCCTCAATCTTCTCAAACCTTTGATTATTACCGTCAACGGTACTTAAACCGTATGATTGAGCGAAAACTTGCCACAGCCTCCCATAGAGTCCATCAAAAGCCCTTAATTGATGAATTTATCTTCTTCTACGGACGAGATGTATTAGAACATCTCAACTGCATGATTGATTATAACGATTCTAGTAACTGGTTATCGAATATTGTGCGAAAAAATCGCAAAGTGTTCCATCCGATTCGTCATATCTTAATGATGCGCTTTTTATTTGGTTCTGCTAAAGCCTTTTTTAAGAATGAAGACAATTACAAACCCTTTGGTGATGCACCTTGGTTATGTTTCAACGGTGCAGTTGAGCATTATCAGCAACCTGTCGTTACTAATCTTCAAATTAGCCATTGTTTAGAGAATAAAAAGCCATTAGGGACGTTTACTTGCTCCTGTGGCATGATTTACAGTCGTACTGCTTCTGATAAAACCCCGAAAGATAATTATTCCATCGGAAGAGTGATTACTTATGGCGAAATCTGGGAAAAACGCTTACAAGAATTGGTAGAAGGTGAAAAATTAGGATTAAGAGCCACGGCTAGAGCTTTAAAGGTAGATACCCGCACAATTAACCGCTATATTGATAAATTAGGGCTTAATGCTTCTTGGCAATCTTTACCCCCTCAACCGACACCAGCAGACACTCAACCCCCTAATAATCATAATCCTCAAGCTGAATATCGTCAGCAATGGTTAGACCTTCAAAAAACCTATCCTGACGCAACAAAAACCACCTTTAGAAAGCAATTTCCTGCGCTTTATATATGGCTGTATCGCAATGATAAAGACTGGTTAAATGAGCATTCACCCACCTTACAGCGTCCTGTTTCTACTAACAACCGAGTCAATTGGCAAGAACGAGATAAACAGATTAAACTGCAAGTAGAAGAAGCGGTGACTCAACTGCTCAATCTTGATATTCCCCAACGTATAACCATCGGTAAAATCGGCACAATGACGGGTTTAAAAGCCATGTTAGAGCAGAAGTTGGATAAATTACCCTTAACTCAAGCTTATCTCTTAGAAGTCACTGAATCGGTCACAAAGTTCCAAAATCGGCGAATTCAATGGGCAATTGCGGAAATTCACCGACGAGGCGAAGAAGTTAAAACATGGAAGGTGATGCGGTTAGCAGGAATGAAGGAACATGAATTTGAGAGGGTGGAAAAGATGGTTTTGAGTATGACGAAAAGTGTAGTGTAGTTTTTAAATTACAAAGTTTGATTTTCCAATTCAAACAAAAGCACGAAGCGTAATTGAAATTCTTCGCCCTTTATTTTTTGAGAAGTGAGGAACTTCATGAGTCCAGTATTCATTAGTCTCATACGGCATAATAAATACCCCTCGATTTTCAGCAATAAAATCTTTATAGTTTGAACTGAGTTTGGATCTTAATCGAAAAATTCGTGTTTGACCTAAAGATATTGTGACGATAGGTGTTCCGTCAATTAATCCTATGGTACTATCTTGATGTTTACCAATATAATGCTTTTGAGATCCTTCATACCAATTAACTAAAACACCATTAAGACGACTATCGATAGCATTCTTAGACCATTTTAAAAAAGGGGTTAATAAGGTCGGAAGAGGTAAAGCTTTATTAATATTTCCAGTATAGTAGTAATCTTTATCATAGGCTTGTTGCCAACGGGGAGTTTTTACCCATCGTCCATGTATCATAATCGTATGAAAATCTTGAGGATGGAGTTTCCATAAATCCTCAAATAAATGATCATTTGTATAAACATCAGGAGGCAAGATGCCCGTATAAAACTTACATTGTTTGTCTAATTCATGGCAAGTAAAGTCAGCATACATAAAGAGTCACGATAATTAGTAGAAATTGAGTCTCAATTTATATAAAAATAATTGTCATTTGTCAATAGTTAAGGAGAACCTTCTTGATTATCAGATTGTGGTTGACCACTATAATATTTATGTCGAAGGATGTTGAGTTCGGGAAAATCAAATATATCAGATGGACTTCCTTTTAAAGCAAGATTACGAGCATCCTTAAGCATAGGATCATTTACGTCTTCAGTACAATCTTGTACTATATTACTACCAAATAAACCTAAGATTAAAATATAATTTTTTACTAATTGATTAGGATAATCTAACTCTGAATTAAGAGCTTTTTTGACAGATTGTAAATGAGAGTCTTGTTTAAATGAACTATATTTATGTCCTAAATATAGCCAAGTTTCAGTTGCCATAAGCTTCTCTACTATACTAGACGATTCTAACGTAGAGAATTCAACAATTATTTCCCATTCTTGACCATCAATATTGGGTAAGAAGCGCATCGCTCTTAAGGTAATTGCTTTTAGATATTCAGAAGATAATTCACGATTTGTGTAATTTAATAAAGTTCTAATCTGAGGGCAGAATCCCTGTCGAGCCAAGCTTTCTAGTATATGAATAGGATCTCGAATAATCCAGAATTTTTCACCGCATAAGATTTCCATTAAAGGTGTAACTATCTCCTCAAATCCTAAGATCGAAAGTCTAAATAATGTAAAACGAATATATCTTTGAAATTTTCTTTGTTCGTTCAGTTGGTCATTATTCAATTCACATAGCTTTTGCCAGCTATCACAAAATAATTCCACTAATTCGTTTCGCAATTGTTTGCGTTTTTCATCCAAAATGTTATTTGAAGACTTAAAAATAGCTGCCCAAATCATAGTTTCAGAATATGAATTATCATTAGGAGGTAATGAATTTTTTATTTCTCCTTCCAAGTCCAAAATATCTAATTGTTGTTTTAAATCTTTCTCTCTTCTTTTTTCATTGAATAAATATTTATATATCCTTCTACTAAGTTCAGTCGGCTGAATATAAATATGAATAGCTCGAAGACACTGCTGATATTGCTCTATATTATGCCACCACCGTTCATCATCATCATAAGATTTTTCTAATAAACTACGATGCTCTGGATTCAAAATATACAGATAATTTATGATACACTCAAAGTCTTCTTTTAATCTATCTAAACACTGATCTTCTTGTTGTAAAAATTCATCGCGGCTTAATTTCTCTGTTTTATTTCGATTCAGATTTAGCTCTAGCTTATCCAATTCTTCAACTAAAATCTTTTCTACCTCATCCACATCTTCTGGATCTGGAACAATAAAAATCATATCATCTACATAGCGATGAAGTTCAGCTTTTGGTTCTCTATTTAGTCCAAATCTAGTGTCTATTGCAGTGAGGTATATATTCTGGTAAAAACCAGAGCCAATACTTCCTTGAGTTATTCCTTTCCCTACTTCATGTTCATCAATATTTTTAGAAAGTAATAAGCGAATTAGCCAGCGTATGCGCTCACTCTCTGTTCTAAACTCATGACAAAGTTCATCGTATAATTGAGATTGAATTATTTTTGTGTAAAATGACTCAATATCAACTCGCAGAATACCACAATTAGGATATTTTTTGGCACTATCCTTTGCTTGTGTCATATAAGCTTGATAAGCATCAAACCAATACCCATAAAAATATTCTGTCTGTCTTCCTCTATAATCTCCTGCAATTTTATAAGCATAACTATTACCTCGTAACTTAGATGCTTTGTCTCCTAATTGTTGAATAATTGCCACAGAAAGGATTTCTTCTTCAATGCGAGAAAGCCCTTTAGGGCGAGTATCATTGATATTCTTAGGAACTTTATAATGAATGCTTTCATCTGTTAAGGCAACCTCACGAGCATAAGCACACAATTTTTCTCTTAAATCACCAAGTCTAGCCTCAAGATTCATTTCAAATAGACGCATTTCCGTTTCATCATACAAGGTTTCTCGTAAAAGATTATGACGCGCTCTCGCCCATGCTAATCTAAGATTATCTAGACTGATAACATCATTCCAATGAGAATCTCCTTCTAAATCAGCACTCCAAATTGTCTGCAAGTCTGCATAGAACTCCACAGGATTACCTATTTTTGCTCTCCCTTTATCTTTCCAGTAACTACCTTCAGGATTTTCAAAATAAATCTTATGGTAATCTGAGTGATTCTGATTAATTTTATGCTTATTTCCTAAAATGAGTTGTAAAGTATGTGCCATTTCTTGAATTCTTTGACTGAGAGGAACTTCACTATTTGTACCGATTTGAACCTGATTTTCCATATTTTTAGTACCAATCGTTAAGATGTGCATTACATCTATGGGAACATCTTCTATCAATTGTCTATAGGATTGGGCTTCAGCAGTACCAAGTCGTATGCCATTTTCTTCAACAGATTCATCAATATTAATATCTAAACTTTTTAACTCATCTATTTTTGCTTTCTCGTTTCTATAATTTTGACTAAAGGGAGAAATCACATTAAGTTGCATCACTAAAGTGTTTGTAAAGCATGGTAGCTGAGAAGATGCACGTTCTTTGTCAAGCAACTGACGTATCTCAATTGAAGCATTTGGAAATCCCTTAATGACTGATTTATAATCTAGATTGACTAGATCATTGGTCAATAATTTTAGATGTTCCATCATTTTATGATAGAGTGCAATAGCTCGATGACTTGGATCTACACCGATGAAAAAAAGATTTATATCTTTGGTCAATTTTCCACTTTCTTTTAAATACAGAACCGCTTCTAAAAAAGCAGCAGAACCAGCACCAGCACCACAACCTATGTCCAATACGCAGATTTTCTGATTATGTCTTAACCAATTGATCAGTTTTTCTTTTGTTATGATATATTCTAGAGAATGCGCTGCTTTAAAATAATGACTAGGAAAAAGATTATAATATTGAAACGCAATATGTTTTAAGTCTTCTTGTTGTAAGATTTCCTTCCATTTGCCTCGTGGATCTATTGTCTTATATCCTTTAGCCTGTTCAAGATTATCAAGCCACTGATGTACCGCAGTATAAGCTTCTGCGATAATGGGATGAAAAGTGCGATGGGTGTTTGAATTACTGTTCATAGATGTACTCTTTAGGAATTAAGTTAATAAAAGGACTGGGAGATTTAGAATAACCTTTAGAATCTTTGGCAAAAGAAGAAATAAATAACTTTTTCTTAGCTCTTGTCATTGCTACATAAAATAATCTTTTTTCCTCTTCTAATTTGTCATCACGAATGCTAAAAAAGCTTGGAAATTCATCTTCTGTCGCACCTGCAATAAAAACAATGTCAAATTCTAAACCTTTCGATTGATGCACAGTAATAATAGGTATTTGATTGTTATTTTTGGAAATTTGATCTAAATTTTTAGCAAGTGCTGTGTGTTCTAAGAGAGTTCGTAAAGCCGTGTCAGGATGTAAGTCATTATCATCAAGTTCTTGAAAAATGTTGACCAAAAATAATAAATTTTGTGAGCGTTTAGTGTCCGATTGATAATAACTATAAAGCTGAGATTCTATCAAGACTTTGTTTAATAATTCTGGTGGTCTTAAATTTTGACTTGAATCACGCCAATCATTTACCTGTTTAGCTAGTTCTTTAAATTCTTCTTGATATTGAATTCCTAAATTTTTACGAGCATCTGAATTTGCTTGAATGAGTGGAATTAATACGGCTAATAAATCAATAGTCGTTCTGACATCATCCATTCCCTTATGAGTGGGAAGATGTTTAAGATTAAGATGTTTAGCTAAAGACTCTAAAGTGTAACGTTCTGCTGTAATAAAACGTCTCGATAAATCTAAAGTGTCTTCCCAAGGTAATTTTGGAACACTTAAACCAGCTTTTTGTGCTTGAGCCGTTATCATCTTAATATCAAAGATTATATTGTGTCCAACTAGCATTGAATCTTTTATAAAATCAAAAAATTTATTGAAAGCATTTTGAGGTGATTCTCCATATTTTTCAAGAAATAGATCACTATATCCGTGAATTAACTCTGAGTCACCGACACTAACTGTATTAACAATATAAGTATGAAATCTATCTTTAGGTAATCCATTGATTAGACGAATAGCTGCAATTTCTATTACTTCATCCTGACTAATTGAAAATCCTGTTGTTTCAACATCAAAGACAACAATTGAACCTGACGTATAGGCTTTTATTAATTCTCCAAAAGGATCTCCCTGAATGAAGGTTTTACTTGATACCATATCCGTTAAGCTCAAACCACATATTTCTCCCTTTTTCATCAAATTTTTAATGGTTTTGTCACCAATTTCTCGCTTGGGGCGTAGTAACATTCTACGCATTGCACTCGTATCGAAAGGATTTATAATCAAACGCAAATAGGCTAAAGCATCTTTGACCTCTTGGTGCATAAAAAACTGAAATTGTTCAATTGTTAAACAAGGAATATTCATTTTTTCTAACATTCGACTAACAATTTCTGTTCGCTTATGACTTCGGGAAAGAACTGCGACTTTGCTGTAGTCAATATTCGTCTGTGTTTTTGCTAAATCTTGTACTTTGTGGCTAATCCATTCTGCTTCTGATTCTTCGTTTTTTGCTCTATAAACTTGAATAGATTCTCCCTGTTTGCAGTTAGGAGAAGGGCTAATTTGAGTTTGTCGAGTTTCAAAAGAGTCTGCAAAAGCTGAAGCCGCTTTTAGCAATGTTTTTGTCGCTCGATAGTTCCAAGTTAAAAGATACTTGGTAGGATGGAAATTATCATTAAATTGTGAAATAACTTCGTAAGGTTCAGAACCTCGCCATTCATATATGGTTTGATCTAAGTCTCCTATCATAGTTAAATTACCACTTCGCTTTGCCAAGTGATTCACAACTTGATATTCAGAAAGATGAGTATCTTGAACTTCATCAACCTGAATAAAATCAAATTTTTCTGACCAGCGTTGATTGATGTCTTTTTCTTGAGATAACATGGCTCTGACATAAAACAGCAAATCCGCAAAGTCTAAAGCATGACGTTTTTGCAGTATCGTTTGATATTGACTAGCACAATCAGCAAATTTATTTCCTCGTAATAAATACAGTTCGTTTAATGAAATATTCAAAGACAATTGATGATTTTTCGCTTGATTTTTGCAAGTAGTTATTTTAAAGAAAACGCTTTGTGCTTCCCGATGATCTGATAAACTAAAAACTTCTTTAACTAATTCAATACAGTCAGCGTCATCATAAACGACAAAATCCGATGGTAAACCAATCTCACGAGCTTCTGTCCTCAGCATAGATGAGCATAAGCCATGAAAGGTTTTTATAGTTAACTCGGATAAGTGCTGTGGACAATACCTAGCTAATCTTTCGCTCATTTCCTTGGTGGCTCGATTAGTAAAAGTTAGGCATAGTATTTTATTGGGTGAAATGCCTTTATTTATAGCGTGTACGACTCGCTCAGTTAAAACACGAGTTTTCCCTGTACCAACTGGCGCAAGCACCAAAACAGCACCTTGAATGTGATTGATAATAGCTCTTTGTTCAGCGTTTAGCTCATTTGGAGACACAAAGACTTCTCTCTTTATTCGATACTTAATCCTAAAATTCCCCTATTTCAGAAAATATTTTATAGGTGTAATAAATCTTCATAATCTGCTGGCTGTCTTGTTAGGATCAACGAAGGGTAAAGAGTAACAAGCTTCCTCACACCTCTTTCATTAGTTCATGCGTTTTTATTCCCTACTCCTACAAGCCTTGATAGAGATGGCGATCACTTTATCAGATAGTTTATCTGATCCTTATATGTAGATTAGCCTTTTCTGTTTTTAGAAATTTACCAACTTTATTATCTAATAAAAGTGAGTTTAACAACTGCCAAAGAATTGACTAGCTATAATTTACCAACTTTATTTTTTGCAGTTCTCTTTTACCCAACGAGAGATTAAGCATTAGATTCATAGAAATTTACCAACTTCATTATGTATCTACAATATCGATATTGTGAAAGAAAACTAAAACGGTCGCAAAGACTTGTTTCTCGTAAAATCAAAGGTTCTGGTAACAGGAGTAAATCTAGAGTTAAATTAGGTAAAGTTCACCTCAAAATAAGTAGGCAGCGTAAAGACCATGCTGTGAAGTTAGCGCGGTGCGTAATCACATCTAACGATGTAGTAGTCTATGAAGATTTGAGGATTAAGAACTTAGTGAAAAACCACTGTCTTGCTAAGTCAATTAACGATGCTGGATGGTATCAATTTAGAGTTTGGTTGGAGTATTTTGGTAAAGTATTTGGGCGATTGACTGTTGCGGTTAATCCTGCATATAAGTAGCTAGGCAGAATTAAATAGAAAACGTTCTGTAGTATGTTGCGATCGTTGTGCGCGAGTTTCTACACTCTCGATTACAGTGATCGCCAAATCATATTCGTCTTCAAAAATCCGACCAGCCAGTTCATGTGTTT
>JBGTGT010000105.1:0-8236 GCA_041746575.1 Microcystaceae cyanobacterium
GTGCTGAAACGCTATATTGAGAAGCAAGACTCACCAGACTTGGGAGTCTCTGGGGTATCGAACCCCATCGCTTCCCCTGGCTCTCATCCCGACGCTCATTAAACACGAATAGAGCGCGGGGCTTCCCGCCGAGAAGCTAAAAACCTCAACTCTTTTCACTAAATTCAACAAACGGTATTCTTCCATTGTGAAATCCTTTGTCAAAAGCCGTTAAAATGCCAAATAAAACTGCCTTGAACGGAAAGTAACGTGGAACTCAAACAAGTGATCATTGCCTATAAAGCCGGCGATCGCCAAAGCAAAGCCTGTGCCGAACAATGCGCCAAACAACTTGAAGCCAGAGGGTGTAAAATACTGGTCGGACCCAGTGGGGTCAAAGATAACCCCTATCCTGTCTTTTTAGCCTCAGCCACAGAAAAAATAGATTTAGCGATTGTTTTAGGGGGAGATGGGGCAGTTCTTGCCGCCGCCCGTCATGTAGCAATCGAAGGTATTCCCATTCTTGCGGTTAACGTGGGTGGGCATCTGGGCTTTTTGACCGAACCCCGAACCCTTTTTCAAGATACGGAAGCCGTTTGGGATCGGCTGATCTGCGATCGCTATGCCATTCAGCAACGGATGATGCTAGAAGCCAAAGTCTGTGAAGGTGATCGCTATCATTCCGAAGTCATTGGCGAAAAATACTGGTGTCTCAATGAAATGTGTGTTAAACCCGCGAGTATTGACCGAATGCCCACTTGTATCATCGAAATGGAAGTGGATGGCGAAGTCGTCGACCAATATCAAGGAGATGGCATCTTAGTGGCAACCCCAACCGGCTCAACCTGTTATACCACATCCGCTCATGGGCCAATCGTTCACCCCGGCATGAGTGCGATCGCGGTTACTCCCATTTGTCCTCTTAGTTTATCCAGTCGTCCGATTGTCATTCCAGCAGGATCGGTGGTGAGTATTTGGCCGTTAGGAGATTATGAACTCAATACCAAATTGTGGATGGATGGGGCATTGGCGTCTTCCATTTGGCCAAATCAGTGGGTTTCTGTCAGAATGGCTGATTGTTGGGCAAGATTTATTATTTTAAAAGAAACAAATTCTTTTTATCAAACCCTACGAGAAAAATTGCAGTGGGCAGGTACAAATGTTCGATATTATAATAACCATCGTCTGGATCCCAATGGCCATGATCGATGAAACTTTAATCTGAATAGACAATTGTACTGAACAGATTATCGGATCATTTACAGTGGGGTTTTCCGAATCGCAGAAGCTAGTCAAGGGTGGCCCAAGCCGTGTAAGATACATATAGATCAAATGCTGTCAAAAGACAGACTGTCAAACTTTAATCGAGATGATAAACAGGAACACCAATCAAATGTCTAAGAAACTGGGTTTATTGCTTTCTGCGCTACTTTTAACCGTTGTTAGCTTCTTCATGTCCGTTAATCCTGCTAACGCTGCAACCTACGAAGTCAAAATGGGTACAGACGCTGGATTGCTGAAATTTGATCCGGCTGAATTGACCATCAAATCTGGCGATACCGTAAAATGGGTTAACAATAAGTTAGCACCTCATAACGTGGTTTTTGAAGGAGATAAAGCCGCCGCCTACAACCATAAAGCCCTCCTATTCTCTCCCGGAGAATCTTTTGAAACCACCTTTAATGATGCGGGAACTTACTCCTATTATTGTGAACCCCATCGGGGTGCAGGAATGGCGGGCAAAATCACCGTTGAATAATCTTTTCGGTTACTTGATTAATCCCTCGCCCTCAGGTGGGGGATTGTTTTTTTGAGGGAACTGTCAACCTTGACCCTTAATTTGTGAACTATTGCAACATAATAGGCAATAAAGTCATAACAATCCCTTAAAATTAAACTTTTAATATCTTCTTTGTGTTTTGGAGACTTTTCACGCCATGATGTCAACCTTGCTATTAGCCGCTACCACCGTCCCTACCACCGTTACTTGGAGTCCCAAGGTGGCGATTGTCATGATTATTTGTAACATTATCGCGATCGCTTTTGGAAAAGCGACTATCAAAAAGCAGAATGTAGGGCCTGGCCTTCCTTCCCCCGAACTATTCGGCGGTATGGGTTTACCGGCTTTGTTAGGTACAACCAGCTTTGGTCATATTTTAGGGGCAGGAGCGATTTTAGGCTTATCTAATTTGGGTGCTTTATAAGTTTTTTTTGCTCTTTATTGTCAAATTATTGAATAATATTGTCTTTTGCCCGCCTAGACGGGCTTTTTTGTGCCATAGTGTTCCGAGGTTATGCAGGATTTAGGGCTGGCGTTTAAATACACAACAGCGAACTGATCACCTTTTGTTTTGCCCGAAGGGAGGTATGTCATACTAAAAAGAAAGTGAGTCAATTTTAGATGGAAAATAGCGTTGAATTATACAAAAAAACTTGACTTTAAAACAAAATTAAGCTACGGATTAGGAGAACTAAGTGGCTCACTCCCTAGCAACATTTTAGTCTTTTTCTTTCTCTTTTTCTTAACCGATGTAGCGGGTGTGCAACCGGGATTAGCGGGATTAGTAATTTTAATGGGTAAAGTTTGGGATGCTATTAATGACCCTTTGATCGGCTGGTTGAGTGATCGCACCCATTCGCCTCTCGGCAGACGGTATCCTTGGATGTTATACGGGGCAATTCCCCTCGGTATCAGTTGCGCCTTATTGTGGGTCATTTTACCCACCCAAAATCAACATCTTTTGTTTATTTACTATAGTGCGATCGTTTTCCTTTTCTATCTGGCTTTTACGGTGGTTTTACTACCCTACAGTGCTTTAGGGGCTGAATTAACCAAAGATTATGACGAAAGAACCCATCTGATCAGCTTTCGTTCTTCTTTTAGTATTGGGGGGAGTATCTTTTCGTTAATTTTAGCGCGTATTATTTTAACCACTATTGACAATCCTCAGAATAAATATTTTATTTTGGGTCTAATTTGTTCAATTATTGCCGTTCTTATGGTTTATATTTGCTATTGGGGGACACGTCATCATTATTTTCAAGTTATTCCCCAAAAATCGGCATTAACCGCCCCGTCCTCTTTACCTATCCTGCAACAATTCAAAATTGCCTTACAAAATCGCCCTTTTTTAGCAGTTATCGGCATTTACTTATGTTCTTGGTTAAGTGTGCAAATGATAGCGGCTATCTTACCCTATTTCGTTGTGAATTGTCTCCAACTGTCCGAGAAGCATTTTACTCAAATGGCTTTAACCGTACAGGGAACCGCCTTAATTGCCATGTTTTTCTGGAGTCCGTTAAGTCATCGGTGGGGCAAGAAAACCGTTTATTGTATGGGTATTCCCCTTACCATTATCGCTGAGGCAGGATTATTTTTTCTGCAACCGGGTCAAGTGGTGGGATTGTATGGTTTAGGAATTTTGGCGGGTATAGGTATCGCAACGGCTTACCTTATTCCTTGGTCGATGTTACCTGATGTGGTGGATTTAGACGAACTACAAACAGGGGAGCGCAGAGAAGGAATTTTTTATGGGTTAGCTGTACAATTGCAAAAGATGGGCATTGCAATCTCTGTGTTTATGGTAGGAAAGCTGTTAGAGATATCGGGCTATATTCCCTCCCATTCTCAAGAAGTTGCACCTATTCAGCCTGATTCAACATTATGGGCAATCCGCCTTGTGGTCGGCCCTATTCCGACAGTGATTCTTTTGTTGGGTTTAGTGAGTGCTTCTTTTTATCCCATTACTCGTTCCGTTCATCAGGATATTATGACTCGACTCAGGGAAAAGCGATGGGACTAATGATATTTAAGCTTCAGAACACTCAGTTAGTCAATATTGGCAGCTGAGCGACGACTAACAGCTTCTACAATCAGAGGAATGGCAATCAACAACAATTTTAATCCCCAAGGGGCAATCACTAAGGTGACAAAGGCAAAGAGAAGAGAAACACAACCCATCGCAGCGCGAAAAACGTCTTCACGGGTATTGGCACAGAGTAGGGCTGAGAGGGAAGCGATCAGTAGGGTAAGGAGAGAAATCATGAACATCATTACAAATTTACAAATTACTAGGTTAGGATACGTTCTGGACTGGAGTGCGTTCCTTCGGCTTGATTGACCTACTTCCGTCCCTCCAGATTGCAACCAAGGGTGGGGAGATGAACGATATCAGGTTATAGTTGGATAGGATACCATAATTTACCTATACCGTAAATCTTACGACACTTCTTTTGGTATCGTCAATTACATTTGTGACGATTTACTGACTATTTTCTCGGTAATTACTCGGTCAAAAAAAGCGCGTTATCTGTAGGCAGGAAGAAGATTAAATAAAGAAAGTTATTTTTGGCTAAAATTCAAATTGATTTAGGCGTTGTTGCAACATATTGGGGAATTGGTGATAATATTTCTGATTTAAGGGGGAAGGGTGGGGCAATGGCAATAATATGACCTTGCGCTGATGCTGCAATCCTTGCTCATCGGTGGCCGTTAAAGTTACCGGTAAAGAAGCTGAATAACGCTCTTCTTCTTGAAAAAATTGGTTGATTTCTCCTTTATTCCCATAAGGGGTAAACCATTTGAAGGCTTCTGTGCCGAGGGTAATAATTTGACTTCCTTCCCAGTAAAGAACTAATAGTTGCTCAACGAAGGGACGAAATCGCTCTTTTACTTTGACCGAGTAGGCTTTATTACCGGGGGGTTTGTAGGGGACAGTATTGGTGAGTAAAAGGCGATCGCCAATCGTTTGTAATTCTTGTTTATTTTTTGCCTTACGTTGGTGCATTGCCCCATAAAATCCTTCTCTGACCAATGTACCGGCCGCCCCAATGAGGGGTTGTCCAGAATGAACCTCATCTCGCCCTAAATCTCGTCCCAAAAAGCAAACTTGACTTTTGAGGTTACCCCAGCAAAGAATGGGGTCTAGAGGGTCTTTTTGTGCGGCTTTATAGATGGGAAGATCAATCGGAAAGGGTTCTCGTTCGGCTTCTTGGCGCGTTTGGGCAATAAGAGGAGCAATTTCAATCATCATACTCAATCCATTGATCGTCAGCTAATTCTAAAGGACGGATAACAGTAAACAGTATAAAATTTAAAGGCTTATCGATGTTACTCGGATTATGACTGTTGCGGCAAACCCTTTACCAAAGTTAAACCTGTTAACAATGTTTCGTTTGGGATTATTCCAGATGGGACTCGGAATTATGTCTTTATTAACCCTAGGGGTTCTTAACCGCATTTTAATTGATGAACTCACGGTTTTACCATGGATTGCGGCGACTGCCATTGCTATGCACCAATTTGTCAGTCCAGCACGGGTTTGGTTTGGTCAGATGTCTGACGCAAAACCCTTATTTGGTCACCATCGTACCGGTTATGTCTGGATAGGCGCTATTTTATTTACGACAATCTCCTTTATTGCGCTACAAATTGTATGGCAATTGGGCGAAAGTTTGCAAAATACAGGTTGGAGTACGACTAGCTATCTCTGGGCAGTCTTTTTAGGAGTTATCTTCGCTTTATATGGCTTAGCCCTCAGTGCGAGTTCTACCCCCTTTGCCGCTTTGCTGGTGGATGTGTCGGATGAAGACAATCGTTCTCAAGTCGTTGGTATTGTTTGGTCGATGCTTATGGTGGGAATTGTCGTTGGGGCAATTATTAGTTCAAAATTACTGAATACGCCTGAAATTTGCGGAGATGCGATCTTAAGCTATGATCCAACACAAACAGCTAAAATTGCGAATATTGCCCAGTTGAAAGCGACAATTAACCCTGTTTTTATTAAAATGCCTGCTCTCGTCTTCGGACTCTGTTTATTAGCAACATTTGGCGTCGAAAAAAAATATTCTCGTTTCCGTCTTCGTTCCCGTCTGACAGAAGGAGAAGATCAAATCACTTTAGGTCGTGCGTTGAGGGTTTTAACGGCCAGTCGTCAAACGGGGTTATTTTTTACCTTTTTGCTGGTGATGACGATTAGTTTATTTATGCAGGATGCAGTAATGGAGCCTTATGGAGGAGAAGTCTTTGGGATGTGTATTTCTGAGACAACGAAACTCAATGCCTTCTTTGGCATGGGAACGTTATTGGGGATTGCCTCAACGGGATTTCTCGTCGTCCCTCGTCTGGGTAAGCAGAGAACGACAGCTTTGGGCTGTATTTTAGCAGGAGCTTGTTGTGGCTTGATCATTCTAGCTGGATTTACAGAAAGTCAAAGTTTACTGAAATCAGGGTTACTCTTCTTTGGGTTAGCATCAGGGATGTTAACGGCCGGAGCGACCAGTCTAATGTTAGATTTAACGGCGGCAGAAACTGCAGGAACGTTTATCGGGGCATGGGGACTCGCACAAGCGATTGCAAGAGGGTTAGCTACGGTTTTTGGCGGAACAATTTTAAATTTAGGTAAAATTCTCTTTGCTAATGTGGTTTTCGCCTATGGTTTAGTTTTTTTCTTACAAGCGATCGGTTTGTTCTTGGCGGTTTTATTATTATCAAGGGTAGATGTCAAGGAATTTAAAGCTAATGCGAAAGCGGCCATTGCGATGATGATGGAGGGGGAAATTGAAGGATAATTTCAGTTATTCAGTTTCAAAAAAGGAAAAAGGAGCGTCGTTCGTTCAATATTAATAAAAAAGACCCCTACTTAGCAACAGGGGTCAATCAATGAGCAAATATAGCCTAAATCTTAGTCAAGATCAGGCATTGCGAGTACAGGCTCAGTTTCACGGTCAATTCCTTTCTCAAACCCAGCGGCGGCGGCTCGCGCCCGACCTGCATGCCACAGGTGTCCAACGAGGAAGAAGAACCCTAAGGTAAAGTGAGAAGTGGCTAACCAAGCACGGGGAGACACAAAGTTAAACGAGTTAACGTCGGTGATGACCCCACCCACAGAGTTCAGAGAACCCAAGGGAGCGTGAGTCATATATTCAGCCGCGCGACGGATTTGCCAAGGCTGAACGTCATTGCGTAATTTGTCTAAATCTAGACCGTTAGGACCCCGTAAAGGCTCTAACCAAGGGCCGCGGAAATCCCAGAAACGCATGGTTTCACCGCCGAAGATGATTTCTCCGGTGGGAGAACGCATAAGATATTTTCCTAATCCGGTAGGGCCTTGAGCAGAACCAATATTTGCCCCTAGGCGTTGGTCACGCACCAAGAAGGTGAAAGCTTGCGCTTGAGAGGCTTCCATCCCTGTAGGACCGTAGAATTCGCTAGGATAAGCGGTATTGTTGAACCAAACCATTATCGAGGCAATAAAGCCCATCAAGGACAATGCCCCTAAGCTGTAGGAAAGATAAGCTTCTCCTGACCAGATGAAGGCGCGACGGGCCCATGCGAAAGGTCGGGTTAAAATGTGCCAAATACCGCCAGCAATACAAATTAAACCCACCCAAATATGGCCGCCGATGATATCTTCCATATTGTTGACGCTGATAATCCAACCTTCACCGCCAAAGGGAGCTTTAGTCAGATAACCAAAGATAGTCGCCGGATTGAGGGTGGGATTAGTGATTACCCGCACATCACCTCCGCCGGGTGCCCAAGTGTCGTAGACACCGCCAAAGAACATGGCTTTGAACACCAGTAATAGCGCACCACAGCCTAAGAGGATAAGGTGATAACCGATGATGTTCGTCATTTGGTTTTTATCTTTCCAGTCATAACCAAAGAAACTGGAATACTCTTCTAAGGTTTCGGGGCCACGAAGGGCGTGATAAATGCCTCCAAATCCTAAAACAGCCGAGGAGATGATGTGAAGTACCCCTACTACGAAGAAGGGGAAAGTATCAACGATTTCACCGCCAGGGCCAACGCCCCAACCGAGGGTGGCAAGGTGGGGAAGTAAGATTAAGCCCTGCTCATACATGGGCTTTTCAGGGATAAAATGGGCGGTTTCAAATAGGGTCATCGCCCCAGCCCAGAAAACGATTAAGCCAGCGTGAGCGACATGCGCACCGAGAAGCTTTCCAGAAAGATTGATGAGGCGTGCATTACCCGCCCACCATGCAAATCCGGTCGAATCGATGTCACGTCCACTGGTAACAGATAAATTAGAGAGCGTTACCACGGGGGAGAACCTCCTCAGGGAAGATAAAGTTTTGATGGGGTTGGTCTAGGGGAGCCATCCAAGCTCGCAGACCTTCATTTAAAAGAATATTCTTGGTGTAGAACGTTTCAAACTCTGGGTCTTCTGCCGCCCGTAATTCTTGGGAAACAAAGTCATAAGCTCGTAAATTTAACGCTAAACCGACAATACCA
>JBGTGT010000106.1:0-25770 GCA_041746575.1 Microcystaceae cyanobacterium
GACCATAAGAAACTCTGCTTAAATTAAAGTAGGGAAGCTGTATTTTGCCAAAACTTAGATAAGTATAGTATCTTTTTTATGTGAATTTTTTAGACATAAATATAATGATATGTCAAGTTAATTTAGATGCGTTTACCCTGGTATCATCTAGAATTGTGCCTGTTAAATTTGCTCCTATCAGTTTAGCATAACTTAAGTCTGCCGCAATCAATTTGGCGTGATTTAATTGGGCATTTTGTGAATTTGCATAGCTCAAATTTCTTGAATTAATTCGCCTTATTTAAATTAACTTTCTCTGAATTTTGACAACTCAAATTAATGCCTTGAAAATCTCTTTCTCCTACGACATAACGCTGTAATAATTCATGGCTATCTTGAAGATAATTTTCTCGTTTTAAAGGAGGAGAATCCTAAAAGAATTTGTTGGGCAACTTTTTCTAATTCTAAATCAAACTGAGAAAGAGGCGATCGCCGTTTTTGTAAAATCTTACCGCGACTGTGATTATGACTTAACACGCGATGGTTTTTTGGGCAATGAATTGAGCTACGTGACAGGATAGATAAGGACAAATTCCATTATTTATCCTTCAAAGGTTGACCTTGAATCAAGGGAGAAATTTGTTCAATCTTCTGTAAGAACGAAGCGGTATTTTCCGGTAAAGAGTCCTTAAAAAGAATGAGGGGAATGGAAGGAAGATTTGCCAAGTTTTTGGATTGCCATTCTGCTTAAGAAATAAACGGTAAAGCGATCGCGACTCTTGCCGTTACTTGGTGCCTTAAAATGGGTTCGTTGTTAAAATAGTTGAGTAAACTCAATAACTGACTTTCTGCCTGTTGATAGGGATAAATTTCGGGTTGATAGAAATTACGCATTTGCCAACAGTGTCCCTTACTATCTACCATCTAATTAAGGACAACAGACTTAACTTCAATAATAATTATTCCCCATTGCTTATCAATAATTAAAATATCAGGTTCTTTGCGAAACTGTCTGTTTTACGAAAAAACTGGATATCGCCAATATACTAAACACGTTCGTTGCTTAAAAATTAATTGAATTTTATCCCAAACTTGTTTTTCTTCTGATAGTCCATAATCTAAAGAAAAATCTGTTATCATAAAATTTTCACTATCGATCAAAGGTTAATTACTTTATTTTGAATTATTACTGGTTTCTCTATTTTTACCGTCAGTTGATAACTTAATATCCCGACAAAGGTAAACGATGAATATCTTGATTCGCTCCTAAAATTACCATAACTAAGCCTTTTCTCAAACGCAATTGAGGACTGGGATTAATATTAAATTTATCATCTTCGCCAATGGCTAGCACACTGATTCCATAAAGACGACGTAACTCTAATTCTGCTAACGTTTTGCCATCAAACGTATCAGGGATTCTAACCTCTACAATGCTATTATTCGCATCAATATCAAAACGATCTAAAATAGCGGGTTTTGTTAAAGTATAAGCCAATTCTCTTCCTGCTTCATACTCTGGAAAAACGACTAAATCGGCCCCAACTCGCTTCAATAACTTACCATGAACTTCAGAAGAAGCCTTAGCAACCACAACTTTAACGCCCGCTTCCTTGAGATTTAATGTTGTAATAATACTTTCTTCAATGTAATTACCAATCGCCACAATCACCGTATCAAATTCAAAAATTCCTGCTTCTTTTAAGGCGTTGGGTTTCGTCGAATCCAATTGAACCGCACTCGATGCAATTCTATCTGATAAAACTTGCGCTACTAAACCTTCCTCAACATCGGTTGCCAATACTTCATACCCCATACTGTGTAAACCACCGCATACAGCGCGTCCAAAACGGCCAAGTCCAATCACTGCAAATTGACGATTTCCTTCCCGTAAATTATTAAAAAAGCTAAAAGAATTAAGGGTATTAACCCATCCTTTTCCCATCCATGAGGCGTTCTCTGTTCTCCCCTTTGAGCCATCAGCCATTTTGAAAATACTCCTAAAATTAATTATTAATAGTTTAACTGAAGTTTAACCAATTAAGAGGTTCTCTTGAGGGTATTGAATCACGCTAGGTTGAGATTCACCTATAATGGCAGAGATGAGCAACAAAATGCCTACCCGTCCTGAATACATTGTTACAACCAAGACAAATTTCGAGAAAGCCGAAAAACTAGCTGTAATTCCCATCGATAATCCTACTGTGGCAAAAGCAGAAACCACCTCAAAAAAGATGCGAATGGAGTTAGAATTATCGCTTTGAACTTGAGGGTTAAAATTAAACTCAACAAAAGAAATTAAAAAGGTAACGCTTATAACCATCACTACTGAGCCAAAAACGACAGCAACAGCCTTTAAAATGAGCGACTTAGGTACAGTTCTTTGATATAAATCCACGTCTTCTTCCCCTTTTAAAGCGGCGCGGGTACTATTAGCAATAATTCGTAATGTTGTAGTTTTGATTCCTCCTGCTGTTCCCCCCGGACTGCCACCAATAAACATAAAAACAATGGTTACACAAATCCCTGCAAAGGTCAGATCACCAATACTGATACTATTAAACCCTGCGGTTCGTGTCGTTACTGATTGAAACCATGCCACTATCAATTTATCTTTAAAACTCAAATCACCTAACGTATTATTATTGCTAATTTCTACGCCCAAAAACAAAATTGTTCCGAAAATAAGTAAAAAGAAAGTGGTGCTAGTCGCCACTTTATAATTAAGGGAAAAATTAAAGCGTTGAGGAAGGTTTTTGAGTTTATTTCTTAACCACAAATACATTTCCAAAAGAACCTCATAACCGAGGCCTCCAAAAATAATTAGTAAAGGAATCACTATATTAATAATTAGAGAATTTTGATATTGCATTAAGCTATCCGAAAATAAACTAAATCCCGCATTATTCCAAGCACTGATACTGTGAAATATCGCCAACCATAGTGCATCTAAAGGTTCATAATCATGGCGAAAACGCTCAAACAAAAAAATCATTGCTCCAATTTCAAACATTAAACTTAAACCGACAATTGAACGAATCCATTGACGACTCCCTTGCATTAGTTGACGGTCTAAACTTTCTTGGATCGCAATTTTTTGACGCAAATCAAATCGCTTTTGAATTAGCGATAATAAAAAAGTCATGGTGGTCATATATCCCAACCCACCAATTTGAATTAATAAAAGAATAATTAATTGTCCCCAAAACGAAAAATAAGTTCCCGTATCAAAGACCGCCAAACCCGTAACACATACAGCAGAAGTCGCCGTAAAAAGAGCATCAATGGGATTCGTCCATATTCCTTCCTGACTCGAAAAAGGCAAAGTTAAAAGAATTGTCCCCATCATCATCACGGCAATAAATCCTAAACAGATTGTTCTGGCAATGGTCATAATTAGCTAAAGGTTATCTAGGGAATTAAAGAAATAACGTTAGGTTGTAAAACCTGCCGATAAAGATGTTCTAAATACATAATATTTTGTGTCAACGTATAACGATCTAAGACCCTTTGT
Source organism: Microcystaceae cyanobacterium (assembly GCA_041746575.1). GTDB lineage: Bacteria > Cyanobacteriota > Cyanobacteriia > Cyanobacteriales > Microcystaceae > JBGTGT01. The sequence continues at coordinate 3,494 of JBGTGT010000106.1, forward strand.
CGGGCTTTTTGTCCCAGAAGTTCGGTAATTTCAGGATGATCTTGCAACAGAGGAAATAGGGTTTTTAATTGTGTGGTTACGTCTTGAGTATTAAGGATAATCCCTGCTCCATTTTCTAACACTTCTCCATCAGCACCTGCATCTGTTGCCACACAAGCGACCCCACAAGCCATAGCCTCCAGTAAAGAGAGAGATAACCCTTCTACTAAAGACGGCAGGATGAAAACGTCAGCAGACCGCAAAATTTCAATCCTTTTTTGTTCATCTGCAATAAATCCAAGCCAAATAATTCCATCTGAACGATTATAGGTGGACATTAGGGTTGTTTTCAAGGGACCATCCCCCACAATGACTAATTTGCTTTCTGGGTTAAGATTAGCGTGTTTCCACGCTTTTAAGAGGGCTTCTACATTCTTTTCCGTGGCAATACGCCCTAAATAGACAAACAGACGCTCTGCTTTAAAAAATTGCTTAAAAGGAGAAAAATGAGGAGAATACTTGGTCGTGTCCACTCCATTGGGAATAATCGCCAATTTGTCCGTTGGAACACCCAATCTGTACAATAAATCGCGCTGTAGCCTCGAAAAGACAATGATTCTGTCGTAATTGGCTAAACAAGGGGCATAAAGTTGATAGGTGAGATATTGAGTACTGGATTTCAGATTCCGAATTTTACTATCAAAAGGCGGATGAAAAGTCGCAACTAGGGGCAAATTGAGTTCTTGACAAATTTCCGGCAGTTTAAAGTCAAGAGGAGACAAGGTTAAGGAAGCGTGAACTAAATCCGGCTTGAGTTGCTGTAAAGCCGTTGCTAACACCTTACTCGATTTTGGTGTAGGAATGGTGTAAATTTGTGATTTATAGAGAAAAGGTAAAAAAACTTCTGGACAATCCGGCCAGTCTTCTCTATTGGACTCTTCCTGAGCAAAATGAAGAAAACTGACCCGATAACCTCGATCTAGTAACGCATTGGTCACTTCTCTACCATAAGTAACGTTTCCGCAAAAAGGCGATTTTTTCCCCAACCAAGCAATGTGCATTCAGATGACCACCTATACGATAGGCAATTATAAGATTATTATAAAGTTAACAGTTGTTAACACTTTACAAGAAAAGCGGTCGAACAAGATCTTCTGAAATTTTCCATAAATCCCTACTCAATACCTAAGTATTGGCGATCAGATATACTAAGACGAACCTCTCAAAAATGTGTAGAATTTTTAGACAAATTGCTTGAATCAATGATTCAATTGGCATTTGTCCTGTTTGCTAATGGTTAATGTTCTATGGCGCAACGCTATGTTCGAGTTAAAACCGCCCAAAGACAAGTCTATTATGGACGACTGAATCCTGACCGTAGTGTTGAGGTTTTAGACGCTCCACCTTGGTTAGGCGGACAAGTCACCGATAGCATTTTAGAGACGGAACACTATCAGATTTTACCCCCCTGTGTTCCCAGTAAAATTATTGCAGTGGGTCGCAATTATCAAGCCCACGCCGCAGAATTAGGCAATGCCGTTCCCAACGAACCCTTAATCTTCTTAAAACCTCCCACTACGTTGAACGGAGATAGACGACCGATTTATTATCCCTCTCAATCTGAGAGAGTGGATTTTGAGGGAGAATTAGCCCTAGTCATCGGCGAAACCACCAAAAACTGTTCAATGGAACAGGCACATAATAGCATTTGGGGTTATACCATCGCCAATGATGTCACCGCTAGGGATTTACAACGAAAAGATAGTCAGTGGACAAGGGCAAAGGGATTTGATGGATTTTGTCCGCTTGGTCCTTGGATTGTGCGAGAATTAAGCTCTGGCGCAAGATTACAAACGTTTTTAAACGATGAAGCCGAACCACGTCAGTCCTCCCTACTCAGTGAGATGGTTTTTTCCCCCGAATACCTCGTGTCCTATATTTCCGCCATCATGACCTTGATGCCGGGGGATGTCATTTTAACCGGAACACCCGAAGGGATTGCCCCCATGCAACCGGGAGATTTAGTCCGAATCGAAATTGAAGGCATCGGTAGCTTAGAAAATCCCGTTTTAGCCTTAGTTCCGCCCAAAAAAATTAGTAACGCACCTGAGAGTAAGCCGCCTCAGAAATAGTCGGGATTTCGGCATATTTCCCTAACGCAGACTGAATCATGGAGTAAATGACCGCCCCTAACCCTGCAATGAAGATAGTGTTATAGAGGGTTTCCACGATTAAGCTATTGCCAAAGGCAGGAATAAGGACATATTGCATGACCAATCCCAATAAAGCCAATAAAATGCCGATCAAAATCGTTTGAATCGCATTAAACCGAATAAAATGGCTCACACGGTCATTGCGTACCACGGCCGCATAGAGAATAAAAAAGACCAATAAGCTACCGAATCCAAATAACAATTGGTTTAAAATGCCATAAACAAAAGCGACCGGTAAAGCAGGAAGGGTCAAAATAGAAAGGGGTGGAAATTGCCGAAACAGGAACTGACCAAAGCCTACGCTATCATACCAAGCAAAAAGATAGACTAATACAGCAAAAATGCGGTCTTTAATATCGGTTGAGCTTCGCCAAGTCATCACAATAACTCCAAAAATAACAGCTTCTTGATCCATGATAAAGGAAAGAATCGGAGCAAAGGGAAGAAGTTGTTAACTATTATCATTATCTATTAACTGGTCACTGATTACCGTTTCCTGCTATCTTAAATCCTGAAGACACCTTCGCCCACGCTTACGAACGATTTTTCAGCTAGACCATATGGGGAACAATAACAAGACGCTCAAACGTCAGGGCTTGCAAGCGATCGCTCAACTGACGCTAATTTTATCAGGGTTGGGGTTAAATGCCCTTTTTGTTCCCTTAGCGGCAAAGCCCTCTAACCTGATTGATCAAGTTGTCGAATGCGATACCCTCGTCGTGGGAGGGGGACTGGCAGGTGTTGCCACAGCCTATGAAGCCCTATTGGGGGGGCAAACAGTTTGTTTGACGGAAATCACCGACTGGTTAGGGGGTCAAATTTCGTCTCAAGGCAATTCTGCGCTAGATGAAACCCAATATCAACGTCGTTTGAACCATTTTCCCAGAGGCTATCAAATGCTAAGGGATAAAGTTCGTCAGGTCTATGGTCGCCTCAATCCGGGGGATTGTTGGGTCAGTGAAAGCTGTTTTTTGCCCTACCACGGTCATCAGATTGTCGTGGACTTATTAGCAGAGGCCGAACAACGAGGAAACGGCAAATTGCTTTGGTTTCCCACCACTGTCGCCAAGGATATTTCCCTAACCCAAAGTGGCAAATATATTCAGGCCGTCGTCGCCATTCAACACAGTACTCCCAATCAAACCTCACCCCTCCTTCATAAACCGTTATCCTATCTTCTCGAAGAAGCCTATCGCTACAACGACGGCAGAGGATTAGAAAAAACCGTTATTCAATTTCAACCGAAACCAGAAAATCGTCGCAAACCCCCTTACTGGTTTATCGTAGATGCCACCGAAACAGGCGAAATGATAGCTTTAGCCGATGTTCCCTATCGCTTAGGTCTTGACCCCCGTTCCTCCCTCAATCCCTCTTCTCCTGTCGGTCAAAATGACCCTTATTGTACCCAAGGCTTCACCTATACCTTTGCCGTAGAAAATACTCCATTTCCCCAACCTCAAATAAAACCGCCCTTTTACGACCAGTATGCTTCCTATTATGGCTATGATCCCAAAAGAGCGATCGCTTATTTTGATTTAGTCTTTACTTATCGTCGTCTATGGAGTCCTCAAAAAGGAAGATTAGTCCGAGTTGGCAGAATAAGGGTCAGTGAACCCACACCAGGGGATATTTCCGTCCAAAATTGGACATGGGGCAATGATTACCGTCCAGGAACGGCAAAAGATAACTTAATTTATACGAGAGAACAGCTACAAAAAAGCGGACAACTCAGTTCGGGGGGATGGATGGGTGGCTTACGGGTAGAAACCCTCAAAAAGGCCGAAGAACACGCCCTAGGGTTTTATTACTGGTTAGTCGCTGGCGATACGGATTCTCGTTTAGGATACGGCAATAAAAAACGTTACCCTGACCACCGTTTATTGACCGGAGTAGATTCTCCGATGGGAACGTTACATGGATTGTCGAAATATCCCTACATTCGCGAGAGTAGGCGCATTGTGGGTCGCCCTAGTTCTCGTTATCCCCAAGGATTTGGCATTAATGAAGTCGATATTTCAGCCCAATATATCCCTCAGGGGTCACAAGCGACACAATATGCAGACGCTGTTGGCATCACTCATTACACCATCGATATTCATCCCTGTATGACCTTTTCTCCCCCCGAAAAACGAGGCAATATTGAACGTAGAGGGGTAAGACAAAGTGAAAACCCTACTTATCCTTCACAAATTCCTTTAAGAGCCATGATTCCTCAAAAAATTGATAATTTGATCATCGCAGGCAAAGGAATTGCCACCAGTCATATTACTGCCGCCGCCTATCGGGTTCAACCCTTTGAATGGTCTGTGGGAGCGGCCGCTGGCTCTATTGCTGTTTTTGCCATGAATCAGGGCATTTTTCCCTATGAATTGGTGGATAAATTACCGCAACAAGAACCCCTTCTGCAAGAATTTCAACAAAGACTGGAATTAAGCGGCAATCCCATCAGTTTCCCCTATGCCAGTGGCGAAAGAACTTTATCGAATCGGTGATAAGAGGCAGGAAAAATTGAGAAAAAAGAATGACTTGACCTTGTTTATACGATTACTATTGATCATCATTTTTTGCCTGTGTCTCAATATTGGTTTAATCCCTCAAGCTTCAGCAGAATCTTTATCAGAACGACTGAAAACTTATCCAAATTGGCAAAATTTCCCGACCTTAAACCACCATCAAGGAGAAATTAATTATCCCAACGGGTTTGAAGGAACATGGCAAGTTATCAGTATTTTAGTCGAACAAATCGCTCCCTTTGCCCCCACCTTAGTGACACCTAGCTTTGAGGGAAATCGGCGTTATCTTGAGAAACCTTTAAATTTTAAGGTAAAATTTCAGCTTCAATCGGTTATTCCTTCTTATAGTTGGGCTATTCCTTCTTTGTTTAAGGTTTCTGCAGCTATCATTGCAGATCGTCGTTACAATGCCGAACAAATTACCCGTGCTTATCTTGGCGAATCAGGAATATTAGCGGTAAAGCTCACTCAAAAACCGTCTCCACGCTTAGTTACAATATTTCCTCAGCAAAGACGACTGATTTCTACAGTTATCAGTTATGATCAACGGTTAACCGAGACAGACCATTTTTTGACAAGTGAATTAACCCATCAACAGTTTGAAGACAAAAACAATCGTTATTTCAACCAAGTTGAAACCACCACCGACTATCGTTTGATCAGCCCGACGAAAATTGAAGCACAGCAAATTACAGCTATCTATTTATCGCCTCAAGATCCCAACTATTTCTCGGTTCAAAATCGACCTGTCGCCCTTTATCGCTATCAACTTTCTCTCATTAAAAAAGATCAATCCTAATCCAATTTTTTGTTAAATTACTCTTTCATTTCCCCCATCAATAGGAATCTGTGCGCCAGTCGTGCAGGCAAATAAAGGACTACACATTTCAATCGCTAGTTCTGCTACCGATTGACGGGTGACTTCCACTTTTAAGAGATTATGAGTTTTATAGTCTTCTACCGTCAAACCATAATGATGCGCACGGGATTTTAGTACCTCATCCGTCCAAATCCCCGTATCAAATACCCCATTAGGATGAACGGCATTGATGCGAATATTGTCTTTACTCCACTCTAAAACGGCCACTCGCATTAATTGATTTAACGCCGCCTTCGAGACCGAATAAGCGGCAGCCCCCGGCCCCGGTGCAGGAACGTTTTTTGAGCCAATTACCACGACCCTCGCCCCATTAGGTGCTAATTTCAGATAGGGGTAACTTTCTCGCAAAATCGTTAAATTAGCATCTAAATTAATTGCCATTACCTTTTGCCATGTAGCACTGTCTAAATCTTGAATTCGACAACTTTTAGGAAAAATACCCGCATTAAGAACCACCATATCTAAGCCGCCAAAGCGTTCAATTCCCTGCTCTATGGCTTTAATCAAGGCACTTTCATGAGTAATATCGCAGGTTACACCATAAAAGTTCACCGTGTCCTTCATTGCTTCGATAGCAGGATTAATATCTAAACCCATCACTGCCGCCCCGCGTTGCAGTAGAGAATCGACGCAAGCTTGACCGATTCCCGAAGCCGCTCCTGTGACTAAAGCGATTTCTCCTGTAAAAATAGGATTTTTTGCGCCTTTATTTAGCTTCGCCTGTTCAAGTTCCCAATACTCCACCTCAAATAATTCCTTAGCAGATAGGGCTTGATAGCCCCCTAATTCAGTAGCTGCTAAAATAACATCAATGGTATGATCATAAATATCGGCCACAATTTGGGCATCTTTCGCCGTTTTCCCCAATGTACATAAGCCCAATTCTGGGTCAATCATGATTCTGGGCGAGGCATCGAGCATTTTGTGAGACGGAGACGCATGGGCAGTAAAATAAGCCTGATAAGCTTCTGCATAGGCAGAAATGTCCCGTCCGAGTAAAGGTAAACGTTTCGTACGGATAACGTGGTCGGGAGTAGCGGGACCCTTTTGAGAGATGGCGGTGATATCTGCTCGTTTGGCAAAGCTTAAGGTTTTAGAAGTTCGTTGCGAGCTTAAAATTAAGGGGAATCCGGCAATCTTAGCAGATTCGTAACGTAAGTTGGCTAAAATTGGAGCAAGCTTCTCTGTCTTCTGAGGAATTGGAGCGGTGAAATATTGGGAATTTCGCTGATTTTTAAGGTAAATTTCGGCTAATTCTACTAAATAGATCATTTTTGCATAGGATTCCTGAGCGGTTTCGCCAAAGGAGAAAATCCCATGATTCATTAAGACCATGCCTATAGTGTTATCCGTCGCTTCAAGGGGGAACTTTTGGGCGCAAAGCTTCGCTAGATCGAACCCCGGCATAATATAGGGGATAATCACCACCTTATTCCCATAAATCTCTTGAATGCGTTCTAAACCGTTGACTGTATTGGTAACCGAGACAACGGCATCAGCGTGGGTATGGTCGACGTAGCGATAAGGTAGAATGGCGTGCAAAATCGTCTCAACGGAAGGAGAGGGGGCAGAAGCCAGCGTCATCTGAGTTTTGAGTTCATTGACCATCTGAGCGTCAGATAAACAGTCAAGTTTCGCTAATTTGAGTAAAGGAGACAGTCTCACAGGCGCAAATCCCGCCGCTTCAATGGTGGCCAAATCCCAACCACTGCCTTTAACATAGAGAATCAACTCGGTTTCCCCTACTAGGTTCGTTTCGCTAAGCTTAACAGAGGTATTTCCACCCCCATGAAGAACTAAAGAGGGGTCACGGCCTAATAAACGGGATGTATAGACTCTTAAGGGCAAATCTCCTTTATATTGACTGGCTTCTTCATCTTTCCAGCGATTTTGCATAAGTTTACCCCCTTAAAAGAACGTTCACGATTGAAGTGATTCGACCCCTAAATTTTTTAACCCCATTTTCCTTCCCAAATGTAACCTTTTATAAAACTTGATGAGTATGGGGATGTTGCTTGACGTTATCTTCTGCGCGCACCACCTTAGTGTCGTTCAAAACACGCTTTTTCTCTAAAGAATAGTTTAAATCTTGGCGATTAGTGCCAATGGGAATATGTTTAGTGGCTTCTGGTCTTGTTTTGTAGGTTCTCGTCGCCGCAATCACTCTTTCTGCAAAGTTGTCGCAAAATTGAGAATTATTCGGAAAAATATCAGGAATCTTGAAGTTATCCCCCATAAAAACCTGTTCTAAGGAAAAAGCGGATGCGACTTGATAGGAAGTCGGAATTCCTTTTAAAATGGCTTCAAGGGCGGCGGAAGGGATGGGTTCAATAATGTCAACTTGGTGAAATTCGCCATCTTCCTTAAGAAAACAAGTGGCCAATCCAAATACACAGTAATCTTGCGGCGTAATATCGTTTGCATCCGAAAACAAAGTTGCAGAGGTCATAACACTGGCTGAATGAGGGTTAATTCAAGGTTCTTTTAAAAATCTTATCAGATTTAGGGGTTTAGCGGAGTTATAACTTGATTCCCGCTAAATGACTGCGGGGGTTATCAGTGCGACTGTTGCGAATTTTCTCATAATATTCTTTTTCCGTTGCTGAGATCGTTTTAGGGGCTTCAATCACAATTTTAACCAATTGGTCGCCCTGTTGCCCTTTGGTATCTACCCATCCTTTCCCCCGTAACCGTAACGATTGGCCGGAACGAATCCCCATCGGTATTTTAACCGTCACACTGCCATTAGGGGTCGGAACTTCAATCGCCGCACCCAGTACCGCCTCATCAGGGGTAATGGGAACTTCGCACACTAAGTTATCTCCTTCAAACTGAAAAAAATTATGGGATTCTAGCTCAATATTGAGGTACAAATCCCCTCTTTGCTGATTATAAGAACTCATTGCCCCTTTCCCCTTAACGCGTACCCGACTGCCCGTTTTTGCGCCCGCCGGAATCCGAACATCAATCGTTTCGTTACCTAAATTGAGGCGTTTCTGCACGCCTCGAAACCCTTCCGAAAAGGTTAGACGCAATATGGCTTCTTGGTCAATATTGGGGGACTGAGTGCCATATCCGGGGCTAAAATCCGTAAATCCTGTTCCTCTGGCACTGGTACGATAGGCATCATTCTGATAACCGCCGCCCGGTGTGGCAAAACGACCCAGTAATTCGTTAATAAATTCTTCAAAATTGTCATATTGACTGAAATCAAAGCCCCCAAAATCCACATTCACATTAGGGTTACTCGTTGCGCCGCCGCCCCATCCTGTTTGACCGACCTGATTCCAATATTGACCAAATTGGTCGTATTTTTTGCGCTTATCGCTATCAAATAACACTTCGTACGCTTCGCTAATCTCTTTAAATTTCTCTTCTGCCGATTTATCCCCCGGATTACGGTCAGGATGATATTTTACCGCCAATTTACGGAACGCTTTCTTGATTTCTTCTGGGGTTGCACTTTTATTGACCCCTAAAATCTGGTAATAGTCTTTAAAATCAGTGGCAGCCATCGACGATCCTCATTATCAACTAACTCTACACAAAAAGTGTTACCAGACGGCAGAAACGACATGACCATTCCTGCCCTTTGATCATTTTGACATCTTTTACGGTTGAGATGGGGACGGATAACCGAAATTTCGTGATCTTTTAGATAAGGAAACGAATCATTACAACCGAAATTGTCTCGGCAGGACGGGACTTTTTAAGTTAGAATTGCCACAGTTTATCAAAAATTCTCAAAAAAAGACAGTGAAACTGTTTGTTTATCATACGCCAGAACTGACTCCCACCGACTCCTTGCCGACCTGTGCCGTGGTCATTGATGTGTTGCGTGCCACCACTACCATTGCCGCCGCTTTGTCATCAGGAGCAGAAGCCGTTCAAGCCTTTAGTAATATTGAAACGCTATTTAACGCCAGTGAAAGCTGGCCTCAGGAAAAACGATTGAGAGCAGGAGAAAGAGGGGGAGACAAAGTAGAGAACTGTGATTTGGGGAATTCTCCCCTCGATTGTACCCCTGATAGGGTCAAAGGTAAGCGGTTATTTTTAAGTACCACCAATGGTACAAGGGCGTTAGAACGAGTAGAAGCGGCTCAAACGGTGATAACCGCCGCCTTAATCAACAGAAACACAGTAGTACAGTATTTACAAGAAAAACAGCCTGAAACCCTCTGGTTAGTTGGCTCAGGTTGGCAAGGAGGCTATTCCCTCGAAGATACGGTCTGTGCTGGGGCGATCGCTCAACCTTTATTGACAGAGACTTCCGCTAAAATTGAAGTGGGTAATGATGAGGTTATCGCCGCAATTGCCCTTTATAAACAATGGCAGGATAATTTATTGGGATTATTCGAGCAGTGTAGTCACGGTCAGCGATTATTACGCTTAGACTGTCATGAAGATTTAAAATACTGCGCCGATATCGATGCTTTATCTATTCTACCTCTACAAAAAGAACCGGGCGTTTTGGTGAAGGCTTAAAAAAATGGCTTATTTATTACACTTTAAAAAAGAGTATTTTCGTTTCTTAGGAGGGATTTTAAGCAGTATTATTTTAATAATCATCTCCTTAATCTCACCCGTTGCTCTAGCCAAAGACTTATCTCCACCTGTATCTTCAATTCAACCCTATGTGGCTCGTTTTATCGAAAGAGTAACGGAATTCACCCTCGACAACGGTTTGAAATTTATTGTTCTAGAAAACCATGATGCCCCTGTTATTTCATTTGTCACCTATGCAGATGTCGGTGGAGCGAATGAACCCGATGGACAGACTGGCGTAGCCCATTTTTTGGAGCATTTAGCCTTTAAAGGCACAAAACAAATCGGTACAATTAATTATACAGACGAAAAACCCCTTTTAGAACAATCGGATCGCTTATTTCAGCAAATCAAAATCGCCAAAACAACAGGTGAAACGCAGAAACTTGAAGAATTAACGCAATCTTTCCTTGAAACGCAACAGAAAGCGGCTGAACTCGTTAAACAAAATGAATTTGGTCGAATTGTGGAGCAAGCGGGGGGAGAAAATTTAAATGCGGCAACCTCGGCCGATGCCACCCTCTATTTTTATAGTTTTCCCTCCAATAAATTAGAACTCTGGATGTCGCTAGAGTCAGAAAGGTTTCTTGATCCGGTCTTTCGAGAGTTTTATAAGGAACAACAGGTGATTTTAGAAGAAAGACGTCTAAGAACCGATAATTCCCCCATCGGCCAGCTAATGGAAGCCTTCCTCGGAACAGCCTTTACGGCACATCCTTATAAACGTCCTGTGATTGGTTATCCTGAAGATATCGCCAATTTAAGTCGGGAAGACGTGGAAACCTTCTTCAGAACCTACTATGTCCCCAATAATTTAACGATTGTTCTGGCAGGGGATGTTAACCCTCAACAGGTGCAACAACTGGCACAAGTCTATTTTGGTCGCTATACTCCCCAAGCGAAACCACCAGAATTAAATCGCATTGAGCCTCAACAAGATAAAATGAGGGAAGTTACCTTGAAATTTCCCTCACAGCCTTGGTATTTAGAAGGTTATCACCGTCCTGCGCTCAGTCACCCCGACCATGCGACATACGAAGTGATTACCGCTCTGATGAGTAATGGCCGTACTTCTCGTCTCTATCAAGCGTTGGTGGAAGAAAAAAAGGTGGCCTTAGTGGCACAGGGATTCAATGGCTTTCCGGGCGACAAATACTCCAATATGGTGTTATTTTATGCTCAAACTGCCCCCAATGCGACGTTAAACCAAGTTGAAATAGCGTTACGTCAAGAAATTGATCGTTTGTCTCGTGAATCGGTCTCGGAGAAGGAATTAGAACGGGTGAAAAATCAAATCCGCCTCAATATTTTAAGTTCTCTCGATTCTAACCTCGGCATGGCTAAGTTATTAGCAGAATATGAGGTTAAAACGGGAAGTTGGCGTCATATTTTTAAGCAGTTAGCTGCCATTGAAGCGGTAACCTCAGAAGACGTTCAAAGGGTTGCTCAACAAACCTTTACGGCAAATAACCGCACGATTGGACGATTGGTAAATCAGGAATAGACAGGAAATCGTTTTCTGTCAACAAGATGGCCGCCATTTGGGGATAACGGTTAATCCCCTTCCTTTGGTAGGATAGAAAATGCTAATTTTTATGCCGATTATTAATCTTCATGCCGAATGCTTGTATCTTGGGTCTAGGACGTTCTGGAACGGCCGCCGCTAAATTGCTTAAAAAAGAGAATTGGACGGTGGTATTATGCGATGGTGATTCAACAACTGCTTTACAAAATCGTCAAAAAAGCCTAGAATCTGAGGGAATTAAGGTCAAATTAGGCTACACTCCCCTATTAAAAGAAGAAGACACCCCAGATCTGATGGTGGTTAGTCCGGGTATCCCTTGGGATGTCCCCGTTTTAGAACAAGCCAGACATCAAGGTCTTGAGGTAATCGGTGAATTAGAATTAGCGTGGCGACACCTCTCCCCGTCTCCTTGGCTAGGAATTACAGGAACAAACGGAAAAACGACAACAACGGCGTTAGTTGGTGCAATTTTTGATAAAGCAGGATTAAATGCGCCTACTTGCGGTAATATCGGCTATGCCGCCTGTGAATTAGCGTTGACTTCCCAGAAATATGATTGGATTATTGCAGAAATTAGTAGTTATCAAATTGAATCATCTCAAACCCTATCGCCGCAAATCGGACTATGGACAACCTTTACCCCTGATCACCTAAATCGTCATAAAACACTTGAAAATTACTGTAAAATTAAGACTTCCCTTATAAAACGAAGTAAGCAACAAATTTTAAACGGAGATGATCCTTTTTTGCGTGAAAATGGCGTTGATTTATTTCCGAATGCTTTTTGGACAAGCGTTAAGGGCAAAGATGCCTTACCCTGTCATCTTCAAAGGGGAATCTATTTAGAAGATAATTGGATTTCTGCCTTTGGACAGTTGATTTGTCCTATTAATTTGTTCAAGATGGCGGGAGTGCATAATCAACAAAACCTTTTAATGGCGGTTGGAGCGTCCCGACTAGCTGGAATAGGGAAAGAAGCGATCGCTCAAGCCATTGTGACTTTTGCAGGTGTTCCTCACCGTTTAGAGGAAATTTGCACGATTAATGGCGTTAAATATATCAATGACAGCAAGGCAACCAATTATGATGCGGCAGAAGTGGGATTAGCATCTATGCCTTCTTCAGTAATTTTAATTGCAGGAGGAGAAATGAAAGAAGGAGATGATAGTCAATGGTTAAAGCAAATTCAAGAAAAAGCCGTTTATGTTCTTTTAATTGGTGATGCTTCCCCTGTTTTTGCTCAAAGATTCCAAGAAATTGGCTATGATGCTTATCAACTCGTTGAAACAATGGATAAAGCCTTACCGCGAAGTCTCGATCTAGCCTTAGAAAAAGGTGCATCTGGGGTCTTATTATCCCCTGCTTGTGCCAGTTTTGATCAATATACTAGCTTTGAACACAGAGGCGATCATTTCCGTCAGTTGTGTTTAGAATTAAAGGGGTAAATGAGGGAGAATTTGTTACACTTTTAACTTCCCTATTGAGAAGAAGTAAGAGAAAGTTACCAATAAATCGTTTAAATGTGCCTTCGCTTATCTATAGATTTATAACAACTCACTGCCATGAAAATCCTAACCCTTTTCGTAACCCCCTTGATTTTCGGATTGAGTTTTATTTTACCGCTAAAAGGAGAACCTGTTTTAGATAATAATCTTGATCTGAATCCCCAAATTATTGAAGAAAGTCCCACCTTACAAAAATGGTTACAAGAGCCTCCCAATGTGCTAGACAGCATTGAAAATGATCCGAGTTTTCGGACGCGAATTAGAGTAGGTTATTCTCAATTTCCTTCTTCCCATCAAAGTAGTGGAATTAACATCGGTGTCGAAGATATTTTTCTTGATAAAACGTCTTTTACGATTCGAGGAGACTATCAAACCAATTTTGAGAACCGTCACTCAGGTGGGGTTGATTTACAATATTATGTTCTGCCTTTGGGATGGTATGTTAATGTAGCACCAATTGTCGGTTATCGTTATTTGGACACGCAAAATTATCACACAGATGGACTCAATTTGGGTGGCAAACTTATTTTACCGTTATCCCGCAATGGGGCGGCAGATATTACCTTAATGCAAACCTTTGTTTCCCCCGGCAGTACAGATGAAGTGGGAATTTCAACCCTATCGGTTGGCTATGCAGTCACAAATAACCTGAGAATTGCTACCGATATTCAAAAAGAAAATTCAAGGGTTCAAAAAGACAGTCGAGTAAGTTTTGTTTTAGAATGGATACCTTAATTTTAAGTCTTTCACGATTTTTAAACAATGAAAAGATATTTTAACGTTCTTCGGTTATTTTGGAGTACTGCCATTGCAGCAGAATTGGAATATCGCCTAAATTTTATTATTGCGACGGTGAGTAGTTTGAGTGGCTTTTGTGGCAGTTTATTCGGATTATTTTTATTTTATAGAACAGGTTATACTTTTCAAGGATGGAGTTGGCAAGCGGCGCTCGTTGTTTTAGGGATGTTTACTTTTTTGCAAGGATTTTCAGCAACTTTTTTAACCCCTAATTTGAATCGTATTGTTCAACAAGTAGAACAAGGAACATTAGATTTCGTATTGCTTAAACCCATTAGTAGTCAATTTTGGTTATCGACCCGTAGTTTTTCCCCTTGGGGAATTCCTGATATATTATTTGGTTTAGGAATTATTATCTATGGCAGTTCTTTTTTTCAGCCTAATGCTTTGAATTACTTGACCGGTTTAATTGTGGTTATCTTTGGTGTTATTATTTTATATAGTCTTTGGTTTCTGTTAAGCTCAACCAGTATTTGGTTTGTTAAAATTTATAATCTTACGGACGTTTTACGGGGATTTCTTGAAGCAGGAAGATACCCAATTATTGCTTATCCTGCTACTTATCGCTTCTTTTTTACCTTTATCATTCCTGTTACTTTTTTAACCACTGTTCCGGCAGAAGCGTTATTAGGAAGAATGGACATTGCTTGGTTATTTGGTTCTGCACTATTAGCGATATTATTATTAATTGCAACCCATTTGTTTTGGCAATTCGCCTTACGTTTTTATACCAGTGCTTCGAGTTGATAAGCGATCACAATTTGTTAAATTTTTACTTCGTCTCTAGCCTAAAGGTTAAATCTTTGAGACAATCGCAATGACAACCCTTAACGTGATTGCAAGTATGTCAGAAATCACCATTGAATCCATATTGCACGAAGAAAGGCTGTTTAATCCCCCCGCAGACTTCTCTCAAAACGCTTATATTCGCAGTATTCCAGAGTATGAAAAGCTTTATAATAAGGCAAAAGCAAATCCAGCAAAATTTTGGGAAGAATTGGCAGAACAAGAACTCTTTTGGTTTAAAAAATGGGATCAAGTTCTTGATTGGAATCCTCCTGATGCGAAGTGGTTTGTCGGTGGAAAATTAAACATCTCCTATAACTGTCTTGATAGACATTTAACTACATGGCGACGCAATAAAGCGGCAATTATCTGGGAGGGTGAACCGGGAGACTCCAGAACCATCACTTATGGCGAATTACATCGAGAAGTCTGCCAATTTGCCAATGCGATGAAGCAACTCGGCGTTAAAAAAGGGGACAGAGTGGGCATCTATCTGCCCATGATACCCGAAGCCGCGATCGCTATGTTAGCCTGTGCCAGAATTGGTGCGCCCCATAGTGTTGTATTTGGTGGATTTAGCGCAGAAGCTCTTAAAGATCGCCTTGTAGATGCTGAAGCTACCTTAGTCATCACCGCAGACGGTGGCTTTCGCAAAGATAAAACTATTGCCTTGAAAGAACAAGTGGATTTAGCCTTAGAATATGGCGCACCTTCAGTCGAAAACGTTTTGGTCGTACAACGTACCAAAGAACCCGTTACGATGGTAGAAGGTCGAGATTATTGGTGGCATGAGCTTCAATCAACCGTTTCCGCCGATTGTCCTGCCGAACCGATGGATAGCGAGGATATGCTCTTTATTCTTTATACCAGTGGCAGTACCGGCAAACCGAAAGGGGTGGTGCATACGACAGGGGGCTATAATCTTTATACCCACATGACGACAAAATGGATTTTTGACCTCAAAGATAACGATGTTTACTGGTGTACTGCCGATGTCGGTTGGATTACAGGACATAGCTACATTGTGTATGGACCTTTATCTAATGGTGCAACCTCGTTAATGTATGAAGGGGTGCCTCGTCCGTCTAATCCCGGTTGTTTTTGGGATGTGATCGAAAAATATGGTGTAAATATCTTTTATACCGCCCCCACTGCCATTCGTGCTTTTATTAAAATGGGGGAAGAAATTCCGAAAGCTCGTGATCTCTCCTCTTTGCGTCTCTTAGGGACGGTAGGCGAACCCATTAATCCTGAAGCATGGATGTGGTATCACAAAGTAATTGGTGGCGAAAAATGTCCCATTGTTGATACTTGGTGGCAAACCGAAACAGGCGGAATCATGATTAGTCCTTTGCCCGGTGCAACGCCGACGAAACCGGGATCAGCAACTCGTCCCTTTCCCGGTATTATCGCTGATATTGTGGATTTGGACGGTAATTCTGTAGGCGATAACGAGGGAGGTTACTTGGTGGTGAAACATCCTTGGCCGAGTATGTTACGCACGGTATATAGAGATGATGCTCGCTTCCGTCGTACCTATTGGGAGCATATTCAGCCCCATGGTGACCAATGGTATTATTTTGCTGGAGATGGGGCAAGACGAGATCAAAATGGCTATTTTTGGGTAATGGGACGCGTCGATGATGTGATCAATGTCTCCGGTCACCGATTAGGGACAATGGAGGTAGAATCTGCTTTAGTGTCTCATCCGGCGGTAGCAGAAGCAGCAGTCGTAGGAAAACCCGATGAGATTAAAGGAGAAGAAATTTGCGCCTTTATCACTTTAGAAGGGCAGTATCAACCCAGTGACGAATTGGCTGTAGACTTAAAACAGCACGTCGTTGAGGAAATTGGTGCGATCGCGCGTCCGGGTGAGATTCGTTTTACAGATGCCCTGCCGAAAACCCGATCCGGTAAGATTATGCGCCGTTTATTGCGGAATTTAGCCTCAGATCAGGAGATTTCAGGAGATACCTCGACCTTAGAGGATCGCAGTGTCTTAGATAAGCTCAGAGGTGGGGCTTAAGTTAGGATTAGGGTGGGCAATTACTGGATTATTTCTGGTTTTGTTCACCCGACTGTAACGAAAAATTAAATTAAAAGAAAATTTCAGTGTAATGCCCCTTATTTGTGATAATTTTGCGCCCTTTGAAAAAATCAATGATCAAAATCTCCATTTATTTCCGATGGAATCCTCTTATTCTTCGATAACTCAATCCTATTCTGATGAAGAAATTAAGCAAGCGATCGCTTCATCATCTCATGGGTAAACCCGTAAAGAAGCGATTCATAATGGTGAAGAAGTCATTGATATGTAATTAACTTGAGTTCGGGATAAGAAAAGGGAATCGTCAAAAATTAGGAAAAACGGCTCACAAGTAATTTTCTCTCGGATGAGTTTTATTGACTTAACGGTGCTCAACTGCCCCTAACGCTTTCAAGGTTATCTTCTGTGCCTCAGTTAACCCCGCCGCTCCTGTAATATTCATCCCATCATAGGGACGGGGTGTACGGAAAATTCGGACACACTCCCCCGTCTGGCTATCCCAAAACCGCACTGTTTCATCGAAGCTGCCACTCACGAAAATTTCACTCCCAGAATCCCCAGACGGCCAAACCAAAGCAGAAACCGACCCTTTATGCCCGTAAAGCGTACGAAGACAACTCCCTGTATGGCTATCCCACACCTTCAAGGTTTGGTCAGAACTGCCCGTTATTAACCGTTCACCATTAGGAGAGAAAGCCAGAGACATTATGGGTGCAGCGTGTCCCTCAAAAGTAAGTAGACAATTTCCCGTTGATACGTCCCAAATTTTCACCGTGCGGTCATAACTCCCACTGGCGAGAGAGTTTCCCTCTGGACTAAACGCCACCGTCCAAACACTATTTTGATGTCCCAGTAACGTTTTAACACATCGCCCCGTCTGAAGATCCCATAGCTTAATCATCTGATCAAGGCTACTACTGACTAAAAACTGACCATCTGGACTAAAAATCAGACAAACAACAGGCGCCGTATGTCCCTCTAAGGTTTTAAGGCATTCCCCACTGACTACATCCCACAGTTTGATCGTTTGATCATAACTGCCACTGACTAACTGATCACCCTCTGGACTAAAATTAACAGACCATACCCAACTCAAATGACCCATAAGGGTTGTTAGACAGACTCCTGATTCAATTTGCCATAACTTAATCGTGCGATCGCCGCTTCCACTGGCTAATATACCCCGTTGAGGTTCAATCGCTACCGACCAAACAAGATTTTTATGACCGTACAAAACGTTTTGGACTTGTCCTGTTGACAGATGCCAAAGTCGAATGGTTTGGTCTTCATGTCCAGTAACTAGCCATCGCTTGTCTAGATTAAAGGTCAACCCTAAAACTCGGTTGCTATATCCTGTCCAAACCTTGGTACATTGTCCTGTTTCCCAATGCCATAAACAGGTAGCATGATCATCCCCTCCACTGGCTAAAAATTGACCATCGGGACTAAAAGCCACCGACCAAACTCGATTATTATGTTGAGTGAGGGTTTTAAGGCACTGAGTAGACGTCACCTCCCATATCTTGACCGTCTGATCATAACTGGCACTGGCAAGAAAACGGCTATTGGGACTAAAAACAACGGTTGTTACGGGATTTAAATGGCCTTGCCACGTTTTAAGGCATTCTCCTGTAGATACTGACCATAATTTGATAATGCCGTTAAAACTCGCACTTGCGATCATTTGTCCATCGGGACTAAAAGCAACTGACTTAATCCAGTGGGTATGTTCTCCTAGGGTTTGACGACAGCTAAGAGTGTTGACATCCCATAATTTTAAAGTTTTATCCTCCGAACCACTGACTAATATCGCACCATCGGGACTAAAGTCCAAAGACCAAACTCTGCCCTGATGGCCTTCTAGAAGGGTTTCTGCTGAATTTTCCCCCATTCGCATCATCGGCCATAACCGAATTGTCCCATCGAGAGAACAACTAGCCAACAGATTTCCCTCTGGATGAAAGGCAAGAGCATTTACCGTATGAGTATGACCTTTTAATAACCTGATACATTCCCCCGTATGGGGATTCCAAAGCTTAACCAGATGATCATCCCCTCCACTGGCTAACCATTGTCCATCGGGGCTAAAGGCAACCGTCCACGTCCACACTAAGTCGCTTTTGAAGGTATTTAACTTCTGACCATTTACTAGATCCCAAATTTGTATGTTCCCACTGGTATCGCTGGTTGCTAGTTGTTTTCCATCAGGACTAAAGGCGACACAAGAAATTCCTCCAAAGGTTTCGGCAAATACGCAACGGCTGAACTCAGTCAAAGAAAAATTAACGCGTTGTAATTTCACCTCAGCGAGATAGGCTTGCCAAACAGACAACCCAGAGAAATCAAATTCTGTTAAATCCACTTGCAGAAAGTTAAAGAGATTAAGTATATTTCCTACTGTATAGCCATAATTTGTCAATTTATCAGCACTAATTTGCTTTAGTAGTTGACTGAGGCTTTCAATCAACCCTTGCTTATTGCCTAAAACAGCGATCGCTCGGCTGACAACGGGTTCAACGATCACACAAGTTTGACGAAGACGAATATAGTCCCTTGTCGTTGCTTTGAGCAGTGCATAACGGATTAAGTAAGAAGAAGGGCTAGGACTGGGCTGATTCAGTTCAGATACCACCTGAGCGATTAACTGCTCCGTCATGTACTCCATTACGACAGGTTGCTGGGTAAATCCTTCTGCGGTGCGTTCCAACAGCGATCGCTCTCTTAAGGATTCTAGGCTTTCCAATAGCCCTGATGTGACATGAGACAGGATTAAATCCGCTTGAAGTTCGTTGAGGCTCAATGGTTCACGATTAATGGCCAGCCAATACATAACCTGTTGTTCTAAATCTGACAACCGCTTGATTTGAGATTGAAGAAGGTGTCGGATTCCATTAAAAACAATGACTCCTTGTTGGAGAAAATCGCTGATGCTGCCTGCAAATAGGCTGTGAATAGAAGAAGCCGCAATTTTTAGGGCAAGAGGATTGCCCCGATAGCACTGGATAAGATGGTTGAGGGCATCGGATGATCCCTCCAATCCTTTGTCTTTTAAAAGCTGAGAGGCATCACTAACCTCTAACCCTTGCAATCGCCATTCTCGTATCGGTAAGCTCTTTCCTTGAAGCCTTGTAATTTCGGCGGGAGTTTCGCGGCTGGTGATAAGAAGACAACTTTGATGGTGCCACTCGCTGACTTGCTGTACCAATTTTTCATAGTCTTCGTAACTTTGTCGATAAACTCCGACTTGCTCAACAGACGTAAATAAAGCATCAAAATTATCCAAAACAATCAAACAGCGTGCCGATCGTAAACAATCCAGCAATTGATTAAGTTTATCGCTCGTTGTTTCTGCTAGAGGGCTGTTTTCCTTGATTAAAAACCTCAATAATGACGTTAATAGTTGATCAAAAGGGGGCGCATCTCGTAGCGATCGCCAAAAAACAAATTTAAACATCCCCTGTATCTGTTCTGCGAGTTTAACCGATAAAGTGGTTTTGCCGATCCCTCCCATTCCTAAAATTGCAATGAGACGGCATTGATCTTCGACAATCCATTGACTTAAGATTGTCATTTCGGACGTTCTACCATAAAAAATAGCAGTGTTAATTGCTTCTCCCCAATCTTGGGAGGAATTGACCTTTTTTGCCAGAGAAATGAAAGGGGATATCGCAAAAGTTTCGGAATGTTGCCTAAAATAGTGCTTCAATACCGATTGAAGATTTTGCTTCGTCACTTTTGTACCCAAACGATCTGACAGAATTTGCCACAGCTTAGAGCCAGTATCTCTGAGATAACCCACATCATAATCAGTTTCTCTCGCTATTTCTGAATAGGAAAGCCCTTGCCAGACATATTTAAAAACAAGCCGTTGAATTTTAGTCAACTGTCGAGGTTCTACCGTTTGTTCAACCGCTTCTAGTGCCTTTTCAACCGCTATCTGCATAGGAAATTCCAGAGAGAAGACAAAAATCAATGACGTAACCTAAATAATATCTAAATTACCAGTGAAAACGAATAATTGTACAAAGTCTTGAGTTAATACTATACAACTCAAATCTGGGCTGATCAAAAGACATATAGGCTTATTATAATAGTAATCGCTATTAGACTTTTTGCAGAAGTCAGCCATTAGGCAATAGTAGGATCAGTGGATGATTTCTACATTCAAATTGACTCATTTCACGACATGGCAAAATATTTAAGCGGACATCAGTACTGCCAAAACCTGTTGATGAGATTGACTTTGAGCCAATAAACCCTCAATTAAAGACAAAAGTTAGCAAAAAAAATGCCGATTAAAAAAATAAAGCCGTTGACCAATAGTTTCCTTTTCTTGGACAAACTTAAATCTCTCAGATATTTGCCAAGTCAAGTTAATTTTGAATTGTACCGACGGTCTATTACGAGTGATTTTTATTCACAAAAATCTGGCAGAGTTCAATCACTTTAGTTTGTAAAGTTGATAAAGGTTCAGATCCCCGTTTCAATTGATACTCTAAATCATACAATAAAGGTAGGGTTGCTAATAGTTGCTTAGCCGAAACCCATTGAATTTCTTTACGAATAAAATAAAGTCTTTTCGGGTTATTTAAATCTGCATCTGTTGCAATGAGTTTATCATCTTTTTCTCCGTTTTCGAGATATAATTTAATCATAGTCCACGTACGAAATTGACCCACTAAGGTGGCGACAATTTTTAAGGCGGGTTCATTGCGATTGATTAAATTCTGCACTAACCCCAATGCTTCGTCTATTTTTCCCTTGCGAATGGCACTGGTTAATTGCAAGCTATTCTGATTTGTCGCATTGACTAATTGTTCGACATCCTTTTCATTGAGCATTTGCTCAGGACGATAAAGCTTTAATTTTTCTAATTCATTCCATAATTGACGGGTATTATTGCCCACTGAATCGCAGAGTAATTCTATAGCTTTGGGGGTTAATTTAACTTCAACTTCTGCGGCGATATGCTGAATGTGTTGTCGTAATTCGTCTCGATTCCAAGGTGCAATTAAAGAAAACGATTGAACCGTGGCATACTTTGCCAGTAACTTGGTCGTTTTGAGTCTTTTATCGGGCTTTTTAGAAGCGGTGAATAATAAATGAGAAGGGTCAGGAATGGCCGGTAAAACGCGCTCTAATTGCGTTAGAATTGCCTCTGAAGATTGTTGACCAAGGGTAGTATTTTCGACCCAAACCAATCGCCCTCCCGCGCCGAACACAGGCGTCATGGCTTGATTTAAAGATTGTGTAATACTATCACTTTGCTCCCCTGAAATTTTTTCATAATTGAACGATAGCCAGTTTGGATCTAAAACAGTTTCTTGCAACGTTTTAACCGCTTTAGTTAAGGCAAAATCGTCATCTCCCCAATAAAAATAAATCGGCATTTTTATTTGTTTGAGCGATACTTAACGGAGAGGGAGGGATTCGAACCCTCGTTAAAGTTACCCCTAAACAGCATTTCCAGTGCTGCGCCTTCAACC